>JBAYTN010000009.1:0-93463 GCA_041675645.1 Melioribacteraceae bacterium
GATTTCCCAATAAGGCAACATCAAGCGCTCTATCTTTTGCTATAATTTCAAGTTCGCCGTCGTCCGGTAAATTCGGAATATAATTTGTCTGCTTAGTTTTTACCGAAATGCTTTGAAGAAATATGGAAGATGAACCGTCGGAATTAATGAAGTAGGAATAAATTGTATCGGGAAAGCTTACAACGTGAGCAACCGTAAGAAGAACTACAGCTCCGTTTGTAACATCAATAACAGTAGCCGTTCCGGAAGCTGTTCTTGTGAAGAAAACTTCTTGAACTGCTTTCTTTCTGGCGTCTATGCCGGTTAATTCTCTGCGTAAAAGTCTGCTCCCTTCCGGAAAAACATAACTTGTGTAAAATGCAATGCTGTTTATTAAGCGAACAGAATTGCTGATTTCTTCTAATTGAGCGGACGAATTCCGGTAAGGAAATTCGCTGTCGTATTTGCCGTCGCTTAGTGTTGGATAAATGTTATCATAAATGGAGGATGAACAAGAAATAAAAAGCAATGAAGTAAAAAGAAAAGCTAGGATTTTAATTCTGTAAAGCTTGTTCATAATTACTCCATTGAGAAAAGCGCTTTCGTTTCAACCAAATCTAAATCATTATTAGTCAGAAAGAAAGCGCTTTGTTTTTGACTGGATTCTATAAGTTCTGCATCCATGCGCTACGCAAGGAAAACTGCTGTTCAGTAGCATTATCCATAATCTTAAACTCATGTTTAATTGGGCGCGGCTGCATAGATACCTTAATTTCTTTCTCTTCACCTTTGCGGTCAACGGTAAGATTAAAAGATTCGCCCACTTTCATTTTGCTCATAAAGGCAAATTTAGTTTGAGCGTTCTGCATGTTCACTTCTTCCCCGTTAACTTTCAAAATAAAATCGCCGGCAGCAACTCCATCAGCAGTAGGAATATCCACTTTGGAAACAATAAACTTTCCATCTTTAACACTTATCCCAAAACCCAAAGCAATTTTTGAACTATCAACACCGACTATTTCTTTATAACCAATGCCAAGCCAGCCATAGTATTCCTCCACCGGAAGTTTTTCCGAGCCTTTGATGTAGCGGTTAATAAAATCAGCAATTTCCGGATAAGTTCTTTTAACAAATTCATCAAAAAAATCTTTTTCGCTGAAAGCTTTGTTAGCACCGTAATCTTTATAAAGCTGGTTAATAACTTCGCGCAAACCTTTTTTACCATTGCTAAGTTGAAGCAAGCGAATGTCTAACAATCCGGCAACAAGCGCACCCTTCTGATAAATGTTTGGATATTGATCTTGCATCTCTGTAGAGTGCAAAGAAAGATCTGTAAGAGAAATAGTCTGATCAAAATTATCATTCATCATAAGTTTCGATTTAACTTGTTTATCATATTCCTCAAGAGTAATCAAATAGTCTCTCATTTGAAGAATATCCGAGGCCCATTCTGTTACGCCTTCATAAAGCCAAATATGTTGAGACATGGTTGGTCTTTCAAAATTGAAATTGCCGATTAACTCGCTATGAATATTGAGCGGAGTGACTATATGGTAAAACTCATGCGCCGCAACAGATTTTAATTCTTGCGTAAAACGATCACTTAAGTCGGATTCTGCAAAGACATAGAATGAACTGTAATTATGTTCCCACGCGCCGGCAGAAAAATTTTCGAAATGGAAAAGGAAAGTATAGTTATTAACCGGAAGTCCATCTGTAAACTGACTAGTTGCGCTAAGCATGTCTTCAAGAATCAGTAAAAGGCTTTCGGCGGAAATCTTTCCGGTTTTGGAATATGAATAAATATCAATGTTGGTGTTTTCAATTTTTGTAGAAGTCTTAGTTAGTTTACCCAACATAATTGGGGAATCAACAACTTCATCATAATCTTTTGCATAATAAAATCCGTTACTATTTTGTCTGAGCGCAGTTCCAATATTCCAATCGGTCGGATAATCCAGCTTTATTTCAATAGAGTCTTTTTGCTTTCCGTGGAAGTAACCGAAAACAGCTTGTCCGTTGATTACAGCATGATCATTTTCAAGCGAGGTTCCGCTCATAGCATAAACATTGTTTGTCTTAACCGGAGTATCCCACGTCTCGGCAATGTTGTAAACAATCTTTTTAGCTTTAGCCGGATCGCTTATTTCCCACTGGTTGGTTTGAATTTGTTTGCAATCAATTTCATTTCCGGTTTCATCATATGCCCTGAATGATTTTACAAACCTTCCAATATCCATTGTCTGGTATGTCCCGGGTGCGGTAGAGGCAAATTGAAAAATTTTATTTGCGCTTGTTAAGCCGTTAGGTGTAATGGTAACTTTAAATTGATCGTCGGCTCTGTCATTTAGGTTGACGTAAAATTTTTGTTGTGCTGTAGTAATTGTAAAAAAGGAAACAAGTAAAAAAAGAAGGTAAATAGGCTTTCTCATTTTTATCCTTTGCTTTTGGTTTTTGTACACTTAAGACGGATGAAACCGGTTGGTGTTAGATACCGGGCGGACTTTTATCCGCCCGATTTAACTAAAACAAAGAGCTTCCAAATTGAAGAGTAATTCCAATTGCGCGCAAAAGCTTTTTAGAGTCAGGTGTTCCATTTGTCTGTGAAAGAGAAACATCATTTATCGGAATGAATGAGTAATCGGCTGATAAAACAAAAGGCAAATTGATTCCGATTTTTTGAAGCGGAATTTTTACACCAAAACCATATCGGAAAAGCATCTCAGCTCGGTCGTAAATCATCCAATATTCCGGGGTCTGGAAAAAACCAGCACGGGCAATAAAAATATCCTTTATAGTAAACTCTGCGCCGCCGCCCCAGTAATCTACATTTGTTCTTTCGCTTTTAGAGGGATTTGTAAGCCATTTGTATTGTCCGGTAAATACAGCTTCAATATCATTTGAGCCGGAAGTGTTTTTGATTTGAGCATTAAAAGCAAAACCAAATTTCAGATACCTTGGCAAACGGACATACTTGTAATCAGTATCGAAGTAATCATCTTTCTCTTTGTAATCAGTTCCGAAATTCTGAAAAGCCGCACCTAGACTAAGATCAAAAACATTTTTTGAATGACTTGGATTTAGGTTAATTGAATAGAGCGCACCAACATCAAAAAGAAATGCATTTTTAGAATCCAACCCGTTAACAGAACCCATAGTACTTGTTCTTGAATGACCGAAATATTTTATGCTAACACCAAACGTTAAGTTATCGGCAAACTGATTGGAAAGAGAGACAATTAAAGTTTGGTTGGCTTCTTCGGAAGAAGTATTGGAAGCCAATTCGGCTAAAGGGTTTGGCAGAGCACCGCTTGTAAACTGACTGAATGCAATTCCTATTGTAGCAAAAGAAGAATTTAAAATTGCACCGCCGGTAGCAAACTGAAATTTCTTTGCGTATTCATTCCAATCATGAAAGCGGATATTGTAAAACAAACCGGTTTTGCTATTCTCGCTTAAGTTAGCCGGATTTTCGATGAAGGAGCTGATATTGCTTCTATTAGCAACAAACGATTCTCCCATAACAATGCTGGCCGGATTAGTTATAACATCCAGCGAGGTGTTTTTGTAAGTATATCTATCATAACTCGATTGTGCGTAAACCGAAGCGGCAACCAAAACCATCAATAACATTTTCAGTTTCATAATTTATTTCACTTTCTCGAATGATAGTTCTGTAAAAATAAAGTCCGGTGAATTTGGAACTTCGATAATAAACTTCTTTGTCTCTGCATTAAAATTCATCTCGAATTTAACCCAGCCGCGTGTTAGGAAATCATCTTCCCAATCGATATAAAATGTATCGAAGTGATAGTGTTTTAATTCGCCGCGTAAAAAAGGAGAGGGGAGAAACTGTAAAAATAATTTTCCCTCTTTCAAACTAACTTCTGCTTTGCCGTACATTTGATCTTCATAGACGCCGCAATATTTCTCAACCGGTAGAGATGGTTTCGTATCTTTAACTCTAACTTCTTCACGTCTCTTATCTTCTTTTTCAAATCCTTCAATTCTCTTTTTCCAATTTTCGAGCATTGTTTTATTCCAGTCTTTGGGTTCTTTGTTAATGAAGACTTCCATAATATAATTTCTGATTGCAGTAACCATTCCGCTTTCGGTATTGCTTAGAATAACAAGACCAAAATTTTCTTCCGGAATAATTGAAACATCGCTTATCATTCCCGGCATTCCTCCGCCATGATTTAAAAGCTTCTTGCCGTTCCAAAAACGGATGAACCAGCCGAGTCCGTAGTTTGCGTTTCCTATCGCCGTTTGATTGGACCACATTTCATTTGACTGTTGTTCGCTGAAAATTTGTTTATCGCCGAATTTACCTTTCTTTAATTGCAGACGAAGCCACTGTGACATATCTGCAACCGATGAATTAATTGCACCGGCCGGCGCTACGGTTTCAATCGACCAGAAATCGTTGTATGGAATAACTTTTTCTTTTACAATCTTATGCGGGAAAGCAAAATTGCCTTCGCTTTTCATATCCGAAATTGATGTAACACTTCTGTCCATTCCGAGAGGCATGAAAAAATGAGTTTTAACATAATCAGCCCAGCTTGTATCGGTTACTACCGGAATGATTGAGCCGGCTACGCTAAACATTATGTTCTGGTATCCGTATCTGCTGCGGAAGCTTGAGGTTGGTTTTAGAAAACGTGCACGGCGCATTACTTCTTTAGAATCATAAGTTGAACCAAGCCAGAGGATATCTCCGCTAAAAGTTTCCAAACCGCTTCGATGAGTAACAAGATCGCGAATTGTCATCTCTTTTGTAACCCAAGTGTCGTACATCTGAAAAGAGGGGAGATATTTAATTACTTGATCATCCCACTTAATTTTTCCACGATCCACTAAAGTTGCAAGTGAAGCGGTTGTGAATGCCTTTGAACAAGAGGCAATCATGAATAATGTGTTTTCATCAACCGGTTCGTTAGTCCTAACATCGCGAACGCCGTATCCTTTAGAAAAAACAATAGAATCGTTTTTAACAATTGCCACTGCAAAGCCGGGCATTTTCCAATCATTCATTGCCGACTGAATGTAAGAATCAATCTTCTTAAGCTTGTCTTGTTGCGCGAATGATAGGTTAACGAATAAATGTAGAAGTAATGCTATAAGTAGGCTTTTGTTTTTCATAAATAATCCGATGTCTTTATAAGAGGTATAGAAATTTAAGAGCAAGATAAATATTTCTTGCTCTTTTTTTGCAAGCAGAAACTACTTCTCTCAAAATCACCGGATTCAGACTTATTTCGAATCAGTTATCAATTACCGTTGCAAAACGAGGATGAAAGAATTTTGGAAACCTTTTAACCACACATTGGCCTATCATTGTTGCAATTTCTTCAAACGATAAAAACTGAGTATTAATGATTACATGATAGAGAAGAGGGTCCTCAATGTTTTTATGAAAATATTTCAAGATGTAAAGCCTTCTTGCTTCATCTTCAAGCTTGATAAAGTCTGTTGCGGATTTTTTGTCCAATTCATATAAAAGCATTGCGGTTTCAATCCTATGGCTTAATGGAGCAACCAAACGAATATGAAACGCGTTTTCAAATTTAGCTGTAATAATATTGGCACCGCGGCCAACAATAATTACATTTCCAAATGCGGATAGACTTTTAATTGTCTGAGAAGTCTTGTGAAGTAAAGAGAGTCTGGAAGGAGAGATACCCAGCATTTCGCCAAACCATGCATCCATTTTTGCCGGAGTATGTTCGCCAAGCAATTTTTTAAAATGATCCGGCAAGTTGTGGTCTTGCATTACTTTTTCCATTAGATCTTTGTCGAAGTAGGTCCAGTCATCGTAATGTTGAATTGCGCGGGAATTGAAATACTCTGTTAATTTGTGGCAAATAGCACCGGCTCCAATTCCGGTTTCTCTGGAAATTGTTATTACGGGACCGGGATTGTTTCTTCTTTTCTCTGCGATCAAGTCTTCTTCGGAGCTCTTCTGGATGTAGATGCGGGCTTTTTCGTACGCTGTAACAGCTTTCATTTTGTGCCTCCTTAAAAATGGGTTAAAGGAGGAAAGGGATTGTTTTCTATTGCAAACTAAGAGACAAATTCTGCATTAGCAAGTTTCATTTTTGAATGCAATACTCTGAAACAAAAAAAGGGACAGCATTAGCAGTCCCTTTTTGTAAATCCCAATGTAACTCTGTTAATAACCTAAAGATTTGTAACTGTTCTTCTTTTTAGAATCGACTTTGAAATTTGCAACTTGATTTTGCAGATTGGTTGTTAAGTTGTTTAAATCTTCCGATGCGCGGGCAATTTGCTGTAATCCAATTGCTGACTGCTGAACGACGTTTGAAATACCATCTATACTCTTGCTAATTTGTTCAGCTGCAGATGATTGTTCTTCGCTTGCTTTTGCTACTTGACTTATTGCGCCGATTGTTTTGTTAGTGCTTTCGATTATTTCATCCAAAGATTTAATTGCCTTGTTAGCCAATTCGCGTCCATCTTCAACTTCTTTAGTTCCACTTGAAATCGAAGTAACAGCATTTCCGGTATTTTTTTGGATTTGCCTAATCATAGTGGCAATTTCTTTTGTTGCCTTTGTTGTTCTCTCGGCTAACTTGCGAACCTCATCGGCAACAACTGCAAAACCACGTCCTTGTTCGCCGGCTCTTGCTGCTTCGATGGCGGCGTTGAGAGCCAGTAAGTTTGTTTGATCTGCTATGTCTTCGATTACCTGAACAATTTCTCCAATTTGGTTACTGCTGTTTCCAAGTTCTTTAACTATTGATGCGGCTTCACCAACAACATCTGCAATTCGGTTCATTCCGGTTACTGTTTCTCTAACCACCGTAGCGCCGTTCTTTGCGATAATACCGGCAGACTTAGAATATTCCGCTGCGCTTGCTGCGTGCTGGGTTGTCTGCAAAATAGTTGATGTCATTTCTTCAACTGCGCTTGCAACTTCGGAAGTCTGCGATGATTGCTCTTGCGCACCGGCGGCCATTTCTTCTGTGCTGGATGAAATCTCGCTTGATGCGCTTGCAGTTGCTTCAATTGCATCTCTAACATTTCCAATTACATTTTCTAAAGATTCACCGAGTTGATTAATACTATTTTTAATAATCTGATGATCGCCTTTATAATTTCCTTCTACACGAACCGAAAAATCTCCGGCAGCCATTTTAGCTAACGCACCGGAGCCATCTTTAACCGGAGAGATAGCGGCATCCAAAGTTTCATTGAACCCTTGAATAAGTTCTTTATATCCGCCGGAAAATTTTCCAACGTTACCTTTTGTATTAAGTTTTCCTTCCAAAGCTGCTGTAGTTAATAAACGTGTTTCTCCAACTAAATCTCTTAATGTGTATACAATTCTGTTTAATGCCGGTGATATTTCGTCAGCACTATCAAGAATTTTTGCTTCAACTGTAAGGTCGCCTTCGGCAACTTTGTACATCACGCCGGTAAAGTTCTGAAGTGTATCTGCAAAAGAATTCATCGATTCTGCAAGAACTCCGACTTCATCTTTACTTGAGTGATTAACACGGGAACTCAAATGTCCTCTATTTAATTCTCCCATAACATTAGAGATTTGCTCTATCGGTTTACTTATCAAGTTTGAAATACCAAATCCGCCAAAAACGGAAAGCACTACAATGCCAATAATTCCCAATCCGAATATCAACGAGGTCCTGGAATATGAACTATCGCTTGTATCGGCATCTTCTACAGAAAGTTTCTCAATAGTCTCGGTTAATAAATTTACATATTCGCGTGCGTGTTCAAATGCTTTGCTTGCTTCCTTAGAGGAAAGTTCGATGGCTTCAATTCTACTTTCGGGAGTATCCTCTTCTCTTAAAGTCACAAGTCTTTTTGAAATTTGGATCCATCTTTCTCTAGCTGTTTCGTACTTAGGAATTACTGATGCATCTACTCTAGAATCTACAACAGCTTTAAATTGATCCCAACGTTCTATAGCTTGCTTTATGTTGTCATCATTTTCTTTCTTAAGCTTTTCGAAGTTATCGGACAGTGTGGCAGTGAAGATCATTGTGCGTTGGGCAACCACTGCTTGCTGCATATCTCTATCAATCTGAATGAGTAGATCAACGCTTGGTAAATGAGTCTTCGACATAAGCTCAACATTGGAATGAATTTTTGACATCTCCCACAAACCAATTCCACCAATCATTACTAAAAAGAAAATAACGGTGGAGAAGGTATAAATTAATTTTTGTCTTACCTTCAAATTTTGAAACCAACTTTTCATGTTCAAGTCCTGTTTTATTCTAATTTTTTTACTTACTTAATCTTACCCGGATCTACCCCAAATGTAACTGCGCCGATTGCTTTTCCACCTTCCATAACCGGAACCGAAACTTGAATGATATAACTTTGAGTGCTTTCATCGAATGAGAGTTTGCTGAAGTGTGTGCCACCGGTTCCGCCATTATAGCTTTTGGTGAATTTATCCTCGTCTCCTTGCCAGTAGTCGCTTGTCTTATTTGTCATTCCAACGTTTGCACCTTTATTATCCATTGCAAACGCTTCAACAATGAATGAATTTTCCTTGCGAATTTTTTTGAGATACTCGGAAGCAGTACTTGCTAAAACTTGTTTCATAAAATCATCTAGTCCCGAAGTCTCAGACCACTTTGAATCCAGTTTTTTAATTTTATCGAGACTCACATTCTTAGCGTTCTGCGCTTTAACTGCCGCAACTAAGGATGGTGATGCTGCTATTTTTGACAATTTTGGGGCAATGCTTTTTATGGCTGCCGGCACTTCTTGGGCATTTATGCTGCTAAGTGTTAACATAATCACTAATGCAGCTGCAATAACTTTTTTCATATTAGTTCTCCTAATTAAAATCTAGTTTGAATTTCTAAAATCAACTTATCCGGATTGGTTGAACCATCTTTATAATCGAATTTCTCGTAGTTAATTCTGAAATGTGCAAATGTAATTTTTGCAAACTGAAATGTTAAGCCGAAAGTCATTCTTCCTATTTCGTTATTATCCTTATCCGAGTTTACATCGAACATCTCATAACGGAATGCCGGAGTAATCTCTGTAATAAATCCTTCATTAAACGAAATGTTATAGTTCACCAAAGCGAAATAAGAATTCCCTTTTATATCACCAGTAGTTGCGGAGAGTGTTTTGTTTGCATATTCGGCATCAAACAAAAAAGCACTGTACTTATAAGCCAAACCAAAGCCCATAAAATTTTGATCCAGACCCGATACTTTGCCGCCATAGTAATTTGCAAAGACATTTAAATTTTTAATTGGCGAAACAACAGCCCTTAACGAAAGATCTAAACTTTTATCTGCTTCCGTTTTATTCATTCCGCTACCGTTAAAAGATCCAGCGGTAAGTTCGGCATTAACATCACCCTTTATTTTATAAGTCATTATAAATCCTATGTCTCTCATATTTGGGGAGACGTTCGTAATCATTGGGCGATTAGCAAATTGGTGAGTTTGGTCTGCTTTCAAATTGTCAGAACTGAAGGGAATCTTAAACTGACCGGCTGTTAGATCAAAATTCTTAAACGGAGTAATTGTGGCGGCGGCATCCAGAAGTATATCTGAAAATGAAGCAGTAGCGCTGTTAACAACCTTAACACCATTCACGGTTGTAGTAGCTGTTGTTAATTTACCAAGTCGTGTAAAATCAACAAGAACTTTGTAACTGGCATACTCGTTTACTGCACCGGAAACTCCGAATCTAGCTTGTTTAAGAGAATATGCTCCTTGGTCTGTTCCAAAATCCGATTGATACCATGCTCTTATATACCCGCTGTATTTAGCTGAGTAATCCGGTTTTTCTTGAGCATTTATTACAAAACTAAAACACAATAAATAAACTACTAACAATTTTTTCATGAAACCTCCTCTTGGATTTAAATACATTCATTACGACTTATAATCGACATTTTGCACTGGTATTCAAGGAAGATTGTTGTTATAGGTCTTATATTGTTGCTAAATAAATGGACAATCCACTCGCTTTTGAGCTCAAATTTCACTTTATAGAATATTTCAAATAAATTTGTACACCATGATTAAAAATTATAAACATATTATTTGGGATTGGAACGGCACAATAATCGACGATGTAGATTTGTGCGTAGTACTAATCAACTGGCTCTTGACTGAGCGAAATCTAAAAACAATTTCCAAAGATGAATACAAAAACATCTTTACAATTCCCGTTAAAAACTATTACGCCGCACTCGGGTTCAATTTTGAAAAAGAATCTTTCGAGATAATTGGCAGAAAGTGGATAGAGGAATATGAGCGTCGCAAGTTTGAATGCAAAGCTTATCCCGGTATTGTAGAAGTAATGGAGAAGATAAAAAATCTCGGAATCGGACAATCAATATTATCAGCATACAGCCAGCATACTCTAGAGGAAATGGCCGATCATTTCGGATTGACGAAATATTTCTCTCACATTGTTGGTTTAGATAATATCTATGCTGCGGGCAAACTTCATCTAGGTCAGCAATTGATTAAAAAACTTGGCAACGGAAAAGGGGAAACGTTAATGATTGGCGATACCGAGCATGATTTTGAAGTTGCTACAGAAATGGGTGCGGATTGCGTTCTTCTTTCCGGCGGACATTACGATAGGAAGAGATTAGAAACGCTTGGTGTTAAGGTAATAGATTCAATCAGTGAACTGCTCTAAATTTAGATTCAATATGTTGGCCGGATCAATTCTTTTTTTATACCATTGGATTCCTAAATGAAGATGTGGTCCGGTCGATCTTCCCGTTGCCCCAACTTCACCAATTAACTCACCCTTCTTGACTACTTGATTGTTTTTTACATGAAGTTTGCTAAGGTGAAGATAAACGCTGCTTAAACCTTGTCCGTGATCTAATAAAACGAAATTGCCGTTATAGTAAAATTTTTCTCCCGCTAAACGAACAATTCCATCGGTGATAGCATAAACAGAATCACCTTCTTTACCGCCGAAATCAATACCGTTGTGCTCTTTCCTTTTTTTGCCGTTTAAAATTCTTTGCCCGCCAAATTGGGCTGTTATTCTTACGCTGTCAATAGGAAGAGCAAAGCCCTCGTTGAAATATGCGGTTTTAACTCCCTCCATTTTTGCGCGGGCGTTCTTCATCTTAGCAGTTTCATTCTTTATTTGTTTTAAGAATCTTTTAGGCGGAGTGACAAATTTACTTGGTAAAGAGAGTGACTGCTTTTCATATTCTCTTTGCTCCAATATGTAAGTAAAGATTTTTTCTTTCTGATTTTTCTGTTTAACACGTAGAATAAATTTTCCCTTTGCGTCACGGTCAAATCCAAAAACAAATGTTCCATCTTTATCTACCAGCAACTTTCGCTTATTCAGCATAGCGGAAATTATATTTTCCCCTTGAGCTATTATAATCCCCGCCGGTTTAGCTTCGCCGGAGAAAGTGATTTCCTGAGCATATGTTGAAGCAAATAATAGAAATGTAATAAGAAAAAATTTCTTCAAAGTTACTCCATGAATTTGATCTGCAAAAGCAATTGATTTTAGAATATGGTCCAATAGACTGAAAGCTGGCCGGAGAAAAACCGGTAACTGGAATTATCACGCGAAGTGCTTCCAATTCCAACTCGACCGGACATAAGTAGGTTTGGCATTGGTTTGTATTCGCCCATAAAATGTCCTTCCAGAACAATTAAACTATTCTGCGGAATGATTCCAAGTTTTCCACCGATTGTTACGCGAAGATTTTGTTTGCGGTCCAATTCGTTATCAAGCCAAATACTGTGCGATTCAAAATTCCTCGGTGAATAATAATAGGGCGATTTCCATTTGAAGTTATCGTAAGCATATTCATACCCAACAATTAAATCTTTATAGAAGTATCGGCCAAGTCTTAAATAAAAATCATTTCCTTCGTTACCGTCATCTATGCCAAGGTATTGAAAACTTCCTTCGATCTTCATTCCGTCTCTGTGCCGGTAATAACCTTGCAGTTTATAAAGACGAGCCATTTGACGGATGCTAATCAAATAAGGAGAGTAGAGAATTAGTGAAGCATCCGAGTTTTGATATTGTAGTGTTACGCTTGCGGTGTCACGTCGCTCAAATTTGAAAAACGCATCCTGTTCATCGCGCGCGAGATACCCTTGCGAATTACTTTTCCCAACTCCAATACCCATATTAAATTGTTCGGAGAATTTAATAAACACATGTCCTTTAAAAGTTGTAAAGCGTTGGTCGGTATAAAAATTCGGGATTGTATCAATAATATCTTGATCTAAACTCGCCGCGTTAGCTTTTAGTTGAGTTCGTCCAAAAGAAACTCCGAAAGAAAGAAACTTTGTAACACCAAGATCAAGCCGGGCGCCAGCCGCAAGCATTCTAAAACTCAAGTTATCAGCATAATAAATTACTGAAGGGGCTAAGGCTACATAGTTTGGGAATGTTTCAAAAATTGCTTGTATGCCCGTAACCGGAAGCCAGCCTTTACGCTGCTCCACCATCTTAGTTTGCGTTGAATCAAGCTGCCATGTATCTAAAAGAGTATTATATATTGCACGTGCAGAATCACTTTCCGCCATTTTTGCATAAGAATCAGCCAAGTATAAGTTGGCTTCAAAATCAGCAGAGTCTTTTTTCACAAGCTGTTTGAATTCATTTACTGCGCTGACAGAATCTCCCATCGCGTAAAAAAGTTTTCCACGCTGCATTTGAGCTTCATAATTATCATTGCTTGTAAGAAGCTGATTATATGTTTCTAATGCACGGTTATAATCTTTAGCTGCAAATAATACATCTCCAAATTCTTTTTTGATCAGATCATTAGCGTCTGTTTTGCCCATGTATTCTTCATAATATTGAATAGCACCGGCTGGATCGCCATCTTGAACACGCTGTCTTCCGAGTTCCAGAATTGCATAGAGTTTTTCTTCCTCTGCACGCATCTTTTGCCAATCGATATTAGATTGAAGTTTTATAACATCATCATTGTTGGGATCAATCCCTTTAGCTTGATCTGCAAGTGCTTGCGCATTTTCAAAATCTTGTTTGATAAGAATTAAAGAAGCTTTGGAAATTATTGCTTGCAAATCGTTTGGTCTAGCTTGCAAAACATTATCAAGATATTTCTCGGCGATATCTGCATCGCGGTTTGTCCAAACAGAAACCTGTGCTCTAAAAAGCTGGTAATCCAAATTATTCGGATAACTGACAAGTAAGTTATCGGTTATGTTTATTGCTTTATCAAAATCACGTCCCCAAGCGGAAATTTTGGCGTAACGAAATCTCAATTCCTGATCTTGTTCGTCCGGATATTTTTCAAAATATTTATCCAACATAACCATCGCGCTATCATAATTCTGAAGAAAATCATAATAGTTTGCTACAGTCTTTAATGCTTCTTTATCATACTCGTCTTGAAGTAACGTTACTTTGGCTTTATTCAGTTTATCATGGTAAACACTATCTCTATAAGATGAAACAAAAGCCCATTTCTCTTTATACCAGTCATCTTCACCTTTTGTAACTCCAACAATCTTCAGTTGTTCATAAGCTTCTTCAATGCGGTTCGCTTTAATTAACTCGTCAACAAGTTTATAGCGAATCTCAATATCGGTTGGCTTTTTACGTAATAGTCTGTAGTAGCGGTCAATGGGGTATTCTTTTTCATAAGCGCGTTTATCTTCTTGCACTAAGTATGCTTGGCTATTAACAATATCTAATCCGTCTTCTGCTTCTTTGAAGAATGGTTTGAAAGAGAGAGCAGTTTCGAAAGCTCTTTTTGCAATTTGATATTTGCCAAGCCATAAAGTGAAGTAACCATATCGGCTCCATAGACGCCAATCTTGAGGATAACGGTCGGTGTATTTCTTAAGAATTTTTTCCCCTTTAACAAAACTGCCGGTTTTGGCCAAGATTTCAGTGTAGCGCAAAATCTCGTCTGGCGAAGCGTTATCGTCTCGCATCAAATATTCATCATACCACTGTTCTGCTTTATCCCAAATTTCCATCCACTTATAAGATTTTCCGATTTCCAGATAGTTGTATGGTTTGTTTGGATCAATTGCAATTTCGCGTCTGTGGCCTTCAATTTTTTTATTAAGAATTGCATACCACACTGTAAGCATCTTCTGTAAATCTTGTTCGTACTTTGATCGCTGTGTTGCGTTAGTTTGGATTCTTATAGCGCGTCTATAATCTAATCTTGCCGGTTCATATGATTGACGTTTCTCCAAACACTGCGCACGTAAATAATATCCTTCCGGTTCTTGCGGAAGTGCCGTAATAAATTTGTTTAGCTGGTCAATTGCTTCGCCATATCTGCCGGCGCCCATATGAGAAAGGGCGGTTCTTTTAAGTCCGTCGGCAATGTTTGCTTTTTGCTGAGCAAAAAGGAGCGGTGCAATTAAAACTAAGATGATTAGATAAATTTTTCTTGAGAGCATATTCTTGTTTTATTTAAGTAACAATACGTGCAAAAATCAAGCCGTCGAAAAGTTGCGTTATTTGGCTTTCTGCCACCTTAATTTATGTAAATTTTGAGAAAGATGAAGGATTATGACTCATATTGAGGATGTTTGTAAGAAGTAATGAAAACGAAACTTAGTCCATGAGATAATTCTTTTTTAATACACCACACCCATTTAAAACGGTTCCTACCCACAAGTTTCCATCTAAATCCAAGGCAAGAGCTTGTACTCTAAATAATTGTAATTCTGAATTTCCTCTATTATAAAAAGCTAACCTTTTGGTGGTGGTATTAAAAATTCCCACTCCGTTTGTTGTAGCAAAAAAAACCATATTGGCCGAGCTAGATATTGTATGAGTCAAATTATTCATCAATTTCAGTTCGTTTAATAGAACCCAATTCTCTTGATCAAAGGAAAAAACCTGTCCATTGCCATTTGCATTTGTGGTTCCAGCCCAGATATAACCATCTTCGATAATGTGCATAGAGTAGATGTTCGTTGGACTACCTGTATAAGTGCTCCACGAGGAGCCATTAAAAACTGAAACCGAACTGTAAGAATAACCAATCCAGACATACCCGTCTTTATCTATTACAATACAGTTAATGTTATTAGTTTTTAAGCCGGAATTAGAAGCATTATAAATAACCCATTTACTTCCGACAAGTTTACACAATCCTACACCCCTTGCTACAGCCCAAATTTCCCCGTTTCTGCTACATGCAATCATATTGATGTTTTTGTTTGTCAGATTGTAGGAGTAGTTAGCGATAACCGAATTTTTTAATAGGTAAACTCCTGTAGGAGTAGATAACCAAACACCATCGCTACTATCAACGGCAATATGATTGATAGTATTGTCTTGCAAGATCGTATTTGATGTTGTATAGTAAGTCCATTTATCTCCACTTTTTTTGCATAGCCCTCTAATTGTTCCTATCCAAAGATTATTTCTATGATCAACGGCTAGCGAATTGATAGTGTTAGATAGTATAGGCGAATTTATAACATTAAAACTGACCCATTTTGTAGTGTCTTCTAAAACAGCATAAGCAGATTCGATACTATTACTATTTACATTCACAAAAACATTGCTTTCTCTATGAGAAGCGTATTTGTATTTAACATAATGCGAGCCGGGTTTTACGTCTTTAATAACAAAGGGGGTATTCTTGTTTATCGGTATATCATCTAAAAATATTTCTGCGCCTTCAGGAGTAGAAGTGCAATTTATTTTGCCAAATCCCCTTGAATTAGCTTCAAAGATGATATTTAAATAACTAATTCTATTTGCTGCTACATCTACAGTGGCTGTTGTATCCTCGTAGTAGTTGGTTTTAAGAGTTACCTTATTAATCCCAGGCTTGACCCAGATAAGTGTATCAGGAGTTTGCTGCCCAGTATTCATCCCATTTAAATAAATTGAAGCTTTGGAAGGATCACTAGAAATAAAAATTTTACAATTCTCAATTTCCGCCGGTTCATTATATCCAGTAAATACATCTCTTTCACAACTCACGAATAATAGAATGCATAAGGCAATGCCGCCAAAACGAATTGTAAAGTTGCTTCTCACAACATCTCCAAGTTTTTTAGAACTGGAAGTATATAAACGGTGTTATGTCGGCCGACTTAAATTGAGCAGCAACCCAGATAACAATAACCAGCAATATTGCTTGAGCAAACCACGGGAGCGAAACAATAAGCTTTCTAAAACCGTTTTCTACTTTTACCGGCATAAAATGCAAAATGTAACCGATTAACATCAATCCCAAAATAATGGGCAGCTTCTCTGCAAATTGTAAAAATACTTCTGCGTGGAAAAAGGTGAATATTTGAGAAAACATATCCTTAATTATCTGAATATCGTTAGTGCGGAAAATGATGAATGAAGCGGCAATCAAATGAAAGGTGATTACTGTTTGCACGAAACGTAAAATTTTTGAATCGCTGATTTTTAGAAACTTATAGAGTTTTTGTTTTGGTTTCTGTACAAGCAGACTGAAAGACATCATGAATCCATGAAGTGCACCCCAGATGATAAAATTCCATGCGCCGCCATGCCACAATCCGCAAACAACAAATGTTACAAAAAGAGCAATAACGTTAGCCCAAATTTTTAATGAGCGCATACTGAACTGCATCGGTTTGAAAAGATAATCGAGCAGCCATTTGCTGAGGGAAATATGCCAGCGCCGCCAAAAGTCGGCTATGCTGTTAGCTTTAAATGGCGAGTTAAAATTGTCCATTAGTTTAAAACCGAGAAAGAGGGCAACGCCAATGGCCATATCTGTGTAACCGGAGAAATCGCAATAGATTTGCAATGCGTAACCATAGATTGCCAAAAGATTTTCCACGCCGGTATAGCGAAGAGGAAAATCGAAAATACGGTCAACAAAATTCAAGCTGATGTAATCCGCTATAACAACTTTCTTGAATAAGCCGGCAATAATTAACAGCGTAGCTTTGCCTAAGTCTTCTTTAGATAGATAAAGTTCTTTTTGCACTTGCGGCAAGAAGTCTGAAGCGCGGTCAATCGGACCCATCAATAAATTAGGAAAGAAGAAAACGTAAACACAGAAATCGCGGAAGCTTGTTGTTGGCTCCATGTTTTCAAGGTAAACATCAAAAACATAATTGAGCGACTTAAATGTATAGAAAGAAATTCCAATAGGAAGAAAGATTGAAAGGGGCTCGAACTGAGCGTTATTCATTTCGGAAAAAATCTGGTAAATAAAGTTGGTGTATTTAAAGTAACCCAATATTCCAAGATTAAGAACTACTGCTATTATCAGATGCACCCGCTTCCAAGAAAGCTTTTCGGTTGAAGCCATAAACTTTGCAAAGAAAAAATTCACAATGGCAGAAACAACAAGTATTCCCGCGTAATATCCGGCTGATTTATAATAGAAGTAAAGTGAAAATACAATTAACAAACCAAGCCGCACCATTTTGTTTTTGCCGAACAGATTATAAAAGACCAGAAAGAACAAAAACAAAAAGAGGAACAAACTTGTGCTGAAAATCAAAGGATCGGTTGGATTGTATTTAAGTAAATCCCAAACGTATTGTAGGTTAATATTAAACATGAAAGTAACGTGTTTTCAAAGTGCAGAGTCATGCTGAGCTTGTCGAAGCATGACAAAATAAATAACTACACACCCCGACTAAGCCCGGTGCGAAATATTTACTTTATTAATTTTGAGTCCACCATTCTTTGCAAATCGCCAACACACTTTAGTTGGAGTAATTCGCGGCTTTTAAATTTCACTCCAAACTTCTCTTCAACAGCAACAATAATGTTGATGTGATTAAGAGAATCCCAGCCCGGAACTTGTGGCGCGATTGTATCATCTTGAAGATTGAAATCGTCAAGGTTGAGCTGTTTTAGAATTACTGCTTTTAATTCTGCTGATATCATTATTTACTCCAAACTTGCGGATCTGTTCCGCTGATTAATCTTTCTTTGTTTGCTTTACGGCTGGGTTTACCCGCAGAACTTTTAATTAGCCAACGGGATGGAACCAAGTACACTTTATGAATATTTATATCGATGCTCATTCCGGCGCGCAACATTGCCATACGAACATTTTTCTTTTCTTCTTCAGTTTCTGCTTTTGTTTCTGCTACAACTGCTACTTGTTCAGTTCCCATAGATTCATCGTCTTCGCCAAAAGCAATTACTCTTCCGGGAACAACACCTTCAACTTGGTTTACAACATTTTCAATATCTTCTGGATAAATATTCTTGCCGGCAACAATTATAATGTCTTTCTTTCTGCCGATGATGTAAAACTCATCATTGTATTTAAATCCGTAATCTCCGGTATAATACCAGCCATCAACAAAAACTTCTGCTGTTTTTTCGGGATAGTTTCTGTAACCATCAAACATGGAAATAGAATGAACGGCAACTTCGCCAACAAGACCATCTTCAATTTCTTTTCTATTCTCATCCACAATTATCATCTGGCATTCGTCAATCAACTTACCCGAAGAAACACAAATACGAACAACAGCATCACCTCCGGCAAATTTAAATTTTCCATTGGAGAGTTCGTTTCTATCTGCAGCTACTTCCGAAATTGGTTTTCCTTCTTCCGTTTGGCAGCATGCTAAAGTTGTTTCCGCCATTCCATACATGCCGGTTAAAGCAAGCGGATTGAAAGCATACTTTGCAAACCTATCAGCAAATTTCTGATGACTATCGTGACGGATTGGTTCGCTTGCATTAATTACTCTTCGAACACTTGAGAGGTCAATTCCGTCCAATTCTTCTTCGTCAACTTTTTCTGCATATATGTTGTAAGCAAAATTCGGAAGCCAGAGTACAGTCGCTTTTTCTTTTGAGATTGCTTCGAGCTGAATTACCGGCGCCAGCACCCATTGAAACGGATCAATCTGAATTGATGGAATTCCGAAAGCAAGCGGAAGATGATAAGCTCCAATTAATCCCATATCATGATACAATGGAAGCCAGCTAACAATTTTATCGTTTTCTGAAAAGCCGATAGCTTTTCCGTAATGCTTTACATGATTAAGAACTGCATTATGCGATAGTACTACCGGCTTTTGCAATCCGGTCGTTCCGCTTGAGTGTTGCAGTAAAAATGGTTCTGTTTCTTTTACATTACTTGCGATTGCTTCAATTTCTTCGTCTAGTTTTGAATCTAGCTCACTTTGAGTATCCCATTCAAGTGGGAAAAGGATTGCTTTGATTGTGCTTCCCGGTTTTTCAACCAAAGGGCGAATTAACGGTTCAAGTTCACGTTCGGTTAAAATATAATCTAATCCGGAACGTTGTGACATTCCTTCAATTCCTTGTCGGAATTTATCCGGATGCAAGCGAGGATTAGGATAAGCTAAGCAAGCCGGCAATGCCGCTGTACGGCTGATGCCCATATACAGCGGGTAGAAATTCGGATTGTGGCGCATTACGATTGCGCAAACGTCGCCCGGTTTTATTCCGGCAGATTTAATATGAACGGAAAATTTTTTAGCTGATTCAAGCAGCGTACTGTATGTCCATCGCAATGGTTCTTCTTCCGCAACCCAATGAATAATCGCATCACGGTCAGGATATTTTTTTGCGTTTAACGTCCAGCGCTTCCAAAGTGTATTTGCTTCTTCTATGTTGAAATTAAATTCACTCATTTTATTTGCTCATATTCATTTGGTTGAATAATGCATCTGTAAATAGCTGCGCTACTTTTTTTGCGCCTTGATCATTAAAGTGGATATAATCCTTAAATGCCAATGGAGGATTTGCGTTAACCCAAGTAGGCATAGAATTTTGTCCGCCCATTGCATCAAATAAACTCCAAATTGCAACATCTGTTGTCTTTGCTAGATTTTTCTGTGATTCAACAAGTCTGGTAATTGCCGGATCGGTAACAAACGAACTTCCTTTTTTCATGGATTTATCATGCACAGAAACAAGTACAATGCTAGCTTTCGGAAAAGCTGCTTTGAAGTTATTAATAACTTTTGTCATTTCTCTTTCGTACCAAGTGTAATCTGTTTTGTTGCCGGCTATGTTTAAACCGAATTCAAGAATGATCAACTTATAATCCATATACTTTGCAAATTCTTTAAGCATAGGAACGCTTATCTGCTGAAGATCAACGCCGCTGTTTCCCCGGAGAGGAAAATTATCTACGTAAACACCCGGAGCGTTTTCTAATGTTACACCAAAAAATGTTGCTTGGTCAGCAATTGGGAATTCCAGTTTAATCGATTTTGCTTTACCGGCTGGTTTTAAAATTAATTCTTGAAGTCCGGCGCCCGGTTTAAGAGCCATAACTTGTTTAGCTCCGCCGTCAAACGAATAATTTATAGTTGATGCTTTGGCGTTTGTATAATAAACTTTTACCACGCTGAAATCACGGAGATATCTTCTCATAGGAGTAGTTTCATACTGTACCCAAGCATTTCCTTTGGGAACAACAGCTTCAGCGCTAATTCCAAGGGGTAAGCCTTTTGGATTATTCGTGTAAGCAGCAGCAGTGGTCCAGTTGCCTTGAGAGAAGGAATGCTTTGTTGTTAATCTAAATGTAATGTCTTGAGAAACAATTCCAAGCCAACCAACGCCATTGCCTCCAAATTTATTTTGCATGGTTTCGCGCATATCGGCAGTAATCAAGTCTCCTTCAATTGCGGAATCTCCGAAGTGAGCAACACGAACACTTTTAGATTTTGCGAGCTTTACAGCATCGAAGAAATTGCTAAGCTGTTTTGTGTTTCCAGTTATTGGAGTAGCTTGTCCTTGCGCCGGCGCTGATTCAATGAACATTTCGGCAATTGCTTCTGCCGCTTTTGAGAATAGAGGAATGATATTAAGAGAAGCTTTGTTGTATAGTGGCGTAGCGGTTAATGAATTCATTGCCGGTTCTTCAAGAGGCATCTCTTTTATGTCCATTAGGACATCTACAGTTCTAACTGTGAAATTTAATTTCTCAATCAGATATTCTACCTTAACAAAAGAGAGTACAACAAGAAGTATTGCAGTTAAAGCAACAATGTAAAGCGGCTGTTTAATTTTGTTTTCCATTAAGACAATTCCTTTAGATATATTTTATTCGTTATAGCTTTTGTTTTTCCAGTACCACCAATTGAGTTTTGGTTTGCTTAATCTTTTTTCGCTAGCAAAGTACACGGCACATCTTAAAACATACAACATGCAGATATCATGTTGCGTTCCGGTAATACTATTTAGCTTGCTATAAAGTTTCGCCGGATTTTTGCCATTGAGATCTGCAACACTTTTAATTCCCAGCAGCCAAAGATCCAAAGAGCAAGCTTTCCCGATGCCCGGAATCGTTTGAAGTTCTTTGAGAACTTCCTTTTGGGTTTTCAACGATTCATTCACCTTTATTAAAGCTTATATTTTATCAACACTTTTTCAACTTCACGTACCCAAACTTTATAGGCATCGGCCTTAAAATGAATTCCATCCCATGTAACTTCATCTTTTAAGTAACCATTACGGGAAAGTTGGGAAATGACGTCTATATAATCAACACTATTCTTCTTTGCATAATCGGAAAGCATTTTGTTTAGTTTGTCTACTTCGCGATTTCTGCCGGCGTTTGTTTCCGGGGTTCCACCCCAATCTTTTGCGTAATTCTTCGCTGAATAAGTTGTCGATTGAATCACCGGAATAATATTCTTTGCTTTGAATTGCTCAATTATTCTCACGTAAATAGAAAAAATTTCTTCAACTGGAGTCCAATTGTAGATGTCGTTAACACCTCCCATAATAAAAACAATTTTCGGACGATAACGTAAAACAAAACTCGTCCTATTCAGATAACCTCTAACTATATCGCTAGTAATTCCCATTTCGGCAACATTTGATCTTCCAAGCAAATCACTCCACGAAGCGCCGTGAGTTAGTGAGTTACCGAACATTACAATATCAGCTTGGCGCGGTTTATAAATATTGTATAAAGCAATTTGCTGATCATACAAAGGATTCTTTTTGTAACGAAGAGTATCGATTGGCTGCGGCTTCTGCTGGGCAAAAATTGTAGTTATGCAGAAAACCGAGACGGCAATAATTTTTAGTGGATTATAACATGTAAACCAATTTTTCACGGCAATTCTTTCTGGGATTAATGTAAGCTAATTAAAACGTGTTCAGTTCAGCTTAATTATTCTGTTGACTGTTGCTTTCCGATTTCTTTTCGTGCTCAGCAATCTTAAAGCGCAAATTCTTTTCCATTGCGATAAGTTCGCTTATCTTGGAAGAGATCTCCTCTTTGTGAGTTTCAACTTTTGCTGTTTCACTTTTCAGTTCTTTCAATTGGTTACGAAGATCTGCTACTTGATTGATTGTGTCTTCAAGTTCCTTAGAGCGAATGCTTATCTCTTCGTTAATACTAAGTTTGTTTTCGGTTAATACAGAATACTCGTCGTTGGTCTGTGAGAGAAGCTGCTTTATTTCTTTTTGAAGTAAATCTCGTCTTGATTCATAAGAAAGACTTTCGTTCTTTAATTGCTGCAACATGAGTTTGTGTTTGTTAACTGACTCCCTTACTGCAAGAAGTTCTTCGTTCATTCTGCTTCGTTCTTCCCTAAGATTAGCCCCAAGTAGTTCGGCATTAGTGCGTTCTTTCTGCAAAACTTTTGTTAAGCCGCTGTATTCTGCAATTTGAGTTGATTTTTCAAGCAAAACTCTCTCTTTGCTAACTAATTCTTTTTCCTTTTCTAAAATTTCTTGACGAATCGAGTTGAGCTTTGCTTTATAATTGCTTGTCTCTTCGTTAAATCGAGAAAAAATTTGCGATAGATTTCCATCAATTCTTAATTGGCTTTCTTCAAGATCAAGTTTGCGTTTATCAAGTTCTTCAACTGTTTTCTGTTTTTGCTTTATCATTTCGGCAAGTGCAACCTCTTCACTCTTGAGCTTAAGCACTTTTTCTTGAATCTCACTCTTTACCGATTCGAATTCTTTTATTTCTTCTGCTAGAGAAGCCTTGCGTTCATTAAGTTCATTCGCATCGTTTTCAATTTTCTGGATATTCTCTTTTGCGAAGCTATATCTATTATCAAACTCATCATACTCTTTTTGTTTAAATCGAAGTTCATCAAGAAGCGAATCGCGCTTTTCGGAGAATTCGTTAAACATTTTTTCTTTTTCCGATAACTGACCAATTATTCCCGAAAGAGAATTCTCCAAATTTGATTTAATTTCTTCACTTAGACTTATCTTCTCTTCAAGCTGCTTAATTGTTTGGTTGCGTTTTACTTCCTCATTCTTAAGCTGGTTTAATCTTTCGGTTACTTCAACTTCTGTTTCTTTTATTTTCTTAACTGATTCTTCAATATCATCGCCATATTGCGAAATTATGTGCTGAATTCTAGACTCTTCAGTTTTGAGGATTTCAATTTTGGATTCGTATTCTTGCAATTCTCTTTCTTTAGAAGCCAGAGCCATTAGCATTTCTTCCGAAGCTTGCGAGTTGCTTTCAAGTGTAGAAACAGAAGATTCCAGCAGAGACTTTTTTTCTTCCAATTTTTGAATTTCATCATTCAGTTCATTTAGTCTTTCGGATTTAGAAGATTGATCCTCGCTGAATAATTGCAACTCATTTTTAGCTTGTTCTTTCTGAGTATTCACTTCGTCAAATTCTTTCCTTGCTTCGGTGATTCTTCTCTCAATTTCAGTTAAGCTTTGGTTTTTTTGCAAAATAGAGTGTAGAGTGTTCTTTAGCTCATCGTTTTCTTCGATTAGCTTCTCTATTTCTTCTTTTGTCTTGGATGAAAATAATCCCATCTAAAACAACTCCTTAAGTGGCTGGTTTAATTTAGGTTGAAGCAAAGATAATAAACTTTGTGCAATGTTTTACCTAATCTTCAGCGGGAATATGAGCAATTATTATTCTTTTTGAAATGATTTATTTCTAATCGTATTAAGCGAAATAATGTATCCGGCAACTCCAAAGGCAATGGATAAAAGCATGGCGATGGCAAACAGATTTCGTGTAGAAAAATATATGGATATAGCTATGGTAAAGAAGAGCATGAAAATTGAAATGTACTTTGCCCTAATTGGCATTCCACGCTTCTCTAAGAAATTACGGACATGATTTCCGACGAATTGATCGTTTAATAGTCTATGGTAAAACCGTTCCGAGCTTTTAGAAAAAGCGATTGCTGCCAGTATAAAAAAAACTGTGCTTGGCATTAAAGGAAGAATTGCCCCGATGATTCCAAGTCCGACACATATCCACCCGGCAATTAACAAAAACGGTTTGTAAAATTTCTTCATCAATCCTTTCAGCTATTCTTCAACTGAAATACGTTCCAAATACTCTCTGTACAAAGACTTTGGAATAGAATTAATGACGTGTGCGAATTGATCTTTATCTATAAAGCCCTTTGCGTATGCAATCTCTTCTATACAAGCAACTTTTAAACCTTGTCTGTCTTCAATAACGCCGAAAAACTGGGCGGCTTTTAGAAGTGCTTCCGGTGTTCCGGTATCAAGCCAAGCAACACCTCGTCCAACTTTTTGGACTTTTAGCTCGCTAAGTTCTAGGTACACTCTATTCACATCGGTAATTTCAAGCTCGCCGCGTGGAGATGGTTCTAGGTTTTTCGAAATTTCAACGACTTTATTATCATATACATATAAACCGGGAACTGCGTAATTGGATTTTGGCTGAGACGGTTTTTCTTCAATGCTTATAGCCTTGCCGGATTGATCGAACTCAACAATTCCATATCGTTCCGGATCGGTTACTTGATATGCAAAGATTGTTGCTCCATCATTATTGGTTTCAACCGCTTTATAAAAGAAATCAAGTTTGCCGTAAAAAATGTTATCGCCAAGAATAAGAGAAACAGAATCATCACCGATAAACTCTTCGCCAAGTATGAATGACTGCGCAATACCATTTGGCGCGGGCTGCACAACGTAATGAATATCAAGTCCAATATTGTGTCCGTCACCAAATAGCTTCTTGTATAACGGGATTGTCTCATCATTCGAGATTATCAAAATCTCCTTAATACCCGCTAGCATTAATATTGAAAGTGGATAGTAAATAAGCGGCTTATCATAGATGGTTACCAATTGTTTGCTGTAAACTTTCGTCATTGGATACATTCTGGTACCGGATCCCCCGGCTAGCACGATGCCTTTCATTCATTCACCTTAATTAATGCAGTTAAATATAAATTCTTTT
Source organism: Melioribacteraceae bacterium (assembly GCA_041675645.1). GTDB lineage: Bacteria > Bacteroidota > Ignavibacteria > Ignavibacteriales > Melioribacteraceae > Stygiobacter. Next base: position 25,115 of record JBAYTN010000009.1, read on the forward strand.
GTATTTATTTCCTCGCATCCTTAAGAAAAATTGTAATTCCGTTCTTAAAAAGCAGTCAATGAATTAATAGGCTTAAACATTTAGTCCAAAACTTCGATAATAACCAAAAATCGAAATTGCAATGCAGTCCATTTCAAAAATCAATTCACTTTCAACTTTCGCTTGGGACAAAAAAACAGAAGAAAAAATTACACCCCCAGAGATAGTAAAGAGTGATTCGATAGAAATTTCCAATACAGCAAAGGCTTACGATAAGCTAGACAAGTTCTTAAATCTCGGTGATCCTGATAGATTAGATGTAAAAAACTTAAGCGAAGCAGAAAGAAAAGAATTTCTGAAAATGCTGACTGCTTTGATTAAAAAGGGAATTGTTGGATACGAAGTTCTGGATGTTAACGATAAACCGGAGAAACACTTCATAGAGAATCAAATTGGTGATGAGAGAACTAGGGGTGCTAAACTTTATAAGAAGAAAGACTTCTACATTTTTAGAAAGTGAGATTAACTAACCGTCCATTTTCCTTACGCACAGTTGAATTATAGGCATTGGTTAAATTTTCTCTCAGCAAATCTGTTTTGCTTTTAGGAAGCAACTTAGAAGAACTTACCACATTTTGATTTGTGACAATATAAAAGCCGGAACCGCTCTCTTCATCTTTTTCTTTTTCATCATATTCATCAACATCATCAATATTACGACTCACTGTTTTCGCATCACTTGTTTTTTTTACAAGCTCAGTTTCGTTAAATACTTTTGCTGTAGTTAATAGCTTAGCAACCGGAGTGTTTATATGGTAACGGACATCGGTTAACTGTAAAAATTTCCCATCATCTAATTTTTCTGAAACAAGAAGAGATTTGGCTTCATCTTGTTTTGTGGGAGAAAAAAGCCTCTCGGAAAAATCTCTCTTTGTGTCTTCCGGAACAGATACACGCTTTGCCCCTAATTGTGTATTGGTAATTTTAGAGAGACTATTTACTACTTCTAAAGACATCATTAATCCGAAAAAGTGCAAAACATTCCATTTCTATTATCGGTTTAGTTTGCAAAAAGTTTAATGTATTTCTCTAGACTTTCAGACTCGCCGTCTTGATATCGTTTTTGGTGTAGAGGTTTGCATTAATAATTCCTACATTCTAAATGAAAAATTTTTGAAAACTATTTTGTGGGGAAGAAATGAAACTCGGACTTAATAAGAACTGGGGGGTCAAATGAAAAAACAATCATATCTCGTTTTTATTTTTCTTCTAATTACATTAGCAACATTATCCGGACAAACAGCCGAGCAGATTAAAAAGTATAGAGAAGATAACTATGGCAATAAGTCGGAACGGAAAAGGGGAATACTTGACGGCAATTTTGTAAGGACTATTTTTATCAATGACGGACAAGTTGGGTATTGGGAAGATCGTCCTTCCGGTGAATGGCCGAAAGGCTCAAATCATTCTTCTATGGATGGTTCTTGCATTATGCTCGGCGCAGAATTTACCGCACCGGGTAATGCTCAAGTTATACATTCTGTAGAGGGTTCCTATCGAGAGTATGTCGATGTTAATCCTGTTACTGGAGACGAATGGGTGTTGGAACCAATTCCGGGTTATTCAAATCCTAGCTCTTTAACACCAGCTATTAACATGAAGCCGAGCACATGGCCTATAAGCTGGCCCAAAGCATTACTTGGAGCAGATGACTCTCTCAACGGCAAATGGTATGGTTTGAAAAATAACAGTCTGTCGATTGGAAGTTTAGAATCTTTCTTCGTGATGGATGATTCAAAAGATTTTGAATTTACTAAAGAGCCTTACTTGTTTCTGCCGGTCAAAAATGATCCAAACAGAGGTGGTTTGGGTTTGAGAATCGAAACAAGAGAAATGCAGTTTATCCAATCACCTGTAGAGGATGTAATCTTTAGTGTGCATGATATCTATAATATCTCCGATTTTGACTATCCAAAATTTGTCTTGGGAATTTATTTGGATTCAGGAATGGGTGGACTTGATGATCATACTGATGACAGCGCTGGATACATTAAAGAAGAAAACTTGGTTTACATTTTTGATCAAGATGGAATTTCTCAATATCAAAATTGGAATACCGGATTTTTGGGCATAGCTTTTCTTAAAACACCGTTAAATGATAGTGGAAAAGAAACCGGACTGAACAATGTTGTGATAGACAAGTTCTCCAACAAGGGGCCAAATTCAATATTTCTTAGTAGTGATGAATCCCTCTGGAATAAACTTTCGCAAAAGATATTTACCGGAACCCAACTAAAAGAGAATATTCAGCTTATAATGGGTACCGGCTTGTTTGAGTTTAAGAAAGGAACAAAAAAGCAATTTATAAGTGCGTTTGTCTGGGGAATGAATCTTGACGAGCTTCTTTTAAATAAGTACGCTTCGGAATTACTTTGCGATAATGACTTTTCTATCTCTGCATTTAATAAACTTTCGATAGGAATTTCCAACCTATCAGCGTTAAAAGAAATTAAAGGCGAAGTTGAATTAAACTATAACGCAACAAATTATATCAGCCAAAATCTAAAAACAGCTTTACTGGTATCCTCAGACGGAGTAACATTTGAATACTATAAAACGGATAATGAGTTTACCGGGAAGTTTAAAATTAACTCGAAAGATTTTCCGGATGGAATCCTTTACAAATTTAAGGTAGTATGTTTCAGCAAAACTGATTACGGCGAGTTTGTTACACCGAATTCCATAGTGATAAATAACGAAGAGAAAGTTCCCCCGCAGATTAGATTTATCTCTCCAAACGATTCACTATACACTTTCAAAGAAATGGTAAAAGTTCAATGGGAAAGTGGTGATGCGGATTCGGACCAGTTCCAGACTGAAATTTATTTTGGAAACAATTCGACAAAGTGGGAGCTGTTATATAAAACAACAGAGACCGGCATGCTCGAGTATAATTGGAATACAATCTCAATCGGCAACAGTGACTCATATGTACTTAAGGCGGTTTTAAGAAGTCAGACAGATTCAACAATCGTTCTTTCAAGATTGTTTAAAATTAATAATGCGCATAAACTACTGGACGCAAGAGGTTATTCCGAATCTATTAAAACACTAGGAACAGGCGATCTCTTTCTTTCCGTAATAAATCCCGCTCTGTTATCGAAAGATCGTTATTTGCTAAAATTTGTGAAGCTAGCGGATTCGACTACTAAGGGTTATACTGTTAAAAACATTACCAAAAATGAAGCATTAATTAAACCAACGGCTCTGCAAAAGAATACCGAGAGTGAATTGTTTGATGGGATCAGGTTAATTATAAATGATGAAGATAAAAAGGAGATCATTCCGGGATCAACAAAATGGATTTCCGGTAATTGCAACTACGATGTAACTGTTATGCTTGATAAAAGCTCTCCATCAAGAAACATCTTTCAACCGTACGATTATAAAATATCTTTTTATAACCAACCGGTGTACACGTCTCCTTTTACTAAAGTCGCACTTAGCTTAAAAGTATTGAATACTGTTACCAATCAGCCGGTTGATTGCGAGTTATTTGATAACGATAGGAACTACCAGTTTAATATTGGAGATGATATTGTTTTGGTAGAATATCCCAATAACGATTTGCAGTTTAGATTATCGTGGAGAATCCAATTTCGTTACCCGGTTAGCGGTGATGTAATTTCACCTAAGGAAGGGGATGTCCTTGCTTTTTCGTCGTACAAACCATTTCAAGTTGGTGATGAGATTATTTTTTCTACAGCCAATATAGATGTTGGAGTTGATGATGATAAAAATGTATTGCCGGTTAGGTTTAAGTTAAATCAAAACTTTCCGAACCCTTTCAATCCTCAAACAATAATTAAGTATGAAGTTTCTACTCTATCAAAAGTAGAAATAAAGATTTTTGATGTTCTGGGAAGAGAAATAAAAACTTTGGTAAATGAAACCAAATTACCCGGGAAATATGAAGCGGCTTTTAACGCGAGCGGTTTACCAAGCGGAGTTTACTTCTACAGAATTCAAACGCCATCATTTTCTGAAACAAAGAAGATGATTTACCTCAAGTAGGTTCCATCAAATAGAGAAATCAAAAAAGGAAAGTGTTAGTCCGCTATTTTTGTAGCGGACTAATTAATTCATTGTTTTGTAAACTCTAAAGTAGCCGGTAGGGTAGTTCCAAGTGCGTTAACTGTTGTTTTTATTGTGCATTTGTTTTCGCTTAGAGTAAAATCTAAACTTTGACTCGTTCCATCGGAATATTTCAATTCCATTTTTGTCCCGTTTATTTTCCATGTTCCGGTTTGAACGGTGGTTCCGCTTGTTGTAACTGTTGTCATTTGATAGCTTCCATCCGAGCCGGCAACAATTGTCATTTGTGTTTCCGCTTGCTCAGGAGTTAACTCGATATTTGAACCGCTGTAAGTAACAGTTACTTTAGTCATCTTCCAAGTTCCGGCAAACTGACTCGGATTGTCCGTGCTTTCAGTTGGGTTATCATCCTTTTTACATCCTACGGCTATAACAATCACAACTAAAAAAAGCGCAGCAAGTCTTGATAGTTTCAATAAATTCATGGTTCAATCCCTTCGATGATTATTTAGTTGAATGGTTTTATTATCACGTATAAATCTAATTAGTATTTGTACGTAGTTCAACTTGTTGTTGGAATCTTTTTTGTTCCTATCATTTTGCCTATTTTAGCATCAAAATTGAAATGAACTGAGTGAAAGCCTTACTCCATAACAAGTAAATTTCCAATCACCCTAAAATTATCCCGATTTGAAAATGAATACACAAGATGACGATGCTGTAAAAAATAAAAATCCATGGGGCTGGATTCCATCACTTTATTTTGCGGAAGGATTGCCTTTTGCTATAGTAATGTTTCTCTCTGTAATAATGTTGAAGAGAATGGGAATTTCTAACGCCGATATTACACTTTATACCGGCTGGCTGTATCTGCCATGGGTAATAAAACCCTTTTGGGCGCCGTTAGTTGATGTTGTTGGTACAAAGCGAAATTGGATCTTGATGCTGCAACTTGTTATTGGCGTTGCTCTAGCCGGAGTTGGGTTAACAATTCCTATTCCGGATTTTTTTCAATTCTCTCTAATCTTTTTATGGATTCTCGCTTTTGCCTCTGCAACACATGATGTAGCAGTTGATGGTTTTTATCTGCTCGGATTAAAAGAAAGCAAGCAATCTTTTTTTATCGGATTCCGTTCTTCATTTTATAAAATAGCTTTGATAGTCGGACAATTAGTAATTGTATTATTTGCTGGGCAGATGGAAAGTTTGCTTTCGCTTTCTCCCGCGGAATTTACAGTAGTGGCAAATCCAAATAAATTTTTTGAAGAAACAATAAAAGTTGATTCTGTAAAAGCTAAAGAACTTTCGGGAATGCTGCGCCTTGTTGCAAATCCTTCTTATGTCGAAATCAGTACGCGTCCCAAAACACGCGAGCAGATTGGCTTTTATAAACATTTCGCAAAAAGTTTTAACATTATGAATGGTTTTTCCCAAGAGCAGCTTGAGTTGCCGGACACTTCCAACATGCAAGATTTGGCTGGAAATATTGGTATAGTAAAGTTTGTGCTTTCAAAAAAACCAAGTGAGGGAAGCGAGTATTTTATTAATGTAGATTTTCTTGAAGGACAAGGTGGAATAAAAGTAATCGAAGGTAAAGACCTTCGCTTCACGGATAAGAATTGGAATAGGCCGGCATTCACAGTTTTACAACTCGATTCAAACGTAGCCAAGAAAACCGTTGCTGTATTTAAAGCTCAGTCGCAACAAATTCCGTTAGCTTGGACAATAACTTTCATTGCACTCGCCGGTATCTTTGTTCTCATTTTCTTTTATCATAGAATTGTATTGCCAGAGCCGGATGATGACAAACCAGCTGGAAATAGGAGAATCTCATCAACCGGGAAAGAATTTTTCCGGAGCTATGCACGATTTTTTGAAAAGAAAAAAATTATAATCATCATTTTATTTCTGCTCTTCTATAATTTTGGGCAAGCTCAGCTTGCAAAAATTTCAACAGTTTTTCTAATGGATTCAAAAGAGCTGGGCGGATTGGGATTATCAACAACAGAAGTTGGTTTGATAAACGGACTAGTCGGAACTGTTGCGCTGTTGCTTGGAGGAATACTCGGCGGTTTACTTATTGCAAAAAAAGGTTTGAAGCATTGGACATGGATAATGCTTATCGCGTTAACTGTTCCCGATTTAACATATATACTCTTAGCTTGGCTTCAACCAGAACAAACTTGGATTGTATATGCGTGTGTTGCAATTGAATCGTTTGGCTATGGATTTGGGTTAACATTTTATCTGATGTATATGATTTACATTTCTACCGGAGAATACAGAACGTCACATTATGCAATTGCAGCTGGTTTTATGGCACTTGGAATGATGCTGCCCGGAATGATTAGCGGTCTAATTCAAGAAGCAGTTGGATATAAAATCTTTTTTATTTGGGTGATGGTTGCTTCTATACCCGCATTTGTTCTCGTTAAATACATTCCGCTCGAGTATCAGTTCGGCAAAAAGAAACTCACCGAAAATTAATTTATACGGACGTGCGTTTTGCGTAACTAACGCATGCGCATATCCGTCTTATTTCTAAACGATTCGGAGGAATATGAATTCCGAACATGTAATTGAAGTTCGCGGACTCACCAAAAAATTTAAGAGTCTCACAGCTGTAAACAATCTGGATCTTAATGTTTACCGTGGAGATGTGTTTGGATTTCTTGGACCAAATGGAGCCGGTAAGAGTACAACCATTAGAATGCTGCTCTCGCTAATCAAACCAAATGAAGGTTCGATAAAAATATTTGGGATGCCGCTCGAGAAGAATAGAAGTGAGATCCTTCGCAAGGTTGGTGCAATTGTAGAGAAGCCCGATTTCTATATGTATCTCTCTGCTTATAAAAATCTAGAAATTCTTGGCAAGCTTTCCGGTGCAGATGCATCTAAAAAGAAAATTATGGAAATGCTTGAACTGGTTGGACTGGAAAAGAGATACAAGAGTAAGGTTAAAACTTTTTCGCATGGAATGAAGCAGAGGCTTGGAATCGCGCAAGCATTGCTTCACGATCCGGAACTTATAATTCTTGATGAACCAACAACCGGATTGGATCCGCAAGGCATGAAAGAGATTCGAGATTTGATTCTCTATCTAAGCAAGACGAAGAATAAAACAATTTTTCTAAGCTCTCATATTCTTAGAGAAGTAGAAATTATTGCAACCCGCATGATTATTCTTAGTAAAGGAACAACACAAGTTGAAGGAACTGTTGATGAACTACTAAACGTTGATAAAATGTCTGTCTCACTTGAAGTAGATAGAATTGAAGATGCTGTTGCGGAAATCAAAAATTCGAAATGGGCGGAAGTTTATAAAACCAGTGTTAAAAATGAGATGCAATTTGATATGTTGAAAAGTGACGTAGCTGAATTGAACCGATACTTAAACGACAAAGGGTTTATGGTTGGTTCGGTAGTTCCGGTTCGTTCTCTCGAAGACTTCTTCCTAAAAATTACAGAAGGAGGTCAGAAATGATGACTCTTGTTTTAATTGAACTCCAAAAAATATTTAGGAAGTGGAGAACTTATATTGGATTTATCGCTTTGTTCGGAATGACTTTGATTGTTCAGCTTGCGTTATATTTTACGCAAGAACATTTTGTTCAATCAACAACACGAAGCCTTAGCGATCAATTTACGCTACAAGGAAATTTCTTTAATGGTTATGTAGTTGCATATCTAATTCTCAACGCAATGTTCGTTCATATTCCTTTTTTAATTGTGCTTGTCGGCGGCGATCTTTTTGCCGGCGAAGCAACCGCTGGTACATATAGAATGATTCTAACGCGACCGGTTTCAAGATTGTCGTTGGTTACTTCAAAATATTTAGCCGGGTTTGCTTACACTTTTCTGTTTGTTCTTTTTTTGCTGGCAATTAGTCTTGGCGGTAGTTTGATTTTCTTTGGCTCCGGCGAACTAATTGTATTCAAAGAAAAAATAATTATCTATAGTCCGGGTGATGTAATGTGGAGAATGGCTTCTGCCTATGCGTATGCATCATTAAGCATGATGACAGTAATGGCCTTTTCAATATTTTTCTCTTCATTAGTAAGCAATGCAATTGGTCCAATTGTAACAACAATGGCTGTTATAATTGTGTTCTTAATCTTATCCGCCATTCCGGTGGATTTTCTACAGAATCTGCGTCCATACTTTTTTACAAGTCATTTAACACAATGGGATGGATTTTTTGCTGATCCGGTTGATTATAAAGAGCTGGCAAATTCAGCTCTTGTTTTAGTTGGACATATAGTTGTTCTTTATGCGCTCACGGCGTTTTTATTCATAAGAAAAGATATTCTGAGTTAAGCGGAGGAGTTGAAATGAAAAAATTTTTGATTGTCTTTGTCTTGTGTGCTGTTTCTTTAAGTGCTCAAACAAAAGACCCGAATAAATTATTGGATGCATTAAAGACTCGTTTTGCAAAGGTAACCGATTACCAAGCGGATGTAGAAGTTAAGCTTGATATGGAGTTTATTAAAGTTCCGCCTAGCAAAGCTAAAGTTTATTTTAAACAGCCGGATAAATTTAAGATCGATTCCGAAGGCTTTGCTATGCTTCCTAAGCAAGGTACAAACTTTTCACCGATGCAATTGCTCAAAGGTGATTACACCGCTGTCTATGTTCGATCAGATAAAGTTGATGGAAAATCTCTTGACGTTGTTAAACTTGTTCCGAATACAGATAGTTCTGATTTTATTATCTCAACTCTATGGATTGATGCCTCTCATTCGATAATTAGAAAAGTTGAGACAACAACAAAGAGAAGTGGAACGGTTAAAACAGAATTTACATATTCTCCTACATCAATCCCCTTACCAACTGTGTTGAAAATTTCATTCAATTTGGGTGAAGCAAACATTCCGGATGCTCCGGCTATGGCCGAAAAGAAAGATAACGGAAGAATGGGAAGATCGGCGAAAATTAAGGGTTCGGTTATAATGACTTACGCAAACTATAAGATTAATAAAGGAATCTCAGATAAGATTTTTGAAGAGAAGAAAAAATAAAATGGGCGAGATGTTTCTTCATCTCGCCTCAAAATTTTTATTTGTTTGAACCAACTATACTCACGGTAACCTCAATATCCTCAGAAACTTTATTCCCAATAACTGCATTATCAATATCGTAATCGGAGAGTTTGATTTTGAACTTTGTTCTTAATCCCAATAAATCGCCCGGTGCACGCTTTTGAGTTTGTTCACTCTCATCTAAATAAACTACTTCTGCATCTGTAGTAATTTCTTTAGTAACACCATGAAGAGAGAAGTTACCTTTTGCCTTGAACTCAATTTTGTTGTCTGCAGTATTTTTTGCAGCATCTACTGACTTTAATTCAAAAGTTATTTCGGGGTACTTTTTCTCGTCAAGCCAGTTAGCGCTTTTCATGTGAGAGTTTCTGAGTTCAATTCCAGTATTCATGGAAGCAACTTTAACAGTAATTTTTCCTTTAGCGGTTTTTGCAAAATTGGCTATATCAAAAGAAAGACTGCCCGAAATTGCATTCACAGTTCCATTTATATTTTCGAGCGGTGTTGTGCTAAAAAATGTAATCTGATTTCTACCGGCTTTATCTTCAAAATTGAAAGTTTGATTTCCCTTTGCCTTGACTTTAAATGCTTGTGCGCTTAGGGTAATTGAAGTAAGTAGTATAAGAGTAACAAATACTTTGAATCTGTTCATGTCAATTCCTTTCGGATTTAGGTTTATTTCTAAAGATGAAAAATGTTATGGCTCCAGCTACAACGGCAACTCCGCTAATTACGGCGCTTAGGTCAAGTCCCCAAACGAATTTATCTACCCACTTTTTTTCAGTCCAGCCAAAGAGTTCATCTTTTTGCTCAACAAGGACTTGTGTCTTAGTAAAGAATTCTGCTCCGTAAGCAAGCCAGATAATTAATGATGTGGCAACTATTGTAAGAGTAGAAATCAAAACTATTTTTTGTTTCTTGTTCATAACCAGTCTTTGCTATTAAAGTTGAATTAATGTTATAACAGCGAATCACTATCTAAAGGTTCCTTAGTTTAATTAAACCGACGAGTTTGAGTAAATTGATTCTCATAAGCGAATCACGTAATTTTTCAACCGTTCAAACGATAGTTAATAATTTTTCATCTATACAAGCGGATCAATCATGAAAATCCACGAATATCAAGCAAAAGAAGTGTTAAAGAAATATGGCGTTCCAGTTCAAGATGGAATTGCGATAAAAGAATTGTCGCAATTCGATTCTGCCATCAGCGAACTGCAAGCACGCGGAATCAATCAATTCGTAGTAAAATCGCAGATTCATGCCGGCGGCAGAGGAAAAGGCAAACTCTTTAATCCATCAAACCGGGAAGAGTTAATTCTTGAAGGGGGCGTTAAATTTACTACAGATATCGACAAAGCCAGAGATTACGCAGCTAAAATGCTTGGCAATTTATTGGTTACTCATCAAACCGGTGAAGAGGGTAAACTTGTTCAAACACTATTCATTACAGAAGGATTAGATTATAAGAAAGAACTCTATTTGGGAATTCTTCTTGATCGCGGTGTTTCTAAGAATGTAATAATGGCTTCAACTGAAGGCGGAGTTGAGATTGAAAAAGTTGCCGAAGAAACTCCGGAGAAAATTATCAAAGAATGGATTGAACCTTCTACCGGAATTCAAGCATTCCAAGCTAGGAAAATTGCGTTTGGTTTAGGACTTGAAGGCGCTGCCTTTAAGAGTTTCACAAATTTTATTATGAAACTTTACAAAGCTTATGAAGAAACCGACGCATCTATGCTTGAAATAAATCCGCTGATTATTACAAATGATGATAAGATAGTTGCATTAGATGCAAAAATGAATTTTGATGACAATGCACTTTACCGTCATCCGGAAATTGTTGCTTACAGAGATTTGAATGAAGAAGCTCCGCTTGAGATTGAAGCTTCAAAATTCAATTTGAATTACATAAAGCTTGACGGCAATGTTGGCTGTATGGTTAACGGTGCCGGACTTGCAATGGCTACCATGGATATTATTAAACTTGCCGGCGGAGAACCAGCTAACTTTTTAGATGTTGGAGGCGGAGCTAATAAAGAAACTGTTGCTAACGGATTTAAAATCATTCTTTCCGATCCGAATGTAAAAGCATTACTCATTAATATTTTTGGCGGAATAGTTCGCTGCGACCGTGTTGCACAGGGTGTAATAGATGCGGTGAATGAAGTAGCAGTCACTGTTCCAATTGTCGTTCGATTGGAAGGCACTAATGCTATCGAGGCTAAAGAAATGCTGGAAAATTCGGGACTGAATTTTTCTGTTGCAACAACACTACAAGATGCTGCTCACAAAGTTACTTCAGTATTAGCTACAGTATAAAATTTGCCCCGGTGTAATAAGCCGGGGCACTTCTTGAAACTTTATTCAACTTCTTTATGTTACATTATAAAATTAAAAATGCAAAATGATTGAAATAAAAATTACAACTAATAGTGCTTTGCAATTACTTCTTGAAAGAATGAAGTTTGAGCTAAGATTAAGACAAAAGTCGGGATTGTTACAACCCGGTTTTCGTTTGGAGGATTTGCCCTATAAAGAAGCGTTTAGAATTGTTGAAGCTTCAGTCTTCGATACAATATTTTTGCTTCCGGTTGAAATTATTACATCACAATCCAATCTAGTTTCAATAATTACCTCAACTGTAAAAGCATTATCGCATGTACTTAACCAAGAAGAATTTATGCTGTTTACCGAAATGCAATCCTTAAAATTGATAGATCCAATCAGAAACTTTTTTCTAGCCGGTATTAAAACCAATAATTTTAGAATGAATTAGAATTCATTAATAATATTGTGCGAATAGGGGTTAATTTCGTATCTTTAACAAGACAAAAACATTCCATACTCTTACAATACTGGACTAATAGAAATGAACAGTTTAAATGGGGACAGCGACCTTGTTAGAAAGGCAGTTCAAAAATTCGAAAGTATCCACGGTTCATTAGAGCATATTTCGGTAACCATTTCTCCCGCAAGTCTTATTCTGCTGGGTGATCATACACATTACAACGAAGGAATTCTCCTTTCGGTTTGTGTCAACAGAGTTTGGGTTGTGCTTCTTAGAAAAAGAAAAGACCGCGTAGTCAACTTTGCCTCAGCATCAACTGATAAATACCTAAGTGCAAGTTTAGACACCTTAAAAAATTTTGAAGGTAGCGAGTTTAATTTGCTTAGAAAACTTACTAACTTACTTTGTGAAGAAGAAATTATTAAAACCGGTTTTGATTGCGTTATGTCAACCAATGTGCCGGATTGCCTGGGCTTAGGTTCTCTTGCCGGTTTACAAGTAGCTTTCGTTAACAATATTAAAAAAGTTTTTTCTGTAACTGTAGAAGATGAATTTCTTCTTGATTTGATAAACAAAAACGAGATATCAATCGTTGGGAAAATTTCAAATAAGGCACATCATCAGACTGCTCAGCACGGCAAGAGCGAAAAAGTTATGCACCACGATTTAAGGACAAAATTTAGTCAGCATGTAAACTTTTTTGATAGAGATCTAAATCTTGTTATATGTGATACCGAAGAAGAATTGATAAAACCGGAAGATAGATGTAATGAGCGTGTTGAGGAATGCGAGATTGGAGTAAAAGGATTGCGGTTGTATATCTGGGGAATAAAAAATCTGCGGGATGTTGAATCGGACTTTCTAGTTAGACATTACCATATGTTGCCGAAAAGAATTTTTAATCGTGTGCTCTATAATGTTAACGAAAGGAAAAGAGCAGAAAGCGCTGTAAAATTTTTACGAAAAGGTATGCTGGAGGACTTTGGAGTTTTAATTACAGAATCGCATTGGGGACTATCCAAGGATTACGAAATTAGCTGCGACAATTCGGATTTTATTGTTACCGAAGCGGTGAAACTTCCGGGAGTAGTAAGTTCAAAGATGATTAGCTGTTCTCCTATCAAAAGTGTCTTTAATATTGTTGAAGATTCTTTAACAAAAAACTTTGTTGAGAATATTGGGAGTTTGTACAAGGAACAGTATGGCAAAGAACTTAAATTCCACATATTAAATATTACCAATGGCGTTAAGAAAATTTCCCTTAAAGAAGTGATGTCTTTGTCCAATTAATCCCGCATAGATATTTCCTTCCTTAAATCCAACTTGATTTTAACTAATGTTAAGTATACATTTTCCCATAAAATTAACCGGGAGTTTTGATGAGTTTTTCCGAAGATTTTCTGCAAAATGACGGAGAATCGGTATACGATGAGAAAGAGCTAAAAGAAAAAATAAAGATTTGTAAAGAACATATAGAAAACGGAACAACAATTTCTTCTTTAGAGTTTTTAGAAGAAACTATAGAAATGTGTGTCGATTACGACTATATTGAAGATGGATTAGTTCTTGTTAATGAGTTATTAAATATTGCTCCATATAATTCCGAAGCTTGGCATTTCAAAGGTATTCTGCTAAACAATTCTTTTGTATTTGAAGAAGCATATCAGTGTTTCGAGAAAGCTCTTTCGTTAAATCCGAACGACGTTGAAACGTACATTAATAAATCTATAGCCGAAGATAATCTGGGAATGTTTGAAGAAGCGCTGCAATCTTTGCAAACTGCTTTTAATATTGAGCCATCAAACGAAGAAATTCTTTTTAGTTTAGGTGTGCTGTATGAAAAGAAAGAAATGTTCGACGAAGCAATTTCCTACTTTTTGAAGGCGTTAGAGATAGATCCCGAATACATGGAAGCTTTATACGAAATCGGCTTTTGTTATGAGAATTCCGATAGACTAAATGAAGCATTAGATACTTACGATAAATATTTGGAGTTAGACCCAAACAGTTTTACTGCTTGGTACAACAAGGGGATTGTTCTAGTACGTGCTGAGAAATATCAGCAATCAATTAATTGCTTTGAACTTTCAATCGCATTACGAGATGATTTCTCAAGCGCATGGTTTAATCTTGGTTATGCATTTTCTCAAGTTGGGAAAAATGATGAAGCCTTGACCGCTTATAAAAAAGCATATGAACTTGATGCTACTGATGAAACCGTGTTATACAACATGGGGCAGATATATGAAGAATCTCATAATTACAATCAAGCTATCCGCTGTTATAACGAAGCAATTAAGTTAGATCCCGGTTATTATGAAGCATTTTTAGCCCGCGGTTTTTGTTATGATATGATTGGCAAATATCAGCTTGCTCTAAAAGATTTTAATATGTCTATAACTTTAACAACCGATCCAGAAGACGCATGGATTGCAAAAGCTGAACTGGAATATTCAATTGGTCAGTTACACGCTTCAATAGAAAGTTATAAAAAAACAATTGAAGTGAATGAAAATAATTACGAAATCTGGCTTAAACTTGCAGAGACTTATGTCGAAGTTGGACAATGGCTCGAAGCAAAAACGGCTTACGATAGATGCATTATGCTGAAATCCGACGATGCAAATCCTTATTATGGTAAAGCGAAGATAAATTTTTTATTGAGCCATACTCAAGAAGCAATAGAATGTTTAAAGAAAGCATTTACGCTAGATCCGAATACACGGAATAAATTTACACACGAATATCCGGAGGTTAAAACATCGAAGCTGTTCGTGAAACTTATTGAAGAGAATAATTCTTAATTGATGATGCAAGTTCAGAATAAATTTAATCAGAATACGAAGATCATCGGGGTAATCGGGCATCCTATTAAGCACTCGTTTTCTCCTTTGATGCACAATATTTCTTTCGAGCTATCCGGACTAAATTATCTATATCTGCCTTTCGATGTTCCTCCATCGGCATTAAAGGATGCAATGAAGGGAATGAATGCTCTTGGAATAAAAGGCTTTAATGTTACTGTTCCACTAAAAGAAAAAGTATTGCCATTGTTGAAAGATGTTTCCGAAGAAGCTAGCATCATTGGTGCAGTTAATACAATTGTAAATGATGAAGGAACTTTGCGTGGTTACAATACGGATGTTTTCGGAATCATTGAATCGTTAATGCCGCACAAAGACGAACTCGCCGGAGCTAAAGTTTCTGTGATTGGTGCCGGTGGTGCTGCAAGAAGTGTTATCTATGCTCTAATACGTACTTTTAAAGTTGGCCATATTACAATTATCAATAGAACCGAACAGATTGCTGAATCGCTTAAAGAATATTTTACTGCCAAAATGCTTTATACAGAAATGAAGTCTTTGCCATTAGCTCCACCGGATTTGGTTGAAACATTTCGCGATTCGAAGTTGATTATCAATACAACTTCAATGGGAATGTATCCTAACGTTGACGATTCTGCTACCGAAATCAAAGAATCGTTTATGAAAGGACAAATAGTTTTTGATGTGGTATATAATCCGGTAAAAACAAAATTGCTAAGACTTGCTGAATCTCAAGGCGCAACAATAATTACTGGTCTAAAGATGTTTGTAGAGCAAGGCGCAAAATCTTACGAACTATGGACCGGCGAAAAAATGCCAATTGATAAAGTATATAAAGCAATTGAATCTTATCTGTTCAGCTAAAAATTTAAAAATCCTTTTTGCAGCAGCCACTGTTTGCACATTTCAGTCCACTCGCTTTCTGTCCCTTTTTCTTTTCCCATTCCATAGCCGTGTCCCCCCTTTTCAAATATATGTAGTTCTGACGGGACATTATTTTTCTTTAAGGCAAGAAAATAGTTTACGCTGTTTTGCACCGGAACTGTTTTATCATCTTGAGAATGAACAAGAAATGTTGGGGGAGTAGAAGGGCTCACTTGTTTCTCTGTAGAAAAATGATCGACAAGATTTTGAGACGGATTTGGTCCCAAAAGATTTTGTCTGGAACCAGAATGTGTAATTTCCGAATTCATTGAAATTACCGGATAAATTAAAATTGAAAAATTCGGACGCGCACAGGTTGAATCCGAATTGTAAACCTTATTTGCAAATAGCGTAGAAGCCGTTGCGGCTAAATGTCCTCCGGCAGAAAAACCAATTACTCCAATTTTTAGTGGGTTTAAATTCCATTGTGAGGAATTTCTTCTTACGTAACGAATTGCTTCTTGTACATCTTGCAGCGGACCGACACTTTTATTTTCCATAATTGTATCATTCGGCAACCGATACTTGAGAATAAAAGCTGCGACACCAAGACCATTAAACCACTTGGCTATTTGAATTCCCTCGTGATCAAATGCAAGGCGTGCGTATCCACCGCCGGGACAAATAACGATCGCGCTTCCGTTTGCTTTTTCTTTTGCCGGCAAATAAACACTCAAAGTTGGGTTAGTAACTTTTTGAACTCTGACGGCTCCATTTTCGACAACCAAATTTTCTTCAACATACTTTTCGTTTGCCATAGAGCCGGGGATATGCTCATTCCATAGATTTACAATTTTATTTTGAGCGAATGCGTTCGTTAAATAAAACCCAACGAAAAGAAGAATAATCAATTTTAAATGTTTCATAATTTCCATAAGATGTTTTATGAGATTTGGGCTAATGCGTTCTTAATTCTTTCTGCTCCTTCAACCAATTTTTCCATTGAGGTTGAATATGAAATCCGTATATATCCTTCTGAGCCGAAAGCGTTTCCGGGTACGGTTGCAACTTTTGCTTTATAGAGTAAATACATTGACATATCAAACGAGTTGTTGATTTTCAAAACATCAGCGGATTTATTGAAGAATGAAGAAATATTTGGAAAGAGATAAAATGCTCCTTCCGGTTTATAGCAAGTTACACCATCTATTGAGGTAAGCTCTTTATGGAGAAAATTTCTGCGCCTCTCAAATTCTTGCCGCGCAGTTTCAACTGAATCTTGTTGGCCGATAAGTGCTTCAAGAGCTGCTGCTTGAGAAATTGATGAAGCGTTTCCTGTGCTATGGCTTTGATATTTACTCATCGCGTTTATAATCTCTTGTGGTCCCGCCGCATAACCTAAACGCCAGCCGGTCATAGAATAAGCTTTTGAGTGACCGTTAATTGTTACGGTTTTACTTTTCAAATTCTCGTTTATAGCCGCAATACTAAAGAACTTAAAGTTATCATAAATCACTTTTTCATAAATCTCATCGGAAAGAATATAAATCCTAGCACCATCAATCACTTCAACAAGCTTTTCAAGCTCTTCTTTGGTGTAGGCAGTACCGGTTGGATTGCATGGATTACAAAGAATCAGCAGCTTTGTTTTTTCAGTAATTGCTTCCTTAAGTTGATTTGGGGTAATCTTGAATCCGGATTCTTCCGTGGTAGAGATTACAACTGTCTTCCCATGTGCAAGCGAAACCATTTGGGGATATGAAACATAATATGGAGACGAAATGATTACTTCATCATCCACACAAACCAACGCTTGAATTGCGTTATAAATACTCTGCTTTGCGCCGGCAGAAACAATAATCTCGTTAGCAGAATAAATAAGTCCGTTATCGTTCTTTAGCTTAGCGGCAATTGCTTCACGAAGTTCAATGATGCCGACATTGTTGGTGTATTTGGTGAAATTATTATTGATGGCTTTAATAGCGGCGTTTTTTATGTTCTGCGGTGTAGGGAAGTCGGGTTCGCCAACAGTTAAATCAATTACATCCTCACCACGCATCTGCATTTCTTTTGCTTCTGCGGCTACCTTCATAGTTGGCGATAAGCCAATCTTACTAACACGTTTTGAAATCGGCAAGTGTGCTCTCCTAACTTTTCAATTTTTACAAATCTTGTGCGAATATAGCATAAGCAGTTTACAATTGAAACTGAACTCATATTTCTTGCAGTAAAGATTAAATAAGGGAATATCTCCGTTGAAAAGTTATTACTATGACAAAATTTGAGTTTTTTGAACATTATTCAAGCGCTCATCGCGATTAAACGGAATAAAAATTCTAAAGTTTTGATTAAAAAGGCAGATAATAATGTGGTATAAATAGGTAAATGATGGCAGCTAAAACACTAAATGGCGAAGATTTAATTGTAGGAATGGAGCTGGCTGAACCGGTTTTAAATCATTATGGACAAACGCTTCTTGTTGCTGGTTCAGTTTTAATGGAAAACCATATTAAGCTTTTTAAGACTTGGGGAATTCGTTCGGTTATTATTAAGACGGAAGAAACAGTTGTTCCGGCTGATTTAACAAAAACTTTGGATTTCGAAACTATGACAATCCTTAAGAGAAGAATGAACTGGACGCCAATGAATGATCATGAAGCGGACTTATTCAATCTGGCCATACAAATAATTTCGAAACCAAAACAATAGCCGGAAGATTATGGATTTTAGCGAAAGAATAAAAAGTTCGATTAATAACTTACCAACATTGCCTACAATTTACTCTCAGATTTCGGAAGCAATGGAAGATCCTTTGGCAACTAACGATAAAATTGCAAAGATCATTTCTTCGGATCAATCCTCTGCGTTCAAGGTTTTGAAAGTTGCCAACTCACCCTTGTACGGATTGCATGGAAAAATAGATTCAATTTCGCAAGCTCTTATGTATTTGGGGCACAATGAAGTTAAAAATATTGTGTTTGCCCTTTCAATAATGAAAATTTTTTCAAAGGAAAAAAATGTTCGTGGATTGCGTCCGGTTGATCTCTGGGCCCACTCTATTGGGGTTGGAGTTGTTACGAGGAACTTAGGAATTGCAATCGGTGAAAAAAATATTGAAAATTATTTTTTGGCTGGAATATTCCACGATATAGGTAAAATTATCTTTCTCGAATTTGCTGTTAAAGAATATCAAAGAGTAGTTGATTTAGTAATTGAAAAAAATTGCCCGATTAGAGATGCCGAAAAAGAAGTGTTTGGGATTGATCATGCGGCAGCCGGACAAATTTTAGCTGAGAAATGGAGACTTCCGCAAACTATCCAGAATACTATATATAACCATCACGCCGAACAAAAAACTAAGAGTATTGATACACTACTCGCATCGGTGCATTTAGCAAATATTATTGCTCACATTCTTGGTTTTGGATTTGCGGGTGATAGTTTAATTTCTCAGCCAAATCCTATTATCTGGGAGGTTCTAAATCTTAGACGTGGAGCTTTGCTTTCTCTAAAAGATAAATTCATTGATGACTATTCTCAGACAATCAAACTGATGCTGACGTGATTTTATGTACGATAATTACAAAGAAAAATATAACCAACTTTACTCGGCGTTAACTTTTATTCAGCATGCTAACGATTCAATAGAAAGCGTTGATGAATTAATTACACACTTAAACCGTAATTGCTGCAGTTTAACAAAATGCCGTGTGTCTTCGCTTTTCTTACTCAACACAACAACGTTTGAGTTTGAGCTATCCGGTCCACATACATCTAGTGGGGTAATTGAAGTACAAAAAGCATTTAATGATCTGCTAGATGTGGGGTTAATTACTGAAGTCTTAATGTCCGGCAGCAGCGTCCAGAAGGAAATTAGCAATTACGAGAATGTGCATTTGGTTCCCTTGAAATCAAACAAAATGATTTACGCTATTCTATTAATGATTTTTGATAACAAGACTGAATTTGAAGAGGATGGCAAGTCAATCCTGTCTTCCCTCATTGCTGTTTTTGCTTTGAGGTACTTTTCCTTGTTTAGCGGCAGAAAAAATACCGTTACAAATAAAGAGAGAACTACAACGCTGCTGGACCAAATTGAAAACTTGAAACAAAGTAGAGCGGATTTGCACAAAATTCTGGATTCTCTTCATGAAGGAATTTTTATTGTTAATAAAACAACTAAGCAAATTGCAGATGTTAATCAAACAGCCGAACAGTTAATTCTAACTAATAAAGAAAGCTTAATTGGTAGAAATAAAGATGATTTCTTTTTGTTTTTTGACACAACTATGTTTAGAGAAGAAATCATTACCAGCGAAGAAGCTTTGCTGGTAAATATCAATGGTACAACGATACCAATTATTTATACCACTACAGACATTCAACTTGGAGGATACGATTATCAAATCGTTAGCTTCCTTGATATTTCGGAAAGAAAAAAGATGGAAGACAAAATCCAGCAAAGTCGTTTTGAGCTGGAATTTATAGTTGAAGACAGAACTAGAGAATTGTTAAACACGAATAAAGAGCTTGAGGAAGAAATTGCGGAAAGAGAGAAAGCTCAAGAAGAGAATTTGAAGCTAATATCTGCTATTGAGCAAACCAATTCGCTCATAACAATTACAAATCTTGAATCAGAAATTGAATATGTAAACAATGCTGTTGTTACAAAAACCGGTTATCTACTTGATGAACTTGCCGGAAAAACACCGGTAGTCTTTAAGGGAAGAGGACTTGATGCGGAAAATTATAGGGCTTCTCTCTCAGCTGTAAAAGAGGGAACTCAGTGGAGTGGCGAACATATGATGCGAAAGAAGAATGGCCAACTCTTTTGGGTTTCAACACATATTTCGCCAATCAAAAACTCCAAAAATGAAATTATCAAATACATGGCGGTGCAAGAGGATATCACTGTAAGAAAGAATGCCGAATTACAGATTCTTAATGCCAAAGAAAAAGTAGAAAAAGCGGAGAAAGCAAAATCTTCATTGCTTGCCAATATGAGTCATGAGTTTAGAACTCCTCTTATATCTATTCTTGGTTTCAGCGAATTGCTAGAATATGATTTGACCGATAAGGAACAAATCGAAATGGTTCATGCAATACAAAGCGGCGGAAAAAGGCTGCTTAACTCACTTGAAAGCATACTACTGTTATCGCATCTTGAATCGTCCAACCTCAATTTTGCGATGAAAAAAGTAAACATCATCCCACTTATACATAGCTCGGTCAAGTTATTTACATCTGAGGCGCGCAAGAAGTTTCTTGATCTTAATTTCGAGTCATCCTTAGTAGAGATAATGGTTTCTACGGAAGAAAAATATTTCTCTCAAACTATAAATCACTTGGTTGATAATGCAATTAAATATACAGCAGCTGGAGAAATTAGAATTACGCTGGATTATACAATTGAAAACAATATGGATTACGTTTTGATAAGCATCCATGATACCGGAATAGGCATAGATGAAGAAGACCAAGCAATCATTTTTGAAGCTTTCCGGCAAGCCTCGGAAGGTTACAATAGAAACTACGAAGGGTTTGGACTAGGATTAACAATAGCTCAAAAAACCATTCACTTAATGAATGGAAAAATTAGTGTTAAAAGTAAGCCGGATGAAGGATCTATATTCACAATTTGGCTTCCGTTTAGTTCTATAAAGTAAAAATTAATATTTATTAACAAGTAAGATCAATCAAATTATAAGGAACAAAACATGCCGATCATTCAATGGAACCAATCATTCTCGGTAAATATCAATAATATTGATAATCAGCATATGAAACTTGTTGAACTGATAAATAACTTACACGACAGAATGAAAGAGGGAAAAGGAAAAGAGGCCCTTTCAACTATCTTAAATGAGTTGACTGTCTATACGGTTTATCATTTTAAAACTGAAGAAGAACTCTTTCGTAAACACAAATATCCGGACACAGATGCTCATGTTCTTGAACATAACAATCTGGTTCAGCAAGTTGTTCAGTTGAAAACAGATTTTGAAAGCGGCAAAACTGTGCTCACGTTGGATGTGATGAATTTTCTTAAAGACTGGCTTTCGCGTCACATTGCCGGTAGCGATAAAGCATATACCGCATTTCTAAATTCGAGAGGCGTTGTCTAACTAAATTTTATTACCCCAGAACCCCGCATTGCGGGGTTCTGGGGTAACACATAAGGCAATAAACAACAGTCTGCTATTTAATTACCAATTTACCCCGCACAATATTGTTGCTTCTGTCAACGTCATTCAAAACACCTTCGGGATCTATTGAGATTTTGTATTCATGTTTGCCGGGTTTAATAGATTTAACTCCATAATAAAAATGAGGACCCCTTTGCTGAGCCCAATTTATGTCGGCTAATCTAATAGCCATTACAATTTTGTTATCTAAATATATAAGTACATTATACCTTACGTTCACCACTGAAGAAGTAGGCTTTTTATTTGTGAGTGTCAGTTCAAGATTTTTATGTTTTGTTGAGGAGTTGTAAATAAATGACTTTACTGCAATATCAACAGGAGTATCTTTGCTAATGCCAAAATTAAACGGAATGATTGTGCATGTTTTTTCGCCGGAGGGATAGCTTGAAACCGGAAATTCTTTAATTGCTTTAATTACTTCTTCGTCAATTCCATAACCAAGACCTTTTATTAGTTGATAACCTGAGTAATTGCCGTCTTCATCAAAAAATATTTCAACGAATAATTTACCGCTCACCTTACGCTCTATAGCTTCTTTAGGTATATTTATTCTATCCTTTAACAGTTTATAATCATTTTTTAACACTGCTGGAAAGAAACCAAGAAAATTCTCTTTGTTTTGGTTCCCTTTAATGTGCGGTATAAAAAAAGAAAGATCAATTTCTTTAATATTCCAAGGAGAAGATATTTCTCCATTAGCTAGAAGGCTAATATCTATTTGAAATGCTTTGCCGGAACGGACTTTCTTCCCGTTCAAAATACCAGCCAAAGCATTGAAAAGGTTTTTGTCTATAACTGAATACTTCTTGAGAAAAAAATCCTTCAGATTAATAGCCTTTGAGTCTCTTTTTCTAGATGGGACTACCGCATATTCATTTGTTATTTCAAGGTCTTCCTCGTGATGTCCACGCTCAAGGTGGTTCCAACCTATAAACCAAGAACTAGCTTCCGGAGATATTCTAAAATAATTTATTCCATCGGGGTTAATTTCTAAAAGTAAATAGAAAACTTTATATCCAGAACCAAATAATTCAATGATTCTTTTTGCCGGAAGTATTTTGTCCATTTCTTTACGAAAAATTGCAGTATCAACTTCAGCAATGGATTTAGTATCAAGCTCAAAATCATAGTTTAAATAATGTTCTTCTCTTAATTTATCATTTTCTCCTTGAGAGCTATTTTTATTTTCTACTCCGCAAGAGTAAATAGCAACTAAACATGCACATATAGATATTATTTTTTTCATTTTGTTTTCCCCTAATTAATGACTGATGTTTTATTTGGTTGGATTTCAACAGCAGGTAAGCTGTTCATCATGTTGTACATTTGCATTGATTGGTAATTAATCTGCTGAAGCGAGTTTTCATAGCGTAACTGGAAAGCATATAACTCATTTCTCAAAGAAGCTGTCTGCATAAACGAGAACAATGTAATTGCAATAACTATAACTCCAAGCAAATAGTTAATGTAAACCGGAGTAGGTCTTGTTATGAAGCGGTGAGCAAATGTTTTTTCTTGCTTTTCAATTTCGGCAAAGAGAATCCTTTCGAAACTGCCGGAAACTTCTTTCTGGTTTATCTTTGTTTGGTGTTGTATTGTACTCTGCATCTTAAATTCTTCACGGCAATCGCCGCAAGAAGAAAGATGTGCAAACAAGAAAGATTCTTTCTCTTTGCTTAGTTCTCCATCAAGATATTCGCTAATCATAAGCTTTATGTCTTCGCAATTCATGTTAACCTCTTTCCAATTTTATTATTGCTGCTTTTAGTTTCTGTCTTACTTTGAAAATGCGACTGCGCACTAGATCTTCTGTTATATCCATAATTTCTGCAATCTCTTTGTAACTCAGTCCGCTGTATTCTTTTAAGTAATAGACTTCGCTCTGTGCGGAATCCATTTGTTTCAGTTCTTCTTCAATAATTTCAATAAGTTCTTTCTGCTCGTAATTGTGAGCAAAATCCGAAGAGGAAAGTTTGTGTTCGAGCGGTTCTATATCTTCTTCAATTCTATTCTTGTTTTTACGGAAGTGAGCGAAAGCTTCATTCCGGGCTGTGCGGAAAATCCAAATTTCAACAAGTTCGGCGTGGCGAATGCGTGCAACGTTGTTGTAAAGTTTAAGAAAGACATTCTGCATAATATCTTCGGCGAGCATTTCAGTTCTAACAATCTTGAACAAGTAATTATATAACGGCTTTTTGTACTTGTTGTAAATAAGAGTAAAATCAATAATCCTTTCTTTCAAACTGCCCGCCAAATAGTCTTTCTAAACAGATGCAATTTTAGTCAAAAAGTTGCTTTTAAAAAGAGTAATTTTTCAGCCAATATAAAATAGAGATAGCTCCAGAGAAATTATGAACAACTTCCCCCGCAGAACTTCCTACATATTGTTGATTTGCTTAGTAACAACTTCTTTCAATCTTCAAGCGCAAACGTTAAGAGATAAAATCGGTCAGATGATTTGGGCGAGTTTTAGCGGAACAAGACTGCACGACACAACAAAAGTTGATCTTCAAAAAAGAAATCTTGGCGGTATAATTTTATTCGCGGGAAGCATCAAAAACCCAACACAAGTAAAACTGCTTAATGATACAATAAAAATGTTTGCAAAAACCCCTCCGTTTATTGCTGTTGATCAAGAAGGAGGAAGAATAGCGAGGCTTTCAGCCAGCAATGGCTATAAGGCAACAAATTCCGCATATAGACTTGGCGTGTATGGAAAAGAAGATTCTACGAGAAGAACTGCTGCAATGATGGCGAAATGGTTAAAAGATGGCGGCTTTAATATTGATCTCGCTCCGGTAGCAGATGTGAATGTTAATCCGGTTAGTCCGGCAATAGGAAAACTGGATAGAAGTTTTTCGAAGAATGCAGATTCAGTTTACTATCACACTAAATGGTTTATTGATGAATTCGATAAACTAAAAATTCTCACCAGCTTAAAACACTTTCCCGGTCATGGAAGCGCTGCATCGGATTCTCATCTTGGGTTTACGGATATATCAAACACATGGAGCGAAGCGGAGTTAATTCCTTACAAATCTTTAATTGCCAACAATTATGATGGTATGGTAATGCTTGGACATTTGTTCAATAAAAATCTCGATCCGGTTTATCCGGCTTCACTTTCCAAACTGGTTGTAACAAATTTGCTTCGCAACCAGCTTGGTTTCAAAAGCGTAACGGTTACAGATGGAATGTCTATGCAGGCAATAACAAATAACTATGGTTTTGAGGAATCAATTGAGTTTGCAATTAATGCCGGAATAGACATTCTGTTATACGAGTATAATTTGAAAAACAACCGTTCGCTTGTAAAGCAAATAACGGATATTGTTGAGCAGAAAATTAATCAAGGAAAGATTGCAGCAAGCAGAATTAATGAGTCTTATAACAGAATAATTGAGCTAAAGAAGAAGTATGGAATAATTGATACGACAAACAAGCTGGATGGAAATGCTATTCCAAGCCAAATTACATTAAGCCAGAATTATCCAAATCCGTTTAACCCGGAAACAACCATTCATTACTCAATTCCGAAATCGGAAAATGTAATTATTCGAGTTTTTGATTTTCTTGGAAAAGAAGTAACAACCTTGGTTAACAAATACACACAAGCCGGCAATTATAAAGTAACATTTAATGCAAGCAGTTTTGCTCTCGCTTCCGGCGTTTACTTTTATCAGATTTCAACACCTACAACATCAATAATTAAAAAAATGATACTTGTGAAATGAGCGAAGATTAAGAGCTAAAACTTGAGCAAGAGTATTGTGGGGTGGTGAGTTTATAGCTTTTGAAAAGAGAGTTGGTAATTTAACTTGAAGCTAAAAAAGCATATTTTTTACATAAGCTATCTAATGGTCTCCGTAAATGCACTCACAAAAGCTTATGATCAAACCAAACCATTCCCCGGAGGAATAATGAAAAGTAAGTTGAATTTGCTGTTGGTTCTATTGCTATGCGCCGGTGTTACAATTTTTGCCGGTGAAAAGAAAAAAGAATTCAAGATTCCGTATGAAAAGTACAAACTTGAAAACGGTATGAATGTAATTCTGCATGTTGATAAATCCGATCCGATTGCAGTTACATATGTAGTATATCATGTTGGTTCTGGAAGAGAAGCCAAAGGTAAAACCGGTTTCGCGCATTTGTTCGAGCATCTCCGCTTCAACGAATCGCAAGACATTCCACAAGGGCAGTGGTTTAAGAAACTGCAAGGTGCCGGCGCTTCCAACGTAAACGGTTCTACAAGCGAAGACAGAACAAATTATTATGAAGTTGTTCCAAAGAACGCTCTTGAAATGGCTTTGTGGATGGAATCCGACAGAATGGGATTTCTATTAAGCAAGTTTAATGAAGAAACATTTTTAACACAGCAGAATGTTGTGCAGAATGAAAAACGCCAAGGTGATAACCGCGCCTATTCTCAAGGCCAATATATGATGTCGAAACTTATGTATGGCGAAAATCATCCTTACGGACACACTGTAATTGGCGAACTTGAAGATTTAGCAAATGCTTCTCTTCAAGACGCAATTGATTTCCACAACAAGTATTACGCTCCAAGCAACGCAACTTTAATTGTTGCCGGTGATATCGATGTAGCTCAAACAAAAAAATGGATTGAAAAATATTTTGCTGAGATCAAATCTTCTTCGGCGCCGGAGAAACTTCCAGTTCAACTTGTTACTCTTAGAGAACAGGTAAGATCATACTATGAAGACAATCTTGCTAATGCGCCAATGCTTCAATTAGCTTATGCTTCAGCAGAAGATTTTAGCAAAGATTCTTATGCTCTGTCATTTCTTGGCCGTTTACTTGCCGGAAGTAAAAAATCTCCATTGTACAAAGTTTTAGTTGAAGAGAAAAAACTTGCACCAAATGTAATGGCGCGTCAAAGCAGCAGCGAGTTTGCCGGTGAGTTTACAATTGGTGTAACAGCGTTTCCAAACAAAAAACTTGGCGATGTTGAAGAAGCAATTAAAGAAGGATTTGCCCGTTTCGAAAAAGAAGGATTTACGGATAAAGATGTTGAGCGCCAGAAAGCTGGACTTGAATATGGTTTTTATAATTCAATCTCCAGTATAATGGGCAAGGCTATGCGTTTAGGCGATTACAATATTTTTAACGGTTCGCCCGACTTTATGGCTACTGACCTTGAAAACACTATGAGCGTAACAAAAGATGATATTTGGAGAGTTTACAACAAATACATTAAGGGGCAGAATTATGTTGCGCTAAGTTTTGTTCCTAAGGGAAAAGTTGACTTAGCTGCTCCAAATTCCAAACAGTGGATTGTTAAGGAAGAATCGATTGATAAACAAGGAACAAAGAAAAAAGAATTTGCGCCATCAAAATATGAACCGATTCCATCTAAAATAGATAGAACTAAAGAGCCGGTTAAAGGTCAGGACCCGGTTGTAAAACTCCCGAAAATTTGGAAAGACAAAACTAAAAACGGAATAGAAGTTTATGGAATTAAACACAGTGAACTTCCGCTTGTTCAATTTTCTGTTAATCTAAAAGGCGGAATGCTGTTAGACAGTCCGCAAAAGATTGGTGTTGCTTCTTTAACAGCAAGAATGATGAACGAAGGAACAAAGAATAAAACTTCGGTCGAATTGCGAGAAGCTATTCAAGATTTAGGCGCAAACATTAGTGTTCAAGGTGGAACAGAATCCATCTCTGTTTCTGGTGCTTGCTTAGTAAGCAAGCTTCCGGAAGTTTTAACGTTAGCTAAAGAAATAATGTTCGAGCCAAGATGGGATGAGAAAGAGTTTGGTATTGCTAAGAGTCAAACAATAGAGCAATTAAAGAGAAGTCAAACCGCTCCTTCAGCTATAGCTTCAAGTGTATTTGATAAGTTGATCTATGGAGAAGATAATATCCTGGCTAATCAAGCAGCGGGCACAGTAGCCTCAGTTGAAAGCATCACAATGGATGACTTAAAAGCATTCTACGAAAAGAATTTCTCTGCATCAGTTGCCAAGATTATGATTGTAGGCGATATCACAAAAGAGAAAGCCGTAACTGAGTTTAACGTTCTTAAAGATTGGGTAAAAAAAGATGTAGTAATTCCGGAAATCAAAATTGCTTCAGATGTCAAACCGGGCGTTTATTTTGTTGACATTCCAAATGCAAAACAATCTGAGTTTCGTGTTGGTCATCTTGGATTGAGTGTAACTGATCCCGATTATTACAAAACTGCAATCATGAATCACAAACTTGGCGGAGATTTCGGCAGTATTCTTAACATGATTCTCCGTGAGCAGAAGTCGTTTACATATGGCGCTCGTTCCGGTTTCTCCGGTTCACAATATCCGGGCTATTTCCAAGCTTCCGCTGCAATTCAAGCAAATGCTACACATGAATCTGCTCAAATTTTCCGCGATGAAATTGCAAAATATCGTGATGGAATTTCCAAAGAAGATCTTGATATGGTAAAGAGTACATTGCTCAAAAGCTTTTCGGGAAGATTCGAAACACTTATGCAGTTAGGCGGAATGCTTCAGCCGGTTGTGATGTATAATTTGCCGATGGATTATGTAGCAAAACGCCAAAGCGAAATTCAAAAAATGACAACTGACGACATAAAGAAGCTTGCTCAAAAATACATACAGCCGGATAAACTGGTTTATGTTATTGTAGGCGATAAAGCAACTCAATTCGACAAGTTGAAAGACTTAGGTTTGGGTGATCCGCTGTTATTAGATAAAGACGGAAAGCCGGTTAAATAAATTCATTTACTAAATTAGGTCAAGTTAAAGATCAAGAGTAAATACCAAGGTTTAGATTAAGAATAAAATGCTTCACATTCTTGATCATGATCTTACTCTTGATCTTTTTTTTGTGTGAATCCTTTTTTTTGCTGTTGCATCCTATTATCAGTTAATAAAAAAGGAAAATAAAATGAATAATGTAGTAGTTGGCACAGACTCTAATTTTCAGCAAGAAGTTTTACAATCTCAAACCCCGGTGTTAGTGGATTTTTGGGCGCCTTGGTGTGGGCCTTGCCGAATGGTCGGTCCGGTCGTAGAAGAAATTGCAAATGACCTAGTAGGTAAATTGAAAGTGGTAAAAGTAAATACAGATGAAAATTATGGCGTAGCTTCTCAGTATGGAATTATGAGTATTCCAACATTGGGAATTTTCAAAGGGGGCAAGTTAGTTGATTCTGTAATAGGCGCTGTTCCAAAATCTCATTTGGTAAGTAAGATTCAACCCCATTTAACAAGTGTTAACTAGTTCTTTATAAAGACTTTTGAGATAATAAGCTCTTCCATGGAAGAGCTTATTTATTTTAAACCATTCACTCCTTTTAATTTCTCCAGCAATTCTTTGTAAAGATTTTCGTTTATGTTTTTCAAAACCACTTTAAGCAGTTCTCTAAATTCTCCTTGTGCAAAAAAGCCGATAGTTGTTTTTTGTTTGGAATCATGCAAGTAAACCGGCCTTGTCTGAAATCCGGCAAACATTCCTCCGGAAATGCTGTCAATATCTTCAAAGTTAATTCTAATAGCTTTCTTGCTAAGGAAGAAATTTTCGCAGATAATTCCATTCTCATCACTTTTTATTCTGAAAGGGAATCGTCTGTAGCTGGTTAGGTAGAAGCGATTGATCATAAAGATCAGTAATACGTTGAATAATGCTATTAAAGCGAAGTACCATTTCTGGAATGCGATTATCACCGATGAAAGTGTGTAAAACAGAAGGAGGGTGGTGATTAGAATATTTACATAACGATACCAGAATTTGGCAAAGGCCGAGTATGAGTAGGTTTTCATTGTCTCAATTTTCTTTTTTGCAAATTACAAAAAGCAAAATCCAAAATTTAACGGAGATAATCATTATCTTCGCTACAAAAATGGACATAATACATGTACGATTTGCTGGTAATAGGTGCCGGTCCCGCGGGAATTAGTATGGCGGCTGAAGCTTGCCACTCCGGCATAGATTCAAAGAAGATACTTATTCTTGAAAAAGCGGAAGAGCATTCTTTTTCGATTAAGAAATACTATCCCGATTCTAAATTGGTTACGGCGAACTACAAGGGTTTTGAGGCTAAATGTACCGGGGTGCTTTGCATTCCGGATTTGACTAAACATGAAACTATTTCTTACTTAGACAAATCAATACTTGATAACAATTTGGTCGTTCACTACAGCGAAACTGTATGGAAACTTCATCAGAATGAAGATAAAAGCTTTATAGTTTACACTGATAAGGGGGAATACCACACAAAAATTATTACTATTGCAATAGGCATTCTAGGCAAGCCAAACAAGCCGGATTACAAGATCTCTCTTAAGTTAAAAGAGAGAGCTTTGTTTGATGTAACTACCGTTGAAATAAAAAATGCCCGGGTATTAGTTGTAGGAGGCGGAGATTCAGCTTCTGAGTATTGTCAGTATCTATCTCAAAACCAAAATAAAGTATATCTTAGTTACAGAAGAACAGATTTTTCAAGAATGAATGAAATAAATCGCGATAGTCTTTTGGAATTGGAGAGAGAAGGAAAAGTCGAGATTTTACGTGAGAGCAACATTATTGCGCTGGAAGAAAAAGATGGGTTGCCTCTAGTTAAATTTCAAGAGGAAAAATTTGGCGAACAGAAATATGATTTTATAATCTATGCGCTCGGCGGATCAACACCGGAAAACTTTTTGAAAATGTTGGGGATTGAATTCGATGGCGAAGATCCGATTTTACAAGAGCATTACGAAACATCTGTAACCGGATTGTTTTTAACCGGGGATCTGACTGCCGGAACGAAAGGAGGCTCAATAATTTGGGCGTTCAATTCAGCGAACACTGCTATGAAAAAAATATGCAGAGATTATCTTAACTGTAAAATTGACTTAGAGTAATTATGAAAATTGAAACCAAAGCATATTCGTTAGCCAAAGAGAAAATTAAAATACTATTGCTGGAAGGAATGCATGAAAATGCTCTCGAACTTTTTAATGAGAACGATTACACGAATATAGAATATGTAAAAAGCTCGCTTGAAGGTGATGAGTTAATTGAAAAAATCAAAGATGCACATTTAGTTGGAATCCGTTCTAAGACAAACTTAACAGAAGAGATTCTTGAACAAGCTAAAAAGTTGATAGCAATCGGCTGTTACAGTATTGGAACCAATCAAGTTGATTTGACTGCCGCTAAGCTTAGAGGTATCCCGGTTTTTAATGCGCCTTTTTCAAATACTCGTTCCGTTGCTGAGTTAGTTGTAAGCGAATGTATATTTCTAATAAGAGGCATTTCGGAAAAGAACCATTTTGCTCACAATGGAAAGTGGAGTAAAGACGCTTCACATTCATTTGAAGCAAGAGGAAAAAATTTAGGAATCATCGGCTACGGACATATAGGCTCGCAAGTTTCAATCTTAGCCGAATCTTTTGGTATGAACGTTTATTATTATGACATCGAAAAAAAGTTGAGTCTTGGTAATGCTAAAGCATGCACTAAGTTAGATGAACTGCTTTCCATTTCAGATGTAGTTACGCTTCACGTTCCGGAGTTGGATTCAACTAAGAACATGATTACCTCGAGAGAACTCGCTCTTATGAAAAATGGCAGTTTTTTAATTAACGCTGCGCGCGGAACTGTTGTTAATATCGATGATTTAACTGAAGCTCTAGGAAGTAACCATCTTGCCGGTGCGGCAATCGATGTTTTCCCGGAAGAACCACATTCAAATAAAGATCCATTTGTAAGTCCGCTTCAAAAATTTCAAAATGTTATACTTACTCCTCACATAGGAGGAAGTACTTCGGAAGCACAAGCTAATATTGCTCTGGAAGTTTCCGAAAAACTTGTTAAGTATTGCGACATTGGTTCTACAATCGGCGCAACAAACTTTGTAGAAGTTTCACTGAGTCCTAACTATGACAGACAACGCTATCTTCACATTCATAAAAACCTCCCCGGTGTACTAAACAAAATCACAAGTGTTTTTACATCCCGCAATTTGAATATTGCTTCACAATATTTACAGACAGATCCGCATATTGGTTATGTTATAATTGATATCGACAACAAGAATGATTCTGAAGAAATATTGAAAGATTTACGATTGATTCCCGAAACGATTAAGGCAAGAGTGTTGTTGTAAAGAGTATTTATTTCAGAAGTGTGTAAATCAGTTGTCTGATTGCTAAAGCAATTCTAATTCTCTATAAACAAAAGAAACTATTTTAAATGAATAGAATAAAATTTGTTTTGTTTCTGCTTTGTTATATGCCCTCGTTTTTATTTGCCCAGAACATTGTCGATCTAGTTTTAATGGATAAAAGCAAAGTCTCTATACAAAAGTGGACCGATGAAAATGCAATGCCTTCAAATGCGATTTCCGATTTGCTGTTTACTAATGAAGGATTTCTTTGGATAGGTACCGATGTGGGGCTTGCAAGATTTGACGGCCATGAAATTAAAAATTTCAATTTGCTCAACACACCGGAGATAAAAGCAAACATGATTCTCGATTTATTTGAAGATAAAAGTGGTTCACTTTGGGCTTCAAATGGAACAGGTGGAATTATTCAATATAAAAATGGAAAATTCAAACGGTTTGGAACCGAAAATGGATTGCCTGAAAATAATTGCAGTGGAATTGTAGAAGATACGGAAGGCAAATTCTGGATAGGTACTCGGGGCGGAGGTTTGGCTGTTTTAGATAAGAACAGCCTTTTGACAGTTAGGATGAAAAACAAATTACCTTCGAATAGAATAACTGCCGTGGTAAAAGATAGGAATGAAACGATCTGGATTGGAATGAATGATAAAGGTGTTGCTAAGAAACATGGAAATGAATTTGTTGTTTACAATGAACTTGATGGATTGCCTAGTAAGTTTGTCTTTGATTTGTTTGTGGATTCTTCAAACCGTTTGTGGGTTATATTCTTTGATGGTGCAATACTAATCGAGAATGGAAAAATAGTTACTCCAAAATACTTGAAACAATTTGAGAATGCGGCAATAACGTCAATTGCTGAAGATACAAAAGGAAGAGTTTGTATTACGACAGCCACAACTGCCTACGTGTTAATCGATAACAAGTTCGTAGAGTTTTATTCGGTAAAATCTGAAAAGAATGTTGTACTTCAGGAAATACTAGTTAGAGAAAATGATATTTGGTTTGGAACAAAAGGTGGCGGCCTATTAAGGCTAAAAGAGAACAAGATTCAAAACCTAACCGAGAAAAGTGGATTGCTCGGCAGTACTGTATCTTCACTTTTTCAAGATTCGCAAAAGAGATTTTGGATTGGTAACGAAAAGAAAATTCTTTTGTTTGATTTAGCTAAGAATCGAATTCTTAAAACATTCGACAAGCCGGTATCTGATGTGCTGGCTTTTTGCGAACTGACACCAAATAAAATTTTGATCGGTACGCGGACGGCCGGAGTATGGGAACTTGGTAATTCGGTAATTAAAAGAATTGCTGCAAAGAAAGAGTTAGGCTCGAATCTTATAAGAAGTATTTGTAAGATAGATGAGCAGTCTGCTGTGATAGGTACAAACGGAAACGGTTTCGCAATTCTTGACAAGGGCAAATTCCAAATCATTAATAAAGAAAAGGGACTTTCATCAAACTTAGTTTCTTGCATATCTGCGGATCAATCTGGTAGATTATGGATAGGCACTACGGGCGGCGGAGTAAATATTTATTCTGAAGGGAAAATTAGCTCGGTGATTAATAAGGCTAAGGGATTGGCTCATAATAATGTTACTTCAATCATTCATGATGGAAGGCATACTTGGGTAGCAACTAATGGGGGTGGATTAAGTCGAATAAGCGGGAAACAAATCACAAATTACACAATTAGCAGCGGCTTGTACGAGAGCAGAATATTCAACATGCTTGATGATGGAAATAACCGGCTCTGGTTTACTTCTAGAAAAGGTGTTTTTGCAATTTCCAAACAGCAATTACATGATTATGCAGTCGGAAAAATCTCTAAAGTTAACTATCAACTATTCACTAAAGCAGAAGGAATGATAAGCGACGAGTGCCAAACATTAACTATGCAAACAGCTCTTATCCTTAATAAAAAAATATATGCTGCTACACTAGGTGGAATTTCAATTATTGATTTTGCTAATCTAAAAAATGTAGAGTCGGCTCCCAAAGTTTTTGTTGATGAAATCAAAATCGACAATAGATTAATGCCAATCGATTCCACGAATTCATTCAAACCGGGTACTGAGAATCTTGAGTTCCATTATTCTGGTATTTCTTTCGATCATGGGAAGAATCTTTCCTTCTATTATAAACTTGAGGGCTTGGATGACAAATGGATAAATGTTGCTTCGAGAAGGGTTGCATATTTTACTCATTTGCCTCCCGGTAAATACACAATAAAAATAAAGGCCGAAACGCCGCAAGGAACGCAAAGTGTAACTCCGGCTTCATTCACATTTTATATACAGCCATTCATATATCAGCGGTTGTGGTTTCAAATTATCATTGTAATTCTGTTGTTGCTAATTGTTGCCGGGCTGGTGCGCTATATATCAGTTAGAAAATTGCGTGCTAAACTCGAAAAAATTGAAGCTCAAGCTGCACTGGAAAGGGAGAGAATTCGCATTAGCAAGAACATGCATGATGAACTAGGTGCAGAGTTAACAAAGATTGGCTTGTTAAGCGAAATTGCTAAAAATAATATGAAGAATAATGCCGGCAGAATTGCAGATGACTTAAATCGCATTACGGAAGCGAGCCGCGATGTTGCAATAACAATGGATGAAATTGTTTGGGCCGTTAATCCCAAGAACGATAAGATTGAACGCGTGTGCGGATATACTGCCAGTTATATACAAGAGTATTTGTCGTTAACTGATATTCAACTTAAAATAAATGTTCCGGAAGATTTGCCAGACTTATATATGTCGGCAGAACAGAGGCATAACATTTTCCTTGTAGTAAAAGAATCAATCAACAACATAGTAAAGCATTCAAAGGCAACAGAAGTAAAATTCGAAACCAGTTACGCTAAAGGGATGATGGAATTTAAGATTATAGACAATGGAGTTGGAATCAGTGCAAGCATAGATGAATTTAGTAACGGACTGGCTAATATGAGCAAACGAATAAATGATATCGGTGGGTTTTTCACGATAAAGCAAAATTCTCCAAGTGGAACAATTGTTACTATTGCAATTGCTGTTAATTAATCACACCTTCGTGTGATTCAATCAAATTTTCGAAGCAATAAATTGAATAAAAGAAAATTGAAGAATGAAAGAAAAAGAAAGCATAAAAATTGTTCTTGTAGAGGATAAAAAAGAAATTAGAGATGGACTGAATGCGATAATTTCCGGTGCGCACGGTTTTGAATTTGTTGCCGGATTTGCTGATGCTGAAACAGCTCTAAAGGAAATTCCTTCGTTAAAGGCAGATGTTGTATTAATGGATATTAATCTTCCAAATATGAGCGGTATTGAATGTGTTAAGAAACTTAAGCCGCTTCTAACAACTACACAAATTATAATGCTTACAATGTATGATGACAATGAACATGTGTTTGAAGCGCTTAAATCTGGCGCTTCCGGTTATCTTCTAAAGAGAACTTCTCCTACTAAGATTCTTGAAGCAGTTGAAGAAGTTGTTGCCGGAGGTTCTCCTATGTCTATGCAAATTGCGAGAATGGTTGTTCAATCATTTTCAGTAAAACCTTTAAAATCAAATTTAGATCAAAAACTCACAGAAAGAGAATTCGAAATTCTTGGTCAGCTTTCAAAAGGATTACGTTATAAAGAAATTGCTGATAATCTTTTCATTAGCATTGAGACTGTTCGAACCCACCTCCGCAAAATTTATGAAAAACTACAAGTCCGTAACTCTACTGAGGCCGTGTTGAAGTATCTCAATAAATAATTTGTGATGCGTATTACAAATTCCAATATCACACTTTTGGGTTATTGAAGACCACTTGTCCGCATTATAGATTGCCGTTAGCTAAATCAAGCGGAGACTTCTATGAAAAAATTCTTTACCGTGTGGGCTCTCTTAACAATTATAATTACTCTTCTTTTGCTAAGTTCTTTTTCATACGGACAGCTTAGCTCTCCATCAACTGAAACTGTTTATGGCGGTAGAATTAATGCAATTTCAGTTATTTCAACCAGCGGTACTACAAGCAGAGTTTTTATCGCTACCGAAAGTGCAAATTCAGTTTTTTACGCCAATATTACTACCAGTTCGGGTTCTGAATCCTTCGGTTCATTTACAGTTATGCCGGGATTAGGTAATGATGATGGTTACGGAAGCGGCATTTCAAAAATCTATGCTCACCAAGCTTCCGGCTATTTGTTTCTTTTGCAGAACAACACTTTGTACAAGACTTTGCATTCCGGAAGTACAGTAACTTTGGTCGAAGCAGCGGCTATTTCGGATTTCATCATTTATGGGGATTACATCTTTTTCATAAAGGGTGGCGATCTATATTATGGTCAAATAAATGCCTCTGGCGATATTGTTCTTGGAAGCACGGGAACTATAGCAATTGGAGCTACTCCAACATCTCCTTCAATTCGAGTAAATCCATTCAGTAGCAAAGTATACATTTCAGATTTAACTTCAACGCCTTCTATGTACAAAACTAGTAACGATTATAATTCACTCTCGGGCGGATCAATTTCCACTATCACATTAGGAGCTTTATCTGGTTCTGTAACAAGCTGGGATGCATTTGGAATTGGACCGGACGGATCACTTTTCTTGGGTGGGGATAATAACACAAATAAGTATGTGCAATATTCAACAGATGATGGAGCCAATTGGTCTGGTGGTGTAACTACACTAAATGGAATTGGCGGGCCTAATTTTTCATTTGCGGGTTCAGGTTCTCCATATAGGGTTCATTACTCAAAGGGATATGCTACATTCACCTCGCCTACTTTGGGGACATTTTCAGAATATGGAAACAGTGGATTTGAAACTCATCCAAATGATGGTGCTGTCGTTGTCGATCCAAACAACAGTCAAATTGTGTATTTAACTACAGACCAAGGAATTGGAGCTACTAAAAATGGCGGACCAAATATATTCGGAATCGATACCGGTGTAGAAGCAGTTCAAGTAAATGACTTTAGTATGAATACAGCCAAAGATATAGCTTGGTTAGCATCTAAGGCTGGAATTAGGAAAGTAACATCTTATAGCGCAACTCCAGTTTGGTCCGTTGCACTGTTTCCTAATGGTGATGGTTCGCCATATTATTCCGCTGAAATGGAAAATGACAATGATGCTACAGCATACGTTGGAAATCTTCGTATTTATAAAACAACAGATAGCGGAAGTAACTGGAATCAAGTTCTATCTGAAGCAACAACCGGCTATGCATCTGTTGGAACACGCGCAGAAGCAATTGAAGTATGCCCAACCAGCAGCAGTTTAGTTGTAGCTGGATTTTATGTTGAAGGATCTAACAATGGGGGATTTTGGTACTCCACAGACTCGGGAGTATCCTGGACTCAACAACGTCTTGTGGCTGTAAGCGGAACAAGCGACGTAGATGTTTACGATATAGAGTTTACAACTGAAGGGGGAAATCCGGTAGCTTACATTGGAGTAGAATATGATGCTACTGCTAATGCAAGAAGTGTTTACCGAGCCGAATACAGTGGGGGAATCTGGACAACAAGACAAGATTTTGCTGGCACTTATACTTCAACAGGTTCTGTAATAGTTGCGCAAATTATGGATCTGTTAAAAACCGGCAATTATGTTTATGCATGTGGCACTGATGCAGGTTCAAATCATCCAATTTTATATTATAGAGATTATACTGCTGATTACACAACTAGCGCTGGTAAATGGACTCCAATGACTACATCTGGTTTTCCAACTTCGCAAGTAGGTAAAGCTGTTGCTGTGGGTGGAGGAGTTGTACATTGCGCTGTGGGAAATGTTATATATACAATACCTCACGGAAGCGGAACAACTTGGTCGGTTGGTTATTCTTATCCAACCGGGACAGAAATAAATGTTTTGTTCTATGACGCACTTTTAGCCGGCACCGGAACCGGTTTGTATGGGCATGAATTTACCGGGGCGTTACCTGTTGAGCTTACTTCCTTTACTGCTGAAGTTGATGGTAAGAAAGTAAATCTTAACTGGGAAACTGCTACGGAAGTAAACAATTACGGATTTAGTGTAGAACGTGCTTCGACTTCGCTCGGCATGACTTGGGAAAAGTTAGGCTTTGTTAATGGTCATGGAAACAGCAATTCTCCAAAAGAATATTTATTTGTTGATGAGCCGAGTGGAGGGAGAGAATTTTCTTATCGTTTAAAACAAATTGATTTTGATGGTGCTTACGAATTTTCTAAGGAACTAAAAATTAGTTTTACAGATGAGCTCTCTTTCAATCTTGTCCAAAATTTTCCTAACCCATTCAATCCGGAAACTGTAATTAAATTCGAATTGCCGAAAGCATCCTATGTGAAGCTTCGTGTCTACAATACCTTAGGCGAGGAAGTAGGCAACTTACTAAATGAAAAGAAGGATGCCGGAATTTACTCTGTAGATTTTAATGCGAAAGATTTACCATCAGGAGTATATTTGTATCGGCTAGAAACAAATGGTTATACCCAAACCAAAAAAATGCTCCTGGTAAAATAAACACCCCTCAAATTCGAGCAGATCACCCCTTTGGTCTGCTCGGATTCTATTTCAAAATTATTAATTTTTTTGTATCAACAAATGAACCCGCGGTAAGTTGATAAAAATACATCCCCGATGCTAACGTAGGGTTTAATTTGAAGAGTGCGGTATGATTTCCGGCTGGCTTATGTTCATTAACAAGCGTTGCAATTTCTTTTCCAAGCAAATCAAAAATTTTTAGAGATACGAATTCATATTTTGGAATTTCATAGCTAATTGTTGTTACCGGATTAAATGGATTTGGATAGTTTTGCAATAATTGATAATTAGCTGGACCGGCAACATCAACTTCAATGGTTTTGCTGTACTCATACTTGCCGTCAAAATCTATCTGCTTTAATCTGTACTGCAATTTTTCGGCTGGAGGATTATTGTCTTCAAAA
Source organism: Melioribacteraceae bacterium (assembly GCA_041675645.1). Lineage (GTDB taxonomy): Bacteria > Bacteroidota > Ignavibacteria > Ignavibacteriales > Melioribacteraceae > Stygiobacter. Next base: position 63,963 of record JBAYTN010000009.1, read on the forward strand.
GTATAATGTTTTGGAGAGTTTGAATTTCCATGTCCTTGTAAAAAGCCAATTCTTATCCAGTTATGAGCTTCAAGCTGTAAGTTTTTAGCTAAATGTGTATTACTTAAAGATGATCTCTCTATTTCAAATCCATAGTTGTTTACTTCTGCTGCCGTTTGAAAGTTTAGAGTAACATAGGAATACTTTTGCTGCGCTGTAAAGGAAGTCAACTCGACGGGAAGAGCATCGAGAGCAACAGAGTTTGCGATTGCATTCGAAAGCTTTGTCCAATCACTGGATGGATTTCTCAATCCATCTTTCTTTTGTTCAATATGAACAAAGCGTCCCGTTGAAGAAACCGGTGCAGTTGTGCATGGATCGCCGCTACCGTTAATAAATCTGCCTTGCAAATTTGTTGTACCATTCAATCTATCCCAATCGGTATCAACATTGGGAATTTTAAAAGTAAGAGTATTGTCTTCGACCAGTAAATTGGTTTTAATTAAATTAACGTAATCTGTGCCGGATGGATTAATCTTAGTCCCGTTGCTAATAATTACATCCGGATCGTCGTTTACTTTAGAGAAGCCGTGAACTTGAATTACGATTAAGTTACTGATTAAATTCGATAGTGTTTCTGTGCCTCGCTGAAATAAGCTCTCTTCAGAATGAGCTTGATCTGAAATTCGAAATGCAGCAGAAGAACCGGTGCAAACTGTACTTGTTCCGTCGCAAGTGGATGCCGTATTGCTATTGCATCGGTGAGTACCAGATAGAAAGAAAGCTCTCGCACCAACATTTTTAAAAATGTAAAATCCTTGAGCGCCGGTGTATGTATCATATTTTGGATGCGGTGATTGAATTACCAATCTCTGTCTATCCGCATTTTGATTGATAATAAAAGTGCCCCAATAATTTGTTGACACTCCGGTTTTTAACAGGACATAATAAGTTTTATTTGGACTGGACGAATTATCAGTGTACTGCAGCAACTGATAACCAATAGAAGCGGCATTTGTATGTGCTGTTGAATATTGTGAATTAACAATATCGGTTAAAACATTTGCGAATGTTGCTCTATCTGTTGAATTGGGTGAAACATACTTGTTTTTGTCATCACCGGATGAATCAGGCAAATTTGTTAAGAGACTGTCAACAAAAGTCGTAAGATTACCAGTACGGATTAATTGAGCGTTGATAACTGTACTGAATAACAACAAAACACAAAAAAGAATTTTCTTCATTAACGGACTTTCTTCTCTGATGAATTTAGCCGTTAATAAGATAAATCATCCAGTTACTTTAGCAAAACAATTTTTTGTGTATCGGAAAAATTCCCAAAGGAAATTCTGGCTAGATAAACTCCGCTGACTAATCCCGTTCCGTTAAATTCTGTAACGTAATGCCCGGCTAACTTTGGCTCGTCAACAAGCGTTGCTAGTTCTCTCCCAAGAGAATCGAATATCTTAAGTATCACGTTGCCGACAGATGTAATATAGCTCTCTTCATTTTGGTGAATTGAATATTTAATAGTTGTTGTTGGATTAAAGGGGTTGGGAAAATTCTGATAAAGCTTCAACTCGATTGGTAGCTCAGCTTTTCCAATCCCGCCGGAAGCAGTTGTTATGAAACGATAAAGTTTTCCCGAATTATAATTGGCAAAGCAAAGTTCATTAGCTTCATCTACTCCGAACGTTGAAACCGGATGAGCATTAGTGAAGATACGAGTGCTGCTAGCTTTTCCATCTTTTAATTCCAAAGCCCAAATGTGGCTCGACACAAAATCCGCATAAATATATTTACCATTTAACTCCGGCACTTTTGAGCCTCTGTAAACAAATCCACCAGTTATAGAAAAACCACCGTCGCTGTTGTGTGCGTATTCAAAAATTGGAGGAATATAATTTGTTCCGTTGCAGTTAGCCGAATTATAAACATGCGTTCCTTCATAGCACCGCCAGCCATAGTTACCACCGTTTTTAATCAAATGAATCTCTTCCCAAGCATTCTGTCCAACATCGGCACCCCATAATTCTTTCGTAGCTGAATCAAAACTAAAACGCCACACATTACGCAAACCATATGCGAAAATTTCTTCTCTATATCCGGAAGTGTTTCCTTTGAATGGATTGTCTGACGGAATTGAATAGTTTTTACCGGAATCTGTTTTATCAACATCAATACGTAAAATTTTTCCGAGCAGCGATTGTAAATTCTGAGCATTATTTTGCGGGTCGCCGCCGGAACCACCATCACCAAGAGAGATATATAAATAACCATCTGGACCGAATGATGTTTGTCCGCCATTATGATTTGAATATGGCTGAGCAATTTCAAGAAGAATTAGCTCACTTGATTTATCTGCTAAATCTGTATCGCTTCCTACTATAAATCTCGAAATTATGGTTCTTCGCGAGGGAGAGTTTGTAGTGTAGTTTACATAGAAATATCCGTTACTCTTGTAGTCGGGATGAAATGCCAAACCAAGCAATCCCATTTCACCGCCGCTCGAAACTCTATCGGTAATATCTAAAAATGTTTTCTTTGAATTAGCCGATGAATTATTTGGGAATACCGAAATAATTCCTTTTTGCTCAACAACAAATAATCTGTTGGAACCATCTCCGGCGTTCTGAATATCAACCGGCTGCTGAAAAGTTAAATCTGGAAATGCTTGCTCAAGCTGAAGTTGAGCAGTTGAATTGCTGCAAGAAATGAATGTTAAGAAAAGAATCGAAATAGAGACAAATTTTTTCACTGGTCCCTCGTTTAATTATGAAACGTATTCCGGTAAAAATTTGTTCATTAAGTATAAATAAACCATTCGAAAGGAAATATAAATGAAAAATATAAAAACTCTTGTAGCTGTGCTTCTTTTAGGAATCGTTTTTTCAAATCTAATTCTTGCAGGCGAGCTAAAGAAAACCGAAAGTTTTTCTCTTAAAGACTATAATGGAAAACTTCACTCACTTTCAGACTTCAAAAATTCTAAAGCTATTGTGCTGATCTTTGTTTCTACTCAATGCCCGGTTTCTAATGCTTATAACGAAAGGATGGCAAAGCTTTACAGCCAATACAAAGATAAAAATGTGAAAATTATTGGCATCAATTCTAATAAAGCCGAAACAGCAGAGGAAATTAAAAAGCATGCCGCTGAAAAGAATCTTCAATTTGCTATACTGAAAGATGAAAACAACATTGTTGCAGATAAATTCGAAGCATCATCAACTCCGGAAGCGTATGTTCTAAACGGAAATCTGGAAGTTGTATATCATGGCAGAATTGATGATAACCGGAAAGCCGGAGATGTTCAAACTTCCGATTTAAGCGTAGCCATAGATGAAATTCTTGCCGGAAAAGCGGTTAGCAATCCCAAAACAAAAGCGTTCGGCTGCGCAATTAAAAGAGTAAACAAGTAATGAAAAGGAAATCTCTCCTATTTGTTTTTCTTTTATTTGTTGTCAATCTAAATGCACAGATTAAGGTTGAGAGTCTGGATAAACACGGACTAGAGAAAATTATAAAAGAGCGGAACGGCAAAGTTCTGCTCTTAAATATTTGGGCTACATGGTGTGTTCCTTGCAGAGAAGAATTTCCGGACTTAGTAAAAGTTGCTAACGAATTTGGGAAAGATAAAGTTGAAGTGATAGGAATCAGTACGGATTTTCCAGAAGATATGAAGAGTAAGATCATTCCCTTCTTGAAAAAACAAAATGTGAACTTTACAAATTATGTTTCCGCTTTTAAGAATGATGAAGAGCTAATCAATTTTATTAATAATGATTGGAACGGCGCGTTACCGGCAACAGTTATCTTTGATCAAGCGGGAAAAAAGGTTGCCTTTTTAGAAGGTAAAAGAAATTACGCCGACTTTACCGAACAACTAAATCGATTGATTCTCGAATAAATGGCTGTTTATATTCTCAAAATTTGTTCTCATACTCACTTATCTTACTGCGGATAATTTCGGCACTCTTTTTCAACAAAGATCTTTCTTTAACATTTAGCCGAATGGGCAATACGCCCAAATCTCCTTCGCCGCCAATTATATGGGGCAATGAAAGAGTTACATCATTTATTCCTTCGATATTCTCGTTAAATACACTTACTGTTAAAACAGCCTGGTTATCTCTATTGATCACCTCTACAAGCTTTGCTATTGCACCCCCAATTCCGTAGTAGGTCGATCCTTTGCCTTCAATAATTTTATAAGCTGCGTTGCGTACACCGCTATCAATTTCTGCTTTTATAGCTTCGTTGAATTCGATATTTCTGAACTCTACAAAATCCTCAAGACTTACGCCGCCAATATCAATATTCGACCATGTTAAAACTTCAGAATCTCCATGTTCGCCTACAACATACGCGTGAACGTGCTGTGAATCCACCCCAAGATGGTTGCCAAGTAATGATCTAAAGCGGGCAGTATCCAGTGTGGTTCCGCTACCAATAATTCTCGATTTAGAAATGCCGAGTTCGCTTGCAATTTTAACACAAATATGAGTTATAATGTCAACTGGATTTGTTGCTATAAGAAATATGGCTTTGGGTGCAACTTCTGCAACGTTTGAAATTATACTTTTCATAATTGCCGCGTTTCTTTCCATTAGCATCAATCTGGTCTCTCCCGGTTTTTGACTGGCACCGGCAGCTATAACAACAACTTTTGCATCTTTCAAATCATTGTATGAGCCAGCATAAATATCGGTTGCATGAGCAAAAGGAACAGCATGTTGAATATCTTGTGCTTCCGCAGAGGCTCTTAAAGGGTTTGAATCTATTAGTACAATTTCGTTTGCTGCTTTTTTCATCATAATAGCATATGCCGAAGTTGCACCAACCATGCCGCTGCCAATTATTCCAACTTTCATTTCAATCTCCGTATCTCATTAATTGATGTATCACTCTTATATTAACGTAGCAACCGGGTAATTTGTTCATTGTGGAATTTTAAATGAATATGCTTGAATTGATTATGATTGAGGAGAATAAGTAGTAAATAAAAAGCCCGGGGTAGAATAACCCGGGCTGGTGTTCAAAAAAAAATTAACTGCGGTTTTAGTTTTTATTTGAAACTTCTTTCAAATAATGCTTTGATTGCTTTTTTACCATTTTCATCCAGAAAGCGAGTACCCGTTCCAACAAAGTGAATATGTTTTACAACTACATCTTCTTCCTTGCAAGAAAGCCATTCCGTTTGATTCCATGTAAACCAGCTATTCTTCTTTTGGTCGAAAACAAAAATCGGCTTATTGCACAACTTTGCAAATTCAGCGCCCCAGCCGGTTCCGCCTTTAACAGTATTGTCTTCTAGGATTTCGCCAATAACATAAATTTCTTGTCCGTTATTGATTTGGTACCAAATGCTCTGAAGAATTTTTCTTAATTGCGGAGTCTCGGTGTATTTTCTATTCAATAATTTTGAAATGTATTCCAAACTAAAATCACCATTTTTCAGTTCATCGTGGTTTAACGCGCGTATCCCGCGATGACGGACTATTGAATGTCCTTCAAAAGTGAAATTAACTTCTTCAATACCGAAATGTTCTGCATTCATTCCAAATTCAGCTTCTGCGCCATTTGCACCGCCGCTGAATAAGATAATATCTTCTTTGTTCATGTTGTTCCTATTTGATTATAAATGATCTTTTTGCGATTAAACACAATAATTCCACAACCGATTGTGTTTACTGTGGAAAGGGAATTTGAAAAATTGCCCGCAAAGATACATAACTAGTTAGATAAACATACACTTAAATAATAAAGTTCAGAGTTTATTATTGCAGAATTTTCAAATTTTTGATTATGTATTTTTTTACATCAAACTTCTTGGCGCATCCGTTTGCGTTCATGTAGCGGATTTTCCCATACACGGGTCTTTCGAACCAAGCGCGGTCGTGAACACCGCCGATAGACCAAGCAATTCCGGCATAGCCGTTCGGATCGCGTCCATCTAGCTCGTATTTATCGTTGAGGTAGATTGCAATCTGCATCGCTTCTTCCGGTGATTCACTCCACTCGAGAATTTTTTTAGCCCAGTACATTCTCATGTAACCGTGCATCTTACCTGTGTTCACCATTCCCATTTGCGCAGCATTCCACAAATCATCATGTGTTTTGGCTAACTCAAACTGCTCTAAATTGTACACAAAATCGCGCCTGTCTTTGCGATGCTGGTTTAGCGATTCCTTTGCCCATGCGTGAAAGCCATCGAACGAATCGTAATTTTTATTAAAGTAACAAAAGTTATCCGAAAGCTCCCGGCGAACAATCATTTCTTCCAAGAATGATTTGTGTGATTCTTCATGTTCTGTTAACGGCTGGATGCTAAGTGCAACTCTCTGAGGCGCAATATGTCCAAAGTGAAAGTATGGAGAAAGATTGGACTGCGCATCATGTGTTGGAAAGTTTCTGTCTGTTCCATAATTGGCAAACTTATTCGAAATAAAATTTTGCAGAGCTTTGTGTGCGGCTGTTTCTCCCGGAATTAACCAATCAACTTCTTTTACTTCTTTGTTTACATTTAGTGAAGCATAAACGGAATCCCAAACAGTTTTCTTGTGAATTGGTTTATGATTCATCCTTTGCAGAGAAGGAAAATCATCTAAAAACTCCGGTAGCAGTTTCTGAATCTTTGGGCGTATAGTGTATGCAGCAAATTCTTGTTTGTCAGATGCTTGATGAAAAGGAACAATATTGTGGGCGTCAATTTCGTGAAAGGGGATTTCAATTCTATCGGCTACGGATTTTTTCCATTTACGGGCAATCTTTAGAGGATTGAAATCAGCTACAAGCAATGATGCATTTATAGATTCCAAGAATTTTGGTATTTCTACTCCGGCATCACCGCTGGTTAATTCAAAAGAAATGTTGTGTCGAATGAGCTCTTCTTTAACTTCGCGCAAGCCTTTTAACATAAATCCATATTGCCGGATTGTTGCTTCCAGAAAATTTGGCACAAGATTAAACACAACAAATAAAGGAACATTAAATTCAACTGCCTTTTCTTGTGCGTAAAGCAGAGCCCAATTATCATGCACACGCTGATCGCGCTGCATCCAGTAAACAACTGGACCGGTTTTTTGCTTCCCTTCTTGAAGAATTCTTAAACGTTTGAGATTCATGTAATATTATTATGTTAAACGATGATGTTAATTTAGGAAAATTGCCATTAACTCATTATTACCGAATAGGAATTAACAAATAGAAAGTAAATATTGGGATTGGATATGGTTGATAATAACGGGTCGGGCTTGTCGCAGTGACGGGTTTTTAGCACTACAGTTCATTAGAATTCTTTCTGTCCCGCTTTTGCAATACTATGTTACCGGCAGTTTTATTTGTCATTGGTTAATGGATAGCAATATTCCACTCGTCCCAAAGTACCCCATTCTTAAGTTGTCCCATTTCTACTTTTGTCCTTATTTCATCTGAATAAATTTTACTTTCCCATTTTCTCATAGAGCCTTTCCCAGAACCTTGAATATTTGTCAAAGTAAAATAGCGCGCAAGTTGTCGTAAGTTTGGATACTCCCAAGCAAGTTTGTTTAACAATGAGGTAATCATCGCTCCAATAGGTGTAAAATCTTCTGTTTGCTGTTCCATTTCTTTTGTGTGGCCAATGTATGCAGAAGTTGCTGATCCTTTTTCCCCGTAAATAGAGGCCATAGTTGTCCAGTCGGATATTTGTTTTGGCCCAAAGAAAACCATTTTACTTGATGACCAGCAAGCAAGGTCAGCAACACAAATAATGTCTGGCATTTGTATTGGATGAGTGATAAATGAGTTGTCGGCCACTATCAATTTATTTTTAATATTTTCAACTGGGTTAGCATTGTCTCCTTTCCAAGAATGAGAATGGGCAAGTAAACCATATATTATTGGACTTTGTAATTCCTGATATGGAGTTCCTTTTCTTATTTCAGTGTGAGATTTTATGTCAATGGAGTTTTTAATTAAATCTTCAATGTGCTTGGCTTTTAATGTTATTTTACATTCAAATGCTGCTAATACACCACCAGCTAAGTATAGTTTTTTATCAAGAAGATGTTTAGGATACTCAGGCTGCAAAACTAAAACGTCTACTTGAGGACTTGCAATTCCTTTGTGGCTGAGAATTCTACCTTTCGTAACAATTTGAAAAGTCGCAGGTAACCAGTTGCGTAAGAGAGTCGCCCAGTTTTCTTCTCCTTGGTCCCCAGCAGTTCCAGGGTCCTCAGTTGCTCGTTTTTGGATTCTATCATACTCTTCACTCATTTGTCGGGTTGCAGAATTCATAAAATCAATAAGGTCGTTTGATTGCATAATGATCGTCTATAATAATTGTTGTTAACTAGTTATTTGTCGTAATAATACAAATGACGTAACATTTTTGTTAATATATTTAGTTGAACAAATAGCCATTACGAATGCGATATATCTTTTCTATATGAATTTTTGCTTAACAACACTTTTCTATTTGCCGTGCTTTACAATTTCTTCACACTCTGTTTTCTCAACCGGCATTACCGATAAGCAGTTTCGCGGCTGAACAAGTCTCATCTTCTGTAATGTCTTGTGCGTTGCACGCCATTTTGCCAAACCGATGTTAGCGGTAGTTGTTTTCATTTCTTAGTCAGTTTGTATCTTATATGTGTTGTCAAGTTTGATGGAATTACTTCTACAATTTGAATATCATAAATGTCTTTGTCAATGCACTCAAAGAGTCGGATACCACTACCTAAAAAAACGGGAGCTATGTGAATGAAAAATTCATCAATTAGCCCTGCATTGAGAAATTGTTGAATAGTATTCGCACCACCTTGTATTCTTATGTCTTTCCCTTTGGCTGATTGTCTTGCTTTTTCTAATGCGCTTTGTATTCCGTCATTGATGAAATAAAAAGTTGTTGTCCCTTTTTGAACCCATGGTTCCCGTTTTTCGTGTGTCAGAACATAAACATCAGCTTTGTATAAATCTTCTGGCCAACTGACTTCGCCTTCTTCAAACATTCGTTTTCCCATAATGTAAGAACCTGTTCTTGCAATTGTCTCTCTAATAAATTTACCATCAGGTCCATCTTCATTACCGGCTTCCATTCCTAAGTGTTCCCAAAATGCTTTTTGATTAAGCATCCACGTGTGAATTTTTCCTGATACACCACCCATTGGATTGTTTGGTCCTCTGTTCTCACCTGCGAAAAAACCATCAAGTGATATTCCGCTGTCAAAGATAATTTTGCTCATTATTTTTATTTCTTTATTTATTGTTTGTCAAAGTTAATTGTTGTCCGCCAGTTTTAATCTGCTTAAAGTCTTCCGATTTGGTGAAATACTCAATTCCTAAAACTAATGACATAGAACCGATAAGTGAAACTTTTTGCATAATTGCCAATAGTCCCCAGTCACCCCAACCATATAAAAATAATGTATAGTAAAAAATCAACATGCAAATTATAGAGTAGAATTTAAGAAAATGAAGCTTTGTCTTTAGGATAGATACAATAATGTAAAATAATCCCAATAAAGACAAAGTGCTTGATATTGTTATCATTGAGTCGTGCAGTGGTGTTGCAATTAAGAAATTGAACAGTATGTTAGCTGTGCCTATCAGTTTTAAAACTTTTTCTGTGTGTTTTAGAGGGATCTTTTTTGATGTGTTAATAAAAAAAACACCATATCCAACCGAGTGAAATGCCATGCCAATTATTGCCCAAACCCTGGACTTGTTCTCGAAACCATTAATTGCTTTTTCTAGAAATAAATTGCTGATGAAATTTTTTGACCAGTTAAATCCTTCTGAATTTTTGTCAAGCAATGAACCACCGGGATAAACTGAGGTTGCTATTACCATTAATATCACGGAAACGACTATGCATATCAAAACAGAATATTTCTTAAACATTTGCATGTTTGCTCAACTTTCCAATAGTTGTGTTGTTTGTTGTATGTAACAAGTTGTCTGAAATGACTGTTACTATTTATTTCCCGTAAGCATACCACATGGAGTTTATTTTTATCCTCCCATTTTCACAATTTCTTCAAACTCTGCTTTCTCGACAGGCATAACTGAAAGTCTATTGCCCGGCTGAACAAGGCGCATTTTCTGTAATTTCTTGTTGGACTTAATCTCTTCAAGCGGGACAAACTTGCTGAATCTTTTTAAGAATTTAATGTCTACCATCATCCAACTTGGAGAATCTTTTTTGCTTTTGGGATCGTAATGCTTGTCTTCGGGATCGAATGCCGTGAAATCCGGATAAGCTTCTTTAGCTACTTCACATATACCAGCAGCGCCGGGAGGCTCTGCATTGCTGTGATAAAAAATAACTTTATCGCCAAGTTTCATTTCATCACGCATGAAATTCCGTGCTTGATAATTACGAACGCCATCCCAGTGAGTTGTCTGCTTTTTTTCTTTAGCCAAATCATCTATTGAAAAACAGTTTGGTTCGGCCTTCACCAACCAGTATTTCATTTACTTTCCTCAGCAATTAGTCTTCTGTGATAATTTATTTGTCCAAGATGATAACCGAGATGAACGAGCATATGCAGAAGTATATGCTCGACAGTTACGGTTTCATCATTTTTCTTTATTGGAAAAGTTGTGTAAAGCTTTTCATCATTCACTTTACTTAACGATTCTTTAACAACAGTAATAGTTTTATGAATGTTCAGAACTAATTCTTCTCTTGGGCAGAATGTAGTGGAGAATTCGGAATCTCGATCCCTAATATAACCGGTATTGCCTAGTGCAAATCCAACAAAGTGATTTAGATTGCCTATCAAGTGAAGTGCTAAATTGCCGGCTGAGTTGGAGACCAACCCCTTTTTAACCCAAATATCGTTTTCGTTTTCATATTGGTTTAGTTCTGCAGCGACTTTAAGGAGATCGCGTTCCATGATTTCTGAAATACTATTTATGATCATTTTATTCTCTCAATAATTGCTAATATGTTTTTAACATTACTTTTTCTCAACAAGTTCTTTAATTGAATTTAGTACCATTTCCCAGCTTCCGTCGGAGTGATCGCGGTTTTCTTCTGTAGCATAGTTTTGATGAGTTAGAGAAAGGAGTGTAGCCGCGCCTTCTTCTTTTAACCGTAACGTTATTACCGAGTAGTTCTCCGGCATATCTTCAGTTCCGGAAAAAGCGCTCCAGTAATCATATTGAAAGATTTCATTCTCTTCGAACTGAAGTATCGTTCCCTTGTCTATGTAGGCTTGCCCTTGCCATTCCCCTTGAAAGATAATCGAGCTTCCGACTTTCCATTCCGAAACAGTATCTGTTCCGAATAAATATTGCTTTATTTTTTCCGGATTAACGAGAGCGTCCCAAACTTGGGCTTTGTCTGCATTAATTGTAATCGATTTATTTACAGCGAGATCTTTATTCAACATTTTGTTTCCTTTCTATAGATATGGTTTTAAATACTTCCCGGTGTATGATCTATCATTTTTAATTAAATCTTCGGGAGTTCCGGTAAAAACAATTTCACCGCCTTTGTCGCCGGCTTCCGGACCAAGATCGATAACCCAATCTGCGCATTTAATGATATCGAGGTTGTGCTCAATAATCACAACGGAATTCTTTCCTTCAATCAGCATTTGGAAACACTTCAGCAGCTTGCTTATGTCGTCAAAGTGAAGTCCGGTAGTTGGTTCATCAAAAATGAAAAGTGTATGAGAAGTTTTTTTCTGCATCGCCAAATGATAAGCAAGCTTAACACGCTGTGCTTCTCCGCCGGATAGTGTGGTTGATGGCTGACCAAGTTTTATATAACCCAGACCAACATCCGAAAGAACTTGAAGTGTTTTCAATATTTTTTCATTGTTTGCAAAAAAATCAACTGCTTCGTCAACAGTCATATTTAAAACATCAACAATATTTTTCCCACGGTAAGTAACTTCTCTAACTTCTTTTTTGAAGCGCGTGCCCTTGCAGTCTTCACACTCAAGATAAAGATCGGCTAGAAACTGCATTTCGATTGTTACAAAGCCGTCGCCGTCGCAAGTATCGCATCTTCCGCCGGGAACGTTGAAAGAGAAGTAGCCCGGTTTATAACCGCGCGCTCTTGCTTGCGGAGTGTTAGCATAAAGTTCACGAATTATTTCGTAACCTTTAACGTAACTGATAGGATTTGAACGAGGTGTTTTTCCAATCGGCGATTGATCTACAATTTCAATTTCGTCTATATAGCGTGAGCCCTCAATCATATCATACTTACCAAGCTTTGGCGGATTGCCTCCATTAATCTTAACTATTCCGCCGTAAAGAATATCATGTACAAGTGTTGATTTTCCGGAGCCGCTTACACCAGTTACAACAACTAATTTCTTAAGAGGAAATTCCACCGAAACATTTTTGAGATTATTCTCTCTAGCTCCGGTAATTTTTATTGATTGTGTCTCATGAAAGTTTCTGGTTTGCGGGACTGGAATGCTCAATTTTCCGCTTAAGTATTTCCCGGTAAGCGAGTTTTCATTTGCTAGAATTTCATTAATTGTCCCGGATGCAATTATTTCTCCTCCGTGGACTCCGGCTTTAGGACCCATGTCAAAAATCAAATCAGATTCTCGCATCATTTCCGGGTCGTGCTCAACTACAATTACAGTGTTCCCTAAATCTCTTAACGATTTTAAGATGTTTATCAAGCGTGAATTATCCCGAGGGTGAAGGCCAATTGAAGGCTCGTCAAGAACGTAAAGCGTTCCCATCAATGCTGAGCCGAGTGATGTTGCGAGATTAATTCTTTGTGTTTCGCCACCGGAAAGAGTGCTGCTTAATCGATCTAAAGTTAAGTAACCAAGACCAACATCATTTAGAAATGCCAAGCGTTTTACAATTTCATCAAGAACACGTTTGGCAACTGTTTTCTCATATTCGGTTAGCTGAACTAGTTTGAAAAATATTTGTGCTCGTTCGATCGACATCGAAACAATATCGTTCATTGAGCGGTCGTCTACTTTTACTTGAAGAGCTTCACGGCGCAATCTTGAACCTTTACAAGCAGAACATGTTGTATATCCGCGATACCGGCTAAGTAAAATTCTAATTCCCATCTTGTAGGTTTTTTCTTCGAGATGCTTGAAGAAACCATTCAATCCGTGAAATGAACCGAAGCCGTCCCATAGCAAAGCAACTTGCTCGGCGCTTAAATCCTTAAATGGAACTGCTAGGGGAATTCTGTTATTATTTGCTTTGATTAGATCGCGCAGATATTTACTGTGCTTAACTGTTCTCCATGGAACAATAGCTCCGTCGCTGATGCTTAAATTTGGATTTGGAACAACACGCTCAATTTCATATCCCATTGTTTTGCCGAAACCTTGGCAGACCGGACAAGCACCGAACGGATTATTGAAAGAGAAAAATCTTGGTTCCGGTTCTTCATATCTGATTCCGCAGCACTCGTAAAATTTGGTGAAGCTTTTTACTTCGTTAGTTTCGGCGTTGATAATTGTTAATCTTCCTTCACCCTCTTTGAATGTCGATTCGATTGAATCTGCAAGTGTTTCTCTAACATTACCATGCTTAACTTTGAAACGGTCTATAATGACGAAAATATCTTTCTTGGTTTTTAGAGTAGGAAGTTTAGAATTAAGATCTAATAATTCTTTGTTTATGTATACTCTAAAAAATCCTTTCTTCTTTAGAAGTTCTAGTTCTTCCTTAACGCTTCTACCTTCGTGAGAATGAATCGGAAATCCAAGATAGAATTTAGATTCTTCACTTTGACTTTCGAGCCATTCACTTACAGTTCCAACCGTATCTTTCTGGACAACCTTGCCGCAACTGAAACAGTAAGTCTTGCCAATTCTTGAGAAGAGAAGCCGCAAGTAATCATATATCTCTGTGTTTGTTCCTACGGTAGAACGTGGATTGCGTGCGCCGGTTTTTTGTTCTATTGCAACGGCCGGAGAAATTCCAAGAATGAAATCTACTTCCGGTTTGTTCATCCTTTCCAAAAACTGACGGGCATATGAGGATAAACTTTCAACATAACGGCGCTGTCCTTCAGCATATATTGTGTTGAATACCAGAGACGATTTCCCGCTTCCACTAACTCCAGTAAATACAACCAGCTTGTTGCGTGGAATTTCCAGCGAAACGTTTTTTAAATTATGCTGTCGCGCGCCTTTTACTATGATCTTATTATCGGTTGATGTGTTTTTTTTCTTTGACATGTTCTTTTTCTTAATTGCAAAAAGCAAATTACTAAATAGCGTTTATAAAATTCCAAACTAAATAATCATGCGACCCCGACTTACTGGTCCTTTATTCTCAAAAATATTTTGTTGAATTTGAAAATCCCGGCAAATGTAACTATTGAAACCCCGAAGATTATTATAATTGCCGATATTACCAGCTTAAAAGTTATGGGTTCTCCTACAATTAGCGTAGAAAGAAGAGTAGCAATTATCGGCTGCAAGTAGCTGTAAATGGCAACGGATGTAGATTGTGTATTCTGAAGTGCAAAAGTTACAACAAGATAGGGAATGAATGTCCCTCCGACTAAAACCATCAGCAAAGAAAGATAACCGCTCAATGGAATCTCTGAGTAATTAATGTTCGGCAGACTTCCGAGCGTAAATGGGGCAACAAGGAAGACAGAGAAAATGAAAACGTATGTAATTACAGTAAACGAGCTGTAAATGCGAAGCATCTTTTTTGAAATCACCAAATACACTGCATAAAAACAAGAATTGGCCATAATGAATAAATCGCCAAGCAGATTTTCGTTCAGTTGGAATCTTCCAAAATCAATTAAGAAAGCAACACCGCTGAACGCAACAATAACACCAAGAATTTTAATGAAACTTATTTCCTCCTTTTTGAGCAGAAGAGCAACTATAAGGGTAAAAATTGGAATAGTTGTTACTAGAATTCCGGCATTGACAGCTGTTGTAATTGAAACTCCGCTCAAATAAAAAAGCTGGTTGCCGGCAACTCCAAAAAACCCGAACAGAGCAAACCAAGCAAGATGCTTTTTATCTTTAATCTCTTCCCGTTTAAAAAGAAAGAAAATGGTGCCAAACAACAAAGCCGTAAAGAAAACTCTAAAAAACACCACGCTCATTGGCGGGAAATAATTCAAAGTCAGCTTTGTAAAAGGGGGAAGCGAACCAAACGTAATTTGCACAATCAGTAAAGGTATATGCACGCGCCAAAGTGTGTGCTTGTTAAAACTCTCCATTAATACATTCTCATAAACTTGTAGACAAAGTTAACCCAAATTTTTAATTAGAAAAATTCGCCCTTTGAACCGCAAGTAATCAATAAGTCACTAGAATATAGATCTGTTGTTATAAACATTTTTTCTTGCACAGCTTGCGGGGTAACCCCGCTGTAAAACTTTTATAGGTAAAGTTTTACAAGCGGCCTACGGCAAATAAATCATTTCTAATGATTTATTTGGGTTATAAAATTGATTTCACTTCGGCGGGCGGAAATGGCACTATAATGTTTAAATTTACACGCAAAATTCCTTAGGGTAAATGAAGCAGAGCCGGCCCGAAAATATTCTTGTAATTAACCTAAAGTATCTAGGCGATCTGATAGTTTCTACTGCAGCGCTGCGGGCTATTAAATGCAGCTATCCGGAATCAAAAATTACTGTTCTTGTTAAAGCCGATTATAAAGATGTCTTGCTTGGTAATAATAGCATCGATGAAATTATTTCCTATGATTTCAGCATAAAAAAGCAAAAAGGGCTGGCTAGACTCAAAAGTGAGTTTAACTTTCTGAAAAAACTTCGTTCCTATAAGTTTGATGCTGTAGTTTCACTTCAAGCCGGCGACCGATTTGTTCTTTGGTCATTTTTGTGCGGAGCAAAAATTAGAGTGGCGCCTATTCAAAATAATTTTAGTTTCGTACTCACTCACAAAGCGGATGTGTATGAAGACACAATTAGCTATATGGAATACTATCTTAGAATTGCAGAAGAATTTGGCGCAAAGAGAAAAGGCGAAGATGTAGATTTTATGTTAAATGAGAAGTACACCAGCTGGAGCCAAACCGAACTAAACAAAAAACACATTAGCAATAATTGTAAACTGATATGTATCCATCCGGGAGCTGGAGAAGACTCTAGGAAGTGGAAAATAGATAACTATGATGTGTTGGTTAAGAGAATTTTGGCTGAGACAAATTACAGAGTACTGATTCTGTTGGGACCGCAAGAATTAAAACAGAGAGCAGTATTTGAGTCTATTGCGTCGAGCGATTCTGTAATTGATGTATCCGGTAACATTCAGCATCTTGCTTGGGTCTTAAAGAACGCTTCACTGCTGATTGGAATGGATTCCGGTGCACGGCACCTTGCGGCTTCTCTAAAAATCCCTACGCTAACGTTAATCCCGGAGGATAAAGTTTCTACTTGGCAGTTTTATTTAGAATCCGACAAACATTTTTTTATTTCCGGAAAGCGAAACGCTCAGAATCCGGCAAACCAGTTCTTAGATATGATAGAGGTAGACGCAGTCTTTAACAAAGTAAAAGAAATTGTTGAATTGTGATGTCAAAAAACCCTAAAAATATATTGATAATAAAATGGGGCGCGCTGGGTGATATGGTTATTTCTACCGGCGCGATTCGTTCCGTTAAGGAAACTTATCCGAATGCGCGCGTTGTCTTGCTCAGCAATAGTCTAATGAAGCAAATCGCTCCCGGCGGTTCTATAGTTGACGAGTTGATTGTTTACGATGAAAAAAAACATCATGGCGTTAAAGCTGTTACACATTTGCTACGTTTAATATTGTATCTGCGCAAATACAAATTCGATTTGGCGATAAACCTTCGCTGGCATTCCGACCGCTGTGCAATGATAGCTTATTTAAGCGGTGCCAAAGAACGTGTTAGCTCCGGGCCTCATAATATGATGCGTCTTTACACAACTAAGGTTCCATTCCCGCAAGGAAGATACCACGAAGTGCATCGCAACTTTGATATTGTAAAGGCTGTTGGAGTTAAAGTTAAGGATGAGACTCCTTTCACGTTCATTTCTAAAGCGGATGAATTGTTTGCGCAAGATTTTTTTCAAAAGAATAATTTTAATAAGGAAAATACAGTTTGTATTCATCCCGGTGCTTCTAAACCAATAAGAGCATGGCTGCCTGAACGCTTCCGCGAAATTGCAAAAATGCTGGTAGAGAATTATGATGTAAATGTTATCGTTACCTGGAGCGGCAAAGAAAAAGAATTGGCAGAGTATGTGGCTTCAGTTTATCCAGAGAAAATATTTGTTGCTCCTCAAACGAAGTGTATTGGGGGATTGGCGGCGTTAATTAAAAACTGCAAGATGTGTTTAACAAATTGCACCGGACCGATGAATGTAGCTGTTGCGGTACAAACCCCAACTTGCGCTATTCTTGGTTCTTCCGATCCAACCGATTGGGGTCCTTATGGTGAAATTCATCGTACAATTAAATCGCCATTGGTTTTAGAATCTTATACGAATGAACAAGAAGGAGAAGCCATGAAGGCAGTTACTGTTGAGCAAGTTTGGAATGTTGTTGGTAAACGAATGGAAGAATTGAAATGAAAAATGTTTCGATCTTGTCATTCTGAAGGAGCGAAGCGACCGAAGAATCCTTAAAAAATTTTTATCCAGATTCTTCACAGCCAGCCTTGCCGTCGGCTGGCGTTCAGAATTACAATATCAAATTTATTTTTTCTCGCCTTGAACTTTGGCCTCAAGATTATTCAACTCTTTGATTTTTTCATCAAGAATTGACTGCTGCTTCTTCAGCTCTTTTAACTGTGATTCAATAGCTTGCTCATATTCCGATTGATTCCAGTAACCGCGCTGTTCAAAGTAACTCTTAAATAACCAATTATGTTTAAGTGCTTCCATGTTTTCTGCAAAGCTGGTAGTAGCAATTCTAGCGTATTCACTTGTCTTTGCAAGATTTGTAATTACGGAAGAGACGGAATCAGCCATTCGCTGATCACCTATTAACTTACCTAAAGCGCCTTCACCTTTTTCTACTTTCGCAAGAAGTTTTCTAGTATCTAAAATTGTAGCATCAACTTGTGTAATAACTTTTTGAATGCCGCCGCTTGTAGAAACTATAATATCGGAAATTTCATCCATGCGCTTTGTAATTAAATTTAAACTCTTATCTGCAGATTGTGTTAGTGAGACAGTTGAGTTATAAAGAGCATCGTTGTTAACCAGTTTGCCTAGGCTTCCTTCACCCTTATTTACTTTTGTGAACACTTCGGAAAAATCTTTGGTAAGTGTTTTAATGTTGCTCATTATTGCTTGTGTTTCTTCAATTATCGCTGATACATTAATAGGATTTTTTGAGAGAATAGTTCCGCCATCTGTTATCTCTGCTTTATCGGGTGAACCCGGTGCGATTGTAACAATTTTTTTGCCAACCAAGCCTTCAGTTTCTATTGAAGCGCGGCTGTCTATTCTAATAAATTTTTTCAGAGTTACATCAATGTTCATAACAACTTCAACTTTTCCGGTTACATCGTCTGTAAGAGAAATACTGTTAATGCTTCCAATATCGTATCCGCTTAAACGAACCGGAGCGCCCGGCTTCAATCCTTCAATTTGACTAAAGTAAGCTTTGATTTCGATAGTGGTGCTGAATAATTTTTCTTTATTGCCTAGAAGAAAAATTGAGAGCACCAGCATTACAGTTCCGAGAAAAATAAAAATTCCTAGTCTGGCACCTTCCAACTGCTTAAGCATTTATAGCTCCTATTCTTTAACTAATTCATGACTGAAGAAATTCCGGAGGAACGGATCAGCTGAACTTGTTAGTTCTGATAAACTTCCTTGATATGCAACTTTAGCGTCCCGCAAGAATATCGCACGATCGGCTATTATTTCTGCACAAATTAAATCGTGTGTAACCACAATAGAAGTCATGTTCAATTTCTTCTGTAAATTTATAATAAGCTCGCTTATTTCTTTGGCTGTAATGGGATCGAGTCCGGTCGTAGGTTCATCATATAACATTAGTTCGGGATCGGTAATGATAGAACGCGCCAAGCCGATTCTCTTTTTCATTCCGCCCGAAAGTTCGCTTGGCATTTTATCAATCGCATCTTCAAGAGAAACAAGTTTCAGTGTGTTCACTACTTTATCATCAATTTCTTTTTGAGCTTTATCCGGAAAATGCTTGCGTAGCGGAAATTCCAGATTTTCTCTGACCGTCATTGAATCATATAATGCAGCGCCTTGAAAAAGAAAACCAATATTCTTTCTCAGCTCATTCATTTCCTTTGCCGAAAGGAGGGAAATATCATTTCCTTTAATAAAAATTTTGCCGGCGTCCGGATGCATTAAGCCAATAATACATTTTAGCAAAACACTTTTACCCTGTCCGCTTCTTCCAAACACAACAAGATTGTCTCCGCGTGGAACATCTATGGAAACATTATCCAGAACAGATAATGTTTCGAATCTTTTTGAGAGATTTTTTATTTCAACTAATTTATCGTCGGCCATAACCACAAAGATATTTTTACAAGCACCATATCAAAAATTAAAATTAAGAGTGAAGAAAGAACAACAGCCGTTGTTGATGCTCTTCCTACGCCTTCGGTTCCGCCTTCGGCAGTAAACCCCTTGTAGCATCCAACCATTCCAACAAGGTAACCGAACACGAAAGTTTTTCCAATGCCCGGAATAAAATCTCCAAACTGAACTGCAGTAACTACTGAATCGACAAAATATTTTAACGACATGCTTTCCGTTAAGATGATTGCGAGGAAACAGCCTATTAGTGCAATCATTATCACATATACGGTTAGGATCGGCAGAATCATAGTTGTAGCAATAACTCTTGTAACAACAAGATACTTGAATGGATTGATTGCCGAGACTTCCATTGCGTCTATTTGCTCTGTAACACGCATAGAACCAAGTTCTGCACCAATGCCGGAACTTACTCTACCGGCAAATATTAATGCTGTAATAACCGGTCCAAGTTCTCTTACAACAGAAATGGAAACCATTGCCGGCAGAAAGTCTGTAGCTCCGAATCTTAGCATGATTGGTTGACTCTGCATTGTGAGCACTAGTCCAATAATCAAACCGGTGATGCTAACTATGCCGAAAGTTTTAACTCCCAGTTCATCCATGTGTTTCTTAATTTGCCCAATTTCCAGAGGAGTTTTAAAAGCTTGTTTGACAAACTCTATATTGAAGACTGTTAAACCGGTTATTGTTGCAAAAAAGTTGTACAGAGTATCTGCGCTGCTTAATCGTCGTCCATATTTAATTTTAGGTATTTTCATTCAAATGCTTTTATTGATGGAATGTCGAAAAAAACGAACAGTATAAATCACGTCGCACGGTATTCCTTTATATCTAAAATCGTTCCTTTTTTAGCGGACTCTGAAGCTGTTAACAAAATGTTTGTGGTTACAGATTCATCAAAAAATTGTTCCCCGCAGTTTGTACATACTTCAGCCGGAACATTTTTATAGATAAAAAATGAATCCCCTTTGTTAATAGAAATGCTGGCAGCTTTCTTCTCGGTCTCACCATTTTTGCAAATTGAACATTTCATATTATTTCTTCCTTTCAAAACTAGCATCCCATAATTCAGTTTGCGGAGAATAAACAGTAATAACAATTAATTCTTTTTCCGCATAATTAATTGCTACAACAACGTGGAGCGGTGAATTACCATCAAAACCAAGAATAAGTTGAGATGGGTATGGTTTGTCGTCTGAATAATCCTTTATCACTTTCCCGGAGAAAATGACCTTCTTTACAGTCTCAACCGTAATATCACGCTCAAACATTCTTTGAATTGCGTGGAATCGGAATTTGATTTTGTAGTCTGTCACCGCAGAATTCCGGTTTAACTTACTGAAAAATAGCAAAACTTTAGTTCTAATATAGTGAGATATTTAACCCACATTTTCGTAGTGATGAATAAGCGGCTCTCTATCGTTTTGAAGTAAAATAGCTATCGCGTCAATCCGGCTGGTTTGTTCCGTAACATTGTTTTGAACAAGATAAGCTGTAGCAACTTTACTTATCTGAGCAATCTTTTTCTTGGTGATTGCTGTTTCCGGATCGCCATACTCCAGACTTTTGCGCGCTTTCACTTCCACAAAGACAATTTCATTTCCTTCTTGAGCAATAATATCGATTTCGCCATGACCGAACTGAAAATTTCTGGTTATAATTTTGTAGCCATGCTTAATTAGAAAATCGCAAGCAATGTCTTCGCCGGCTTTCCCTTTGGCACGCTGATTTTTATTCTCGTTCATGCTAAACCCCAAAGTTTATTTCTTCTTGTTTTCCGCCAAGTATGTTGTTAAGAAATGTAACTCTATGCAGTTCTGTTATTCCATGTTTCTTTATTGCGGAAATATGTTCTTTTGTTGCGTATCCTTTATTGTGTTCCCAGCCGTAAACCGAATATTTTTTTGCTAGGTCTTTCATCATTCTGTCCCGAGTTACTTTAGCTATTATTGAAGCCGCGGCAATCGAAAATGATTTGGAATCTCCTTTCACAACCGTTATTGTTTTTATTTCCGAAAGAAAAGATTTGTTGCCGTCAATCAGAATTAGACCGGGTTTCGGTTCCAGCTGCGATGCGGCAATTCTCATAGCTTTGAGAGATGCTTGTAGTATGTTTATTTCATCAATCTCTTTATGATTAATAATCCCGACACCGTGTGAAATACAATTGCAGATTATCCAATCGTACAATTCTTCCCGCTTTGGCTCACTAATTTTTTTTGAATCGTTTATCTGCGGATGAAACACTTTCTTGTCAAAAATTACTGCCGCGGCAACTACCGGACCGGCAAGCGGACCCCTCCCGGCTTCATCTATTCCGGCAAGGAGTTTTACTTTGCCAGTCAAAAATGATTTGTCGAATTGCTTTAGATGATTCATGGAAGAAATATAAACAACTGATCAATCAGTTTTTACGTAGAGATGGCTTTGAGGAGTAAGGCGCAGCAAAAGCACTAAATCAATTTAAAATCTTTTTAGCCTTTGCAGCTCCGCAACTATAAGTGCTCAGCCAAATATTATCATAATTATCTACAGTAACACTCCGCAATAGCAATTCGTATAGTCTTGAATTAGCTGTAGCTGATCTAAAAAAATTAAATTTGCCGGAGTTATTTATTATTCCCAGTCCAAGGCCTGTAGCTAAAATAATATTTCCTTTGTACGAAACTATTTCTCTGAACAAGTTAGAGTTAAACGCTAACTTCAAAATGGGGTCTAACACTTCCTTACTGTAATCATACCAAACATTATTTTTTCTGTAAACAAGCTTGCCGTAATCTAATAATGAACGTGTTATTGTTCCTACCCAAAGAGTACCATCTTCTGCAAAGCAGATAGAATTTACTCCGGATTCAATACCGGGAATATTCATTGAAGAGGTTGGAATGTAACTCCAGTTATTATTATCGAGTATTGAAATTCCATAATGTCTCGAGCCAATCCATACTTTGTCTAAATTATCAATTTCAATACAAAGTGGAGAATTGTCTTTTAATCCGGAGTTTGAACTAGTATAAAGTTGCCAAGTGCTGCCGCTTAACTTAGCAACACCGCCATCTAAAGCGGTCCAAATTGTACCGTTGGAACTCTCAGCTATGTCAACTACTGATTGATCTTGAAGATTAAAAGAAGCATCGCGCATTACGTTGTTTTCTATAAGATAAATCCCGTTAGATGTCCCTACCCAAATTCTATTTTGTTTATCCTTTTTCAGAACTGTAATAACATTTGATTTTAAAACAGAATTACTGCTTGTATATACTTTCCAATTACGTCCATCAAGTTTTGATAATCCGTCTGAGGAGCCGATCCATGTATTGTTATTGTTATCAATTGCAATTGAGTTTACTAGATTCGACTTAACAAGCGAGTTCTCCGTATTATAACTAACCCACTTTGTTGTGTCTTCTAAAATTAAATTAACCTGCAAAGTTGAACCTGCCGATAGTTCTACGGTTGTACTGTCTGGTCTATGCCCCACCTTTGCCATAACGATTGAATATTTTCCTGCTATAATACGGGAAAAGGTACATGGAGTTGTATTATTTTTTGATTTATTTAGATAAATGGTGGCACTAAGCGGAGTGGATACTAACGAAATATTCCCATAGTTACCCGGGTTAGCATAAAAATCTACATTCACCTCATGGTTAGGTTCTGCCGTAACCTCGATGTTTATGGTTGTGTCTCTAAATAAATGAAGTTTGAGGCCTATCGTTTTTTTTCCGGATTCCAGCCATGTTAGTAGTGAGGGTGTGGTTAACCCTGTATTTTTACCGCTAAGGTAAATTTTTGCTCCGGGAGGATTGGAACTTACTTGTAGCTTGTTGTTTTCCGGTTTTGGTTCTACATATCCTGTAAAAACCGGCTTTTCGCAGCTAATAAAAAATATGCTCAGTGAGATTGTAATTGCTATAATTCTTGCTTTAGAGGACATATCCCCGCCTACAATACAAAAATATTTTTCAGTTCAATTTTAGATTCAAAAATATTGTATTGCCCTTATGCGAACAATACCTTTATTGGGTACCATCAAACTCATTTATTATTTCGAAATGAATTTTGCCGTTTGTAAATATATAGCCATTGCCCAAACCAAGCTTATTCTAAGTATACCGAGGCGTGTTCCTAAATTTAATCCAAATCCTTAATCATTCTTGCATACGGTTGTTTCATGAATATAAACTGATGCAAATTGTTTCTCGAAGATTTTCGAGATGCACTGAAATTTAATTCTAGCCTTTGAGTAAAATCTTTTTCGCCTTTCCTGCTCCGCATATAGATGTCCCAAACCAAATATTCCCATCTCTATCAATAGCGGTTTGATATGTATTCATATCCCACAATTTTGTGTTTCCCTTTCTGAAGAATTCAAATTCATTCATGTTGTTAAGAATTCCCAGTCCGCTCTTTGTGGCAAACAAAACATTACCCTTCCATGTCCTAATTTGCTTTGTGTGGTTGTTGTTTAATTCTGGGCGAGAATAATGACTCCATAAATTATTTTTAAAGTATACAACTCTTCCCATATCAAAATCGGTGCGTACGGTACTTACCCAAATAGTTCCATCCTCCGCAAAATGGATTGAACCGATTCCGGGTTCAATGCCCGAAATATTCATTGAGGCTGTTGTTAAATAACTCCATGTAGTTCCATCCAAAATCGAAAGACCATAATAACGGGAACCGACCCAAACCTTGTCGTTACCATCTATTGAGATACACATTGGGTAATTATCTTTTAACCCGGAATTAGAAATAGTGAACTGCTGCCATACGGAATTATTTAGTTTGCATACTCCGCCCCCAATTGCAGTCCAGATAATTCCCTCCTTGCTTTCAGCAATTCCGATAACACTCTGATCCGGCAAGTTGAACGAATAATCCATAAGAGTTCCGTTAACAATTGCATAGATTCCCTTTGGTGTCCCAACCCAAATTCGATTTTGTTTATCAGCTAGTAGCGCGTTTATAACATTCGATCTTAAAACCGAATTGCTTTTAGTGTAAGTCTTCCAGCTCTTGCCGTCAAATTTGCTTAGCCCTTCTAACGAACCCATCCAGACGTTATTGTTGCCGTCGGTTGTTATAGAGTAAACTTTTTCAGAAAGAACTTTGGAATTATATGGACTGTAGCTTACCCATTGGGAAGTATCTTCAAGAGTTATGCTCGCGTATGAAATAGTGCTTGCCGTTACTTCCACTTTCATGCTGTCGTCTCTATGTTCGGGAAAAGAATAAGCAACTGTATGGTTCCCCGGCTCAAGTGTGGAAATAGTATAGGGGGTTTTGAAATTGGTTTTCTTTCCATCAAGAGATATGCTGGCTTTTTCGGGTATTGTAATGCAGCCTATTTTACCATAGTTCTTCGAGTTTGCTCTAAAGTCAATAAAACATTTGCTTCCGCTTGTGCTCAAATTATTCATTACAAAAGTTGTATCGTTGTATAAATTCAGCTTAAGTGTGAATGTATCTTGTTCATTCTCTAGCCAAGTTAAAGAACATGGCGTAGTATAACCCGTGTTCTTCCCATTTAAATAAACATCGGCTTTTGTTGGGTTCGATTCTATGGTGAGCTTATAGTTATCTGTCTTAATCTTTTCCGGGTTCCCGCTAAAGACCGGTTTTTCGCAGCTTAATAGGTGAATGCAAAAGAGAGGAAGCGAAATGAAAGTAATTATCCTTCGGAATATTCTTTTCGCCGATATTGTCATCATTCAATCAAAATAAAATTTGATGAAATAATAATGGTTAGTATATACATTATCAACATACTTCAGAGGGCACCATTAAAATTCATTTATGATACCAAAGTGAATTTTCCCATCGGTAAATGAATCGCCATTACCCAACGCAAAGCTGACACCTAGTACACCTAATCCGGTTTCTATGTTTAAACCAAATCCATAACCGGTTTTGTATGAAGAAGTCTGCGCTATTTTTAATTGAGTGTCCTCGTTGCGCAAAATATAACCGGCATCAAAAAATGCAAACACATATGTTCTTCTGGTAATCAAATAGCGGTATTCCAGATTAGACCATAAAATTCTATTCCCTTGAAATTGTTTCTCCCGGTAACCGCGCAAAGAGTTTGTTCCTCCAAGAAAGTAGAGATCGCTTAATTCCAAATTTGAACCTCGCAATTCTCTTCCATGAATGGAGAAGGAGGCGATTTGCTTATCGAAAACTTTCTGAAAAGCCGCGAAATCAAATTCCAGCCTCTGCTGATTATACTTTGTCTGCTCTAAGTTTACAATCATGCTTTGAGGACCGTTGATACTCTTCTTGGTGAACTTATATGCGGTGTTGAAGTAAATTCCTTCGGTCGGCGCGTAATAGTCGTCTCTTGTATCGGCTTTAATACTAAATCCCGTTGTTAGAGAAGTAGAATTGTAAACAGAAAATGTTCCGTTGAGTCTTTCTGTTGGAATAGTCGCTTGTGAATTCAAAATCAATGCTGCGGAGAAATCTTCGCTTGCAAGGTATTCAAGATGCGCTTCTATGTTACGCTGAACATACGTAGTATCCTGCTTACGCTGGAAAAGACTTACATCAACATTGAAAGGAAAATTAAAAATCCATGGCTCCAGATAACGCAATTCCAGCTCTTGCGAGTTTCTGTTTTCTTGCTGCCATTTAATTAAAGCCGCTCTTCCGGTTCCAAACAAATTACGCATGTTAATGTTGATGTATCCGGTAAAGTATCCGCTCGCTTCGTTGGTGCTTCCCGGAACATATCCGGCGATACCGTCAAAACTGTTAGTCTCCTTCTCTTTAATTGAAATCTTCAATATGCCGTTGTTGCTTGTGTTTAAGTAGAAGGTTGGTGTTTCTACCGGTTCAAAAAAACGTAATCTGTTTAATCTGTTCGGGATATCATCAATAATTTTTTGAGTGTAAATCTCGTCAACATTTAAACCGGCTGCTCGGATAATAACGTAATCCTTTGTCTTAGTATTTCCTTCAATCTGAATTCTGTTTATTCGATTTCGGGAGCCCTCTGCGATTGATAAAATTATATCTGCAAAGTGTTCTCCTGTAGTAGAGTCATCAATAAACGAAACCGCATCAATTTTAATTATGGCAAAGGGAAAGCCGGAGTTTTCGTAGTTGGTAAGAATTCGGTCGAAAGAACTTTCAACGTTTATTGCTGAAAAGATTTCTCCATTCATGTTTTTTGCTTCATTCAAAACGAAGAGCGAATCTAGAAGCTTTTCTTTTATGCCAACATTTCTGATTAGTGTTGGGCTGCCTTCATTGATCTCAATATTCAGCACGCTGCTCGTAGAGTCAATCTCTTTTAGTATGATTTGTGTAATACTGCTGTGGTAAAATCCGTTTTCTGTTAAGTTATCGGAAATTTTAGCTTTGATTGAATCGCTTGAAAAAGTTTTGACATTAAGTCGCTCGCTAAACTCGATCCAGTTTCTATAATCGTTTACGGAAAAAGATTTCGCTCCTCTGATTTCAAGCTTAGTGTTCTGTTGCGAAAGAATAATTGTGGTGAAGGAAAGAAAAATCAAAAGAATAGAACGCAGATGACGCGGATTATTATGATCTGCGCGGATCAAATCATAAAAAATCTTATGAATCTGCATTAGAGTCCTTTGGACAAATGAATGTTTGCTAATTAGTTTGTGGTAGGAGAGTCATCAATAAGTTTCATCCTTTTGCCGATTGTTGATATTTTTATTTCATCGATCAAATGTGAATACTGCTCTTTAGTAACACTGCAAGTTTCTAAAACTTGAGCGTTTGCAGCTCCAAGTGCAGAAGCAATTTTAAGTGTCTCTTCAAAAACAATTGAGTTTTCAATTCCATAAACAATTCCGGCTGTAAAGGAATCGCCGCTTCCGGTAGCATCAAGGGTGGAAATTTTAGGTGATTCGGCTTTGTATGTGTAATCAAATTTTGCTGCGTAAGTAGGCTTGGCTCCATCGGTAAGAAAACTCAAACGTATACCCTTTTTGTATAACCCTTTCAGATAAGCAAGTTTCTCTTCTTCGGTTTGTAATTTTATTCCGAGCGATTTCTCAACTTCGGTAACATTATTGTGAACAATTGTTGGTGCAGCATCCAAACATTTTTGAAGATGCGCTCCATACGTATCTAAAACAGAAGTCTTGTCATATTCATGCGCTAAGTTAATTCCATAGGCAAATATGTCGTCAGTGGCTTCGCATGGAGAACTTCCGGAAAAAACAACAACAGAACAGTTCTGAATCATCTTGCCAAGTTTTGATTTGAAATCATCAGCTTCTTCCTTTGTTATTAGACTATTGCTTCCGAAGAAGGTGGTTACTCTTTTATGCTCATTCTCTATAATTAAATCTGCAACTCGAGTTTCCGATTTGGTTGATGCAACACTGAAATCAATTCTATCTTCAGTTAAGCAATGACGAAGAATTTTTCCATTGCTGCCGCCTAGAAAAGTAAACGCGTGGTTTTGCATTCCAAGTAAATTTAACTGGCGGGAAACATTAATTCCTTTTCCCCCGGCAGAATAATATTCTTTAAATGATCGGTTTGCATCTCCAAGCAGAATTGAATCAAAAACCAATCGTTTTTCAAGCAGAGGATTTATAGTTACAGTAAGAATCATAATGAATATTGGTTAAAATATATTGACATGAAGGTGAGAATGAGTAATTCTTCGTTCTTCACTCTACACTCTTAATTCGTTTATTGTCTGTATCCGGGCCAGCGTGAATAGTCTGGATTAATTAACCGGTAGTTCCCAAATCCGGTCTCGTCAACAAAAGTAAAACTCCGGTTCAGCTGGTAATAATCCCAAATCTCATACGGCTTTGCATCGGAATCAATCGGATGACGTTCAACATTACTAGGCGGACCGAAAGTAATGTATATCATTCCCATATCGGAATGCCAGCCTTCACCAAAACCTTTGAATGTTCTGTTAGCATAATCTACGCGGCGGTAATATTCATACATAATTGGATTTTCTTCAACATTCGGATTTGGTTTTTTGCTATCCCAAAATGAAATGAAGCGGTTCATTTTGTCTTCGTAATCTTTGGCGTCTTCAATAAAACTTTTTTCAGCCGGAGATGCGATGTAAGTCATTTGAGCAATAGCTTTGTCCAAGTCTTGTATCGAAACCGGAATACCGTAAATCTTTGCCTGAAAGTTCTTTTCTGTGCTAGCAATTTCTTTCCAGTCTTTATCCTTCATTATTACTTTTAATGAATAATCACCAAGAGAGAAATTAGTTTTATCCATAGTAAAGCTAATTAAATTGTTGCCCGCTTTTATTTTTCTCGGATCTAGCTGTTTTGTAGAAGTAACTTTCTGCTTATCGTTCAGATAGTATTCGAAAAACATTTCTTGATTCTTGTTGGAATAGACATTGTAGATAAAGGATAATAAATGATCTTTATTTGTAACGGTTTTAGATACATTCAGAAGAAATTTTTCGCCGGTGGAATCTTTTATTATATCCGCCACTAGAAGTATATCGCTGATATCAAGTGTGTCATTAATAGCTCTTATTTTTAGCGGAGTTTCGCGCATAGAAGTTCTGCGTGAATCGCCATCCTCCAAAATTGTTTTTAAAACATAATTGCCCGGGAAAAGATCCCAGTATTTATTACTTAAACTGAAGTTTTTATGCGAGGTGGTCTGGATAAATTCTGCTGTAGAAAGTTTTTCCCGCCACGATTTTTCGTTTAGTATATTTTCTTTCTTTTCATCCAACAAAGTGATTGTAACATTGTAGCTGGCGTTAAAGCTTTCCGCTCTTTTTGTGAAAGATAAACTTGAGTAGGGAACTTGGACGTAAACTTCCAAGCGGGTTTTGCCGGCAATAGTGCTTTTGGTCTGGGAAAGATCGTAATGAAACATTGGCGGATTACCAAAATTACTTTTGTTGCCGGAATATTCAACTTGAGCGATGGAAAAACTATTTAACACAAGTAAAACAATAAGAAATTTCTTCATATCAAGGCTCCTTCTCGGGAAACTATTTTTCCAAATAAATCATACTCATTACTATCATAAATTTCAACGTCATAAAACTCACCAA
>JBAYTN010000010.1:0-84596 GCA_041675645.1 Melioribacteraceae bacterium
CTTGTTCAGTTGCCATTGCCTAAGCACATAAATGAAGACAAAGTAATTGAAGCAATTGATCCTAAGAAAGATGTGGATGGATTTCATCCAATAAGTGTCGGCAATCTTGTAATTGGAAAAGATGCGTTGCTTCCTTGTACGCCGCACGGTGTTGTTGAACTACTTATGCGCTACAAAATTCCAACCGAAGGAAAACATGTGGTTGTTGTCGGTAGAAGCAATATTGTAGGAAAACCGGTTGCTAATCTTCTTTTGCAGAAGAAAGAGGGAGCTAACGCAATTGTTACAATCTGCCACTCAGCATCAAAAGATATTTCTTACTTTACTAAACAAGCTGATATTCTAATTGCCGCAATAGGCAAACCGAATTACATAAAAGCCGATATGGTTAAAGATGGTGCAGCAGTAATAGATGTAGGCATCAACAGAGTTGAAGACGCATCGGAGAAAAAGGGCTACAAGTTAGTTGGCGATGTAGATTATGCGGAAGTTTCTCAAAAGGCTTCTTACATTACTCCGGTTCCGGGAGGAGTTGGACCGATGACGATTGCAATGCTGCTTCAAAATACTTTTCTTGCATATATAAAAATGACTAATCAAAAACTGAAATAAATATGAATTCAACAATAATTGACAAAGTAGTATCCGAAGTATTCATCGAGAAAGCACTCCAAAATTTTTACTGCACCGGAGGAACTTGTGCCGGCTGGGAAAGAAATGTTGTAGATCAGCCAACTGCGGTTAAAAATATTATTACCAACGGCGCGGAAAGAATTGCTGCCGGTATTGGTGTTGAAGTGCAGAAGATTGATCAAACAGTTGCCAGAATGATAGATCATACACTTCTTAAACCGGATGCAACACCGGACGAAATTAGAACACTATGCAGCGAAGCGAGAACTTACAGCTTTGCTAGTGTGTGCATTAATCCTTGTTATGTTAAAATGTGCAGAGATTTATTAAGAGGCTCGGTTGTAAAAGTTTGTACTGTGATTGGTTTTCCTTTAGGCGCAACAACTACGGAAGTTAAGAGAGCGGAAGCCGAACAAGCAATTCAAAACGGTGCGCAAGAAATTGATATGGTGATAAACATAGGAATGTTAAAGCAAGGGGATTACGATTATGTTTTCAACGACATCAATCAAGTTGTGCTTGCCGGAAAGAGATCCAGAGTGTTGACAAAAGTAATTCTCGAAACTGTTCTTCTTACCGACGAAGAAAAAATTAAAGCATGCGTATTAAGTAAGAAAGCTAAAGCGGATTTTGTAAAAACATCTACCGGGTTCAGCAAGGGCGGTGCTACGGCGGGCGATATAGCGCTTATGAGGCTCGTTGTAGGCTCCGATATGGGAGTTAAGGCTAGCGGCGGTGTTAGAACTGCAGAAGACGCCAGAGCGATGATTGCGAGCGGTGCCGATAGAATTGGCGCGAGCGCAAGTGTCAAAATTGTTAGCGGCGGCGTTGGAGAAGGGGGCTATTAAAAAGTCTTTGTCATTCTGAATGAGCGATAACGAATGAAGAATCTCAGAAGCGTTATCAGCTTTTAGAAATCAGCAGTTAGTTGTTTGAATGCTATACAATGACGAAAGTAAGTAGTTCTGTCGCGGAGTGGTCAGCGACAGCAGTATTAAAAGTTGCGGCGCGGAATGGACAGCTACAGCAAATAAATGCTTTTAACTTGACACAAACATCTTTGATTATTAGTTTTTCAAATAGTAATGGGGTTCCTATTAACTTCGGGGGAACCGAATAACCGCTGTAAAGAAGTAACACCAAATAGATTCTTGTAAAATATAAAATAAATAAAACAAAGGTGTGCAAGCAACTTAGTTTTGCTAATTAACTAAATAATGGCTGGTAGATAACCCAGGATAAGTATTGCACGTATAAATATTACAGAAGATGTTATCTTGACAGGTAATTAAAAGTAATATTGCTCAATAAAGTGAATAATATGGATAAACATTGGTATCCCAAAATATTTGATCATTATAAAGATACTTTATTTCGAAAATCTGATTATACAATTGTATCTCATATTGAAGATGAAGACTACAGTAAAAAATATTATTTCACTGCACTTATTGATCCATCAAAAATTGATTTGTTGAAACCAAACAAAATTGGTTGTATGCCTGTGAGTTCGGGCCCGCATCCATTTTTGCCCGAGGTTGGTAATGAATATATCCCATCCTTTTGGATTCATTCACAAGATAAAAATCTGGAATTAGAACCATTGATAATATATTATGAATCCAACAATAAATCATTGATTTGGCCTGATCAAGGTTTTTTAATGACTTATGGATTAATTCCTCGCTTTCTAAAGGATGGGGATGAAATAATTTGGGATGAACCTGCGTTACCTGAATTGGAAATAATTAAATGTAATCCTATTTCTAATTATGAGTGGGGAACTTCTAATGCTGCCGAAATATTAATAAAAAACAAATATCTTTTAGATTATTCGACTCTAAGAAACAAAAGTATTATTCAGATTTATTATGAAAAAATAAATTGCCATTCTGATACGGAGTTAGACGTTTTATTAAAAGATAAAAAATCTCTAGAACTAACAGCGGATGATAGATATTATTACTTTCAACTCGGTTATAATCAATATAAGTATATTGCTGAAATTGGTGGCTTTAAACTATTGTTTAAGCCTGGTCACGCACCAGTAACTTATGGAAGATGGATATATGGCGAGTTAATTTGGCCTGGAATTGATAAGCCGGTCACAAAAGACTATGCTCTAAGTACTGATCCGATGACAAGAGTTTTTGTATCGGATTCTGTTTTTGAAACCTATGAGGGTAAAAAAGACTATGATATAAATCCAGAGAGTGGCTCAGTTTCTTATTCGAATCAGTGGTCGGTTGGTTTTTGCCATCGGGTTGGAAGAAATATAATATCTATTGAACTTAAAAAAATGTATGAAGGTGTTCCACCAGAGGTAGTTAAACATTGGCATTCCCATTCGGTCTCTCCTCCAGATAAAGAATATTATAAGCAAAAAGATATTTCGATCTTTGCAAAAGAACTTTTAAATGCATATCTGATTTTTGGGAAATCTTTATCAAAGAGCATTAGCATAATACTTCAGGAGGCAATAACACAAAAAGATATAATCGATCTGGATGAAAAGGAATTAGAATATTATGGGTGGACTTCAAATAGTTTTATAGAAGTTATAACAAGACGAATACCACAGAATATGAATAAAAACCAATTTTTACAAAGATGTAACTATCTTGATGTTTTATTAGTTGAAGGACTGTCCGAAAAATATCTGAGAAAAACATTATTGAAATATGGCATTGATAATAAAGTCATAGAAAGATATAGAAGTATAAAACTACTTGCACTGCTTGTAGAATTAAAAATCATTTCGAATAAAACTGGTCTAGAATTTACAAATTCATTTTCGGGTATTATCGAAAGATTGGAGTATGATAAAATTAATGATAGTTTGAAGGAATTCTTTGCATTAAATGCATTAAGGCAATTATCCTCACATAGAATTTATTCTGATAGCAATGGTAATTTTAATTTAGCTTTAAAAACATTTCAAATTGATATCTCTAGCGCTGAAAAATCTTTTATGGATGCTATAGAAAGTGTGTATGAAAAACTTACGAAATCGCTAATACAAATAAATAGAATATTTGAACAGTAAATACCATATAACCGTTTAAAAAAGATTTCGTAAAAAGTATGGTCCATATATAGCAAGTCCCTACAACAACTTAAGATGAATTATTTTTGTCTGCCGAAAATGAGGGGGAATAAAGTTTAACAATAAATTGCACAATGGTTAGATAGTGAATAAATTAGCCCCCCAATAATGGAGATTCTTTTTGGTATTAGATTTAATTGTAACCAAAACCGATGATGGTTTTTCTACCGATATACCCTCTATAAAGGGGTGCGATTCTTGGGCTCATGGAGAGGAAGAAGCAATTTCCAAAACAATTGAGCTGCTTCAGTATTACATGCAGAGACCAAGTTTAAAAGTAAAAATTGATCTCGCCAGAAGAGAATCTCCAAACATCATTTATAAATTGATATTCGATAAGTAATGCGGCAATTCAAAACAGAAAAAAGACTTAACAGATTAGTGAAAGTAGCTGAGAGCAGACAAGCAACTCTTCGTTTGGTATTGGAGAATATTCATGATTCACACAATGTGAGTGCAATTATGCGCTCATGTGATGCAACCGGTGTACAAAATGTTGGATTACTTTATACTATCGAAGCATTTCCAAAATTAAGCAGAGTTACTTCCTCTTCCGCAAACAAATGGATTGATGTACAGAAGTATAAAACCGAAAAAGAATGCTGCGATGAGCTTCATAGTTTGGGATTTAAGATTTACGCCAGCATGCTAGATGAAAATGCGGTTGATCTCTACGATCTGGATTTAACCGAGCCGGTAGCATTTGTAATGGGAAATGAAAAAAGGGGAGTTTCTCCCGAATTGCAAAATTTAGTTGATAAAACTTTCTACATTCCGATGCGCGGAATGGTGCAGAGTTTGAATGTTTCCGTTGCTTCTGCAGTAATTCTCTATGAAGCGCAAAGACAAAGAGCTCTAAAAGGAATGTACTCTTCGCCAAGTTTTACAAAAGAAGAACTCGATAATTTAGTTGACCGCTGGTGCGATAAATGAAACAGAAATTTGAAAAACTAAACAGTTTGAAAGGGGAATTGTTTCTCGCGGGAGATAAATCGATCTCGCATAGAGCTGTAATGTTTGCTTCGATGGCTGAGGGCAAATCTGTTATACGCAATTGCTCTGAATCGGAAGATGTAACCTCTACGATAAACTGTTTTGCAAAAATGGGATGCGAATTTAAGAGAAGCGAAAACACAATTGAAGTTATCGGAAAGGGTTTTGGAAAACTAACACCGCCCAATTCGCAGTTGGACGCGGGCAATTCCGGCACAACAACAAGATTGATAAGCGGAATTTTAGCGGCGCAAAAATTTGAAAGCGAAATTATCGGTGATGCCTCGCTATCAAAAAGACCGATGAAGAGAATAGTTGAACCGCTAAAACTGATGGGCGCTAACCTAAGAGCAAATGAAAATGGTACATTGCCGCTGAAAATTTCTCCTTCAGAAAATATTCACAGCATTAATTACACTTTTCAAGTAGCAAGCGCGCAAGTTAAAAGCGCTATGATTCTGCTCGCTATTCATTTAGATGAGGAATCTGAATTCATCGAGCCGGTTGCAACTCGCAACCATACAGAACTTATGCTCGGACTGAAAACTGCCGAAACTGAAAGGGGGATGAAGATTTACGCTTCCAATAAGAACTATCCCAAGCCGGCTGATATAACAGTTCCAGCGGATATTTCCAGCGCGGCATTTTTTATTGTTGCCGCACTATTGATGAAGGATTCCGAGTTGGTTCTTCGCAATGTTTCTTTAAACCCGACACGCACCGGGCTGATAACAATTTTGCAGAAGATGGGCGGGAATATTCAAATTCAGAACCGTAGAAAGGAGAGCGGAGAAGAAACGGGAGATATAATTGTTACATCTAGTAATTTGAAAAATATAAGAGTCCCAAAAGAACTTATTCCAAATATCATAGATGAAATTCCGGTTCTTTCCGTTGCCGGGTTATTTGCTGAGGGAAGTTTTAGAATTGAAAATGCGGCAGAGCTAAGAGTGAAGGAATCGGACAGAATCAAATCTCTTTGCGTGAATTACAAAAAAATAGGGCTTACTATTGACGAGTTTGAAGATGGATTTGAGCTTTCCGGAATACCATCCTCAGACATAGTTGAATTTGAAAGCTACGACGATCACCGCATAGCGATGACTTTTGGAGTATTATCTACATTACTTGAAAATGGAGGAATTGTTTCCGGCTTCGAGTGTGTCGGAATTTCCAATCCAAAGTTTTATAATCAGCTTACCGGACTGGCTTACAATTCCAGTATTTGATGATCGAAGCGGTTAATCTCCAACTCGTTGAAAATCCATTTCAAGAAATCAATTCCATACTTATTAACAAAGTAAAGAAAATTGATTTCTCTCTCTTGCAGACTTCCGTTAGGGAATAAAACATTTCTCACTTTTGTCAGCTGACGAATCGAAGTATCGTATTTTCTTTTTTCTGCATCCGAGGCTTTATTTTTTAAGTAATCTAAAGTCTGTTCAATTTTCTGCCGGGATTTTTCAGAAAGATCGCCCAAAGTTTTATCTATTGTGCTAAGTTTTTGAGAAATCTCAAGAAACTGCTTACGAATCTCTTCATTTGATTTTTCGAACAAACCTTCCAGATTAACTTCGGAGGAAGCGTCAACAATCTTCTGGATCAATTCTTTTTCATCGCTGAAAATGTCGGTGTAAGAGAATCCATGTTTTTGCAAGACTTGATTTACACCTTGCTCAACAATTGTTGCGCTCGATCTCGGATAGATGAAAGGTTCTTCAATATCATAAATTTCGTACAGAGGATTTACTTGCGCGAAGTAGCTGATTTCTCCCGGACCTCCAATGTAGAAGCCGGTAGGGAATAGGAAATCTTGACATATCGGTCTCAGCAGTACATTCGGGCTGAACTTTTCGGGATTGAATTCGATTTGATTCAGCATATCTTCGAACGAGAATTTTTTTCTCTTACCTTTCAAACGCAAGTCGCCGGAATCGGTCGGCTCAATCAGCAGTCTTTCATTTTCGTCAACATAAAACATGTTAATTGCTTTTACTTTTACCTGAGCATGATAAATTTCTTCGAGTTCGGCGCTTCTTTCAACTAGAGCAGTAGATTGATCAGCATATTCCGCAATTGCTTTTTTGAAAACCGGAATCAGTAGTCTCTTTGCCGCATTATCAATAGGATTGAAAACCACCAAGCCATATTCATCGAAGAGATTGATCATCAATTCGCGGAACGACTCCAGAAATGTTTTGCCCGGCTGATAAATTGATTTCAGCAGATCGATTAAGGAAGCTTTGAATTCAGTTTCTCTAAGCGTGCTGCTGAGGTTTTCAAAAACGGCATTCAAATTTTCGTTGAATTTTAATCCGCCAATTGAGCCTCTGTTAATTTCCTCTCCTAATCCGTCATCATACTGAATACTGAGGAAGGAATTGTCATTGCTCAAAACGGAAAAAGCGCGCGCTTCGTCGTAATCGTGGTCATCGCCTTCAAGCCAGAAAACCGGAACAAAATTAAACTCGGAATACTGTTCGCTCAAATATTCGCAAAGCTTAATAGCGGTAATTGTCTTGTAGAAAGTGTACATAGGTCCGCCGAAAAGCCCTAATTGCTGTCCGGTAACAATTGCAATAGTTTTTGGCGAGGCCAGATTTTCTATATTGTGCAGTGTAGCCTTTGATATCTTTTGATTGTGGTATTGAGTCTGGATTATTTCAGCAAGCAATGCCCGGTGGGGCCTATCCTTGGAAGCCAATTCATTAAAATGGGGAAGGAATTGGTCAACATCTCTAAAATTCTTTCCGTAGAATCTTGCTACATTCTCAAACTCCTCAATGTAGTCCAAGAACAAATTTTGGTGCGCCGGAATATTCGAAAAATTTATATGCATTGGATCTCCCGCATAATTCAAAAAACTATTATCTTGAGTGGGAATAATTCACCATTCGTTCACCAATTTCTAAAAGAAATTTAGTAAAAAATAAAACAACTATTCTATCGGCGCAGCTAACAAAACTGGAGAGAAAATGGCAGCTTCTTATATCATTAGTGTTGATTTAGGCGGAACAAAAATTTTATCTGCTCTACTTAATGATAAAAATGAAATTGTATCAAGAGTAAAAGTAGCTACCGATATTGAAAAGGGTGGCGATGAAATTGTCCTTTCGATCTCTAACTCTGTTAGACAGATTCTTTTGGAAAATCACCTTAAAGAAGAAGATATTAAAGCTGTTTGCCTTGGAGTTCCCGGCACGGTAAATCCATCAACCGGAATAATTGCAATTGCGCCAAATCTCGGCTTGGTTGAATACAATATTAAGGAAGCGCTATCGAATCAAATTGACATTCCTGTATTGATAGAAAATGATGTAAACCTTGCCGGATTGGGAATTAAGAAATATGAGCTTAACGATGATGTGAAAAACATGATTGTGGTTTTTATAGGAACGGGAATCGGCGGCGCACTATTCTTTGATGGAAAAATTTACAGAGGCTCAACTTTCTATGCCGGAGAAATTGGTCATATGCTGGTTGATGCAAAAGGCGCTTTTTCTATTTCACCAATACATTCTACATTTGAACTTACAGCCAGCCGAACTGCTATTGTTCGTGAGGTAAAAAAGAATTTGAAGAGAGGAAAAAAAAGCACAGTTAAGGAAAAGAAATCTTTAAAGAGCAAAGCGCTTGCAGATGCTCTCGCTAAAAAAGATCCGGTTGTTGTAAAACAGATTACAAAAGCCAGCAAAACAATTGGAACAGTGCTCGGCAGCATTACAACACTTCTTAACATAGACACAATTGTACTTGGCGGCGGCGTAATTGAAGCGATGCATGATTTTATGATGCCGATAATTACCAAGACTTTTAACGAATCTGTCCTTGAAGCACCGGGTAAATGTGTAAAGATTTTTGAAACAAAATTAGGCGACGACGCGGCTTTATATGGCGGAATAGCTCTGGCTGAGGAATTTTTAGGCAATTAACATACGTTACGCTGCTGTCATTCTGAATGGAACGTAGTGAAATGAAGAATCTCAATTTCGATTCAAAACACAATTTATGGATTCTTCGCTCCGCTCAGAATGACAATTGAAGATATAAATACGTAAGGGAATAACTAACTTATTTCGAATTTTTTTTCAATTTCTTCAAGCTCGTTTGAAAGTTCCGTCCAGACTTGGTAAGCCTTATCAAGCTGGACTTTGATTTTTTCGTAATCAAGATTCTTTTCTTTTGCTAACTGGGGATTAGTGAAAATTTTGGCATCTGCAAGTTCACTTTCTAAGTTTCCTTTTTGTCTTTCTAGCAATGCAACTTCATTCTCGCATTTTTCCAGCTTAGCTCTTAATGTTTTTGTAGCGGCAAATTTCTTTTGTCGCATTTCCGCTTCAACTCTTTTTTGATCTTTCCTAGTTGATTTTTCGCTTGAAGCAGTTTCTTCTACAACAGTTTTTTGATCGAGCAATTCTTGCCGCTTCATCAAATAGTAATCAATGTTGCCCGGAAAAACCTTTCCTTTGCATTCCCGTATCTCAATTACTTTATTAACAATAGGGCGAAGGAAATCCACATCGTGAGAAACGATTATCAAAGTTCCGCTGAAATTCATCAATGCTTCTTGCAGTATAGCTTTAGAAGAAAAATCCAAGTGATTTGTCGGTTCATCAAGAATGATCAAGTTAGCCTTCATTAAAAGAAGTCTGGAAAGTGCAACTCTGCTTCTTTCTCCGCCGGAAAGAACTTTAATTTTCTTGAAAACATCATCGCCGGAAAATAAAAATGATCCAAGTATCGAGCGGATTTCTCCGGCTGATAAATTGTTGTTCACTTCTTCAAGCGCATCAATAAGATCAAAATCGGGATCGATGGAATCTGCAACTTCTTGTTCGTAGTAAGACATAGCCGTGTTGTGTCCAAGTGTAACAGTGCCGCTTGTTGGAGTAAGTTTGGATGCAATTATTTTTGCAAGCGTAGTTTTCCCGGCGCCATTTGGCCCTACAATAGCAATCTTATCTCCACGCTCAATTACAAGTGTAACATCTTTCAATACTTGCAAGGGACCGTAATTATGGTTTAGAGCCATTATCTCACCCGGAACTACACCGCTCTTAGGTGGCTCGGGGAAACGGAGCGCAATCTTTCTTTCGTCTGATGAAATTTCTATCGTTTCTATTTTTTCGAGCTGCTTAACTCTGCTTTGTACTTGTCTCGCTTTCGATGCTTTGTAGCGGAAGCGTTCTACGAATCCTTCAATTTCTTTTTTACGCTTTTCTCTATTCTTTTGAAGTGCAAGGAGCTGTTTTTCCCTTTCTTCTTTGTAAACTAAATATTGACTGTAATTACCGGAGTAGAAATTGATTTGTCTATCAAAGACCTCAATAGTTCTTGAAGTAACACTGTTGATAAAGTGTCTATCGTGGGAAATTATTATCAGCGCTGCATTAGATGATTGTAGAAAATCTATCAGCCATCCTAACGTATCAATATCCAAATGGTTAGTTGGCTCATCCATCAAGAGCAAATCGTTTTGGGAAAGAAGAATTTTTGCCATTTGAATGCGCATTTGCCAGCCGCCGGAAAATTCTTCCGTCCTTCTAAAGAAATCTTTTTCGCGAAATCCCAAGCCCATTAACACTTTTTCAATTCTGGAATCTGCGGAGTAAAAATCAATTTGTTCTTTCTTAAGATGAATCTCGCCAAGTTCTTCCAAAACTTCAGCGCGGTCTTCTTCGGAAAGGGAAGAGTCGCTTAAATTTTCCAGAACAAGTTGTTCCCGTTCATCTAAAGAATTAATATCTGGAAGTGATGACTTAACTTCATTAAATAACGTTTGTCCCCGGAAAGCAATAATGTCTTGCGGTAGATATCCAATCTTTATTCCTTTTTGCTTTTTAATACTGCCGGATTCGGGCTGTTCTAATCCGCAGAGAAGTTTAAGGAAAGTAGATTTTCCGGTACCGTTAGAACCGACTAACGCAACTTTATCGTGACGGGAAATTCTAAGATTTACACCCTCGAATAGATTTTCACCGGTGAACTGAATAGAAAGATTAGATATATCAATCATAGAATTAGAAAAATTTCTTTTATCAATTATTTACGAATAACAGCAACTTTGGATGTTTTAATATTGTTGCCATCCTGATCCGAAGCAACTATAATGTAAACGCCGCTTGCAACGTAATCACCTTGAGTATTTTTGCCATCCCAAAAAGCAATTTTCCCGCCGGGTGTTTCAAAATTTGCAACCAAGTCGCCGGCAATGCTCAAGATTTTAATGTTGCTGTTTCTAACAAGCCCATCAATAGTCACACTGCTTGCTGCATCTCCAATTATAAATGGATTCGGATACACAAAGATATTATCAAAACTTTCTCTTGGTTCGACGAAGGATGTAGAAAGTTCTGCCAAGCCGTAATCTGTACCCATATAAACTTTTCCGCTTTTAGGATCGATAGCGATACTCATAACATTATCATCGGGCAGCGGACTGTTTTTAGAATTGAAGTAATTAATAAGCTGATATCCGTCAGAAGATAAAACGAAAACACCATTGTTTGTTCCAATCCACTTTTGATCAATCGGGTCAACTGCTATACAATTAACCATTTGATTTCGAACTGAAAGTCCGGCTAGAGTTGTCAGAGTTGTTTTAGGTCGTGAAGGATCGCTTATCATATTTACTCCGATATCCATTCCAATCCATAGTTGTCCGCGCTTATCAATTGCTAAACAAGAAATCAAATCGCTGGAAAGCCCATCTGACTTAGAGAGAAATCCTTGAGTATCGTCTAGCGTATTTTCTAATGTACCTTTGTCGTTGTAGTAATAAATTCCTCTATTTCCTTGAGTCGCAAAAAACCACTTGTAACTATTTTCGTCAATAACCATTTTGTCAAGGAACTCACTTGTTGATATTGTAGGACTTGTAAATGAATAGTGGTACCATTTTTTGTCTTTAGTATAAACGCTTAAAGGTTTGCCGGCAGCAGAGAGTGGATTTAAGAACCAAACATTTCCTTTTGCATCAGCTTTCAAATCTGAGATTACAAGAAACTTGTCATCAGAAGGAATCCCAGTCATACCAGAGTTAGTAGTATTAAAAACAGTGAAAATATTTTTCTTGTAGAAAATAGCTCCTTGTCCCCAAGAGCCTAACAGAATAGTAGAGTCGGCACCTATTGATAGATTATAAATAGCATCGGAAGGTAACTGAGAATAATTCTTCATGTTGTATGTTTTCCATGAATTACCGTCGAATTCAAAAAATCCTTTTCCAGTAACATCTTTGCCGGTTGCCACCCACAAGGAACCATTAGGTGAAACTGCCATATTTAAAAATGAATTACTAGCCGGTGCACTTGGTAAAATGTTTCTGGCAATATTGCTTTTCAATTCAATTAAACCAGTAGTTGTAGAAATATAATTTGTTTCGGCAAAAGAGTTAATTGAGCTAAATGTGACTGAATTATTTTCATATAGCTGTGTTTCTTGATTCCCGTTATACTGATAAAGTTTATTACTGGTTAATAATAAAAGGGA
The DNA here is from genome assembly GCA_041675645.1 of Melioribacteraceae bacterium. GTDB lineage: Bacteria > Bacteroidota > Ignavibacteria > Ignavibacteriales > Melioribacteraceae > Stygiobacter. Next base: position 12,224 of record JBAYTN010000010.1, read on the forward strand.
GGAGCCGCTAACGGTAAAATCTAAAACGTTCGTTCCCTTGAGAAGGAATTCGCTCCAATTATTGTTTTGAAATCTGAAAACACCTTTAGAAGTAGCAGCAAGAATTTCAGAATTGTACTGAATAACTTTGTACGGCTGAGCAGTTTGAATTCCGCTTACAAGTGTATAGTTATTCCAAGATTCCGGTGCAGAAAGATTTTGCGCTCCAACTTTTTGTACGGCAATTCCATTTTGAGTACAGACATAAAATAAATTGCTCTTGAAAGTACTTAAGATTTTAGATTCTGCAGTGAAACTTCCTAATTTCAAAAAGCTATCTAGCAAAGACAATTTTTGTGCACTTAGTACGGTGATTCCAAACTCCGTAGAAACAATTACAGAATCACCTTTAATAAAAATGTTGTTTATTCTTTTTTGTGTCTTATTGGAATTGAATATATCGAGGATTTTCGAAATTGAATTATTAGTTGTGTTCAAAACGTTTATGTGTCCTTCGCCCGAACCAAACCAAATATTATTATTGGCATCAACTCCAATTGCAGTTAAGTTCTGACTACTCAATCCATCTGCCTTATTATAAATTTGGAAAGAAGAATCAGTCGTACCGGTTTTGAAAGCTCCGCCGGTAGTAGCAGCCCAAATATCATTCCCAATTATTACAGTACCGCTAATAGACTTCATATCTGCATAAATCTTCCATGAGCCAAAGTTTTGTGCAAGCAGATTAACCGCAGAAATAAAAACAATCAAAATAACTTTTGATGCTTTCATCCAATCCTCGTTTTGTGATTATAGATTGTAGAAAAAATAATGGGCAAATTTACCTATAAAAGTTTGATCAAAAAGTAGAAAAATTCATGCGCGATATGTTTTGTGGTAAGATTTATGCACTGTTCTTTTGCAACATTTTTCTCATTGCATCCAATTGATTACCCGAAATATAATATTTCCCAAGATTATCGTGATCCATTTTTTTCCCTCCATGAAAATCGGAACCGCCCGATTCCAGCAAGCAATATTGATTAACGATTCCCCGGTAAAACTGGATTTGATTTTCGTTATGGCAAGGATGAATTACTTCGATTCCGTCTATTCCGGCTTTTATTAAACTCATTAAAAAATGTTCTTTCATATATCCCGGATGAGCAATAAAAGAAAGACCGCCGGAATCATTTATCAGCTTTAGAGCACTTTGGGGAGAGACATGAATCTTACGTTCAAAGGCTGGTCCATAGTCTCCAATATATCTTTCAAACGCCTCTTGATAGTTTTTAACAATGCCAAGGTCAGTCATAGCATAAGCGATATGAGGCCTTCCAACTGCAGAATTTTTAGCTTGAGCCATTACATCATCAATTGAAATTTTCAAGCCGAGATTTTGCAGTTTTTGAACCATTCTTTTAGCGCGATGATATCTTTCATCCCGGAAAAAACTTAAATATTTCTGGAGTTCTTCGTTGTCAATATCAATAAAGTATGCTAGAAGATGAATTTCCTTGTCATCAATATCGGTACTAATTTCGACACCGGGAATGATCTCCATGCCCAAATCTTTAGCGCATTCAGATGCTTCTTTCAACGCATAGAGGGAATCATGATCAGTTATGCTAATTGTTTGCAAGCCGTTTTTATGAGCAAGCGTTACTAACTCGCAAGGTGTTAAAGCCCCATCAGAGTGAAGTGTATGAGTATGTAAATCGATTTTGATTTGAGTCATTTATATGAACTTTTCCTTAAACTTTTCGTAATCAAGAATTCTCAGTTTGTTACCTTCCATTTCAACATATCCCTTTTTGGCAAAGGAGTGTAGAGTTCTTGAAATTGTTTCGCGAGATGTGCCGGCCATATTAGCCAAGTCTTGCTGAAGAGGAAGTTTTTCAATTTCAACAATACCTTGCTTAATCTTTCCAATATCATCAGCTAGTTGAAGAATTACCGTTGCGACTTTACCTTCGGCATCTTTAAGCGAAAGAGCTTTTATTTTCATATCGGCATTTCTCAATCTACGTGTTAACTCTTGAAGAAGAGCAACAGAAACTTCCGGGTGTTCGTAGAGGAGATTTAAGAAATCATTTCGTTGGATCAAAAAGAGCTCACTTTCGTCGATAGCCGTAACAGTTGCAGAGCGGGTAAGTCCATCTAAAATAGCCATTTCACCAAAGAAATCACTTTCGCCAAGGATTGTAAGAATTACTTCGCGTCCATCGTTGCTGTTTCTGCTTACTTTTACTTTCCCTTTTACAATAACGAAAAGTGCAGTGCCGGCATCTTCCTCCATTAAGATAACATCATTTTTTGTGTATGCCTTCCTCGCACCGATTTTTTCAATTTTTTCTAATGCATCATTTTCCAATTCTGAAAAAATTGGAACGTAAGTAAGGAATTCGGAAGCTGCCATTAAAACCCTCAACTAATTATTAAAAAAACTTGCATATATATAAGCAAGATAATTTTTTCGTGGGTAAGGAACAACGATGTTTTTGAATTAAAAAGAGAGCCGGGATTCGTTGAAACTTCTGACACGAATGTCTATATTTGCCCTTGAGAAATATAACCACATGTAATAGGAGAAAGTAGTAATGGCAGTAAAAGTAGGTATCAACGGATTCGGTAGAATCGGAAGACAAATAATTAGCGTCTTAGCCGAAAAAAATCTTCTTGGAAAAGAAGTAGACGTCGTAGCAGTTGTTGATGTTAGCACCGACGCAAAATATTTTGCTTATCAACAAAAATATGATTCAATTCATGGTAAATTTAAAGGAACAGTATCAAGCAAAAAGAGCGATGCTTCTTTAGAAGCTGATGACATTTTGGTTGTTAATGGTGATGAAATTAAATGTATTATGGCTCAGAAAGATCCTTCTCAATTACCTTGGAAAGAATTAGGTGTAGATATAGTTTTAGAAGCAACCGGCTTGTTCACAGATTCTGAAAAAGCTAAAGGTCACTTAGCAGCCGGTGCAAAAAAAGTTTTGATTACAGCACCAGGTAAGGGCGAAGTAAAGACAATTGTTATTGGTGTTAATGATAATGAATACGATGCAGCTAAACATACAATCGTTTCTAACGCATCTTGCACAACTAACTGTTTAGCTCCGGTTGTTCATGTTCTTCTTAAAGAAGGAATTGGAATCGAAGCTGGTTTAATGACAACAATCCACTCATACACAGCTACTCAGAAAACTGTTGACGGTCCATCTAAGAAAGACTGGAGAGGCGGACGCGCGGCTGCTATTAATATTATCCCATCTTCTACTGGCGCTGCAAAAGCAGTTGGCGAAGTTTTACCGGCAACAAAAGGTAAATTAACTGGTATGTCTTTCCGCGTTCCAACAGCTAACGTTTCTGTAGTTGATTTAGTATTCAGATCTGAAAAAGATACTTCAATTGAAGAAATTGATGCTTTATTAAAGAAAGCAAGTGAAACATACTTAAATGGTATTTTAGGTTATGCTAATGAAGAAGTTGTTTCTACTGATTTCATTCACGATGAACGCTCTTCAATTTATGATTCACTAGCTACAAAGCAAAATAACTTGAAAGGTGAAAAGAGATTTTTCAAAATCGTTACATGGTATGATAACGAATGGGGTTATTCAAACCGTGTTGTTGATTTACTCTTAAAGATGGCTTAATAAGTAAACTTTATATTTTGTAATGACGTCCGCCAACTGGCGGACGTCTTTTTATAACGAAGATTTATTGGAGGAAACATGAAAAAGTTAAGTATCGATAACGTTGAATTGAAAGGGAAGAGAGTTCTTGTTCGTGTTGATTTCAACGTTCCGTTAGATGAAAACTTAAAAATAACCGACGATATCAGAATTACTTCCGCATTACCTACAATCAAAAAAATTATTGCTGATGGCGGAAAATGTATTTTGATGAGTCATCTTGGAAGACCAAAAGGGGGTCCAAACCCAAAATATAGCTTGAAGCCGGTTGCAGTCCGTTTAGGTGAATTGTTGGAAACTGAGGTTAAGTTTGCACCAGATTGCGTTGGCGAACAAGTTAAAATGATTGTTGATGCAATGAAAGAAGGCGAAGTGTTGTTGCTTGAAAATTTACGTTTCCATGCTGAAGAAGAGAAGAATGTTCCGGAATTTGCTCAGCAAATTGCAGAACTTGGCGATATTTACATCAACGACGCATTTGGTTCAGCTCACCGCGCTCATGCTTCTACAGAAGGTGTTACAAAGTTTATTAAAGTTTGCGCTTCTGGTTACTTAATGCAGAAAGAATTGGACTATCTAGGAACCGCAGTTGCAAATCCGGTTCGCCCCTTTACAGCAATTTTGGGCGGATCAAAGATTTCCGGCAAAATTGATGTGATTGATAATCTTCTTCCTAAAGTTGATTATTTATTAATCGGCGGCGGAATGGCTTACACATTCTACAAGGCTATGGGTTACGAAATTGGAACATCTCTTTTAGAAGCTGAAAAGGTTGAACTGGCAAAAGAAATGTTGGAAAAATTCAAAACTTGCAGAGCAAAAGTTATTTTGCCAAAGGATAATGTTGTGGCTCCGGAATTTAAAAACGAATCACCGGCTAGTGTTGTTGATTCAAATAAAATTCCAGCTGACAAGATGGGATTGGATATTGGTCCAAACACAGTTGAAGAATTCTCTAAAATCGTTTTAGAAAGCAAAACTATTGTTTGGAATGGCCCTATGGGTGTTTTCGAATTTGATAATTTTGCAACCGGAACGAACGCAATTGCTCAAGCTTTGGTAGAAGCAACTGCAGCCGGCGCAATAACAATTATTGGTGGCGGCGATTCTGCAGCCGCTATTAGCAAAGCTGGCTTAGATGATAAAGTATCTCACGTATCAACCGGCGGCGGCGCTTCATTAGAATTCCTAGAAGGAAAAGTACTTCCGGGTGTTGCAGCATTGAACGATGCACAGTAATTTGGTGTTAAGCTAAAATGAATAGAGTGGACTTGGGAACAAGTCTTACTCTTTCTTTTTAGAATCATATTATTTTGAGGAATTAAAATGGGTTTAGATTCACGCGATTATTACCGTCCTTCCAGCGGGTTTTCTTTTTTTCCGCCAATGATTAAGAATCTTTTGATTATAAATGTTGCAGTATTTTTTATTCAGATGATTTTTGAAAGTCTTTCGTTTGGCGGTGTTCCGGGAACATATGTCCTTAATCATTATTTCGCGTTAAATCCATTGGAAGGTATCGATTCAAATTTTCAAATCTGGCAATTGCTAACTTACCAGTTTATGCATGGTGATTTCATGCATATATTCTTCAATATGCTTATGCTATGGATGTTTGGTATGGAAATAGAAAATTTGATGGGCTCACAAAAATTTTTGATTTTCTATATTCTGAGCGGATTAGGTGCGGGCTTTTTACAATTGGTTGGAACACCGTTGTTATCTGATTCAGCCGGATTTACAATTGGTGCTAGCGGAGCTGTCTACGGTGTAATGATTGCTTTCGCTATGTTCTTCCCGGATAGATACATTATGTTTTATTTCCTCATTCCGGTTAAAGCGAAATATCTTATTTCATTTTTCATTATTCTGGAATTTATTTCCGTACGCGAAGCTTCCTTTGTTGCACACTTAGCACATATTGGAGGAGCCTTAACTGGTTTTATCTTTATAATGTTCGATAGAAGAAAGAGTATCAACGTCGGAAGGTTGTTCAATTCATTTAAGAAGCCGAGAGGTTATTCCAACAACTCTTTTAGGCAACCTTTCCAGAGAAAACCAGCGAACAAGGTAGATGTTGAAGAAGCTAAATTTTACGATTTGAACGCCAAGCCAACAGAAGAAGAAGTAAACCAAGAAGAAATAGATAAAATTCTCGATAAGATTTCTCAGAGCGGGTATCAAGGATTATCAGATCGAGAAAAACGGATTCTCTTTGAAGCTAGCAAAAAGAAATAGCTGCAAGATTCTATTCCTTGCGGTTTTATTATTCGTTACTGCTTGTAAAGAAAACAAGTCGGATGAAGATAAATTGGTGAGAATCTATGTAGAAAATCTTATCGTGGAAGAAACTCATAAAGACAATCCGGAAATATTGAAGGGAGAAAAAGCTAAGCTTTTCCAGAAGTTCAAAACCACAGAGAAAGAATTTGAAAGTAATTTAAGCTCGCTTGGGAATGATAAAGAAGCTTGGGAAAGATTTTTTACTAAAACAAGATTACTTCTGGACGATCTTCGTAAAAGCGGAGCTGTTAATTAAAACTTCTTTTTGCTAAAGCAATTCTGATCTTTGCATAACTGATTTTCCCCTCCAATGCATTCCTTAACTCTTTTACATCTGTTACCCCAGCATCAATCTTCGCATTTATTTTTGTTAACTCTTCTTGGCTAATTAAATTACTTATATCCAAATCCGGCACCATGCTTATCAAACCTTCAAGTTGTATTGATAAAAGTGATTCTGAAATCTTGGCTAACTCGGAAATTTCTTCTAAAGAGTATTTCTTTTCCACTAACTCCAAAATAAGTTTTGATTTACGGGGAAGATTGCTTGTTTGGATTTCTCTATTACTAAGATCATTTTGCACTACATTTTTTACTGTATGGATTATATCATCGCCAATTTTATTAAACATTCGCTGTGTAAATCCGGCAACACTTAATAAAGCCGAATGAGAAGTTGGTTTCGCTTTCGAAATTGCTCTTAGAATCTCATCGGTACAAATTAAGTGGGGCGGTTGTCCAAATTTTTCTGAAGCATCCTTTCTGAGTTGTCTAAGTGCGTTAAATAATTTTAATTCGTTTTCATAATCGGCGAGATTGCTTTTAGCTTCGGATAATCTATCATTAGTAAAGAAATCATTCCCGGTTTCGGAAAGCTTTATTACTTCATTACTTATTAAAATTTTTCTAGAAATTAATAATTGTTCAATAGCTTCTTCAATCTGATCTTTGCTGAAGTGAACGCAAGTCCCAAAAGTGCTTAGTTTATTGAAGGAATATAGTGTTGAACTTCCTTGTAAAATTTGCAAAAGCGTTTTTTTTCTTAACGGAGTTTTCGATTCATGCAAGGTTCGGAGAATAATTTCGTCGATATAGTCCAATGAGGGAGCCGTTCCGCCATCAAGACAATTATCGCATCTGCCGCAACGGTAATCTTTAGAATTCTGGCCGAAGTAGTTTAATATGTATCCCATTCGACATTCATTTGTTGAAACAAATTCTTCCATCACTTCAAGCTTGTGTTCCATATTCTTTTTGATGGCTTTCTGCATAGTGAGGTTTAGTTTCAATGCTTTCGACTGCACTCGCGGCTGAGTAAGCATAAAAGAGGGATTCTTTGGCGGCTTTCTGTATTCGATAATTCCACCTTGAAGCAATGCTGATAAGTCTTCTATGATTTCTTCGACTGAAGTTTCTAATCGTTCTGCTATAGACTTGATATCAATACGGGTTGATTCAGTGAATATTTTACTTCCGTAAGATTTTGCGAGAAGCAGTAACAAATCTTTATGTGTTGCATTAGCGAAGTTATTTATGAATGAGCGAAGCTGATCCGGTTTTAATGGAAAACGGACCGTGTGATATCCGTATAATTCGCTTTTCAAACTAAGGTAACCGGATTCACCTAAAACTTTGATTGATGATTGAACAATTCCGCTTGATAGCTGATTAATCTCGAAAAGTTTGGAAAGGTTGGCGTCATGTGCAATGGAATTTTCATTTTGCATTCCGATAGCAACACCAGCATAATCGCAAATTGCATCATAAACAAGTTCAATCTGATCTCTAGAAGGTGTCGCGTTTTTAATAAAGTATTCATGAATTTGTGCGTCTCTTTCTTCATAAAGCAAATAAACTTTCGATGGTTTGCCATCCCGTCCGGCTCTTCCAATTTCTTGATAATAATTCTCAATTGAACCCGGCATGTTATAGTGAATTACTAAACGAATATCATTTTTGTCTATTCCCATTCCAAATGCATTAGTAGCGCAAATAACTTTAACTCTATCAGACATAAAATCATCTTGAATAATTCTTTTCATTTCTGACTGCAAGCCGGCATGATAGAAAACGGCGTTTATGGATTCTTTTCTTAAATGTTCTGCTAATTCTTCGGCGCCGTTTCTTGTTGCCGTGTAAACAATTGCCGGAAGTTTGTTGCTTCTGATGATCTCTGCAACTTTCTCTTTCTTTCTAATAGATGCAATTACATTTAAGTGAAGATTATCCCGTTCAAATCCACGCACAAAAATTCTGGGATTCAGCAGCGACAATTGTTTAATAATATCCACACGTACTTCTTCAGTAGCAGTCGCAGTGAATGCAGAAACTTTTTTTATTCCCAAATGCTCTATAAACTCATGTATTTTTCTGTAGCTTGGCCGGAAATTATGTCCCCACTCGCTAATGCAATGTGCTTCATCAATAAAAACATACTCTGGTGAGAGCTGCTTAATTTTCTCTACAAAAGTTCTGTTACCGAGTTTTTCCGGTGAGACAAAGAGAATTTTTATTTTTCCGTTAGCAACAGAATTCAGAACCTTCTCTCCGGATGAAAAATCCAATGAGCTATTAATGAAAGAAGCGATTGTCTCAGTTCTGTTCAAGGAATCAACCTGATCCTTCATTAATGCGATCAATGGGGAAATTACGATTGCAAAATTTTTGGATAGCAATGCTGGAATTTGATAACATAAAGATTTTCCAGCGCCAGTTGGCAATACAACTAACGCGTTTTCACCCGAAATAATCGAATTTACTATTTCTTCTTGTCCTGAACGGAAAGAGTCGTAGCCTAAATATTTATTGAGTGCTTCAATTGGGGTCATTTATAAATTTGCTAATATTTTCAGAACATTTATTTTAACAATCAAAAATAAAGATAGAAAAAAAGATATGCTGAAAGTTAATCATACTGTTAAACATTTCGGGAATTTAACTGCACTCGACAATATTAATCTTTCAATTGAGAAGGGTGAGTTCTACGGTTTGCTAGGTCCAAACGGTGCCGGTAAAACTACTTTGATGAACATAATAGTAGGTTACATCACACCGGAAAACGGAAATGTAACTATTGATGGGGAGGTAATAAGCGTTAGAAACTTACAATTAAGAAAGAAACTTGGTTATGTACCCCAAGATATTGGTTTGTATCTAGAACTAAGTGCTGAAACTAATCTTAAAATTTTCGGTGAGCTTCTTGAATTAAAGGGAAAAGAACTCCACAAAAAGATTGATGAAGTCCTAGAACTTGTTCAATTGAAGGATAGACGGAAAGACAAGGTCGGTGATTTTTCGGGAGGAATGAAACGCAGACTTAATTTAGCAGCAAGCATTTTACACGATCCCGCTATCATTCTTTGCGATGAACCGACAGTAGGTGTCGATCCTCAATCCAGAAACGCAATATTTGAAATGCTGCAGCATCTTAACAAATTAGGCAAGACTATTGTTTACACAGCACATTATATGGAAGAAGCCGAGCGGCTTTGTTCTAAGTTGGCAATTATTGATCATGGGAAAATTATCGCGTTCGGGACTTTAGGCGAGTTAATAAATCTTCTAAATCAAAAGGACACTGTTAAACTTCAGAAGACTTCCTCAACAACAAGATTGCTTCTCAAACTTAGCGAAATAGGGAAAATAATTGAGCAAGATTTTTATTATGAACTAATTCCAAACCAGAATTACGATAAAATTTCTAAAATATTTGCCAAGCTGGAAGAACTTGAAGTACCAAACAATAATATTGAGATTAGCCGCGCCACACTCGAAGATGTATTCCTCAATTTAACCGGAAGGAGCTTGAGAGATTGAAAACTATATATCGATTGATCATTAAAGATGCTATTCGTTTTATAAATGATAAGCCGGCTGTAATTTTAACTTTTATCGTTCCCTTAATTCTCATCATCATTTTCGGAAATATTTTTGGCGGTAGCGGCGGTCCCAGAGGTAGGGCAAATCTAATTCTAGTAAACGAGAGCAATTCAATAGTAGCAAAACTTATTGAGCAACGACTTGATTCATCAAAATCTCTGCGTCCGGTTAAAACTTATGAATCTGAAAATGGAAAAAACACTCTTAAGTTTGATGAAGAAACTGCTAAGGAATGGGTGAGAACCGGAAGAATCTCTGCCGCTGTTGTTATGCCGAATGATTTTCTAGCTGATACTTCTACCTCAATCAAATTCAAATTCTATTATGACCCTAAGAATGAAATTGAATCATCCATAATTCAAGGTAACATTCAGCAAACAATTTTCACCCAGATTCCACGGATGATGCCTCTCTTAATGCAGAGAGCAGCAATTAAAGAAATTGGAAATCTAAAAGGAGAGAAGTTCGTTAAAAATATTAGCGAGATTGTAGGTGAATCTTTTGGTGTGAATCCGGACAGTATTCTTCGGTCTGTAACTGTAATTGACTCAGTTGCACTTTTTAGGGAAGCTAAAGATTCTAGTTCCCAGAGAAATTTTGTAAATAATCTGGTGAAATTTGAAAGTGAACAATTGGTTGGTAAGAAAATTACAAATCCCGGATTAACTAGAACTGTGGGCGGCTGGGCAATGATGTTTTTGCTTTTCTCTTTAACTGGTGCGGCAACAAGCATGTTCGAAGAGAAACAAGAGGGAACACTAAAGCGAATCCTTTGCATGCCAATTTCCAGATCCCAAATTCTGTGGAGTAAGTACATCTATTCGATTATGTTAGGATTAGTACAATTGCTAGTATTATTCTTCTTCTCATGGATACTATTTGATGTCAGCGTTTTCTCAAATTTCGGTAATTTAATGATTGTGATGGTTGCATCAGCTGCTGCAGCAGTTTCATTCGGAATGGCAATTACTTCAGTTGCAAAGACCTTAAGTCAAGCTAGCGGATTCAGTACTTTATTCATTTTAGTTATGTCAGCATTGGGAGGTTCTTGGTTTCCGGTTACGCTCCTTCCAGATTGGATGCAACATCTTAGCAAAGCTACAATAACATACTGGTCTGTTGAGGCATTTTTACAAGTATTGTGGCGCCAAGCCGATTTTATGGCGATTCTACCCAATATTGTAGTTCTACTTCTAATTGCTCTATTAATCAATTCATATGCTTTAATTCGTTTTCAAAAGGGATGGATCTAATCCCATCTCTTTTTCTCATGAATAGTTAGCTTCTTCTTTTTCTTGATAAAATGATTATTCAACTCTTCATTTCTCAAGCAATTAAGCCTATTTTGTATGGTATAATTCTTGCACTATTAACCAGTTAATTAAATTTTGAAAAGCAGAGAGTTTTATGGCAGATGAAAAATTAAAATTAGAAGATTTGCTGGGCGAAGTTCAGCGTACTGAAGAAAAAGAAAGAATTGATTATGTTGCTATTATTGGCGGCGGGATCATGGGGCAAGGTATTGCGCAAACAATTTCCGCAGCCGGATTGGATGTGTTAATTGTTGAACGGGACGAGGATCAAGTTGAACGATCTAAGGACAGTCTTAAGGCTTCCATGGAAAGAGAGATAACAAGATGGGCCATGACTCAAAGCGAAATGAAGTCAGTTCTCAGCCGAATCAAATGGACAACTGATAAATCAGAAATCCCGGAATGTGACTTAATAATTGAAGCTGTTGACGAGAACTATGACCTTAAGAAGAGTATTTTCAAGGAGTTAGACGCAATAGCTAAACCGGGAACCATTTTCATTTCTAACACTTCTACGCTTAGCCTTACAAAAATTGCTGATGTTACAAATCGGAAAGACAAGATTATTGGAATGCACTTCTTAAATCCGGTGCCGAAAGTTCCTCTTGTAGAGTTGATCCGTGCAATGGATACTTCTAATCATACGGTTGAAATAATTAAAAAATTTGCAGCCAAAATTGGCAAAACGGCAGTTGAAGTATATGAGTATCCCGGCTTCGTTACGACAAGAGCTATCGTGCCACTCTTAAATGAAGCCATGTATATTCTTCTTGAAGACGTTGCTACAGCGAAGGATATTGACACTGCTATGCGACTTGGATATAATTTTAATATGGGTCCGCTAGAAATGGCAGATACAATGGGATTGGATGAAGTTTTAGCTTGGATGGAAACTTTATGGACGACTCTAGGTGAACCGAGATACAGACCTTGTCCAATACTTAGAAAATTAGTTCGCGAAAGAAAGCTTGGTAAAAAGTCTGGCGAAGGATTCTTTAAATATGATTCTGATGGTAGAATAATTTCTTAAAATTTTGAGGAAAGAATGAAAGTTTTAGTTCTTAATTGTGGAAGCTCGTCAATAAAATATCAGTTTATGGATACGACTCTATCGGTTGCTTTGGCAAAGGGAATGGTTGAAAGAATTGGAATGTCTAGCGCAGTTCTTACGCACCAACCTCACGATAGAGAGAAAATCAAGATTGTTGGGGAGATTTTGGACCATACTATTGCGATAGAGTATGTCATTGCTGTCTTACTTTCGCCAAATCATGGAGTAATTAAAGACAAAAAAGAAATCGATGCTGTTGGCCATAGGGTTGTACATGGTGGTGAGACCTTTAGTGGTTCTGTTTTAATTACTGATCAAGTGATGAAGGCGTTAAAGGACAATATTGAATTAGCCCCACTTCATAATCCGCCTAACATAAAAGGTATTCAAGCAACAAAGGAACATCTACCAAGTACTCCGCAAGTTGGCGTTTTTGATACCTCGTTCCATATTAAGATGCCTCCCAAAGCTTACTTGTATGGAATTCCTTATGAATTATATAAAAAATATAAAATCCGTCGTTATGGATTCCATGGTACTTCGCACCGCTTTGTAGCTCAAAGAGCTGCTTTGTTACTTGGAAAACCATACGAAGAATTGAAGATCATCACAGCACATTTAGGCAATGGATGCTCCATGGCAGCTGTGGATCACGGTCATTCTGTCGATACTTCAATGGGTTTTACACCCCTTGAAGGATTATTAATGGGAACACGAAGTGGCGATATGGATCCATCAGTAATTTTATATATAATGGCAAAGGAAGGTTTATCACTGTCAGAAGCTAACACACTTCTAAATAAACATAGTGGATTAATTGGCATTAGCGGTGAAAGTAGCGATATGCGTGAAATTGAGGATGCTGTAGTTGAAGGCAACAAAAAAGCCAAATTAGCATTCGATGTTTTTACCTATAAAATTAAAAAATATGTTGGCGCGTATGCAGCAGCAATGGGCGGGGTTGATGCTTTGGTTTTTACTGGCGGAATTGGCGAGAATTCAAATTTAGTTAGGAAAGATGTTTGTGACCAAATGGAGTACATGGGAATAGAGTTTGATAATGAAGCTAACAACAATGTAAAAGGCGAATGTGCGATCTCTAAACCAAACTCAAAAGTGAAAGTTTTCAGAATTCCTACTAATGAAGAATTAGTAATTGCTCTCGATACAGAAGAAATTGTTAGTGAACAGATGAATGCTGTCAAGAAATAAGCTGGACAGAATTTGGTTAGATAATGCCGGAGAAAATCCGGCATTTCTTTTTTAAAGAAGCTTTTCTAAAAAGTAATTAATTTCACGGCATCAAAGTAGGTGAGCTATGGAACTACAATTAAGAGATAAGACAGTTCTTATTACCGCGTCAAGTGCCGGAATTGGGAAAGCCACTTCCGAGTTATTTATTAATGAAGGTTGCCGAGTTGCTATTTCATCGAGCAATAAAGAAAACCTTATGAAAGCTGTTGATGAAATTAAGTCTGTATATGGAATTGAAACATTGTGGGAACAGTGCGATATCAATAATCCTAATGAGATTGAAGATTTAGTTAAGCATGTTCAAAACAATTTAGGCCCTATTGATATATTGGTAAACAATTGCGGTGGTCCAACGCCCGGTTTCTTCGAAGATTTATCGGATGAAAATTGGGAACATGCGTTTGAACAAGTTCTAATGAGTGCTGTTAGATTTACTAGACTGGTTTTGCCGGGAATGAAAGAGAAAAATTGGGGGCGCATTATTAATGTTACTTCTTTATCAGTCAAGCAGCCGGTAGACAATTTGATACTTTCCAATTCATTAAGAAGTGGTGTAACTGCATTTGCAAAGACTCTAAGCACACAAATCGGTAAACATAATATAACAGTAAACAATGTTGCGCCAGGTTATACGTTAACTGGTAGACTTTACGAATTAGCTGTGGTCAGAGCAAAGCAAAAAGGTATTTCTCATGAAGAAGTGCTGGCTTCAATGGCTTCTGAAGTTCCAATGAAACGCTTGGCTAAGCCGGATGAAATTGCTTCTATGATTGTTTACTTAGCTTCAGAACAAGCTGGCTACATAACCGGACAAACAATAGTTATAGATGGCGGAGTAATAAAATCTACATACTAAACAGCGGAACGAAGAAGCAAAATTGTAGTAATTCTCTTCGTTTTATCATGAAACTTTTTCCTCAAAACAGAGGACATATGCAAAAAGAAATCGAAATAGTAATTCCACCAGATAGATTAAATGACAGTGAATTCCTCAGAACCCAGTCTTCTCAAATATTAAGAGTAAACCTTTCTGAAATAAAAGCAGTAAAGTCAATCCGCCGATCTATTGATGCGCGTAGTAAAAACCCGGTATTTAGACTTAAGGCGCTCGTTTATGTTAACGAGAATCCCGCCGAAACAAAACCTAGTTTTAATTTTAGGCCGGTTACTTCTGACAAAAGAGTTATAATCGTAGGTATGGGGCCGGCTGGAATGTTTGCAGCCTTGAGATTGATTGAACTTGGAATTAAACCGATAATTGTTGAAAGGGGAAAGGATGTTCAAACACGGCGTAAAGATTTAAGGGCTATTCAGCAAGAAGGCTTGGTCAATCCAGATTCCAATTACTGCTTTGGAGAAGGTGGTGCCGGCACTTACAGTGACGGAAAACTTTACACTCGTTCTACAAAGCGCGGCGATGTTGGTAGAATACTAAACATTCTTGTTCAACAAGGAGCGCAAGAAGAAATTTTGATTGACGCTCATCCACATATCGGTTCCAACAAACTCCCAAAAGTTGTTCAGTCTATTCGCGAGACAATTATTAACTGTGGCGGAGAAATACATTTTGATTCACGTGTGACTGATTTTATAATAAAAGAGAATAAAGTTTGTGGAGTTGTTGTTAATCAAGAAAAAGAATTTCTAGCCGATTCTGTTATTCTAGCAACCGGACACTCGGCTCGCGATATTTATTATTTGCTGAATCAGCATAAAATTAAGATTGAAGCCAAACCATTTGCTATGGGAGTTAGAATCGAGCATCCTCAAGCATTGATCGATGAAATGCAGTACCATACAAAAGAACGCAATCCAAATCTTCCGGCTTCCAGCTACAGTTTAACTTGTCAGATTGATAAACGGGGAGTTTATTCGTTTTGTATGTGTCCCGGAGGAATAATTATTCCAGCTTCTACTGATAAAAATGAGTTAGTATTAAACGGTATGAGTGTTTCGCGAAGAGATTCTCCTTTTGCGAATTCGGGTTTTGTTGTTTCTGTAAATGAAACTGACTGGCAAGAATATTTATCTCACGGAGTGTTTGCCGGACTTGAATTTCAGAAGGAAGTTGAGAGAATTGCATATGAAGCCGGTGGAAAAACTCAACGCGCTCCGGCACAGCGCATTACGGATTTTGTGAAAGGGAAAACTTCAAGTTCCTTACCGACTTCTTCATACATACCGGGCACGGTTTCCTCTCCATTGCATGAGATTTTACCAAAGCAAATTGCAAACGGATTGAAATTAAGTCTCTTTGAGTTTGATAAAAAAATGAGAGGCTACCTAACGGAAGAAGCTCAAATTCTCGCTGCTGAAACAAGAACTAGTTCTCCAGTCAAAGTTCCAAGGGATAATGAAACTCTTATGCATGTTGAAGTTGAAGGATTATTTCCATGCGGTGAAGGTGCCGGTTATGCCGGTGGAATTGTTTCTGCAGCAATTGATGGAGAAAGAAGTGCGGAGGCTGTTGCTAAGTATTTAAACCTTCGTTGAGAATCCCGCTGATTCAATAACTTTCTTTGCGCTGTCTGCTTCTTGCTTTGTACTGAACGCGAGTCTAAATGTACCTCCCATTCCTTCGCGGATTTTCAAAAGCTCCATGTCCTTAATGTTTATGTTGTTATCAAACAGCGCAGTGGAAATTTTAGAAATTTCTCCCGGCTGATCTTTAACATAAACAAACACATCGTAAAGCTGAGAAATCATTCCTTTTGTGTTCTTTGGAATTTCGTCGCGTTTTACACGAGCAGACTCAAATCTATCTGCAAGCAAACTCAATTTGTCTTCGGTAATTAACTTTCTCATTTCGTGTAGTTCTTCTTCGAAAGAAGTAAGTGCCGAAAGAATTTTATCCTTGTTCTGCCTCACAATCGGTTCCCATATATCAAATGCGCTTGACGCTATTCGAGTCATATCGCGGAAACCGCCCGCTGCGTAATCATAAAAATTAATGTCACTGTCTTTTAGATTAGCTGAGTTGATAATTGAAACCGCAACAAGCTGTGGAAGATGACTTACTGAGGCCACAACCATGTCATGCACTTTCGGATTTAACAACGCGACTCTCGCTCCCAGCGAATGCAGAATATCAATGAAGTCATTCCAGCCGAAAAAGTCTTTTGCTTCGTTTGTAATAATGTAAATGGAGTTTTCGAATAGGAGAGAATCGGAGTTTTCAAATCCTCCTTTTTCTTTTCCGGTCATCGGATGTCCGCCGGCGAAGAAACCCTTTGAGCTGCACTCTTTCCATTCTTTGTGAAAAACGCTTTTTACTCCGCAGACATCAGTGAGAAGATTTTTTTCGCTGAGTTTAGGCGCCAGTTCTTTGAAAACAGAAATGGAAGAATCTAAGGGCAAACAGAGAAAAATTAATTCAGATTCTAGCGCTTCATAAATTGAGTTAAGTTTACGATCAATTACTTTATCAGCAAGAGCAGTTTCAAGAACTTGCTCATTATCGAAAGCGGAAATAAAAAGGGGAAGTTTGCTAACCTTTAATGATTTTGCAATCGAGCCGCCAATCAAACCTAACCCAATTATTGAAACACTTTTTATTTCCAATTAGAGAGTCCTACCGATTGCCTTTGCAATTAATCTTAACTCATCCATTAATTTTAGATAAGTGGCTGGAAGCAAAGCTTGCGGTCCGTCGCTCAATGCTGTTTCCGGATCGTGATGAAATTCTATCATCAATCCATCCGCGCCCGCAGCAACAGCTGCTCGTGCCATTGGAGGAACTTGATCTCTTAATCCCGTTGCATGAGAAGGATCGGCAATAATAGGCAAGTGGCTCTTCTTATGAACAACCGGAATTGCTGAAAGATCAAATGTATTGCGAGTATAATTTTCGAAAGTTCTAATGCCGCGTTCGCAGAGTACAACATCTTTGTTTCCTCCGGCTAAAATGTATTCAGCCGACATTAACCATTCCTCGATTGTTGCAGCGATACCGCGTTTCAACATGACGGCTTTATCCACTTTACCTAATTCTTTAAGCAAGGAAAAATTTTGCATGTTGCGTGCACCAACTTGAAAAATGTCAGTGTATTTGTATATCAATTCAATCTGCTCAATCTGCATAACTTCTGTGATAACCAAAAGATTATACTTATCGGCAGCGGCACGCATAAGTTTTAAACCTTCTTCTCCCATTCCTTGGAATGCATATGGAGAGGTTCTCGGTTTGAAAGCACCGCCTCTTAAAATTTTTGCGCCGGAATCGGAAACAACTTTTGCCAAACGGAAAATTTGATCTTCACTTTCAACGGAACAAGGACCGGACATCATCACAACATGATTGCCGCCTATTTCAACATCTTTTATTTTGATGATAGAATTATTTTCTTGAAAACTTCTTCCGGCGAGTTTAAATGGAGTTGTAACTCGGTAAACTTCATCCACACCATCGAGTATGCTTATAATTCTAGTATCGAAATTCGGCTTAACACCAATCGCACCAATTATAGTTCTTTCCGTTCCGGTTGATTTATGAATCTGAAAACCATAGTCTTCTAAATGCTTAACTACGTTTTCTATCTGAGCTTCTGACGCGTTCTTTTGTAAAATAACTACCAATTTATTCTCCTTCGCCCGTAGGGTTAACTACGGAATTAATCATGAAATTTTTTCTCGCCGGCATTTATCTCAACCGGAATAAAATCTTCTTTGGTTGGAATTGCACAAGAATAATTACTGCTGTAAGCGCAGTAAGGATTATATGCTAAATTAAAATCAACTTCGTAAAGATAATTTGGATCGCTAACTAATTCAAAATCTAAATATCGTCCTACGCCATAAGATTCTTTGTTGGTTGTTAAATCTGTAAACCAGATGGAATGATATGTCTGCCCGGTTTTTGTTGTTCCTTCATAGACGCTGATTTTGTAATTCTTGCCTTCGCGGTTGAATTGAACATACCCGATTCTGACTGCTTTCCTTGGCTCACCTTTAGTTCCGAAGATTGTAACGGTGTCTTTCTTCTCATATTCACTCAATTTACTCTTGAACACAAAACCGGGATCGACATTAAAGTAATTGAGATTATGGAACTCAACTTTGCCTTTGAAATTAAATGGGGAAGAAGGATCGTTCTTCATTTCATCATTTTTCTTTGCGCGGAAGTCTTCAATCTTTTTGATATAAGCTTCTTGTTCCGGCGTATAGCTCTTACCGCAGCTATCTAAAATAAATAGAACGCAGATTACACTGATGACGCGGATTATCACGGATAAATCAGCGTAAATCTGCGTCATCCGCGTTCTATTATGATTCTTTGTTTTCATCTATATGCTTCTTTAGTTCGCTAAGTTTATTTAATGCTTCGAGCGGCGTTAAGCTGTCAATAGCAATATCGGAAATTTCTTTTCTAAGAGAATCATCCTTCATTTCGAACAAACTGATCTGCATTTCATCTTGCTGTTTAATCTTGGAAAGCTTTGCCTTCTTTAATTCGTAAGGTGTTAACTCTTTGCCTTCCAGATTAACAAGAATTTCCTTTGCACGGTTCGTTACAAATTGAGGCAGGCCGGCCATCTGTGCAACTTGAATTCCGTAACTGTGATCAGCTCCGCCCGAAGTTACTTTGTGAAGAAAAATTACTTTATCTCCATACTCACGCACTTCCACTTTGAAATTTCTGATGCGGGGAAAAATCTCTGCCATTTCATTTAGCTCGTGATAGTGAGTTGCAAATAATGTCTTTGCACTTAAGTTCACATTCTCATGCAGATATTCTGTAATCGCCCATGCGATTGAGATTCCATCAAATGTACTTGTGCCTCGTCCAATTTCATCAAGCAAGATTAAACTTTTACTCGTCGCGTTATTCAAAATATTGGCGGCTTCTTGCATCTCAACTAAGAATGTTGATTCGCCGGCAGAGATATTATCGCTGGCGCCAACACGTGTGTAAATTCTATCAACCAAACCAATTGAAGCCTTTTTTGCCGGAACAAACGATCCAATCTGCGCCATTAAAACAAGCAAACCCATTTGCCGCAGATAAACGGATTTACCCGCCATGTTGGGACCGGTAAGAATAATTATCTGTTCTTCCGATGATGACAACTTGCAGCTGTTAGGAGTATACTTTTCACCCGGCGGCAAAATTCTTTCTACAACCGGATGACGTCCATCTATAATTTCTAAAGTGTCGGAATTGTTTAATTCCGGTTTTGTGTAATTATATTCAACCGCGCATTCTGCAAGCGATTGATAACAATCCAGCATTGCAATTAACTGCGCATTCTCTTGAATAGCTTCAGCCTCTTGCGCAGCGGCGATTCTAATTTCATCAAAAAGCTTAAACTCGAGATTTTGAATATTCTCCTGAGCATTCAGAATTTTATCTTCATACTCTTTCAGTTCCGGAGTGATGAAACGTTCACCATTCACGAGAGTTTGCTTACGAATATAATTATCCGGCGCTTTCTCTCTGTTTGCGTTGCTTATTTCTATGTAATAACCAAATACTTTATTGTAGCTTACTTTCAGCGAAGAAATTTTTGTCCGCTCACGTTCAGTCTTTTGAAGATTTGCAATCCAATCTTTTGCATTTGTTGAAAGTGAACGAAGCTCATCAAGCTCAGCATTATAACCTTTACGAATAATTCCGCCATCGGACATTGCAAGTGGCGGATCATCAGCAATAGCACCTTCAATTTTCTCAGTAAGTTTTTCAAGAGAATTTAATTTTTGATTTATCGCTGTAATCGTTTCAACAGATGATTGATCGAGAAGCTGTTTCAGCAATGGAATTTTCTTTAGTGATGATTTTAAGCTAACAATTTCGCGCGGATTAACTCTTCCGGTACAAACTTTGGAAGTTAATCTTTCTAGATCGCCAATCTCACTGAGCTCGTTCTGTAAATTCTTACGGAGTGTTTTATTATTAACAAATTCTTCAATGCATTCTTGCCGTTTCAATATCGGTTCTAGCTTTCTGAGAGGGGAAGTAATCCACTTCTTCAGCATTCTTCCGCCCATCGAAGTTTCTGTCTTATCTAGAATCGATATTAAAGAGCCTTCCCGTTCACCCTCTTGCATTGTAAATGTTATTTCAAGATTTCGTTTGGTCGAGTAATCCAGCAGCATATAATCGGAAGGATTGAAACGGGAAATTTTATTTATGTGAGTAAGATTAGCTTTCTGAGTTTCGCGCAAATAGTTTAATGCAGCGCCGGCTGCGCATATTCCGGTGTGAAAATTTTCAATTCCAAATCCTTTTAGATTTTTGGTATTGAAGTGATTCATCAACAATTCCGAGCCATATCCGAAATCGAAAATCCAGTCATCAATTCTGGTAATTCTCGCAGAAGGAACAGCTTTATTAAGAATTGGCTCTAGAATTTGTTTTAGCTTTTTCGGAATTAAAATCTCGGATGGATTTATAGCACCAAACTGCTGGGCGATTTCATTTTGCTTTACTTCGTAAGTCTGGAACTCGCCGGTGGAAATATCTGCAAACGCTAAACCGGCAACCTCATTTTCAATATAGATTGAGAGAACGTAATTATTCTTTTTGTGGTCTAGCAGTTTATCAGAAATTGCAACTCCGGGAGTTACAACTTCTACAACTTCACGTTTAACAATTCCTTTAGCAAACTTCGGATTTTCCATCTGCTCGCATACAGCAACGCGGTATCCGGCGCGAACAAGTTTGGGCAAATAAGTATCAATCGCATGATGCGGAAATCCGGCAAGAGGAACTTCTCCGGCTGCGCCGTTGGCTCTTTTAGTTAGAGTAATGCCCAATACTTTTGATGCAGTTTTTGCATCTTCATCAAAGGTTTCAAAAAAATCTCCAACACGGAATAGCAAAACCGTATCCGGGTAGCTTTCCTTAACCTTTGCGTACTGAGCCATTAATGGTGTAACTGACATAGCCTTATCACTTAATTGCGGCGTAAAAATAGGCTAATACGGTTTTAGAATCAAAAAAGTAGAGGTCTTATATATAAAAACGAATATCGGAGGCTTTATGTTCTTCTACCTTGGATTCATAGGAGAGTTTTCATTATTATTTGCTGTATAAAAACTAATTGCGGCGGGTTCATTTGTTGAACAAATTGGAAAAAATCTACCTTCGTAATGATAAAGCTAACTTATCTGATGTTCAGAAGGAACGATGAGGATTATTAAAGTAATACTGCTTCTTTTTGTAATGAGTCTATCAAGTTATGGGCAGAGTAACAGCGCTGAATTTATTAAAGGTGTTGATGTATCGGCACTGCTAGAAATTGAGGACAATGGAGGAGTCTTTAAAGCAACTGGTATGCAGAAAGATGCTTTACAGATTTTTAAGGAAAATGGAATTAACTACTGCAGATTAAGACTCTGGCATACTCCAACTTCTGCATATAATAATCTTACCAAAACATTACTGCTTGCAAAAAGAATTAAGGAAAAGGGATTAAAGCTGATGCTGGATTTTCATTACTCCGATACTTGGGCTGATCCCGGTAACCAGAAAAAGCCTTTAGCTTGGGAAAATCTTCCTTATGAGATTCTAAAGGATAGCCTTTACAACTACACAAAGAGTGTAATGACAGCATTCAAAAATCAAAATACTGTTCCTTCAATTGTGCAAATCGGCAATGAAATTATCTGCGGCATGTTGTGGAATGAGTGCCGGGTTTGCGAATCCTATAATACAACTTCGCAGTGGACTAAATTTTCGGAAATTTTGAAAGAAGGAATTAAAGCAGTAAAAGAATCTACCGAAGCTAAGGATTCTGTAAAAATTATGATTCATATCGACAGAGGAGGGGATAATTCCTCAAGTAGGTGGTTCTATGATAAACTATCATCTCTTAAAGTTGATTTTGATATAATCGGGCTCTCTTATTATCCTTGGTGGCACGGAACTTTAACCAATCTTAAAAGCAACATGGATGATTTAGCTTCGCGGTACGGCAAAGATATTATTGTTGTTGAAACTGCTTATCCGTGGACACTTGGTTGGAATGACAACACCAACAATATAGTGGGAAACACAAGTCAAACTCACTCCGGTTACCCGGCAACTGTAGATGGACAGAAGAAATTTCTTTCCGATATTATTATGCAAATAGGAAATACAATAAATAATAAAGGTGCTGGATTATTTTATTGGGCGCCCGATTGGATATCTACTAAGTCGTTAGGTTCACCTTGGGAAAACCTAGCCCTTTTCGATTTTAATGGTGAAGTTCTCAATTCAATAACAGCGTTTGGAAAACCGACAAATATAGATTCGCCCGAAGTAATAGCTGATACATTTGAATTATATCAAAATTACCCGAATCCTTTTAATCCTTCTACAAGAATTTCTTATGAGTTGAATTCGGCTTCCTATGTTGTTATGAAAATCTACAACTCTTTAGGGGAAGTAGTCAAAAATTATTTGCCTACATTCAAGGATCAAGGAGTTCATTACTTAGAATGGGATGGAAAAGATGAATTCGGCAATAGACTTTCTAGTGGAGTTTACATCTACACTTTACTCTCTGGCGGTTATTTTCAATCAAGAAAGATGATACTACTTAACTGATAAATCTATTAATTAAACAATGGAGAACATATGAGTAATATGATTGAACAAATCGAAAAAGAAACCGAGTACACATTAGAAATTAATGAGATTGTGCCTATGTGGAAGATGCCGATGATAATTGGAAGTTCCTACAAAGCAATTGCGGAATATCTAGGTAAAAAGGGGGTAGAGTGTATTGCCGCTCCTTATGTTCGCTATATTAATCTTAATTGGAGTGAACTTAATAATGAAAACAAGTTTTTCTCTTTTATTAAGATGTTTACCAAAAAGTGGAATATGCTGATTGGCTTTCCGGTCAAGGAAAAGACCGAAGGGGAAGGAAACATCAAAGCCGGAATAATAGAAAAAGGAAAGTTTGTTAAGGCTGTTCACCGCGGGCCATATCAAAAAGTCGGCGAGACTTACAAGCTTATGACTGACTACATCAAGAAAGAAAATTTGAAGATCAAGAATGAATCGATAGAATATTACCTTAACGATCCGAAAACTACTAAGAAGGAAGATTTAGAGACAATAGTTTTGATACCAATTGCTGAGTAATTATGAAAAAGCCCCGCAAACAATTTATAGTTTCAAAAAGAAATTGCTTGCGGGGTATAGAAATCTTCTTACAGAACTTGAAACTCTTTGCTAATTATTTATGATGGGAATACAGTATTGAAAATTGTCTCGGGATAATTTGCCGCTACATTAAGCAAAATTTTTGCGGGTCCGTCCGGTTTACGCCTTCCTTGTTCCCGGTTCTGCAATGTTGAAAGACTAATTCCAAGTAATGTAGCAAACTTATTTTGGGATAATCCCAATTGTTCTCTTATCATTTTGGGATCGGGATTATCAAAATCAAACGCCGGCCTGATTTCTTTTTCCCTTTTAGAATTTTGCCGCCCTCTTTTATGCTCTTCAGCAGCTCTATTAATAATTCTTCTTTAATGTGAACTCCATTTCAACAAGAGATTTTAATACTTTTTTAATTGCTCTGCCGATAAATCATCTTGTTCGTTTTTAGAATAAATCAGTAACATTAACAATAATTCTTTTGACTTAGCCCAATAGTAAATGATTCTTAATAATTTTCGTAGGCGAGCATACGTGATTGGACGATACCCGTTAATTCGTTTTTAGAATTACTTGCCGGTACAATGGATATACTTTGCGCATTAGTGCAAATTTATATTAAACAAGTAAAAACCCGGCAGCTGTTGTCAAATCTATTGCTAGTGGAGTTTTCGGAAAAACTGCTTTAGCCGGTGGGACAGAAATGGCTTTGTTGGGACTATTGTTCCACTTTTTTATTGCATTTACATGAACAGTAATATTTTTCTTTATCTATCCTCAAATACCTTTGCTGGCTAAGAATAAGATTGCCGGAGGTTTAGCATACGGATTTGTTATCTGTCTCGTGATGACACGTTTAGTTTTGCCGCTGAGCAACACTCCCAAAATTCCATTTAATGCAGTGCAAGCAGTAATCGGAATTGTGATTTTAATATTTGCTGTCGGCTTGCCGATTTCATTTATAGTAAGTCGATTTTATTCTGTTGATAAGGAATAGAATAACTGCTCAACCGGCAGAAATTGCAACCTTAAAAGCAGTATCAAATACAG
The DNA here is from genome assembly GCA_041675645.1 of Melioribacteraceae bacterium. Classification (GTDB taxonomy): domain Bacteria; phylum Bacteroidota; class Ignavibacteria; order Ignavibacteriales; family Melioribacteraceae; genus Stygiobacter. Next base: position 36,815 of record JBAYTN010000010.1, read on the forward strand.
ATTGGTAAGCCTGCAGATTTCTTTAAAAAAAAGTAAATTATTTTAAATTCTTGAAAAGCTACTGACATACTGTTGTCAAACCAGCAGATTATTTTTGTTGTGTAACTATTCAATAATATAAGGAAGCATCATGTCTTTAATCAAAATTTTCTTAACAGAATTGGAACAAGAAGCAGCATCAACCCGAAAAATGTTGGAAATTGTTCCCAATGACAAATACGATTGGAAAGCTCATCCTAAAAGCATGACAATCAGAGCGCTAACAACTCATATCGCCGAAATTCCCGGTTGGATTGAACATGGAATTATAAATGATGGATTGGATTTCGCCGTTACTCCGTACAATCCAAAAGTCGTAAACAGTACAAAAGAGCTATTGCAATTGTTTGAGGAATCCTTTGCTAAAGGTAAAGCTCAACTAATTGAAAAGAACGAAGCTAAACTTGATGGAAGATGGGTTATGAGGAATGGCGATATGGTTCTGATGGATATTTCGAAAGCTGAGGTTATTAGGCATTCATTATGCCAGTTGATTCACCACAGAGCGCAGTTAGGCGTATATCTTCGGTTGCTCGATATCCCTATCCCGGGAGTTTATGGACCAAGCGCCGATGAAATGAATCATTGATTGATTCCATTGTTATAATTTCATATATCCTTTGAATATTAGTAAAATGCTGAATGACAGAAATCATTCAGCATTTTTTAGGCAAAATAGCTATAATTTGTCTGTAACATAAGAATGCTAGGAAATAGACCTATTTTAGTCAGAACAACAGAAAGCCAAATGAAAGTTAAGTATGATAAAGATAGATGTTTTACGGCAGTTAGCAACGTCGTTCCCGGATACAACCGAAGAACCTCACTTCGATAAAATTTCTTTCAGAGTGAATAAGAAAATATTTGCTACGTTCGATGAAAAGAATAAGCGGGTAGTAGTAAAACTTTCTCAGCAAGATCAATCACTATTTTGTACTTTTGATAAAGCAGTGATGTACCCGGTTAACGGCACTTGGGGAATACAAGGCTGGACAGTTATAGAGTTAGAGAAAGTTAAAAAGGGTATGCTGAAGGATGCACTAAAAACCGCATATCAGACAGTGTCTGCAAAAAAAGAAATTAAGTGAGAAGTAGTATATGAAAAGGTTGCAGCCAAATTAAAACCCAACAAAGTTTATAAACAGAATTCTTCGAAAGATAATCCGGAGCGTTACGCAGCTTTTCTCCGCGGGATCAATATTGGCGGCAATAAAAAAGTACCAATGGCAGACTTAAAGAAAATGCTGGAGAAAATCGGATTCAATAACGTACAAGCAATCCTTGCTAGCGGTAATGTAGTTTTCGATTCAAGTGAGAAAAAACTAGAAGCAATAAAAGAAAAAATTGAAATGCAGATTGAAGAAACTTTTGGCTTCCAAGTTAAGACGATCGTCCATAGTATGAACTACATTAAAAAGCTAATGGACGATGATCCGTTCAAGGGAATAGAGGTAACAAAGGAAACACGGCTTTATGTAACATTTCTTTCTCATAAACCGAAGAGCACATTTAAGGCTCCATATCAATCTTCCGATAAATTGTTTCGGATTCTGAAGGCAACAGATGACGCTCTCTTTGGAGTTCTGTCAGTAAAGGATGCTCATTCTGTTGATTCGATGAATTTTATTGATAAAGAATTTGGTAAAGAAGTAACAACAAGAAATTGGAATACGATTAAAAAGGTTGCCGCGCTGGGGTAGTATGTTCTATAATCAGTTTGTTGATTTTAATAATTCACAAGACTAAGTTAAGATTGTAGTTGAATTTAGATGAAAGGGAACCATGTATAACATTGTATATATAGCTACAAGTCTGGATGGATTCATTGCTAAAAAAGATGGCGGCATAGATTGGCTTTTCGAAATTCCAAATCCGGATGGCAGTGACTTTGGTTTTAGCGAGTTCATGAAAAATGTTGATGCTGTAGTTATGGGAAGAAATACGTTTGAACTGGTGATGACTTTTGATGAATGGCTTTATACCAAGCCGGTCTTCGTGCTGAGCGAAACCTTGAAATCACTTCCAAGAAGTTTGGCGGATAAAGCTGAAATTCTAAATGGAAATCCGGAATCAATAGTTAAAGAGTTGAATTCCCGCGGATACAAGAATCTATACATAGACGGTGGAATAACAATCCAAAAATTTCTCAAACAAGAGCTGATTGATGAAGTGATAATTACGAAAATTCCAATTTTACTGGGTGAAGGTATTCCACTATTTGCCGGTCTTACTAGGGAACAAAAATTTGAACATGTGAAAACAGAAGTTTACAATAACGCGTTGGTGAAAAGTCATTACAAAAAGAAAAAGAATGATTTATGAATATAAGTGCTTACTTAGAACGAATAAATTACCGGGGAGAGCTTGTTCCGACAATCGAAACATTAGGCGCTCTGCAGCTAGCACATTTGCGAGCTATTCCTTTCGAGAATCTTAGTATTCATGAAAATGAGCCAATCGTGCTTCAAGAAGAATCGTTGTTTGATAAGATTGTTACTCGTAAACGCGGCGGTTTTTGTTATGAATTAAATGGATTGTTTGCTTCGCTTCTACGTGAACTTGGATTTAATGTAGCAATGCTTTCGGCTGGAGTTGCAAAAGATGTTGGCGGATTCGGACCGGACTTTGACCATATGACATTGATGATTTCTCTCAACGAAAGATGGCTTGTTGATGTGGGATTTGGCGATTCGTTTCAGCAGCCTCTGCTAATAGACAGAAGAGATGTTCAATCGCAAGGTGAGCACTCTTATCAAATGGATGATGATGGAAACTATTTGATTCTCAAGGAAAAAAGAAAAGAGAGTGAATGGAAATCTCAATATCGTTTTACTCTTTACGCGTGTGGATTATCAGACTATGAAGAAATGTGCCGATATCATCAGACATCACCGCAATCAACGTTTACACAGAAGCGGCTTTGCTCGCTGGCAAAACCAAACGGCAGAATAACTCTCAGCGATATGCGTTTGATCGAGACCATAGGTAATGAGAAACAAGAGCGAATACTTTCGGATGAATCAGAGTACACAGTTACACTTGAAAAAGAATTTGGAATTATCTTATAACTTATACTATATGAAAAACTTGATGACTATAGAAAGCCAAATCAAAAATTATATCTCGTATGGATTTCACAAATATCTGAACATGATAGAAATTCAATACAAGGAATCTGTCTCTGTTAACGTTATTCAGCCGGAGGAATACAAAGGCGTTTTCGATCTTCCGGTTTTTGTGGAAACACGAATTCCACTCAAGGAGCAGCTAAAATTATTGAGTATTGATGATTATATAAACGCTGTCAAACTAACTCATCTTATAGAACAAGCTGATTCTCCTTATGTAGCTTGGTTTAATGATTTAACATTACATGCCGGAAAAACAATCTCGGAAACGCATTCGAGTTACCTGGAAATTGAAACGGGATGTACAGCTATAGAAGTAATAGCATTCGCTGTTCATTACCCATCATTATGCAAAGGCAAGGGTATAGATGCGCCTTCTACAATTTTCAGAGGGGAGTACTATGCTAGTTTAATTGCGCATGAGAAGAACTATGAACTCGCATCTCACTGGATTGATGATAAGACAGAAAATTTTTATTGTCTTACTCGCGGCAGGGAAGTAACAAAATTCGAATTGTAACTAAAAAGCCCACGGATTAATCCGTGGGCTTTTATTTAATCTGCTTTTACCAAAAACTTATTATATAAATACATCAGTAATACAGACAACAACCCAATTCCAATCATAGAAAACCAGATATATTCCGGATGCCCGCTTGCTTTGGAAGTTTGATAAAGCCATCCGCCAAAGGGATCTCCGGCAAAACGAGCGATTGCGATTGGTAGAAACGCAAATCCTTGATACAAACCTTGCTGGCCTTCCGGTGCAATTTCAGAAATGTATTCGTAATAACGCGGTGCTTGAACCATCTCACCGATTGCGAATGCAACAATTCCCGCAACAATAGTAGGAATAGAAGGATAGATGCCAATTACAATCCATATTAAACTGGAAATTGCAAAGCCATACATAATCGCTTTGGAGGTATGCAATTTCTTTGTAAAACGGTTAACCGGAATTTGCAATAGAATAATTGCGCCGGCACCTGCCCATGATTGAATAATTTCGTAAGGAGCGGTTGCGCTGATGTAATCTGTTACGTAATAAGGAACGATTATAAATTCTTGCCAGAAGATGATCCAATAGAGAGAGTAGATGAAAAGGAAAATCATAAATTTATAATTTCTGAGTACCACGAATAGGTTAGCAATTTTTTTAGCTAATGTTTCAACATCAGATGGCTCATGAACATCTTTGTAGAAAATCATATTAACAACAAGCATTGCAAAGCAGCTTATTGCTGAAACCATATAAACGAATTCATTACCAAAGCTATCTCGAACAAGATAAGCTATTGTTGGTCCAATCATAGCGCCGGCATTTACCAGCCAGTAGTAAATTGCAAAACCCAGCGATTTGGAATCTGCATCTTTTGATGCAACTGCAACCGTTCCAAGCACAGAAGGTTTAATGAATGAGCCGCCGAAAGCTGTGAAAATCAAGAACAACATTAAGAGCCAATAGTTTGGCGTACTGCTGTAGAATGAAGAAAAAACGCTTAAGCCCATTGAGCCAATTAGAAAATAACCGATACCGAGAATAGTAAAAGCAACGTTAAACGCTTTTTTGAATCCCCATTTATCGGCAAGAGTACCGCCGAGAATTGGGAGAAGATAAATTAAACCGCCGAAAATACCGGAAAGCTGTCCGGCTTCTGATTCGGTAAAATGAAGATTGTTTCGTAAATAAATCATGAAAACTATTTGCTGGCCATAGTATGCAAGCCGTTCAAACAATTCCATGATGTTTGCAACCCAGAAGGATTTGTGAAATCCGGATTTGAGTTTTTGAATTTCTTCAGAGAGGTTCACTATAACTCCGAGCTAAATGATTGGCGTGCAAAATAATCTAATTGCACATTGTTATTCAAATCATTTTTGTAATTTTCGTAGAGGATAAACCAAGCTACAAGAAAATTGCCACAAAGACTCTAAGACACAAAAGTTTCACTAAAAGGAATTTAATTATGTACTTAGTGACTTTGTGCCTTGGTGGCTAATCTTTTTTAACTGAATAGAAGTTGACATAAAAAAATGAGGGAAGAATGGAACAAAAATATTTTAAGCATGAATCCGCTTACGTTGATGATAATGTAGAAATTGATGAAAGAACAAAGATATGGCATTTTTCTCATGTTCAGAGCGGTGCAAAACTAGGCAAGAATTGCGTACTCGGTCAGAATGTGAACATCGGCAACAATGTTACTATTGGAAACTTTGTTAAGATACAGAATAATGTTTCCGTGTATGAAGGTGTGATATTGGAAGACTATGTTTTCTGCGGACCATCGATGGTATTTACAAACATTTCCGATCCTCGATCAAAGTATCCGCAAGTTGGGGCAAAATATTACAAGAAAACATTGGTAAAAGAGGGGGCTTCTCTCGGCGCAAACTCTACTATTGTTTGCGGAAATACAATTGGCAGATTTGCTTTTGTAGGCGCTGGTGCTGTGGTAACTAAGGACATTCCCGATTTTGCGCTGGTTGTTGGCAATCCCGCAAGAATTGTAGGCTGGTTTAGCGAAGCCGGACAAAAACTTGTTTTCGATAAAGAGGGAATTGCCTACTGCGAAAAATCGAATAAGAAATACAAGCTGGAAAATGGAATTGTAATAGAGGTTGAATAAAATTATTGATTCTGTGTCGGGAAGAATGTTCCGGCACAACGCTAAAGTGGAAATTTATTTAATAAACTAAATAAACGCCGGTAGATATGCATCTGAGATATGCTATTTGCTCGCCAGATAATTAATATTAAGTTGGTAGTGAATGAAGAAAAAGCTAGTTGATTCGATTGATAAGTATATTATGTCAAGGATGATGTCGATTAGTATTTTTGTCGGTAGATATGAGAATATACTTGAACATAGTATTGCCTACCATAAAGAAAATATTAAAAATGCTAAAGTATTTGATGTGCCTTCAAATGATTTGGTAAAACTTGTTGGAACAGAATCTTCATTTAAAACAATGGGTCGTTACTTTTCAGCAGTCTATTCAAAAACTGAAATAAATTTAACAGAGAACCTTTATAAATCTTTAGGCCTTCACGCTTTGTTTTTATTAAGCTATTCTTACTTTGAACATTGCCTTGTCGTAATTTGTAATACTCTAAAAAAACAAAAGAATTTAGAAATTGGCTGGCAAGATTTAAAAGGCAGCACTCTTGAATCGATAAAAAATTACCTTAGTAAAGTTGTTCTGATTGATTATAACTTCGGAACTAGTAAGGAATGGGAATTGATTCGGCAATACTTATACATAAGGAATCTAATAGCACATAATGGGAATATAATTTCTGATCCAGAGTCATATACGAAAGCTTTCGGATACATTGAGAAACTTAAGGGTATATCATTAACTGATCAGAATGAAATCATAATTGAAAAGGAGTTCATTCAAAATTCATTAAGCACCTATGCTAAATTATTTGCAAATTTATTCGCGAGCATGAAAAAAGCCACCTAACATTCAAATCTTTTTCTAGTGGTTTTTCCCCCGTCGTCATGGTCCTACCATGACGAAAAAATAAAGTTTTGCCGCGTAGAAGTGCGCGGTTACAAAATAAAATTCGTAATGTAGGGCTCATAAGAGCAAGGTACTTGCTTAAAAATGCCGTTATACATACTAAATAATATCATGAAGAAAATAATAGTATTTATAATCTTATGGTTCAGTTGTACAACCGCCCAGATTGATACAACAGTATGGTATCCGCTACAAATAGGGAATATTTGGCAGTATAGTTATTATGTAAGTATCTCGGAATCTTTTTACTTAACATTTGAGGTGGTTGGAGATACATTAATTAATGGGAAAACATTTTATAAAATTAAAAACAACGATAAGTACCAATATCAAAGATTAGAGAACAATGAAAAGGTATGGGAGTACAATACTTTTTCCGGTCATGAATATGTTAGATATGATTTTGTATCGCCGGATAGATCGATATGGAATATCGATCCTATAGGTAAGCAATATGGTATTTATCAAACTTTCCCGGATGTCGTTTCTATTTACGGAGACACCTCCATTTCGAAAGTCTTTAACAATGTGTACATAAAAACAAGCAGCACAAAGCCGGACACAATATGGAGTTCGATGGCTGATGGTCTTGCTATAGTAGTAACCAAAGGTTTGGGAATTACAGAATATGGACAAGGAATAAATCAATGCTCTTTTGTCGGGGCAAAAATTAACGGATGTAAACTTGGTGTACTAACAAATGTTGAAGAGTCTCCGGAACTAAGTGCTTCTATAAAATTAAACCAGAATTATCCCAATCCTTTTAATCCCTCTACTGTTATTGAATTTTACATTCCGGAAAGCGGGTTTGTAGAACTATTACTTTATAACTCGCTAGGTGAAAAAGTTGATGAATTGTTAAATCGAAATCTTCTACGCGGCAGTCATCAAATTACTTTTGACGGAAGTAATTTGCCTAGCGGTGTTTACTTTTATGTTCTGAGAACAACAAATTACTTCAATGCAAAGAAAATGCTTTTGGTTAAATAAATGCATGTGTTACTCCCGTCGTTATGGTCATACTATTTTGATAAAACAAAATGACTTTGAGCTGGTTAACTAATTAGTTACCTTTGGGACGTGAAAAGGAAGATACTATTCTTCGGTGACCACTTTTTAGACTTCTATTCTAAGCAAGATCTAAAAACAAAAGAAAAGATTGACTTTGTGCTCGATCTAATTAGAAATGTAGAAAGAGTTCCTATTAAATTCCTAAAGTACTTGGAAGGGACAGATGGTCTATATGAAGTTAAGGTCTTAACACATAAAAGCAACATTCGAATTTTCAGTTTTTTTGATGAGGGTAATCTGGTAATTCTAATTAATGGATTTATTAAAAAGACAAACAAAACACCGAAGAATGAATTAGAATTGGGGATAAGATTGAAAGAGGAATACTTTAGTGAAAAGTCCGAAAGGGAAAAAAGATGAAAAAGATAACTACATTCGAAGAGCATTTAGATAAACAATATGGAAAGAAAGGAAGTGAGCGGAGAGATAAATTTGAATCTGATTCAATTTCATTCCGTTTAGGTGAGATGCTAAGAGAAGAAAGAACAAAGGCAAAGTTGACACAAGAGCAACTCGCTGAAAAAACGGGGACCAAGAAAAGTTATATCTCAAGAATAGAAGCCGGTAAAAGTGATATACAGATTTCTACCTTTTATAGGATAATAGAACTAGGTCTTAAGAAAAAGTTAATTATTTCCATTACTTAAAATTATTTCTTAAACCCGCACATATAACGAGTCACTTCCCGATAAAAAGCTTCTGGACAAGCGAAACGATAGCGCCAGCAAAACAACTAGTGAATAATTGAATACTGAGAATTTGACTGTCATTGTTGGTACGAAAATTCCAATTCAACGGTAAACCTACTACTATTTTTAGCCTCAGATTGGTTTGCGAAAGCAGAATAAGAGCTTTTAAGTTTGAGTAATAATTGGATTAGAAATGTTGCCTATTTTCCTTAGATTTGAGCCCACAATAATAAAATTCTTTAGAGGATTAGATGAAAGTTCCTTTGCTCGATCTTAAACCCCAGTATTTAGCTCTTAAAAAAGAAATTGATGAAGCGATCCAGAGAGTTGTTGATTCCCAGTATTTTATAAACGGTCCCGATGTAGCCAAACTTGAAGAAGATATTAACGCTTACCTTGGCGTAAAATACTCCGTTGGCGTTACATCCGGAACAGACGCACTTCTGCTGGCTTTAATGGCATTTGATATTAAGCCGGGTGATGAAGTGATCGTTCCAACTTATTCTTTCTTTGCTACTGCCGGTGTTGTTGCAAGACTAAACGCAGTCCCGGTTTTTGTTGATTCCGATCCGGTTACATTTAATATGAATCCGGCTGATATTGAAAAGAAAATTACTCCAAATACCAAAGCGATTATTCCGGTTCATCTTTACGGACAAAGTGCCGATATGGATGCTATAACGGAAATTGCCAAGAAGCATAATCTAAAGGTTATTGAAGATGCTGCACAAGCAATCGGCGTTCAGTATAAAGATGGAAAATTCGTAGGCGGAATTGGAGATATAGGATGTTTCTCCTTCTTCCCAAGTAAAAATCTTGGAGGTTTCGGCGATGCGGGTATCTGCACAACAAACGATGAAAAACTTTATGCTAAAATGAAAATGATGCGTATGCATGGCATGGAGCCAAAGTATTACCACAAAATTATAGGCGGTAATTTTAGAATAGATACTTTGCAAGCCGCAGTTCTTCGTGTAAAACTTCCTCATCTGGATTCATGGTCTGCAAAGAGAAGAGAGAATGCTTCGCTTTATTCAAAGTATTTTCAAGATGCTGGTTTAGCAGAAGTTGAAGGAAAAATCTGTTTTGGCGAAAAGAATAAAGTTCTCCTTCCTAAAGCTGTGTACAAAGAAACGGGACACAAGAATTATCACATTTATAATCAGTATATCATAAGAGTTGAAAAGAGAAATTCGCTTTTGGATTTCTTAAGACAAAAAGAAATCGGCTGCGAAGTTTATTATCCGGTTCCTTTCCATAGACAAGAATGCTTCAGCTACTTAAACACTAAGGATGAAGATTATCCGGTAGCTAATTGCGCGGCTAATGATTCACTCGCGCTGCCGATTTATCCGGAATTATCAAACGAACAAATCAAATTTGTTGTTGATTCAATCGCAGAATTCATGAAAGAAGAAATGAAGTACCCAATGGAATGCAAACATTGTGATTGTATGAAATAATTTTAAAGCCCCAAGTTGGGGCTTTACTGTTTTTTCTCATATAAAAAAGTAGAGACGTAGCATGCTACGTCTCTACAAAAAAACATGTAAAGACGCCATATATGGCATCTCTACGAGAAAGATAAAATTTTATGGAGACGCGATTAATCTCGGCTCTATAAAGAACATGTTAGAGAAAAAAATCAATTAATAAATAAAGAGTAAGCAATGGGAAGAATATTCGAAACCAGAAAACATGTTATGTTCGCGCGTTACGCGAGAATGTCTAAAGCCTTCAACAGAGTTAGAAAAGACATCGAAATTGCAGTGAAGGCGGGGGGACCGGATGTAAAAGCTAATTCAAAACTTAGAATTGCAATGCAAAACGCAAAAAGCGTTAACATGCCTAAGGATAAAGTGGAACAAGCTATTAAGCGCGCTTTTTCTAAAGACACAACCGGCTACCAAGAAATAATGTATGAAGGATACGCTCCGCACGGAGTTGCTGTAATTGTTGAGTGTGCTACAGATAATCCAACTAGAACTGTTGCAAACGTTCGCCACATTTTCAGAAAACATGAAGGCGTACTTGGCAATTCCGGATCAATCGCATTTATGTTCGAGAAAAAAGGATTGATTAAAATTGCTAAGTCGGTAGCTCCGGATATGGATTCTTTCGAATTGGAGCTGATTGATTTTGGTCTGGAAGATCTTTCTTACGATGATGACAATATTTACATCACAACTTCATTTCAAGATTTCGGCTCGATGCAGAAAGCATTGGAAGAAAAAAACATTGAAATCGGTGCAACTGAAACTCAGTATATTCCAACTAATTCTAAAGAATTGACTGAAGAGCAAAAAGTGGAAGTGAAAGAATTGCTTGACGCTCTTGAAGAAGATGATGATGTTCAAGCTGTTCATAACAATATGCAGCATTAATTCAAAAACAAATTGGTTAAGCAAATAGATGAGTAAGCTCCACGTATCAGCGCCGGGAAGAATATGTTTATTCGGCGAGCATCAAGATTATTTGAATTTGCCGGTTATTGCAGCCGCAATTTCCAAAAGAATTAATATTGCGGGTGTAAAGCGTAAAGACAAAGAAGTCAATATTGAATTGCCCGATTTAAATTCTACTGAATCGTTTCCGCTTGAAGAAACTATTCCATATACAGTTGAACGTGATTATTTAAGAAGCTGCGTAAATGTTCTGATACGAGAAGGTTTTACTTTTTCCAAGGGTTTTGATGTTACAATGCATGGAGAAATTCCAATTAATGCCGGAACATCGAGCTCTTCTGCAATGATTATTGCATGGATAAATTTTTTAGCAAAGATGAGCGATCAAGAAAAAGAACTTGATAGGCAAGAAATTGCAAATCTTGGTTACAAAGCCGAAGTACTTGAATTTGGTGAGCCGGGAGGAATGATGGATCATTATTCAACTTCAGTCGGCGGTGTAATATGGTTAGAGTCTTTCCCGGGAATAAATTTAGAACCAATGCACCCAAAATTCGGCGAGTTTATTCTTGGAAATTCTCAAGAGCCTAAAGACACAAAATATATTCTTGCCCGTGTTAAGAAAGGTGTAATCAATATTGTTAATGATCTGAAAAGAAAAAATCCGGAGTTCTCTTTACAGAATATCCGGTTAGAAGAATTTGACAGATATACCGATGAACTGAATAATGATCAGCTTGAACTTCTCCAAGGGACAATAAGAAACAGAGATATTACATTTGAAGCAAAACAAGTAATGCTTACAGAGCCGCTCAATCATCACCGCATTGGCAGATTGATGAATGAACATCAAAAAGTTTTACGCGATATACTCAAAATCTCTACACCAAAAATTGATAAGATGATTGAAACCGCGCTTAGTGCCGGTGCATTCGGCGCTAAGATTAATGGTTCCGGCGGCGGCGGATGTATGTTTGCATACGCTCCGGAAAACGGCGAGAAGGTTTTGGAAGCGGTAAAATCAATTGCGCCGGAAAGCTGGCTTGTTACAATTGATGAAGGTACAAAAACCGAGGCGGTTGATTGAGCGACAGACTCGTAATCTTAGCCGGCGGTGTTTCATCGCGGATGAAACAATCATTAGCTGATTCTTCTGAAATTGATTCTAAATTATTAAAAGACGCTGAGCAGAAATCAAAGTCGATGATTCGCATTGGGGAAGGGGAAAGACCATTCTTAGATTACTTACTGCTCAATGCTAAACTTGCCGGATATTCCGATATAGTAATTGTTGTAAGTGAAAAAGATGATTCAATAAAATCGTACTACGAAGAAAATAAAAATGATTCTTGGTTTGAAGGAATTGAATTGAGTTATGCAATTCAAATAATTCCGGAAGGTAGAACAAAACCTCTAGGTACTGCCGATGCGCTTCTTCAAGCATTGCTTGTTAAGGAAGAATGGCGCGGTAAACAGTTTACAATGTGCAACAGCGATAATTTGTATTCGCAGAATGCACTAGAGATCATGAGAAAATCTCAATATTCTAACGCAATGGTTGATTATAATAGAGATGGATTAGGTGTTGAGAAAGAAAGAGTAGAAAAGTTTGCGATAACAAAGAAAGATGAAAATGGTTTTCTCCTTGATATTATTGAAAAGCCATCTTCGGAAGAAGTTGAGGCTTCAAAATCTAAAGAGGGATTTATTGGCGTAAGCATGAACATATTCAGATTTAGTTATGATATGATTCGTCCCGCGATGGAGATTGTTCCTCTAAATGAAATCCGTAAAGAGAAAGAATTACCGACTGCGGTAAAGATAATGATTGAGAAAAATCCAAAGTCCCTTTATTGCTATCCTCTCAGCGAAGCTGTTCCCGATTTAACAAGCAAGGAAGACATCCTAAAAGTGAAAAAATATCTGGAAGAAAAGTTTAGTCAGAATGCATTATGAAAAAAACTAAAGTAGTTGTTACCGGCGGTGCCGGGTTTATCGGCAGTCATATAGTTGAACATTGGATTAACGCCGGTGCAGAAGTACATATTATTGATAATTTGCGTTCCGGGTTCTTGTCTAATGTTCAATTATTTGCACAAGCAATTTTTCATGAAATAAGCATTACGGAAAGAGAAAAAGTTTTTAATGTTTTAGAGAATGCAGATTATGTTCATCATCTGGCGGCAATGATTTCTGTACCGGAATCTGTTGATAAGCCACAAGAATGCGTTGAAATTAACGTTAATGGTTTGCTAAATGTCTTGGATGCATGTGAAGAGCATGGTGTTAAAAAAATTGTATTGAGCAGCTCCGCCGCTATTTACGGAGAGAATCCGGAATCGCCTAAGAGAACAGATATGCGTCCTCAGCCAAAATCTCCTTATGGAATTACAAAACTTGATGGTGAGTATTATCTTCAGATGTATAATGAACAATTTGGACTTGGCGCTGTGTCGCTTCGCTACTTTAATGTTTTTGGCCCCCGTCAAGATCCCAAATCTCAGTATGCCGCAGCCGTTCCGATATTCATTGAAAAAGCTATGAGTAATGAAGCGATTACAATTTACGGAGACGGTGAGCAGACACGCGATTTTATTTTTGTGAAAGATGTTGTAAAAGCGAATGTACTTGCAGTTACAACAGAAAATGTAAACGGCATTTTTAATGTTGCACTCGGTAAGGCAACTTCAATTAATCAAATTGCAAAGTCAGTGATAGATTTAATCGGAAGCAAGAGCGAAATTATCTATCAGCCGGAACGCAAGGGAGATATTAAACATAGCCTTGCCAGCGTAGAAGAAACAAATAAAGCTTTCTCATTTACGCCGGAATTTAGTTTAGAAATAGGAATGAGCGAGACAGTTGCTTTTTTCAGAAAGAAAATAGAAGAGAGTTCTGCTAAGTAAAATTGTTGCAAGTTGTTTTGGTTAGAAATTCACCGACTATTTCATAAATCAGAAACCACCATGAAAATCCAAAAGTTAACCAGCCTTATAGTCTTACTGTTTACTTGTTTACTTACAGCGCAAACACTCCAAACAAAAGAATGGGAGAATCCCGAACTCAATTCAATCAATCGCGAACCAATGCACTCTACTTTGATGCCTTACGAAAGTTTTGAGAAAGCGGTAGCGGCTAAAAGATTTGATTCGAAATATTTCCAGTCTCTAAACGGCAAATGGAAATTTAATTGGGTTGATAAACCTTCCGATCGCCCGTTAGATTTTTACAAAACTAATTTTGATGTAAGTGCTTGGAAGGAAATTAACGTACCCAGCAACTGGCAGTTTGAAGGTTACGATGTTCCGATTTATCTAAACAGCGATTACTTGTTCCGGATGAATCCACCTTTCATAGATAATAGCTGGAATCCGATTGGATCATACAGAAGAGAATTTGAAATTCCGGCAGATTGGAAAGAGCGCCAAACATTTCTTGTTTTTGATGGAGCCGAAGCTGCAATGTATTTGTGGATCAACGGCGAGTTTGTTGGTTACAGCGAAGATTCAAGATTGCCCGCAGAGTTTAATATCACCAAATATTTGAAAGCCGGAAAGAATGTTTTAGCGGCAGAAGTTTACAGATTCAGCGATGGTTCATATTTGGAAGCTCAAGACATGTGGCGCCTAAGCGGAATATTCAGACGAGTTTATTTGATGTCAACGCCTCAGCTTCACATCCGCGATTTTGAAGTTCAGACTGTGCTCGATGAAAGTTATCAAAATGCTGACTTGAAAGTAATAACAAGAACAAAAAACTATGGAACGAAACCGTTTACTAAGTATAAAATTGAAGCGGCAGTTTTGGATTCTTATGGAAAAGCACTTGAGCTGGAAAAAACTATGAGCGGTAAGATTGAATATGTTTATCCGAATGCAGAAACAGTAATTAATTTAAAATCCAAAGTGACAAATCCTCTGAAGTGGAGCGCTGAAGATCCGAATCTCTACACATTAGTTCTTTCACTAAAAAATGAGAAAGACAGTGTAATAGAATATCAAAGCTCGAAAATTGGTTTCCGCAAAAGTGAAATTAAGAATGGGCAACTGCTGGTAAATGGAAAGCCGATTTTAATTAAAGGAACAAACCGACACGAGCACGATCCAATTACTGCGCATAATGTTTCGGATAAGTTGATGATAAAAGATATTATGCTGATGAAGCAGCACAACATCAACACTGTGAGAACTTCTCACTATCCGAATGACACCCGATGGTATGAACTGTGCGATGAATATGGCCTCTATTTAATTGATGAAGCAAATGTTGAATCGCACGGTATAGGCTATAATTGGGATAAAACTCTGGCAAACAAACCGGAATGGCTTTGGGCACATCTCGAAAGAAATCAAAGAATGGTGGAACGTGATAAAAATCATCCGAGCATTATTATTTGGTCATTCGGCAATGAAGCCGGCGACGGTACAAATTTTCAAGCAGTTTATGATTGGATGAAAATGCGCGATCCTTCCCGGCCGTTGCATTACGAACAAGCCGGACGCAAATCTCACACAGATATTGTTTGTCCAATGTACGCGCGAATTGAATATCTGCTTGATTATGCAAAAGAAAAACGCGATCGCCCAATGATTCTCTGCGAGTATGGACACTCAATGGGAAACTCGCTTGGCAACATAAAAGATTACTGGGATGTAATTGAAAGTCACGATCAACTGCAAGGGGCAAGCATTTGGGATTGGGTTGACCAAGGTTTTAAAAAGAAAACTGCAGATGGAAGAGACTTTTGGGCGTATGGCGGCGATTTCGGTGAGAAAATGACAGACAGAAATTTTTTGATAAATGGTCTAGTAATGCCGGATAGAACAATCACGCCAAAAACAATTGAACTCAAAAAGGTTTATCAAAATATATCTGTTAAGCCGGTTGATTTAATTAAGGGAGAGGTAAAGGTCGTTAATAAATATTTCTTTACAAATCTCGATAAGTACGAATTGGTTTGGAAGTTCAAGGAGGATGATAAAGTTCTTCAAGAAGGAATTGAAAGCAAGCTTAGTCTTGAGCCAAGAAGCGAAAAAAATATTTCTCTTCCTATAAAACTTAGTAATCCAAAGTCCGGATCTGAATACTGGTTGAACTTCAGTTTTAGATTGAAAGAGAAAACAACATGGGCAGAAAAAGGTTATGAAATTGCTGCTGAACAGATACAATATCCTCACGAGAAGGTAATTACTAAAGTAGATTCCAAGAATTACACGCAGATCAGAATAAACGAAAATGAAAATGAAGCAAAAGTGACCGGAAAAGATTTCGAGATTTCCTTCGATAAGAAAAAAGGTTTGCTGACATCCTACAAATTCAAGAATCAAACTTTGATCGAAAGAGGACCGGAACCGAATTTCTGGCGCGCACCAACAGATAACGATTTTGGAAATGGTCTTCAGAAGAGAGCCTTGGTTTGGAGATATGCGGGCGATAGAAGAACTGTGAAAAGTTTCACTGTTAATCCGGACAATGTTTCGAAGAATAAAGCTATAGTTTATATTGAGTTTGAATTACCCGAAGTAGGCTCTACTTATTTTTCAACATATACAATTTTTGGCAATGGTGAGATTGGGATTGAGAATAGGATTAAGATCAATAAGAGCGACTTGCCGGAACTTCCTCGATTTGGTGTTAAGCTAAATATCCCTAAAGAGTTTTCAAACATAACGTTTTATGGCAAAGGTTCTCACGAAAATTATTGGGACAGAAATGCCGCCGCTTTAGTCGATCTATATAAATTAAGTATAGAGGAAATGTATACACCTTATGTCAGTCCGCAAGAAAATGGGACCAGAACCGATCTAAGATGGATAGCTTTAACAAATAATAAAGGCTTTGGATTAATTGCAATTGGTGAGCCCTTGTTAAGCGCCTCAACCCGCTTCTTTACTGATGAAGATTTAACTCAGAAAGAGCGTGGTACAATGCATCCAACTGATCTGATTAAGCATGATTATATCTATACCAACATTGACTATAAGCAAATGGGTGTAGGAGGAGATGATTCGTGGGGTGCGAGAACCCATGAAGAATATACTCTGTTTCCGCAAGATTACTCTTACAAGTTTACTTTGAAGCCGGTATCCGGTGTAAATTTGATGGAGCAATCCAAGCAAATTTCAAAGTGATTTCGGCTAAACTTAAAAAGAAATGAAGATAGATGAGCAACAGATTTGCATAACTTTTTATAAAGAAGTATTTTTTGCCACCAAAATTAGAAACATTGGGCCTATAGCTCAGTTGGTTAGAGCAGCTGACTCATAATCAGCGGGTCGGAGGTTCAAGTCCTTCTGGGCCCACTTAAAAACCCCGAATTTGAAAGAATTTGGGGTTTTTGCTTTTAAGAAAAATGAGTCAATAATTACAAATTAGATTTGTGGAAATCGTATAGTAAATTCTGTTCCTTCCTTCCTTACCACTGAAATCTCTCCATTTAGCTGCTTGGTTATCATTTCCACTATTCTTATCCCAAGGCTACGACTATTCTTTATTTTGAAATCTTGAGGAATTCCAATACCATTGTCTTTAATTAACAAATAATTGTTTTTTTTACTTTGATCAAAATGGATAATTATCACTCCTTTTCTGTTATCTGGAAAAGCATACTTAAATATGTTGGAAAGGAGTTCGTTGATAATTAGACCCAAGTGAATTGATTGGTTGGTTGGTAGGTCGATATTAGCATTAACACTGAGGTTTATAGTAATATCGCGATCTTTTGCTTGGTAGCTAACTTTAATATCTTCTAATAGCCTTTGCAGATATGAAAGACAATTAACGCTCGATACCTCTTCGGATTCTTGCAGTTTTTCATGAATCAATGCAAGTGTATGTATTCTGTTACAGCTTACGTTTAGTATTTCTTTCAGTAGTTCATCAGTTACCATCTGGGCTTGTAAATACAACATTGATGAGACCGACTGGAAATTATTTTTAACCCTATGGTGAATTTCCCTAATTAGAATTTTTTTCTCTTCTAGTAATTTGAATAATTTATTCTGAGTTTCCTTAAGATCGCTAATATCTTTTGAATTAAGGACTATACCGTCAACAATGTTATCATGAAGAAGATTTCTACCTGAAACTGTTAAATTAGCCCAGTCGCCATTCCTTTTCAGAAACCTAACTTCGAGCGTTGATGAGGAATTATATTCTGTTATTTTTTCTTTGAATAGTTTATAGACATATTCACGTTCATCCGGATGAAGAAAATCAAATACACTTTTCCCAATCATTTCATTAGGTTGGTAGCCTAACATTTACTCAATAGATGGGCTTTCGTATTTTATAATTCCGTTATGATCCAGTACACTTACTATGTCTAGAGAGTTTTCAATATAATGCCGGTACTTTGCTTCTGCCTTGCTGCTTGCATCAGTTTCTTTTTTATATTCTTCAAATCTGGTTATCTGTGATGTAAGTATAACTAGGATGGGGCCTAAAACCGCTACAATAACGGCAGCATCAATAGTTCCAATATAGAGAAGATCAGTATTTATATAACCCCACCAAAGATAGCTCTGAGTATAGTTGAGAATGAAAGTCATCAAGTTCGCAACTATAAATAGTAAGAGAAGGAGCTGCCACCTCTTAATTCTAATCAGTTTTGAAATAACCGTTGAGAGTTTATGCAAGAAATAAAACTTGCTCATTTCGTATGCTCTTTTATCATTTAATTATCGTGCGAAAATTTGGATTCTTAATAGTAATCGGCTCTTTATATTGCTGGAGAACTCTGGAATATTCCAAATGTCATTCCGGTGTAAACGGGAATCTATTGCAAATAAAATGGATTCCCGCTTTCGTGGGAATGACAGATTGAGATTAAGCAATTTTCAGAGCTCACTGCTAATTAGTCTCCAGAATCTGATAGATTCTTAACAATATTTTATATATCATTTAATAAGTAAATTCTCATCTGCACAATTGAGTATAAACATACTGAAGAGTTAAAGTTTTATTTTGTTAATTGAACAATTTACTTGCGGGGAGCCTATGCAAGTTTATAAAGATGCTGTTATTAATTGTACTATTCGGTTTCTACCGTTCTCCAAAATGAACCATTCTATTATATGTCCATACTTAGAAAGAAATTCAACAACTGCTATTCGCTCAATTACAAAAAAAATGATTATTCTGAAGAAGTACAGTCTTATAGAATTTCTATAAGTGGATAATCGATTGTAGAGGAACAAATGGAAAAAAATGCTGGTAAAGTAATTATAAATAAAAAAAATATTTTGTTGCTGGTGATTGCCCTTATCGGGTTGCACAGCGTTGGTGCTTACCTCTACTATTCATTTGAAGAAAAATCTATAAAAGATGATAAGCACAATGAGATTAGAGTTATTTCGGAACTAAAAATTAGTCAGTTAACACAGTGGTTGCGTGAAAGAAGAGGAGACGCAAACACACTATCAAAGTCTCACTTTTTTGTTAAAAGCATTGAGCAGTTTCTAGGCCATAATCAAAGTATATTATTAAAAAACGAAATTAAGAATCGTATTACGTTATATAAGGATAACTATCACTATGAAGATGTTTTTGTAGTATCAGCAGAGGGTAAAACACTAATCGGTACAAGCGGGAACAATAAACCCTATACTCAAACAACATTACAAGATATTAAAGAAGTGTTTAGCTCAAGAAGAATTGTATTCTCGGATTTGTATGAAAATTTAGAAAGCAAAAAAATTGAGTATGATATAATCGCTCCGGTAATGAATGAAAAGAGCAAGGTAATTGCAGCCATCATTTTTAGAATCGATCCGGTTGATTATCTGTTTCCATTAATTCAGACATGGCCCATACCAAGCAAAACGTCAGAGACATTAATAATAAGGAAGGAAGGTAATTGGGTTCTATTTTTAAATGAAATTCGCCACAGAAAAAACTCCGCTCTTAAGTTTAAAATCTCATTGGACCAGAAGGAAGTACCGGCAGTACAAGCAGTTTTGGGTAGAAAAGGAATTTTTGAAGGCAAGGATTATCGTGGAATTGATGTACTTTCATATCTCTCGGAAGTACCGGAAAGCCCTTGGTTTATGGTTGCAAAGGTTGATAAAAGCGAAATCTATTCTGAACTGAACAACAAAGCAATTTCAATAGCAATTTTCACACTTCTTCTAATCTTCCTTTCCGGAGCGGGGCTCGCATGGATATATCTTTCGCGACAGAGAAATATTTACAAAGAACTACTAGATAAAGGAAATGAGCTGTGGAAATCTCAAGAAGAGTTTAAAACTATATTATATAGTATTGGCGATGGAGTAATTACTACAGATAGAAACGGGCTTGTTGTGCAGTTAAATCCTGTTGCAGAACAATTAATTGGTTGGACCGAAAACGAAGCTAAACATCAACCGTTAGAAAGAGTTTTTCAAATTATTGGTGAAGAAAGCCGGAGCAAAGTTGAAAGCCCTGTAAGTAGAGTTTTACGGGAAGGAAAAACTGTTGGGCTGGCAAATCACACAGTGCTGATTTCAAAAAATGGAACGGAGATCCCGATTGCCGATAGCGGCGCTCCTATAAAAAATGAAAATGGTGATATAACCGGAGTCGTTTTGGTATTTAGGGATCAAACGGAAGAAAGAAGGACAGAGAAAATTATAAACACAAGGCTGGCTTTAGCCGAGTATTCAAGAATACACTCATTGCAAGAGTTTCTGCAAAAAACATTGGATGAAGTTTGCTATACAACTAATAGCCCCATTGGTTTCTATCATTTTGTTGAAGATGATCAAGTTACAATTTCGCTGCAAGCGTGGTCTACAAAAACACTTAAAGAATATTGTACAGCCGAGGGTGGTGGACTGCATTACAATATTGATAAAGCCGGTATTTGGGTAGAATGTGTTTATACAAAGAAGCCGGTTGTTCATAACGACTATGCATCACTTGCCAATAAGAAAGGATTGCCGGATGGACACGCGCCATTAATTAGGGAACTTGTGGTTCCTATAATTAGGAATGGAAAAGTTGTTGCCATTTTAGGCGTAGGTAACAAAGCTAACGAATATACTGAGCGAGATGTGGAAACCGTTTCCTTTTTAGCCGATGTAGCCTGGGAATTGGTTGCAACAATGAAGATTGAACAATCACTACGCCAAAGTGAAGAATTTAACAGAACTGTAATGGATAATTTGCCTGTTGGAATTGCAGTAAATACAATTGACCCGACAATTCAGTTCTCATACATTAATGACAACTTCACAAAATTCTACTGTACGACAAGAGAGGCAATTTCAGAACCGGATAATTTTTGGGATGCGGTATATGAAGATCCGGTGTATCGTGAGCAAATTAAAAAGAAAATTCTTGATGATTGTGCCACCGGAGTGCCGGAGCGTATGATTTGGGAAGATATTCCTATTACCCGACAAGGAAAAGAAACAAGATTTATTAGTGCAAGAAATATAGAATTGCCCGAAAAGAAATTAATGATTTCAACTGTTTGGGATGTAACTGAACGTAAACTAGTTGAAAAATCTTTGAAAGAATCTGAAGAAAAATACCGCGTACTATTTGAAGGTGCGGGTGAGGGAATTCTTGTTGCTGACGTTGAAGAAAAAGTTTTCAAGTATGCAAATCCGGCAATATGCCAAATGCTGGGATATACTGAAGCTGAAATTATCAAGTTAGGAGTACTCGATATTCACCCAAAAGAGTCGTTGCAAATGGTTCTTCAAGAATTTGAAGCTCAAAGCCTAACAAAGAAAACAGTAGCTTCAAATATTCCATGCCTTAGAAAGGATGGCTCTCTCTTTTACGCAGATATTAGTGCGCGTCCGGCTATTATTGAGGGAAGGATTATGAACATTGGACTATTTACGGACATAACTGAACGCAAGCGTGTAGAAGAAAAAATTAGGGAAAAAGATATTCAGTTCAGAAAGCTTTCTGCAAATCTGCCCGATTTAATTTTCCAGTTTACCAGAAAGCCCGATGGAACATATTGTGTCCCAATTGCATCGGAAGGCATCAAAAATATTTTTGGCTGCTTACCTGAAGATGTAGTTGATGATTTTACTCCTATAGGCAAAGTGATTTATCCCGAAGATGTCGAAAAAGTTATTAACGAAATTGAATACTCTGCGAAGCATTTAACTTTCTTCACATGTGAGTTCAGAGTGCAAATACCCGGTAAAGAAGTTCAGTGGATTTTCTCAAGATCTTCACCGGAAAAATTACCCGATGGAAGCATAACATGGTATGGTTTTAACGCGGACATTACCGAACGTAAACTTGCTGAAGAAAAGAATACAAAGCTTAATGAATTGCTATATCATCTAATTAGTTCTATTAAAGAACTTTCATCAGCACACGACTTGAAGACAATACAGCAAATAATCGCAACTTCCGCCAGAAAACTAACCGGGGCCGATGGCGCTACAATTGTTTATAAGGAAGGTGACTTTTGTTATTATGCGGATGAAGATGCAATTGAACCTCTTTGGAAGGGAAAAAGATTTCCTCTCACCTCATGCATAAGCGGCTGGGTTATGCTTAACAAAACTTATGCTGTAATAGAAGATATTTATGCTGATAATAGAATTCCGATTGAGGCTTATGTTCCAACATTTGTAAAAAGTCTTGCTATGGTTCCAATAATCATAAACGAACCGTTAGGTGCAATTGGAAATTACTGGGCAACTAATTACAAACCAACGGAAATCGAAATTCAGCTATTACAAACACTTGCAGATGCTGCCGGAAGAGCTATTGAGAATGTTAACCTTTATGAAGAACTGGAAAAGCGAGTAAAAGATAGAACTGCTCAGCTCGAAGCTTCGGTTAAAGAATTAGAAGCATTCAGTTATACAGTCTCGCATGATTTGCGCGCCCCGCTTAGAGCTATGGATGGTTTTACAAAAATATTAATTGAAGACTATTCGGCTTCACTCGATACGGAAGCTTTGCGCTTATTAAATATTATCACAACTAATTCAAAAAAAATGGGAAACCTAGTTGATGATCTGTTGGCGTTCTCACGTCTTGGCCGGCAAGAAATGAAGTATTCCGAGATAGACATGCGTGCATTAGCAATTTCGGTGTATCAAGAACTTGTTACAGATACTGAAAAAAATAGAATTCAATTTCATATAGAGAATATACCTACTGCTTACGGGGATTATAATATGATTCATCAAGTGTGGGTGAACTTAATTGGTAACGCAATTAAATATTCCCGGCTAAGCGAAAATCCAACTATTGAGATTGGTTCTACGCAAGAAGGCGAAGAAGTTATTTACTTTATTAAAGATAATGGTGTTGGTTTCGATATGGCCTACTACAATAAATTGTTCGGTGTATTCCAAAGATTACATTCATCTAAGGATTTTGAAGGAACCGGTGTAGGTCTTGCAATAATACAGAGAATCATCCAGCGTCAAAGTGGGCGCGTTTGGGCCAACGGTAAAATTAATGAAGGGGCTACTTTCTTTTTTACTTTACCGGCTAGCAGTGAGAATTAATGTAAATATCATAGAGCTTCTGATTTTTTTTTGCTCCATAAGGAGAAATTAAATTGAACAAGAATTGCATTTATGCCTTTGTCCTAATTATTCTTATTGGTATGCCTTATATCAGCTATGCTCAAACCGACAGCCTCGATATTTACAATATGGATTTTTCACAGTTGTCAAAAATGAAAATAACAACTGCTTCTAAGGTAGCGGAAGATATAGATCAAATTACTTCTACTGTGTTTGTTATAACTGCAAGTGAAATTAAAGAGAATGGATATTTTACATTGGAAGAAGCGCTTTCCACTTTGCCCGGCTTTCAATTCAGAAATACTCTCGGCATAAACAGCTACATTTTTCAGCGTGGAATTCCCAACCAAAATAATTTAACATTGCTGTTAATAGACGGAATCCAAATTAATGAACTTAACTCCGGCGGTTTTTATGCCGGGGCACAATACAATTTATCTAATGTAGAACGGATAGAAGTTGTGCATGGCCCCAGTTCAGTTGCCTATGGTACTAATGCTATTTCGGGCATAATAAATATTATAACAAAAACCGCTTCCCAAAAACGATTAAAAGTAAATGCACTTGCCGGTACTTTCAATACATTCTCCGGTGATTTTAATTACACCTATGTTAATGATGAAAATACATTTAACGCTGTTTTTGCCGGCATGGTTAAGACATCTGACAAAGCGGATTTGAAAGGGAAAGAAGGGGATTACAATTGGACGGATTTGATGGATAATTTTGAGGATGATTATTCGTTCGATTTGAAAATGCAGTACAAGGATTTTACGTTAGGAACAAACTTCATTCAAAAACAAACCTCAACTACAACACTATTCAAAACTGTCGGTACATCATACATAGATCATGGTACTTTATGGAATATTCGCTTTTTAAACAATTATCTTAAGTACAGCAGCAATCTATCCAATAACATCAGCTTTACTTCTGTTTTATATAATCGTAACGCGACTGTACTCGATAATACAGTTTACTACATAGTTGACACTTCGCAAGTTGGTTATTATCGCCCGAATAATCTTACCGGATTAGAAAGTATTCTGAATTATGATGAAGGTAGCTTTCTAAAACTTACCGGCGGATTGACTTTAGAATACGAACAACTTTCGGAGAAAAATTCCAGTTCGTATAGCCATTCTCCCGAACAGAAACCTCCTACTCCGTTAGAACCTAGAATGCTGAACAATTCACTTGTTAGTGTTTTCGTTGAACCCCGTTTTGCACTGACTTCATCTCTTCTTTTAACTACCGGGATTCGTTACGATAATAGCAGCAGTTACGATGAAGTTTTTACTCCCCGTTTTGGCTTATCATATAATTTTCTCAGTAGTACATTTAGGCTATCCTACGCAGAAGCTTTTAGAGCACCTAAACCATGGGATTACACAGATGGACTTGGCAATTCTTCATTATTGCCGGAAAGAATGAAATCTATCGAAGGTTCAATAACTTTTTCTATAAACGAAAATTTACATGCTAGTTTAGTTGGTTATTCGAACAAACTTGAACACGCGATAGTTAAAGAAACTATAAGCAGTGGATACAAATGGGTTAATAGTGGCGAAGTAAAGACAAAAGGTTTTGAAGTATTTATGCAGTATTTAACAAGTAGGGTAAGATCATCCATCAGTTATACATTTACAGAAAGTCTCAATGAACTGGATGGGTTTGTTCCGGAAATTAGCAAACGCACCGGAAACCTAAGTATTACTTATTCCATTAACGATTTAATTAAACTAAATTTTAGAGCAGATTATCTTGGAAGGAGAGAAAACCCAAAATTTATTGCAACAACAAGAAGCAAATATATTGAGCCATATACAATACTTAGCAGTACACTATCGTTTTTTGATTATAAGGGATTTGATTTGCAGCTTATACTAAAGAATATATTAAACGAAGAGTATTATCACTCGTCAAATAGAGCTCCCGATCGATACCGGCAGCCGCAAAGATCGATCATGCTTTCTATTGGTTATTCGTATTGAGTAGAGTGTAAAACAATAATTCTTAACACTAGCACGAGAACAGATTATATGAGAAAGTTAATTCAGTTTTTGTTGATCTCATCTGTTTGTTGTTTCCAATTTACATCGCAACTAAGCGCACAACAAATCCAACGGGATAAGGCTGTCTCGGCGTACATTTATAATTTTGCCAAAAATGTACTTTGGCAAAACGAAGAAACGATAAAAGATTTCCACTTTTTGGTTATTGGGAATGACCGTGGAATAATCCAAGAATTGAACATGCTTGCCAAATCTCAAACTCTCAGAAAAAAGCCAATAACACTCTCTTCCGCATCTACATTAGTTAATACCGATAAAGTGCAGCTTGTTTTTGTTACAAAGGATGCAGATGCAAACCTTGTCCAGATTTTTGATAAGGTGGAAGGTAAGAACATACTCCTTGTAACAGATGGTTATAAGGATAAAAGATTAATTATGATAAACTTTATTGATACAGAGAATGGTACGCTGAAATTCGAAATAAATAAAGCTAATATTATTAATCAGCGTCTTAAGATAATGGAAGAAATGATTTTACTTGGCGGGACTGAAGTTGATGTAGCTGCACTTTACCGGGAAGGACAGCAGAGTTTACGCGGATTGCAAAAACGCACAAAGGAACTTGAAAGCGATTGGGCTCGGCTCAATAATTCTATAAGTGAAAAGACTAAAGAAATTGTATCGCATAAAGACAGTCTAACCTCTCAGAAAAAGAAAATTCAATATCAGAAAGATATACTTGTTGATCAGTCGCAGTTGCTAAAGGAACGTGAGAACGCACTTAAAGAACAGCAAAAAATATACGATCAAAAATCTCAAGAGCTTGAAAAACAAAAAGAGGAATTGCGAAAAGGAAATGAAACATTAAGTGAGCTAAAGGAGAATGCTAATCGCCAGAAAGAAGAAATAAAATCGCAAACAAAAATTCTTGATGAGCAAGGAAAAACAATACATCGCCAGAAGAACTTTTTGTATCTGCTGATAATTATTGCTCTGCTTGCTGTTTTATTAGTAGCAGTTGGTTATCACAGTTACAGTACAAAGAAAAAATTAAATAAAGAATTAGAAACGCGGGTGCTTGAACGTACGGAAGAATTGAACCGCGCCAACAATCTTTTGAATATTGAGTTGTTGGAAAGAAAACAAATTCAAGAAGTTCTAAAAGAAAATGTGGCAAAGTTTCAAACTCTTTTCGATGTAAATCCCGATGCCATTATAATTAGCGACGCATATACTCAAGAAATATATGAGTGCAATCAAATTGCTTGCGAAATGAACGGATACACACACGAAGAACTTGTTGGCACAAATCTTAACATACTTCATCCTAAAGACATCGCAAGTAAAGTTAGAGATAAAAAAGAAATTGAATTGTTTCTTGAAGAATTAAAGAAAAAGAGATTTGTTAAGATGGAAACAATTCACAAAAGAAAGGATGGAACCCATTTCCCGATAGAGACTTTCATTTGCTTGCTTACTCTTGATGATAAACTATTTGTAATGGGGATTGACCGTGATATTACGGAACGCAAACTCGCCGAGGAAAAACTAAGACAAAGTGAAGAGCAATTTAGACTTATATCCGAAAACGTTGCTGATATGATTGTAGTTCTTGATCTGGACGGGAAAAGAATTTATAGCAATCCTTCTTATAAACCGATACTTGGAGAAACGGGATCACTTCAAGGAACAGATTCGTTTAATGATATTCACCCGGATGATCGTGATAAGATTAAAAGCGTTTTTCAAGAAACAATTAGAACGGGTAAAGGAAACCGTGCTGAATATAGGCTGATTTCTCAAAGCGGAAGCATTCATTATATTGAATCGCAAGGCAGTGTGATAAGGGATGAAAAAGGAAAAATCGCAAATGTAGTTGTTGTATCTCGCGATATTACCTCTCGCAAGGAGACTGAAGAAGAGTTAAGAAAATATCGAGAGAATCTTGAAGAAATGGTAAAAGAAAGAACTACTGAATTAGAAATTGCTAAAGAAAAAGCAGAATCGGCTGATCGCTTGAAGTCGGCCTTTCTTGCAACCATGTCGCACGAACTTAGAACTCCTCTTAATTCAATTATCGGGTTTACCGGAATTTTGATGAAAGGAATTGCCGGTCAGTTAAATGATGAACAGTTAAAGCAGCTTGGAATGGCAAAGGGAAGCGCACAGCATCTGTTGGAATTAATTAATGACGTGCTGGATATTTCCAAAATTGAAGCCGGGCAGTTAGTTGTTTCATTAAGTGAGTTTGATTTTAACAAGATGATTCACAAAGTAACATCTTCGGTTGAACCGTTAGCAGCAAAGAAAAAGCTTGACTTAAAATTGGCCATACCGGATGATGAAATTATTATTAATAGTGACGAAAGAAGAATGTCCCAGGTATTCCTAAATCTGATTAATAATGCCATTAAGTTTACTGATAAAGGCGCTGTTAAAATTGAGTGTAACATATCGGAACAAAAAATTATAACAAAAGTGATTGATACCGGTATTGGTATAAAAGCAGATGATACGACTAAACTTTTTAAACCATTCAGCCAGATAGATACCGGGCTAACTCGAAATCACGACGGTACCGGGCTGGGTTTATCAATCAGTAAAAAATTAGTTGAAAAATTAGGTGGAACAATAAATGTAGAAAGCGAAGTAGGTGTTGGTAGCACATTCACTGTAACTCTTCCATTAACATAAAATTCCGGAAAATTTATGAAAACCAAAATCTTAATTATTGAAGACAACGAACAAAACATGTATATGCTTACTTATTTACTCCAAAGTGAAGGTTATGAAATAATCCAAGCATACAGCGGAATAACCGGAGTGGAATTTGCAAAGAAAGAAAATCCCGATATTGTTCTTTTGGATATACAATTGCCGGAAATGGACGGTTATGAAGTTGCGGAAAAATTAATACAAATTGATGAAATGAAAGGGACTCCAATTATTGCCGTAACATCTTATGCAATGCCGGGGGATAAAGAAAAGGCGCTTGAATCCGGTGCTACCGGTTATATAGAAAAGCCGATTAATCCGGATACGTTTATTTCTCAAATGGAATCGTTTCTCCCCAAACATCTAATTAAAAATAAGAGTGATGGATTATGAAACTACTTATAGTTGATGACAAACAAGAGAACTTATATCTGCTTGAATCACTGTTAAATGCCAGCGGTTATGAAACAGTCTCTGCAAAAAATGGCGCAGAAGCTTATGGACTTGCACTCAAAGACAAATTTGATCTAATAGTCTCAGACATTCTTATGCCGATTATGGATGGTTTTACTTTTTGTCGTGAGTGCAAAAAGAATAATTACCTTAAAAATATTCCTTTCATCTTCTACACAGCTACTTATACAGACCCCAAAGACGAAGTCTTTGCGCTTAGTTTAGGTGCGGATAGATATATCATTAAACCGCAAGAGCCGGATGTTTTTTTGGAAATAGTGAATGGAGTTTTGCAGAATGTTGTGAGAAAGGAATATACTGCAATCGAAACTGCGGATATGCCGGAAGAGGTTATGCTGAAGGAGTATAATATAACTCTAATACGAAAACTAGAAGACAAGATGCGCCAAACTGAAGAGAACGAAAAGAAATTAAAAGAATATGTTAAGGAACTTGAAGATAGTTTGTTGGAACGACAGAAAGCTGAAGAAGAAATTAAAAAACTAAACGAAGAGCTGGAAAATAGAGTAGAGGAAAGAACGGCTCAGCTAAAAACTATTAACCAAGAATTAGAAGCGTTTAGTTATTCTGTCTCTCACGATCTTCGCGCTCCGCTGCGTGCTCTTAACGGATTTGCCAAAATTCTATTGGAAGATCACTCGGATTCGTTTAACTCTGAGGCTGCCGGACTTCTAAATTCGATAATTGCTAATGCTAAAAAGATGAGCCAATTGATTGATGATTTGCTGTCGTTCTCACGACTAATTAGGCAAGAAATAAAATATTCTGAAGTTGATATGTTCTCTATGGCAAAATCCGTATTTCAAGAACTTATATTAGGTAGAGATAGTCAAAAAATTGAATTCCAATTAAATAATATTCCAAAAGCATTTAGCGATCCTTCTATGATTCGTCAAGTATGGATTAACATAATTAGCAACGCCATCAAATTTTCTTCGCTGAGGGAAAAGCAAATTATTGAGATCGGTTCCAGACAAGAGGGAAACGAGTCTGTCTACTATGTGAAAGATAACGGTGTTGGGTTCGATATGGCGTATAACAGTAAATTGTTCTCAGTTTTCCAGAGACTTCATTCGCTAAAAGATTTTGAAGGAACGGGAGTAGGTTTGGCAATAGTACAAAGAATTATTCACCGCCAGAATGGTAGAGTTTGGGCGGAAGGAAAAGTT
This sequence comes from Melioribacteraceae bacterium, assembly GCA_041675645.1. Taxonomy (GTDB): domain Bacteria; phylum Bacteroidota; class Ignavibacteria; order Ignavibacteriales; family Melioribacteraceae; genus Stygiobacter. Next base: position 66,548 of record JBAYTN010000010.1, read on the forward strand.
GACGAAGGTGCAACGTTTTATTTTTCTATACCATACAAAAGGAGTTAATCATGTTTGATAAAATAGTAGATATTCTACTTGTTGAAGATAATCCAAATGATGTTGAACTAACTCTTCGCGCTCTTAAGAAAAACAACATTGCCAACAACATTCATGTAATTATGGATGGTGAAGAAGCGATTGAATATTTTTTTGCAAACGGAAGGTATACCGGTAGAGACACAACTCTGCGGCCCAAACTGGTTATTCTTGATCTAAAACTTCCCAAGGTAGATGGACTGGAAATACTCAGCAAAATTAAAGCTGATGATAGAACAAAAACTGTTCCGGTTGTTATCCTTACATCCTCAAAGGAAGAGAGTGATTTAATTGCAAGTTATAAACTTGGCGCAAATAGTTTTATTGTTAAACCGGTTGATTTTGAGAAGTTTACCTCTACTGTAAAAGATCTAGGAATGTATTGGTTGCTTTTGAATGAACTGCCAAATAATTAAGTCGTCAATAGTAAATATGAAAAATTAATCGAATTTATTCGTGCGTATTTAAGTTATGCTTATAATTATCAAAAAGATTGCTTGTCATTATTGTTTATTGGGCTTAAAAAATAATATGTAAGAAAGTAGGAACAATTATATGGAAGATGAATTAAAAATTTTGATGGTTGAAGACTTCCCGGCAGATGCTGAATTTAATGTTAGAGAAATTAAAAAAGGGGGTCTGAATTTTGTTCATACTATAGTCGAAACAAAAGACGACTACATAAAAGCACTCCATGAATTCAACCCCGATATTATTCTTTCGGATTATTCTTTGCCTCAATTCGATGGAATGAAAGCCTTGGCTCTCAAACATGCGCTTACTCCAATGACTCCATTCATTCTAGTTACCGGCTCGCTTAACGAAGAGACAGCAGTTGCAGCAATGAAGGCGGGTGCCGACGATTACATAATTAAAGAAAACATTACGAGACTCGTTCCGGCAATAAAATCTGCAATTGAAAAAAAAGCAAACTTAAGAGAAAAGGAAGCTGCACTTAAAGCCCTTAAAGAAAGTGAAGAGCGCTACCGGCTAATTTTGGAAAATAGTATTGATGCAATCTTGTTAACTACTCCGGATGGCAGAACGTTATCTGCAAACCGTGCCGCATGCGAAATGTTCGGCATGTCGGAACAAGAAATCATTACTTCGGGTAGGACTGGACTTATAGATTCAACCGATCCAAATTTGTCTAAATTATTGGAAGAGAGAATAAATACCGGTAGGGCTAAGGGAGAACTAACTTTTATTAGGAAAGATAAATCCAAATTTACTGCCGAAATTTCTGCTTCTGTCTTCCTTGATAGCAACGGTGATCTTAGAACAAGTATGATTATAAGAGACATTACTGAAAGAAAACTTGCAGAAATTGCACTGGCTAAGCAACAGTATCTGATGAATATGTTAATGGATAACACTCCGGATCATATATATTTTAAGGATGTTAATAGTTGTTTTTTACGTATGAATATTGCACAGGCGAAAAGATTTGGTTTAAGTAATCCAGCCGAGGCAATAGGAAAAACAGATTTTGATTTCTTCTCGGATCAGCATGCGAATGAAGCTTACTTAAGTGAGCAAGAGATTTTAAGGACCGGACTTCCCAAAATTGACTATGAAGAGTTGGAAACTTGGGATGATGGAAGTGAAACATGGGTTTCAACTACCAAGTTACCATTTAAAGATTTGAGTGGAGAAATAATTGGTACGTTTGGTATATCGAGAGATATTACACAGAGAAAGCTAGCGGAAAGAGCAATAAGAAAATCAGAATTAGAGTTTCGTTCAGTTTGGGAAAATTCTCCCAGCGGAATGCGTATTTCTGATGAAAACGGTATTCTTTTTAAGGTAAATGCTTCCTTTTGTAAAATATTTGGTAAAACAAAAAATGAGTTAGAGGGGAAACCGATCTCGGTAATATATTCTCCGGAAGAGAGAGAATATATACAACAGCAGTATCAAATAAAGTTTAAGGATAGAACTGTAAAAACAAATTTTGAGCAAGAACTGGTTATCTGGAATGGAAAAAAAATCTGGGTTCATGTAGCCAATTCATTTTTGGAAATGGAAAACGAAAAATTATTGCTACTTGGTGTTTTTACAGATATTACAGAGCGAAAACATGCTGAAAGAGCACTCCTAGAAAGCGAAGAGCGTTTCCGAAGTATTTATGAAAACGCTACAATTGGAATTTACCGTACAAATCCCGAAGGTGAAATTGAAATGGCAAATCCGGCTTTAATAAAAATGCTGGGTTACGATTCTTTTGAAGATATTGCCAAGTGTAATCTAACTTCCGAAGGATTTGGAATTGGATCTCTTAGTTCAGAATTTCAATCTCATATTCATAGAAATGGAATTGAGAGGGGAATTGAATCTGTCTGGCATAAAAAAGATGGTACAATTATCTATGTACGGGAAAGCGCTAGAATCGTTTACGACAGAGAAGACAACCCGGTTTATTATGATGGAATTGTTGAAGATATAACAGAGCGTAAAAATGCTGAAAAAGAAATTAGACTATTGGCACATTCTATTGCCAGTATCAATGAATGTGTATCAATAACAGATATACATGATGAAATAATTTTTGTGAATGATGCCTTTCTTTCAACTTATGGTTATACCAAAGAGGAGTTGGTAGGAAAAAACATTAATGTTTTGCGTCCGCCGGCAGTAACATTAGAAATTGGTGACAGCATACTATATCAAACAATAGATTCCGGATGGAAAGGGGAAGTAATAAACAGAAGAAAGGATGGAACGTTATTCCCGGTTTTCCTTTCGACTTCAGTTATAAAAGATAATGATGGTAACCCAATAGCCTTAATAGGTGTTGCAACCGATATAACAGAATTAAAACGTTCTCACGAAGAATTAATTGAGGCAAAGGAAAAAGCGGAAAAATCCGATCAGCTTAAATCCGAGTTCCTTGCGCAAATGTCTCACGAAATACGTTCCCCGCTAAATGTTGTAATGAGTATGGCCGGACTTATTAAAGAGGATTTTCCGGTAGAACTCAGCGATGAGTTCCAGCAATATTTCAAAGGTATTGAAACAGCGGGTAGGAGAATTATTAGAACTATAGACTTAATCTTGAACGCAGCTGAGATGCAAGTAGGAACATATGAGCCATTATTCAAGCAAATTGATTTGGTGGAAGAAGTAATTAAGGATGTTCAAAGAGAGTACGCATCAATTGCTAACGATAAGGGTCTGGACCTTCTTATTGAATGCAATGTTAAATCACCTTTTATAAATGGAGATCAATACAGCATTCACCAAATCTTTACAAATCTGGTGGATAATGCAATTAAATACACAAGAGAGGGAAAAATCCGGCTGGCAATTGATGAAGTGGAAGAGAACTCAATTCGTGTATCTGTTGAAGATACCGGAATTGGAATCTCCCAAGAATTTATGAAGAGTATGTTTCAGCCATTTACGCAAGAGGAACATGGTTACTCGCGTAGATTTGAAGGGAATGGACTTGGTCTTGCAGTAGTAAAGAGATTTTGCGAATTAAATAAGGCGGAAATTAATGTCAGTTCTGTTAAAGGTAAAGGAAGCAATTTTTCTGTTACTTTCAAAACTGGTGCAAAGTAATTAATAATTTACCGTTACATAGAATTACTTTTATTGTTTAAAGAAGTGAATTGCGAGGAAGAACAATAATGAAAAATAAACCATTAATTCTAATTCTGGAAGATGACGAAATTACCCAGCTGGTTTATATGGGTATGTTTTCCAAATCGCCCGATTTTGACATAGTGTTGTGCAAGAACGATAAAGAATTATATGTGGCTTTGGAAAAGCAACATTTTGATTTGTTCTTGGTCGATCTTGGCTTAAGTAAAAGTAAAGATGGTCTTCAAATAATCAAAGAGCTTAGGCAAATGGATTTATACACAAACACCCCGATTATTGTTGTTTCAGCATACACAATGCTGCAAGATGAACAAGAGTGCATGGCTGCCGGTGCTAACAAATTTATTCGTAAACCATTTGAGATGAATCATCTAAGAAGTGAAATAAAAAAACTTATGGATAGCAAACCTTCCTAGAAGCCGGTAAGAAAAACACGAATAATTATTACGTGTACTTTGTGATTTCTTATTACCTTTGTGACTTAGAGGCAAAAATAATATACGAACTTGAGCCGCAAAGGTAATAAGTCACCAAGTTTCAATAAGCATAATTAATAAAATACAACTCATGTGTTGCTTCAGTTAATTTTTTAGAATTGTTTTTTCAACTAGTGAGAAAAATATCGGAGGTTTCTAATAATCTTCCTAAATTCAATTGCTTATTTCTAATAATAAAGTAAATTTATTTGTTATAGATAAGGCTTTTACTTTAGAAGTCAGTTGTTGATTAAAAATTGACCTAATACTACAAAATCGATTAATGAGGATATACGTAATCCATGAACGATTCAAAAGAAACTGAGGTTGGAGGGAAGAAAAATTTATTAATTATTATCGCAAGTGTTTTACTTATTATGGTTCTGATATCGATACTTGCAATTGCTGTTGTTCAATCATCCTTCGCAGCTACAACATTATGGATTAGCTTCCCCGTTATTATTTTCGCAAGTTCGATTATCGCTGCTTTCATTTCCTTTTTAATCTTAAGAAGATACTCCCAATCACTTTTCCCAAAATCCACTACGCACAATAATAATACTCAAATTTATACCGATAGCCTTTTGAATCCTTCTCTACTCGAAGCTACGATTGAATCTATAGCAGACGGGATATATGTTACAGATAAAAGTGGAAAGGTAGCCAGAGCAAATAAAAAATTTGCAAGCATGTGGAAAATTCCCCAGCACATACTTAACTCCAGTATAGATGGCGAATTATTATCCTTTATCCTCGATCAGGTAAAAGAACCGGAAGCCTTTCGTAAAAAGATACAAGATATATATGCTGACCCGGCGATGGAAAGTCATGAACTAATTGAGTTTAAAGATGGAAGAGTATTCGAACGATTTTCGAAACCGCAAAGATTAGAAGATGAAATTGTGGGAAGAGTGTGGAGTTTCAGAGATATTACAAATCAAAAAAGAATTGAAGCCGATCTAATTAAAGAGCGCCTTTTGCTTCGTATGGTAATTGATAATTTGCCGGATGCTATTTATGTAAAAGATTCTCAGTATAGAAAAACGCTTGCTAATCGTACCGATTTGGAAAACATGGGCTGCAGTAGCGAAGCTGAAGCTATTGGAAAAACCGATTTCGATTTCTTCTCTAAGGATGTTGCTGAATTATTCTACGAGGATGACAAGAAAATTATTGAGGAGGGGCAGATTATCTTCAATCGTGAAGAGTTTTTCATTGATAAGAGTGGGAGAAAGAGCTGGCTTCTCACTTCCAAAATTCCGTTACGGGATGATGATGGCCAGATTACCGGGCTGCTGGGTATCGGGCATAATATTAATGTTAGAAAAAAATCGGAGCTTGTTCGCGAAGCGTTGTATGAAATATCCGAAACCGCTTATGCCGCTTCCGATATGATTTCACTTTACGAAAAAATCCGCGAGGTTATCGGCTCGCTGATGAAAGTAAATAATTTTTACATAGCTCTATACGACGAGGAAACAGATATGGTATCGTTTCCTTATATGATTGATGAATTTGATCCTCCTTATCAACCTAAAAAATTTGGAAGAGGACTAACAGAGTATATTCTTAGGACAGGCGAAGCTACATTAATAGACACTGAATTAGATCTGGAATTGCAAAGGACAGGCGAAGTTGAACTTGTTGGAACTCCAACAGTAATTTGGTTGGGTGTACCGTTAAAGATTGGAGGAAAAACAATCGGTGTAATTGTAGTACAGGATTATGCAGATGAAAAAACCTTCGGCGAAGAGGAGATGCAAATTCTTGTTTTCGTTGCCGGACAAATTGCTCAAGTAATTGAAAGAAAAAGAAACTCCGATGCATTAAACCAATTCGCGTTGGAATTAAAAGAAGCCAACCAGTCAAAAGATAAATTTTTCTCAATTATTGCTCACGACTTAAAAAGTCCGTTTCAAGGTTTGCTGGGTTACTCGCAAATACTATCTACGGAATATGATACACTTTCCGAGGAGGAAAAGAAATTATTTATTAGCAGTATCGATGAGCTTAGCATCAGCGCGTATAAACTTCTTGAAAATCTTCTAGAATGGTCAAGATTGCAGACCGGAAAGATGGCTTTTAATCCTGAACAACTGAACCTTTTAATTGAGTTGTATCCTACATTATCACTTGTAAAGCAAACGGCATGGAACAAAGAGATTGAGCTTACCTACTCAATAGATAATTCCATTTTTGTCCAAGCGGATAAGAACATGCTCAGTACAATTGTAAGGAATCTTATTTCCAATTCTATAAAATTCACTAAACCGGGAGGACTAATTAATGTCACTTCTAAAGTTGTTGATAATTTTGTGGAATTATCAATCAGCGATACCGGTGTTGGAATGAGTAAAAATGATCTTGAAAAATTGTTTAAGCTCGATAAAACAATCAGCACTAAGGGAACAGCCAACGAAGAGGGTACCGGACTTGGCTTACTGTTGTGTAAAGAAATGATTAATCAGCATAAAGGTAAAATTTGGGTAGAAAGTGAATTAGGAAAAGGAACAACATTCTTTTTTACTTTGCCTATTAAATAAGTTGACCGCAATAAGGAACGCTATGATTAATGAAAAACTCTCTAAAAATTACTTTGATCGACTTTTACTTTTGTTTGGTATTTCATTTGTAATTCTTTTTCTTGTCGGCTGCTCTGCAACAAAGGAATTACACTACTCGAGTTTTGAGAAAAGTATTATGACTGCGGAACAGTGGGGAGGAACACCCTCTGTTGATTCACTAGCAAAGAAGCATACAATAACTCACATAACACTTCATCATCAAGGTGAACCTTTTCCGCAAGGGAAAGATGTAATTAAGTATCTCCGCAATCTTCAAACTTGGTCACGCAGAGACAAACACTGGATCGATATTCCATATCATTATATAATCGACCTTGAGGGGAAAGTTTACGAGGGAAGAAATATTAATTATGCCGGCGATACCAACACGGAATACAATCCTTTCGGTCATGCACTAATTGAAGTGGTTGGAAACTTTGAAGAAGTTATGCCTAACGATAAACAGATTGACGCTGTTGTTAATACTATGACGTGGCTTGCCGAAAAATATAATGTCCCAGCAGATTCAATCCGCGCGCATAAAGATTATTCCACGCAGACTGTCTGCCCCGGAAAGAATTTATACAAGTTTATTGAGAATGGTTACTTCAGAAATAAAGTAAAAGAGAATCTGGAAAAGTAGTTTTTTGTTTTTGTTGAGTTCCGGTTCAATTAGTAAAAAGATTCTTCTTCATCCCTAGTCTTCGACTTCTCGCCTCGCTTGACGCGAGTCGAAGCGGCGCTCAGACTGACGGGCTCCTCCAGAATCACAGATTGCGATTAAGCTGTTTTCCAGAGTTCTCTCATAGTAATTACCAAAAGAACTAGTCATGATTTCAGCTCTTAAGTATCTTCAGCCATTCGTTAAGCGTTTCTATATATAAGGGACTTACCTTATAACTGTTCGTTTTATTCATCTCCGCAATTTCATTTAGGCATCCTTTCTTAGCTGTGCACATATTATGATCTACACCGGCTAGCATTTTTATTTTGAAGAGGGGATTTCCATTTTTCTTCATCGCTTTCTTGTAAGCATCCATCGCTTGAAGCGGATCGATCTGTGTATCCATCTCTCCGTAAACCATAAATACCGGAATTGTAATCTTTTCCAGCAGATCAGCCGGATTAAAATGTGATTCATCATTAAGGTTTATTTCTCTAGGCCACCATTTTTTTGCTCTTTCGGTAAATGAAGAATCGTAATTGACCGACTTTACGATTAAAGGATGCGTAATAAAGTAGGAAAGTGACTCATCAAATTTATTTTTGTCCTCCGTTTGGCGTAAAGTTGAGAACATTTTTATGCTTTCGGCCGCTCTTTCTTTGGAATATCCTTCGCAAACCATCTGCTTTTCTAAAAGATAATTCCACTGCTCAATAGAATTTTCTGCCGGACATGAGGAACCGATCATAAATGCAATTTCTTTGCACTTTGTTATTGCAAGAGGCATTATATATCCGGCTTGACTGCTCCCGAACACTCCGATTCTTTTGGAATCGATAAAAGAAACTTCTTTTAGTCTCTTTACGGCATCAACAACTACATTGCTTAGCTGTGCAAATAAACTATCCTCATTTACACTTCCTTTGGAATCCCCGTAGCCCGGCTTATCAATTCTAAAATATGCGAACCCCGCGTTGAGAAAGCAGTTTACAACTTTCTTTGTCTCTGTGGATTTTATTGTTCTGTAGCTCGGTCCGCTCCCAGAAACCCATATTACGGCGGGAATCTTTTTATCATTTACATTTTTAGGAACATATAAACTGCCGGTAATTGAAAAGTTACTGCTCTTAAACTTTATTTCATCAATTCGTTCAACGTTTAATATGGTATCGGGCAAAGCAATTGCGGTCTGCGCTTCTGTTTTTATAGAAGCAGCTAGAAAACATAATATCATTAACAAAAAAAGTTTGTTTTGTTTAGAAAGGGGAGAAGTGTAAATGTATTTCATCGTTTAATCTCTTTTGCTTTTGTTAATTAGTCGTACAGCAAAAGAATAAAGTTGCTATAAAGATATGTTGGCTTAGTTTATTTTATAAAATTTTTCATCTTTTCTTTTCCTCAGGCACTCAGCTACTTAGTCACTATCTCTGCAAACTTTTTGACTTGAAACTCAAAGTTTCAATTCTTAAGTTACAGCCATCAAAGGGGTTCGATTCTTCAAATATCTCCGGGGAACCTATCTTCTGCTGAGTTTAATAAGTTTTGCCAGATAGATTAGTTGAATTGCAAGGTAGAAAGCATAAATATTATGCCCAGTTTTGGTGTGACCTTTATGTTCTGAAGCAAACAACTTGTGCGCTACATGTATTAAGTTGTGCATAATATTAAAAGGGTTTACTGAGATGTATAAAGGTGAAATTAAATTCTTTGATGAAATGAAAAATAATTTTGGTTATATAACCAAAATTGTCTCCGAAAACGGTAGTTACTCTAATGACATTTATTTTAGTGGCAATGATGTTATTTCAAATTCACGTTCACTCTCTGAAGGTGCCAAAGTAATATTTAATATTGTTCAAGAAAATGGAAAAAAGAAAGCTAAGGATGTCAAATTATTTCATTTTCTTTCTGTTGAAGAAAAACAAAATTATATGTTCCTTCTGACAAAAGATGAACTACAAAATTTTGCACTGTCACTTATTCAGTCAAAAGCCAATCTTACCGATGAGCAAATTAAATATATATGTAAAATTACCCTTTCCGCACCTCAGACTTATTACCCCTTTAATAGCTGGCACATTCTAAGAGTCATCGGGAGTGAGGCTGACAAATTAGCATTTAAGTCGTATTTAAGTAAACAAGAAGATAGTCTAAAACTCGATCTTATTGGTGATGATGAGTTATTAGTAAACGATCTAACTAATATTTGGTGTTTTGAAAATCAATCATCTACAAAGAAGTTATTAATCATACTAAAAGATGCCAATGCTGTGACTAAAATTAATCCGTCATTCTATCAAAGGTTCCTAGAGAAAAACACAGCATTTGATGTCGAGACTAATATTGTATTTTTTGCCTTACTTGATAACGAACAAAAATTGGCATACTATTTTACCTCAATTAGTGAGATTGACTTAACGTTATTAAATACTCTTATTGAAAACATAAAAAAATATTTTCCAATCACATCTCATCCAAAAACTTTCAAGTTGTTATTCGAGGTCGCTAATGATAATAAAACAAAAATAACATATTTAGCTGCATTAAGGCTATTACGTCTTTTAACTGAAGAATATTCAATGATAGAATATTCAGAAATATTAGCGTCCAAAATATTAAACAACAAAATTAAGGCCTATGAAGAACTATACGAATCAACTAACTGTCTTAAAATAACCGGCGACAGAAAATTAATAATTAATCATCTGTCAAAATCATATCAGCAGATAAATTCTCAACTCAAAGACTCATTGCGATTAAATCTACTTACTTTAGGAAAAGATATTTATGTTAATGATATAATAAATACTTGGGAAGGGAAAGAATTCTATAGTAATACTAAACTTTTATCAATTATTACAAACGATGATAGTTATTTATCATATTCATCTGAGATAAGCTCATTGGTTCAGAAAATATTGTCTGATATACCCCACAATATCACTTCATTTGGAGCAGTTGAATTCTTAAAGATGTTTTTTGAATATATAATCAAATGTAGTGACGAATCTTCGTTAATTGTGTTTATAAGAACAAATCTATTCTCTAGCAAAGAAGTATTTGAATTATTTATTGTGCAACTTACCAATGAACAATACACCTCATTACTAAAAAAAATCTATTTGTCATCCGAGAATAGTGAATTAAAAAGCAAAATTGAATTACTTTCATTTTTAACAAAGAGTGACTATTTCCCGAACGACACAACATTTCTTGAATCATTAAGCTTTATTAATAGTTTTTTCCAACAACTTGTAATAAAAAGAATCGCGTTTTATTATCATTTACAAAAAATATCTTATGAAAAAGTAGTCAAGTTGCTAAATTCGCTACAGTGGAATGATTTGAGTGCTATGTTATTAAAATCCTTCATAGTATCAAAACCAAATAGTAAAGAAGAAGCATTAGAACTTTTATCAATAACTTTTCAAGAACACCTATGCCTTATTAACAAGATTGATGAATTAAATGACTCATTTGAGAATCTTTTTACAATCAGTTCAATTGTAAAGTTATGTAATGGAAGAAAGTCCTATGTTAAAAAATTATGGGAGAATGAAACTCTTAAAAGATATTATGTGACTAAAAGTAATTTTTCAATTGGTGAGAAATTGGAAAAATTTTGCGAAGGACGTTTTTGGAAAAAAGAAGAACTGTTTGATTCAATTGAGAACATGCCTTTTGTGGCAGACATTTTTTGGTGCCGTGGTAATATTTGTTTTGGTGTCAATAGTACTTCTGATATTAATTTGCTCCCTATGGATTGGACACTAAATGAAATATCGCAAGTATTCAGTTTTAATTTGGACTGCTTAGTAAAAAGTTATATTGCTGGCTGGGCAAATCGAATGAACGAAATTGTTGAACGGCTGAAATGTAGAGAATGTAACTCCATAATGAGACCAAGACCTTTTGACCCAGTTACCTTAGGCCATTATGCTACTCCTTTATTTTACTGCTTAAATATTAATTGCAAAAATTATGATAAAAATGTTCGTTTTACGCATTGCTTAAATGGTAAATGCGGTGAGGTTCTTGATAGTCGAGACTTGAAAACTTGTTCAAATGGATGGTTAATTTGTTCGTCTTGTAATACTTGTTGTCCACAACATACTGGAAGAGGATATATGCCTAGAATTGTTGTGCGCTAAATTATGCATTATTTATTTGCTTTCGTCTTTGTTCTTTAGGCTAAAAATTCTACAATGAAAAATCCATTTTTCCATATCGCTCTATTCTTATTTCTCCCGCTTTTAATTAAAGCCCAGACTTTATTATATCCGAAGATAACTACCGACGAAGTAACCGATCTTGTTTTCCTAAACGAAACCGAGGGCATACTGATTAACAAAGCCGGCACAATAATGAAAACTACAGACGGCGGCTTTAACTGGAAGATTGTTAAGCATTATCAAGGAACGGAGCTTAAAGAAATTAAATTTCTGGACTCGAACACCGGCTTTGTGCTTTATTACAATGGAATAAATTACACAACCGATAGAGGCGAAACTTGGGCAAGCCATGATATCTATTTGACCGATGCAAATACATTTATGCCCGTAACTAAATCGGTACTTCTTAAGGCTACCAACCGCGGCAAAATTATGCGCCTCGATAATTTTTATAATACGTGGGAAGAAGTTTACTCAGCTCCAACATTTATTATTCCTCCGGAAGATGGTTTTAATTCACGCATTGAACCTTACGGATATATAAATAAATTTATAAAATTTCCCGGCGGCAGAATACTTGCTTTTGGAACAAGTGAATTTGCTAAGGCGAGATATATCATAAAAGATTCTATTAACTACATTCTTAAAAGCGACGATACCGGCAAAACGTGGGATACTTTGTGGGTAGGTTTAAAAGAAGCTATTTCTGCTTCCACATTTTCCGATGAGAAAAACGGCTGGATGGCAAACGGCAAAGACTTATATAAAACTACAGATGGAGGAATAAACTGGGATATTATTAATCTTGGACAATTAGGCAGTAATGTTTATAAAGTCTTTGCACTAGACAACCAAAATATATGGGGTATTACCGGAAGTAGTTCAATAACGGGAAAACAATTCTTTAGCAGCACCGATTCCGGTAATAACTGGACTATAAGCACCATTAATGAAAATGCATCCAATCAAATACTTTTCATTAATAAGTCTGATGGATTTCTTTACGGCTATAAATTATTGCGTACAAGCGACGGGGGCAAGAACTGGATTGCTATTGACAATGCCGTTGATGCAAACATATACAGTCTCAGCTTTGTTTCATTACAAAACGGCTTTGCAGTCAGCGGTTTTCTCGGAAATAATTCTCTTTATAAAACTTCCGACGGAGGTAAAACTTGGAATAAAAGTTTTACACAAGAAGTAGAAGCGCGGCAAGTTAAAATGATTAACGGTTCAGTAGGCTGGCTTGTTGCCAGAACCAAAGTATATAAAACTGTTAACGGAGGAGTTACATGGGAAGAACCAATTTCTCTTAAGGGTAAATACTTTTTTGAAGGAATTACATGTCTTGGCGATAAACATGCTATCCTTTACAATGTAAAACCCGATTCTTCCGAAACTTATTACAACTTAATTACGAACAACGGTGGACAAAGCTGGGAAAAACTGCCCTTAAACAATTTTACCTATCCCGATCTGCCCTACAACTTTCAATACCTCGATAAAAACCATCTCTATGCAATGAATAGAAAAGGTTTATGGCTTACAGAGGATACAACTAAAACATGGAAGAAGCTTTACGATTTAACAAACAGCTATCCGGAGTGTTTTAGTTTTTATGATAAAAACATAGGGGTGGTATTCCCCGATTATTGGACGATATCTATGACTTCTGACGGTGGAAAAACTTGGAAGAATTATGATAAAGTTCAAGGTAACAGAGCCTATGATTGCAAATTGTTTGGCGGCAACTTTAATGGTGAGTATGATCTTTTTTCCGTTGGAGAAAATGGTGAAATACAATTCTATATATTATATAAAGACAGTGGGCCGTTTCATAAAAGAAGTCTTCGTTCATTTACAAGGATGCCCTTATACGTAATCGACCTTGTTGTAGAGAAAACTGTTAACTTTGTTATGATGGGAGGACACGGATTCAATTTACTTACATATGATGCGGGCGCTTCTTTCGTTGGTATAGATTCGGAACAAGAAGTAGCAACCGAATATAATCTCTATCAGAATTATCCTAATCCCTTTAACGCATCCACAAATATTAAATACTCTTTGCCCGCAAGCGGTTATGTATCAATAAAAATATATGATGTTCTTGGAAGAGAAGTTGCAGTTCTAGCTAATGAAGAAAAAAAACCGGGAATCTATGAAGTCAGTTTGAATGCTTCTCATCTGTCGAGTGGATTATATCTTTATAAAATGCAGTCGGGTAACTATACTGAAACTAAAAAGCTAATATTAATGAAATAGTATTTTTTTGATATGCTTCTAGCGCCGTTTAACACGAAAGGCTCCGCAATGATCGCGAGTAAAAGCGCTTCGTTTATATCCGTATTTTTTTTATAAATTTTTGAAATTTAGTAGGGAATTATATAATGATAGTATTAGTGGTTGGAGCGAATGGTGCTACCGGAAGTCAGCTAGTTAGGGATTTATTGAATAGAAATGTAAATGTGAAAATAATAGTACGTGGAAAAGAAAAACTGCCCATTGATATAAGAGAACATCAAAATTTGAAAATAATTGAGGCAAGTATTCTTCATTTGAGTGAAGATGAGCTTGTAGATTATACAAGAGATTGTGATGCCGCCGCATCGTGTTTGGGGCACAACCTAAATCTAAAGGGTATTTTTGGAAATCCTAAAATGCTAGTGACAGATTCTGTAAAAAGACTGTGCATTGCATTAAAAGAGAACAAACCAAGTAAGACTGTAAAGTTTGTTTTAATGAACACAACAGCTAATAACAACAAAGATATAAACGAAAAATTAACATTCAAGGAGAGATTGGTCTTTTCTCTACTTAGAAATATTTTGCCTCCTCAGTTAGATAATGAAAGTGCGGCAGAATATTTAAGAAAAGAGATTGGCCAAAATGATGAGATTATAGAATGGTCTATTGTTCGACCGGATTCGCTATTAAATGAAAACATAGTTTCCGAATACAGTGTATTCCCATCGCCGGTTAGAAGCCCGATCTTTGATGCCGGTAAAACAAGCAGAATTAATGTAGGGCATTTCATGGCGGAATTAATAACAAATGATAATGTCTGGGCAAACTGGAAGGGGAAAATGCCGGTTATTTATAATGCAGAATATAGTTTGAAGAATAAAAATTAATTTTTTAAGATAAATGAAAGTGTAGAAACACAATCAATTGATGAGGGGCAACACATCCGTAAAGAGCGCGGCTTAAATCTGTTTTTGGCGTTATGAAAGGATGAGCAAATATGGGAAATAATAGAGTCTATAAAATGAGCTTTGCCAGTGTCTATCCGCACTATATAACTAAGGCAGAAAAAAAGGGAGAACTAAAGAAGAGGTTGATGAAGTCATCCGCTAGCTAACCGGTTACAGTCAGAAACAATTAGAAACACAAATTGAAAAGGGAATAGACTTTGAAAACTTCTTTGGTAAAGCTTCATGATTAGATCCTTCAAGAATTTTGATTAAGGGTTTAATCTGCGGCATAAGAGTGGAAGAGATCAAAGAGCAGCTTATGCAAGAAATCCGTTATTTGGATAAGCTGATAGATGTGTTAGCAAAAGGAAAGGCAATGGAGAAGATTTTGCGGAAAGAGTAAATCTTCGAATAGTAGTTAAGTGTGGGCTAAAGCCCATTCATTTTTTTCTTGTATTAACCCCGCGCTTAAGCGCGGGTTATAACTATCGAGTCGCGGATCTTCACGCGCTGGTCAAGGTCTTGAAGAGCGAAGGCTGCAATGTGCTCGACAAGATTGATGAGTCAGAATACGGGAAGTTTGCATGGGTAATAGATCCGGATGGGAACAAGGTGGAGCTCTGGGAACCGCCGGCCGGTCAGTAATATCGCAACCATAAGAGTATTCGACCGCCCGCTTATTTAGAGTGCGGCATCCCGACTTCGCTGAAGCTCGTTGGTTAGTGTAATTATAAATTTGAATTGCAAAACTAAGCTGCTCTTTAATGTTGGCGGGAATAAAAAAATATTTAATGGCGCGAGGATTAACTAATAATAAATTGCTATACTAGCTCTTAAGCCGATAAATAATCATCACAATCAAGTTGTAAAAGGTAATTCAATGATTAAGAATATATTCCTCGCTCTAATATTGGTAACCGTAATTACAAACAGTCAATCGAAAAGAACAAAATCTTTCTTCAGCGAGACGGACGGTTATGTTAAGGTAACTTGGGATACATACTTATTTCTTGCAAATAAGATGGAAGTGCCTTTAAAGAAGAATACACCACAAAATAATTTTGATTATATGTTTATTAAAACTCCGGTTGATACGCTTTTTAAGCTCCCATTTATTGTTGTACAGATTAATGAAAGGGGAAGGTTAAGAAAAGCAGATTTAACTGACTTTGTAGAAAACAGATACAGATTGGACGTTCAGACAAACTACTTGTGGAAAGAGGGAAGTGATCAACTACATGTAATAATTCCAACCAAATACGGTTCAATAAACATTTTTTGCCGATCGAGTGTAGAGAATTTTGCTAAGGATAAAGATTCGTTTAAGAAGTTCGTAAACTCGATTGTGCTTTACAACGACACAAAGTATTCCACAAATTTTCTGCGGGATATTCCAATTCTAAACCGGATACTTTTTGAATCAAGTCCTTTAGGGACAGTATTATTTTTTGTGGCTGTTGCTTTTATTGCTTCAAGGTGGTATAAGAGAATGAGAAGTTGAGCTAGTTAATATCTAGTTACAGACTCAATAAGAAACATGAGCAAATAGTTAACGAAATTCGTTTTACTGCTAATAGCGAGATTCTAATGATAAAGCCGATTCCAACAATAGTACTCCTAATGTTAGTTTTATATACAACGAAGCTAGCGCAAAAACATCCGCTTCCTTTGCAGATAAAAACTATTAACGCCGAATATGTGAAAGATGTTTTCTCTGATACTGATTATAAAGAATTAGATAATGGTGAGAAAATTTTTGATTTAATCGGGTACACCTACGAACTAAAAATTGATTTTGCTGTTGAGGAGCCTAACTTTCTGAAGAATCTCTCGTTCAAAATCTACATGTGCGACTGGGATAATGAAATACAGTGGATAGAGATAGATTCGAGTCTGGTGACTGTTAAAAGCAATAACAGTTTCAGCATAAAATATTATGTTGATGTAGGATATCCGGGTTGGTTAAATTGCTATTGTCTTCCCAGTACTTTTGAGCTGCACTCACTTTCACTTTGGGATATTATAAAAGGGAGTGATATAAAGATTTCCGTTTACTTAAGATGAACAATTAGAGTATCATAGTGAAGGATGGTTAGTTTAAAAGCGATTATTAATATGAAAAAACCAGAAATAATTTTAGTTAATCATTTGTTCGCGGAACTCTATTCTGAATTGATTCTGCTGTTGAGAAGTCTAGATAGCAAGCAGTGGTACTATACAACTTCAAGCGCCAAATGGAATGTTAAGGATATTGTTGCTCATTTGGTGGATGGGGATTTAAGAAGGATTTCATTTCAAAGAGACAAACTAATTCCTCCAACACCATCCGGCAAAATTGAAAACAGTTCCGACCTGGTAGATTATCTTAACCAGCTAAACAGTATTTGGGTTGAAGCATCGAGACGATTAAGTCCGCAAGTATTAATAGAACTGCTTGAATATACAGGAAAAGAAATAGCAAAGTTATTTTCAGCGCTCGACTTAAATGAAGAAGCAATTTTTAGCGTTGGATGGGCGGGAGAAGATAAGTCTGAAAACTGGTTTGATATAGCAAGAGAATACACAGAGAAGTGGTATCATCAGCAGCAAATAAGAGAGGCTGTTGGTGCGCGGCTATTAAATGATGAAAAATGGTTGAGACCTTTAATTGATACATTTGTTAGAGGTTTACCAAACATTTATCAGACAGTTTTTCCGTATAAGATAGACGCTACCGTTTATCTAGAAGTCTCCGATATTCCAAACTGCAATTGGATACTAAAGAAAAATGAAAGATGGGAATTATTTGTTGGAAGCATTACTGAATACACTTCTAAAGTTGTAACGAATGCAGACACAGCCTGGAGAATGTTCTCGAAGAATATTTCCACAGAGGAAGCTAGGAAAAGAATTACGGTAGAAGGGGAAACAGAATTGGGGCTGCTAATTCTGGACTTAACAACATTTATGAAATGACAAATTCCAAAGGAACAATTCTAATTTGACTTATGTTGAAGGGGAGATTTTAGCGAAGTATCGAATCGTTTATTAAGCTTTTTACATCTAATTACTAAGAATTTGCAATTCTTTTAGGTTGTTCATAAATAATAATTATTTTTAGAATAGTAGTTTTGCCTAACATTATTGTCCAATAAGTAAGAAAAATTTTTCTGAGGTAGGAATGAATTTTAAGAAATACGGCTTATTTGTTTTTTCATTATTAGTGGCTTTTCAAATCAGTTTTGCACAGCCGCAGCTTGTTAAACTAAAACTGGATAAAGCAGTTCAAAAGGTAAATGCCGGGAGCGAAATTATA
>JBAYTN010000011.1:0-82656 GCA_041675645.1 Melioribacteraceae bacterium
AACTGGGGTAACAAGCCAACCCAAATATATCCTCTTAAACTAAAGCTTGATTTAGCAATTGCTGCAGATTCGATTCGTGTTTATCCGTTAGATGTTCGCGGACAAGAATTAGAATCCACGGCTAAAACCTACAAGCCTTCGGCGGTAAATCATTTTTTAGTTGAGTTAGACCAAAGTATAAATAGAACGCTCTGGTTTGGTGTGAAAAAATTTGGAAGCGGAACGGTTGGAATTGAAGAGAGTTTAGAAATCCCAACTAAGACGGAATTGATGCAGAATTACCCAAATCCATTTAATCCGGAAACGATGATTAGGTTCACGGTACAAGCTTCAAGCAAAGTAAGCCTAAAAATATACGATGTGCTCGGAAGGGAAATTGTTACTCTGATGGATGAATACAAAGCTGCCGGAAATTATGAAGTAAATTTTAATTCAAGTCATTTCGAGCGAAGTCGAGAAATGGCAAGCGGGATTTACTTTTATAAACTCTCAGCCGGAAACTATTCCAGCGTTAAAAAAATGATTTTTCTGAAGTGAAAGATTAAAGTCCCTCTCCTTTTTTAAGGAGAGGGATTTAGGGTGAGGTCGGAAAACTAGATTACAAAAAACAACCTCCCTCTTTGTCTCCCTCCTTAGTAAGGAGGGAGAACGGTGTTTTTTCTTTTATTGATAGTTCATTAATCGTTAGCTAAGTTGCACATGGTAAATGGTTTCTGAAAGAATAATGGTAAAGAATAAGAAAAAGACATCCCCGTTTTTCACTCACCTTTTAACTTTTGTGTTGGGGATTGCATCTTTCTATATAACACAACTAATATTGAATTACACGAATCGCCCACTAGTTGAAATAAAACCCAAGAGTATAACAATTGTTGAAGATTATGCTGGCTCATGGAAATTAGTTCTGCAAGCTCAATTACTTAATAAAGGCAACACTGGCGGCATAGTCAGTATTCAGAACCTCAATCTTGAATTCCCGGAATACTCGAAAAAGAATCTTGCAATAAAAGTCGATGAATTAGTGGAATTGAGCGCAAACTCCTCGAAGGAAAAAAGTTTCATGCTTGAATTCCCAGATATTTTTGAAAAAATAGATTTTGAAAAAATTCCAGTAATTTCTGGACTTGTATTAGAGGCCTATGAGCAAGTTAACAATGCTGAACTTGAAGTGCGAAAAGATTCCTTGAGTTTTATTTATAGTTTCGTGTTTGGTGCAACGCACAAAGGCAAGTATAAATCCGAAAATATTCATATTGATACGCTACGAAAGAAAGTTAGTTTGAAGACTAAATCGTTTTTCATTGAGTATAAAGGTAAACGCTATCTAAATAAGATTTTTCCGCCGAACGCTAATGTGAGGTATTCAATTGAAAATGATAATATTTACATTGAATACGCCTTGACTGGTATTGAAAGCAGTTTTGATAATAATTCAAACTATCTAGAACCATTGGTGTTCCTCGCAGACAAAGAGATTCAAAGTAAGATTATAATGCCAAAAAAGACTCGATTAGTTTTGAAAATTGAGAACGAAGAAGAAGATAGAAAAACATACGAAAAATATGAATTAGAGCTTCAATCAAAGACTCGAAATTACTTATATATAATTAAGTAGAATCTAAGTTTAATAATATGATATGTTGATTGCTTACTTTAACCTACTCGACTACATTTTAATCTTTTTCTCTTCACTCTTCGTTCTAGACTCTATGCCCTCATTACGGAATATCGTGTCCTTGCGAAGCAATCCAAATCTTAAACCACTCTTCGCGAGTTAAATTTATTTCCAATCCCTTCATTGCTGCTTTTATTCTTTCAACTTTTCCCGTGCCAAGAACAATTATAAAATTAACTGGATGAACCAACAGCCAAGCTGCCGCCACTGCGTCGATTTCCACTTGGTATTTATAGGCTGTTTCGAACATAACGTTTCTAACCCGGTTAGCTTTTTCGTTGTTCTCGTTGAAAATTCTACCGCCGGCAAATGGGGACCAAACCATTGGAGGAATTCTTTTTTCTTGCAAGAAATCTATGTTGCCGCTCTCAAAATGTTCGGTACATAAAACAGAAGCTTCAATTTGGTTCGTAACTAATGGAAAATCTAATCTTGACTGAAGCAGATTAAACTGATGAGGTAAAAAGTTCGAAACACCGAAATGCAAAACTTTTCCACTCTTTTTGAGTTCATACATTGCTTCGGCTACTTCGTCAGCGTTCATCAAAGGATCGGGGCGGTGAATAAGCAAAACATCAAGATAGTCGGTATTCATGTTGCGCAGAGAATTTTCCGCTGACCACAAAATGTGCGTCTTGGAAGTATCATATGAATGAATTGAAAATTCGGGATAACGTTTGTTGGCAAACTTTATTCCACACTTTGTAACAAGCTGTATTTTTTGACGCAGCGAAGGATCTTCCTTTAATATATTTCCAAAGATATCCTCGCAAGAATACTGTCCGTAAATATCCGCATGATCAATTGTGGTTATGCCGAGCTCGAGAGATTGATTTACTAAATCGTGAAATTGTTGTGAACTGAAGTTCCATTCTTTTGCCCGCCAGAAACCGAGCGAAAAACGTGACATTTTGAATTCCATAACTTCCTATAATTCTTATTGATGATATGCAATATACTGTTTAGATTGGATTTGTATAAAACGGGAAAATAAAAAATGCGCAAAAAATTAATTCTAGATCGCTAGGGTTTATGAAAAGAAAACTAGCATACATACTTGGCTCTTTATTGTTTCTGTATTTAATTCTTCTTATTCCAACCGAGAAGATAGAAGCACCCAAGATTGCCGCAAAGAAGCAATTTGTTTGGAACAGAGATTCACTTTGGCACACTTTGGAAAATGAATTTGTTAAATCGAAATCCATAGGCTGTGAAAAACTTGAAAGCCAGATCGTAAGAAACTTTGCTTTTATTAATTCGTTTACAGAGGAAATAGCTGCACAAAAACTTTCTCCAAGCGATCCATTGTTTGAAGATGTTGGGCAAATAGTTTTTGCAACCGCCGCTTTGATTGGCGGGTGTGAACAGCACACAGAAGAATTCATAGAAGCCGTTTCAAAAATTAGAAATGCAATAAAGAATGAGTCGAGAGACTGGGACTTAAACAACATTCCAACTAGACAAGCTTTATACAAAATAATTTATGGCGGCAGAGCAGCTGTTGAAGAACTGCTACTTCAGTCAAAGAAAGAAAAATTTCCGGAACTTCTGTTGGGTGTTGATGAAGTCTCTGCAACGCCAAGCACCAGTATTTTAGGCGTTGAAATACACAGCGGAGATATGTTGGTTTCGCGAGGGGGAGCGCCAACATCAGCTTTGATAGCACGCGGTAGTGATTATCCCGGCAACTTTTCTCACATAGCATTGGCTTATGTAGATGACAAAACAAAGTTGCCTTATATAATCGAAGCTCATATCGAACGAGGAGTTACAATTTCAAGTATCTACGATTATCTTAAAGACAAGAAATTACGTGTTATGGTTTTACGTCTTCGCCAGGATTTGCCGCAATTGCAAGTTGATCCTATGCTTCCGCATAAAGCGGCACGACTTGCTTATCAAAGAGCAGAAGCCGGTCATATTCCTTACGATTTTGAAATGAACTATAATAATGATGACAAATGGTTCTGCTCTGAAGTAGCATCATCTACTTACAGAAATCTTGGAGTTAACTTGTGGATGGGTGTATCGAGCATCTCTTCAATTGGAACAGCCGAATGGCTTGTCGGTTTTGGAGTAAAACATTTCGAGACTCATGAACCGTCCGATCTTGAATACGATCCTCAAATTAATGTTGTGGCTGAATGGCGAAATCCGGAAACGCTTTTTCAAGACCATGTGGATAACGCAATTGTAGAGGCGCTTCTTGACGAGGCTAACGCGGGTAAAAAACTTACGTATGATTGGTATATGCTACCTTTAGCTAGAATAATGAAGTTTTATAGTGTTATTCAAACTAAATTAGGGGCTGAAGGAAACATTCCGGAAGGAATGAGTGCCGAGTCGGGACTAAGACACAAAAAGTATGAATCAATTTTCAATTCAATCAAAGAAAAAGTTTTGGCTGATGCGGCTGAATTCGAAAAAGAAAAAAAATATACTCCGCCCTACTGGCGTTTGGTTGGTTTTGCAAAGAAGTACGCAAAAATTATGTAGCACCGAAACTATTAAGTGAGATTTTCATTGTTCATGCTCTTGATCTTAATCTTGATCACTATTGGTGGCAGTAAACAGATCAAGAGCATGATTAAGATTAAGGTCAAGGTTACAACAAAGATTTTAGCTGAACATAACTTAGTATTATTTGAGTTAATAACTGTTGGAGGTAAATATGTCTCTGCAAGAAAAAGTAAGCGGCTTTAAAAGAGAACTTGGGTTACTTGATTCAACAATGATTGTTGTAGGCTCAATGATCGGTTCGGGAATATTTATAGTTAGCGCGGATATTGCCCGTACTGTTGGTTCCAGCGGTTTTCTTCTTTTGGTCTGGTTTATTACCGGAATTATTACTTTGATTGGTGCGCTAAGTTACGGCGAGCTTGCCTCTATGATGCCCTTTGCCGGCGGACAGTATGTTTACATTCGCGAAGCTTATAATCCTTTAATAGGTTTTTTGTATGGTTGGACTTTGTTCCTTGTAATACAAACGGGAACAATAGCCGCCGTTGCTGTTGCGTTTGCAAAATACACCGGAGTTATTATTCCTTGGTTCAGTCCCAACAATGTTTTGCTTGAGCTTGCCGGATTAAAAATCTCGGCGGCTCAATTGCTCGCAATTGTTAGTGTGATTTTTTTGACTTTTGTAAATGTGCGTGGAGTAAGGGAAGGAAGATTTGTTCAAAATATTTTTACTGTTTCAAAAACAATTGCTCTGTTTGGATTAATTGTGCTTGGTTTTATTATTGGTTCGAACGCCGGAGTGATTTCATCAAATTTTGCGGATATGTGGAGTGCGAAACAAATCCATCTAAAAAATGGATTGATTGATGTAATTGAACCACTCGCCGGTTTTGCTGTTGTTGCGGCAATCGGAACTGCAATGGTTGGATCTCTTTTTTCAAGCGTTGCATGGGAGAATATTACTTTTATCGCAGCAGAAGTCAAAGATCCCAAGAAAGTTATTCCATGGAGTTTGTTTTTAGGGACAATTATTGTAACTGTATTATACATTCTTGCTAATGTTGTTTACTTGGTAGTTCTTCCACTGCAAGGCGATCCCTCTTCAACAAGCGTTGCCGGAATGGGAATTCAGTTTGCCGCTGAAGATAGAGTTGGAACCGCGGCGGCGCATTTTATATTTGGTGATATCGCTGTAGTTGTAATGGCTATTCTAATTATGGTTTCAACATTTGGTTGTAACAATGGATTAATTCTTGCCGGCGCCCGAGTTTACTACGCAATGGCAAAAGATAATTTGTTTTTCAAATTTGCCGGAGAATTAAACAGTAAATCGGTACCTGCTAAATCATTATGGATTCAAGCAATCTGGACAAGCTTACTTTGTCTATCCGGTACTTACGGTCAACTTCTCGATTACGTCGTGTGTACTGTTTTGATTTTCTATATACTCACCATAGCCGGTATTTTTATTTTAAGGAGACGCTTACCAAATGCGGAACGCCCTTATAAGGCTTTCGGCTATCCTTATCTGCCCGCGTTATATATATTGCTTGCTGCTTCAGTTTCAATTATTCTATTAATCTACAAACCGGATTATACTTGGCCTGGTTTATTAATCGTAGCGTTGGGAATTCCGGTTTATTTTGTGTGGACTAAATTTGGCTCAAGAACTTTGTGAAAGAATAAGAATGATGAGTACTTATGAATACAAAAAATCCCGCCTAGGCGGGATTTTTTATAATAACAAATTTAAGGTTTAGAGAACATCATCTTTTTTTTCATCGAATCGTGTAACCGGCTTCTTTTTCCCTTTCAAAAAGAAACCAATTACCAAGAATACAATTACAGCACCTCCGCCAATATAAACCCAGTTTAGAGATGTTCCCGGAGCTACTTTTTCTTTCCATTTCGCAATGTAAGAATCAATAGAATCTTTGTTGGCGTCTGTCATCATATTATTCTCAATCAATATTGGAATCCAAACCGGTTCAACAACTTTGAAATAAACACTGTCTGTAAATGCATAATAAATATTCTCTGTTTCCGAGGTGCTTTTTACACCAAGGTTTTTCATTTCGTCGCCTACAAAAGAGGAAACGCTGTTTACAAACTGATCGCCCGACTTAAATTGCAAAAGAGCAATTTTCTTTTCGCGGAAGAGTTTGTTTACCTGTCCCCACATCTCATCATTAACACGGAAGTTCCAATCAGCAAACATAGCGTCGATGTTAGCTATTTGTGCAGTCTTATCCTTTCTGTTCAAATATACTTCGGCTAATTTTGGTCCTATTTGTCTCCAGACTTTATTGAAGTCTTTGTATTGTTTTTTCATTTCGCCAAGATCGTCCGGAGTCAACTGAGTGACTTTCATGAATTGGATATTGTCCGCAATCGTTCTTTCTACATTAAAGAATAAGTTTCCGGCGTCAACCTTTGTGTAGATGTTTTGTTTCTCAACTTCGTTGAGGCCGTTTGGCATCTGTACAAATTGGGCAAGCAAGCTGTCAACAATTCCGCGAACAAGTTCATCTCTCTGCTGAATGTTTGCTTTAAGCTGAGCAACTAATTTTTGAAGAGAGGCAATTGTTTGAGCATCTTTTGCTGAGCGAATCTGCAAAGTTCTTATTTGGGAAATCAATCCTTGGTTTTCTTGACTGATAGTGGAAATTTTATCTTTAAGCGTTCCTACTTCGGTGGTTAGTTCTGTAATCTGTGTGAAATCACCTTTGCGAATTTCTACCGCACGCTCAATCTTGGAAAAAGAGGATTCAAAATTATCGGGATAAAGTGAATTATCTAATAACCCTTTATCTGAAAGGAAATCGCTTTTCAGCTTGGCTATGCTTTCGGAGATTGTGTTGCATTCATCCAACGAAGTTGCGTTTTTAATCGCAGCTTCAAGCTGCTGATAACGTGTTTTGAAGTTCTGTGTTTTTTCGTAATCGGATTGCGCCTGTAATGTTGCCCCAAATGCGAAAACAAAAATAATCAAAAAGTAAAATTTAGATTTCATTATTCTTACCTCATTAAGCCTTTGTAATTCAACAAATATTTGTTTGGATTGTCGAGCAACTCAACGTTTGGGGCTTTTTGATTAAAAGCGGGCGCTGTCAATCCTTTTAACTCCGAAATCAAAATTTTGTTTTCCAGTTCCATTCCGCTCTCTATTGATTTAAAAACGTAAACGTTCTTAAAATTTTTAGAAGTGATAAAGTAGTAGCCGGCTTTATCGCGTATAATTCTGATTTCTTTCCCGATGTAATTTGTAGAGTCCTTAAACTCTTCGAAAAACAATGGCTTAACATTTAGAGTAAAAGAATATCTTTGCTCAATTATATTCCCTTTAGCATCAACCTTAAGTGCGTTTTCGATTGGCCAAGCATATTCCGCCGGTTTAAGCGTAAGTGTTGAACATGCAAAAGCTGTGACAACAAGAAGTAACAATGCAATACCGTGCTTCAATCGCATGAAAATCCTCCAACTGATTTTTTAACTAATGAAACATAATGAATTAGCCGCTCTTTTGTAAGAGGATGATTGGCAGAACAAACTTTCATAAGTTTGCGCTATTAATTTAAAATGGTACGGTTCCAAGGTGAATCCCTACAAAGGACTTAAAAATATACCAAGAAGCGTCTGGCTTTTATCTTTGGCCACACTTATTAACCGTTCCGGAACGATGGTTCTTCCGTTTTTAGCCATTTATATGAATCGGAAGATTGGCGTAACTCCCACCGCTGCGGGTATGGTGCTTATGGTATACGGACTCGGAGCTTTATTAACCTCTCCATTTGTAGGAAAGCTTGCCGACAAAGTTGGTTCGCTAACAGTAATGCGGTTATCTTTAATATTCACCGGCCTCATGATTGTTTTATACTCGTTTATTACCGATTACAACTTAATTATTGTGGTAACCTTTGTTTGGGCTGTAATCAGCGAGGCATTCCGTCCGGCGAACTTGTCATTAATCTCATTTGAAACATCAACCGAGCAGCGCAAGACTGCCTTTGCGTTAAACAGATTGGCAATAAATCTTGGAATGAGTATTGGTCCGGTAATTGGCGGATTTCTAACACAAATAGATTATTCGCTTTTGTTCTATGTCAACGGGGCAAGTTCAATTCTTTCCGGTATATTTTTAAGTTTCGTGAAAATCGAAAGTCAATCACAACAAAGTAGAAATGAAACAGCGGAATTGAGAGAAAGTTTAAGTCCGGTTAAAAGTAAGTTCTCTATCTTAAGCGATAAGCGATTCTTGTTTTTTATGCTCGCCTTAATTCCAGTGAATCTGGTGTTCTTTCAATTTCTTGGAGGATTACCATTATATATAGTTAATGAGCTTCACTATTCTGAGGCTACATTTGGAATTATGATGTCAATTAATACAATTATGATTGTACTAATAGAAGTTCCGTTGAACAATGCGATGGCTAATTGGGATGATAGAAAATCTATGGTACTCGGGTCTTTGCTTGCAGCTGTAGGATTTGGAATGATGGCGCTTTCCAGCTCGTTAGTTTGGCTTGTTTTTACAATTGTAATCTGGACTTTTGGCGAAATGATTTTCTTTCCATCAAGTGCATCTTACAGCACAGTTATTTCTCCCGAGCAAAAACGGGGAGAATATATGGGCTACTATCAAATGGTTTTTAGCTTTGCGTTTATGTTTGGTCCATGGCTGGGTGCTGTTGTATTGGACAAACTAAATTCAACAATCTTGTGGGGCGGAGCCTTTGTGCTTGCATCAATATCTACAGTAATGTTTTCTCTTATGCTAAAGAGATCTGAAAAATAAATTTCTTTTCTTTTTCAAATTCACTTTGTAATATTGTACCACACATCAAAAAACCAAGAAAGGACTTCCAAATGAAATCATTTAAAATAATGATTGCATCTTTACTGTTGTTTGCTGTTGCATCAATTAGCGCGCAAGACCAAGCTGAGATGATGAAGAAATGGCAAGACTATATGACACCGGGACCGGTTCATAAAGCATTTGAAAAAAACTGCGGAACATGGAAAGCCGAGATAACACAATTTATGGGCGGACAAGAAATGAAAGCTGAAGGCACAGCAGTGTTCGAAATGATGCTTGGCGGCAGATATATGAAATCTACTTTCAAATCTATGATGATGGGAATGCCGATGGAAGGCTTTGGCATTGATGCTTATGATAATTTGACAAAAGAATATATTTCGGTTTGGCTTGATAATATGGGAACCGGCGTTCTTACAATGAAAGGAAAGATTGATCTGGCAACCAATAAATTAACTTATGTTGGGAAAATGGTCGATCCGATGAGTGGAAAAGAAACAACAGCAAAAACTGTTACCACTCAAGTTGATGATAACAAGATGCTTTTCGATATGTTCACTGTTGAAGGAACGCAAGAAACCAAGAACATGACTATTGTATATACACGCCAAAAGTAATATTTCCTATTATAGATAAGCCTGGAATGCTGTGAGGGCTATTCCGGGCTTTTTTATTTCTTCTTTTTGATGTAGTACTTTTCGATGTGTTTGTAAGCTAAAAAACCAACCGCACCAACTTGAACTGCGCCAAGAATTTGATTGAATAATCGATTGGTTTGTCCCGCCATATAATTTTTATATAACGGATTAAGAAGATTTGTCTTCGCGTCAATTGGGTTAGAATTGCTAAGCCACGCCAGCTGCATTCTGGTTTGCATCAGTATTGATGTTGAATCGTTCAAGAAGTTGGTGTTTAGACTGAGTGAATTGAGCTCATAGCTGAAATAAGGATCGGGAAGATATCTCATCGGGTTGAAGAATGTGGAGAAGTTGAGTCGCTGTTCGTTACCGCGAGAACTGTCCGGAACGGCATTTTGTGCAAATAAGCACAAGTTGGCTAGAAGAAAAAAGCTAAAAACTTTCTTCTTCATCTTCAATGTCGTCATCTATAAATAAATCTTCATCATCCAGATTCAAGTCGTCGTCTTCTCCGATTTCGCTTGGCTCTTTTTCTTCACCTAATTCATCATCGGCGCTTTTTTTCTTTTTGGATGTATCTTCTTCAACAGCAAAATATGCTTCGGTCGGGCGATAATCGCTGCTTCCACCAGAATAATTATCATCCATTCTATCCATAACCTGGCCAAGTATTTCGCCGGTTAAATCTTCTTTCATTTCTGCGGAATCAACTTTCTTCCCATCATCAAACTTATCCATACCGATGTCCGTATGTTTCCATAAATCGGTAAGTTCTTTTTTCTCAAGTTTGGAAAGCTGGGAATCGATTTCCTTTTCAATAACTTTAAGATCGTTTTGATCCCAAGTAGTTTCCGAATACAATTGTTCCTTCATAAAATCCCAGAATGAGCTTCCCGCTTTTTCCGGCGAGGGTTTCTTTTTAAGAGAAGCTATCACATCGGTTGCGATTTTTTTCATTGTGGCTGGCACAACATCACCTTTTTGTTTTTGGTTGACTAAACTTAGTAATAAATATAAAAAATCAACAAGTAGATTTTTTAGTTAAAAAATATTACATGAAGTATACAAACAATAATGAGAGTTTAATGGTAAATTCTTTTTATTTTTTGCGTTGAATTAGGATTGGGTTCCGACGATACTTAATCTTAAATGAAATGCCCCTGTAGTTCAATGGATAGAACGCGAGCCTCCGAAGCTTGCGATGTGGGTTCGATTCCCGCCGGGGGTACAAAAATTTACGAAAGACAAATCAACCGCTTCACTGGAAAATATTACATCATTGTATTCAGAGGTATTAATGAAAAACATTACTAAGTTTTTTTGTTTAATAATCTTATTCGTAATTGCGCAAAACGGTTATGCGCAGACAACCGATAAATCTCTTTTAACACTCGACAGAATTTTTAACAGCGTGGATTTTTCATCAGATAGATTTGGTCCCGCAAGATTTATTGAAGAAGGAAAATTCTATACAACTCTTGAAGCCTCCAAAGACACGTCTGGCGGAAGAGATATTGTTAAGTATGAAACAGAAACCGAAAAAAGAGAGGTAATGGTTTCTGCTAAACTATTGGTATATGAAGGACAAACTAAGCCGCTTTCAATAAGTAACTACATTTGGTCTGCTAACAGAAATTTGCTGATGATATACACAAACACAGCTAGAGTTTGGCGCCAAAACACACGGGGTGATTATTATGTGCTGAATTTAAAGACTAATAAACTTCAGAAAATAGGTGCGTTCGCAAAACCATCTAAGCTTATGTTCGCAAAAATATCTCCCGATGAACAAAAAGCAGCTTACGTTTACGAAAACAATATTTATGTAGAAAATTTGGCAGATGGAAAAGTTGCTCAATTAACCTTTGATGGCTCACGCACAATTATCAACGGAACTTTTGATTGGGTTTACGAAGAAGAGCTTGATTTGCGCGACGGCTTCCGTTGGAGTCCCGACAGCAGAAGCATTGCTTATTGGCAATTAGATGCGTCTGGCGTAAATGAATTTTTCATGATTAACAATACGGATTCCCTTTACTCAAAAGTCATTCCGGTTCAGTATCCCAAAGTCGGTACAACAAATTCGGCAAGCAAAGTTGGTGTAGTGAACATATCCGACACGAAGACAGTATGGATGAATGTTCCGGGAGATCAAAGAAATAATTACATAGCAAGAATGGACTGGGCAGAAAGTTCGGAAGAGGTAGTTTTACAGCATCTTAATCGTCTGCAAAACCAAAATGAAGTAATGCTAGCCAACGCAAAAACCGGAGATGTTAAAACAATATTCACCGAAAGAGATTCCGCTTGGATAGATATTCACGACGAATTAATGTGGCTAAAGAAAGGAAAAGAGTTAACATGGATTAGTGAGAGAGACGGTTGGAGACATCTATATTTTATCTCTCGCGATGGGAAAAGTGTTAAGTTAATGACTCCCGGAAATTATGATGTAATTGATTTGCAACTCGTTGATGAAGAAAGCGGTTACGCATATTTTATTGCTTCACCGGATAACGCCACACAAAAATATCTTTACAGAGTTAAGTTGGACGGTAAAGGGAAGCTTGAAAAATTAACTCCAAATGAATTTAGTGGAACAAACAGTTATCAAATCTCTGACGGTGGTAACTATGCAATTCACAATTATTCTTCGTTTAATTCTACTCCAATTTCTCAATTGATTAAACTACCTGAGCACTCAGTAATCAAGAAAGTAGTAGAAAACAAAAAAATGTCTGAGAATGTAGCCGCCTTGAAGAAATCGCCGACAGAATTCTTTCAAGTAGATATAGGCGGCGGCGTAATGCTGGATGGCTGGATAATGAAGCCGTTTAATTTTGATCCGGCAAAAAAATATCCGGTTTTGTTTTTAGTTTATACAGAACCGGCCGGGCAAACAGTAGTTGACCGCTGGAGTGGAGATTTCTTTTGGCACACAATGCTAACACAGCAAGGCTACATTGTTATGAGTGTGGATAACAGAGGAACACCAGCTGCCCGTGGCAGAGATTGGAGAAAATCCATATACAAAAAAATCGGCATTTTGAATTCTGGCGATCAAGCTATGGCTGTAAAAGCATTGCTTCAAAAGTATAATTTTCTCGATGCGGAAAGAGTTGGCATTTGGGGCTGGAGTGGCGGCGGTTCGGCAACTCTTAACGCAATGTTCCGCTACCCGGATTTGTATAAAACCGGAATGGCGGTTGCAGCGGTAGGACATGAAAAGCTTTACGATACAATTTATCAAGAGCGCTACATGGGTTTAATCTCTGTTAACCCGGAAGTTTATGAAGAAGGCTCTCCCGTTACTCATGCAAAAAATCTTAAAGGGAATCTCTTGATTGTTCATGGAACTGGAGATGATAACGTTCATTATCAAGGTGCAGAGCTTGTAATAAATGAATTAATAAAGCACAATAAACATTTCACAATGATGGCTTATCCAAACCGCTCACATGGAATTTATGAAGGCGAAGGAACAACTCTTCATTTGTTCACACTGCTAACAAGATACTTGAATGAGAATCTTCCAGCTGGAGGAAAATAAAATTTGTATCTAAATCATCCTCTGCGTTAATTGCAGAGGATGATTTAGTATAGAACATAACAAATCTCAAAAAGGACGTTGTTATGAAAAAACAATTTTACCTCTTGCTGGCAATTTTTATCAATTTCCTTTCGGTAGTAACTTCACAAAGTCTAAAAGTCCCCGATCCGTATCTCAATATTGCCGCTAAACAAAACGATCCCCTTTACTCTACTTACACGGCAGCGATCGAGCGATCACAGCTTTATGGCGATAAAGGTTATAAGATGGATTATTATTCGGATCATCTTCCTATAAATTATTCGGGTGATCAGGCTGGAAGATTTTATTGCGTTTGGAAGGTGGATCAAGTTGTGGTTATGAATATTGCCGAGTATTACAGCAAACCGGTTGTTACGGCATCGTTCCCCGATATGGCAATTCTTCGCTATCAACCCTTTAAAGGAATTGAAGTGCAAGAAACATTTTTTGTTTACAGTTCTTCAATTGCTTTAGTGAATCTAGTGATAAAGAATGTAGATAAAATAAAACATGATGTTGAGCTTTATCCTGTTCTGGAAATGGGAAACGACTCCTTAATGATAAAAGAGTTTAATAAGGATAGAAATGCTTACGTTGCGAATCACAACGAATCAAAATATCGGTTAATTAGTTCGCTTTACAAGAACGCTCCGTATCCCACAGAAACTCGCGATTATTTTACTGCTAGTTTTCCCATATACTCATTCGGCGGTTATCATAATTCTATGGAAGCGTTTTATAACACGATTAAAACTGACTTCTATGCTGAGAACAGAAACGATTCTTTAAACAAAAAACTTAGTGGTTACGTAAATTTTGTTTCGTTGCATGGGAAACTTTCTTTGAAGCCGGGTGAAGAAATAAACGTACGCTACATCCGCGGCTGGCAAGACCAGAAGGCGGATGTGCAAAAACTTTCTAATGAAATTGAAAAGCTTAAAACAGAACCGCTGCAAAAGTTTGTTGATGAGAATGTGAAGTTGTTCGGTAAGATTCCAAGGATAAAATTTAAGGCAGAAGAAGAAAAACTTGTTTACTTAAGTTCTTTTAATCTTGCGCGAGGAAGTTTCTATCCGCCAACGGAAAAAGCAAATCATAATTTTTATGTTTTTTCTCGTCAACCTCTTTGGGGCTGGGGGCATGGTCATCAAGTATTACATGAATCCTTGAGCATGCTTGCTTATGCTTATCTCGATCCGCAATCGGCACAAGGTTCGCAAAGAATTTATATTGACCAACAACGAGATGATGGTTTAATAGCTTATCGTCATGGTCCGCGCGGTTTGCAAGACTACCCACACTTTAGCAAAGAACTGAATAAGGATATGTCAACAACTTCGGCGCCTTTTTTTAGTTGGATAAATTGGGAGTTGTATAAAGTAAGCAAGGACAAAAAATTTCTTTCCGACTCTTACGAAAGTGGCGTTAAGTACTTAAGGTGGTTAATTGATAATCGCGATCTTGATAAAGATGGCTTGTATGAATGGGGGCCATACGGAATAATTGAAAATGTCCGTGACTGGTACAATGCTGTATTTCAAGTTAGCAAAGACCGCCATCTTGATGTTGATAAAGAAGATATTTCCGACGAGCTGGAATGCGTTGATTTAACTTTGATGATGATTCAAGAAATGCGCTCACTCGCTTCAATGTCGCAAGAACTTGGACAAAAAGAAGCTTCTCACGCATGGAAAGAGATGGCAAATCTTACAAGCAAATTAGTTAATGAAAAAATGTGGGATGACAGCAGTAAGTTTTATTATTCTATAAACAAAAAAGACGATTCGTTTAAATTTTTGACGCGCGATTTGCGTAGAATGGAAATAGTCGGATTCCTTGCTTTATGGGCCGAAGCGGCACCTAAAAACAGAGCCAAACATTTAGTTAAGCATCTTACAAACCCGGAAAAGTTTTGGCGTAAGTATGGAATTCCGACACTTTCAGCAGATGACGTTTGGTACACACCATATGTCGATTACTGCTGCAAGTGGAACGGTCCAGTTTGGCTTCTGTGGAATTACATGGTACTTGACGGTTTGAAAAAATATGGTTACACGAGCCTAGCAAATGAAATTGCAGATAAAATGTTGCTTGCGGTATCTACTCAACTAAAAAAGAACCATAATTTTTGGGAATCTTACAGTCCGGATAATGAAGTTCTCAACTCGCCGCCAAATTATATCTGGGATTCAATAATGGCGCGTGTTTTAATTGAAAAGTATAAATGAGTCTTGATAATTTTATTGTAGTTTTGTTACGTAATGTATAAACTACAATAGATGTAAAATCATGTTGAACTAATTAATTGAGATTTTTGAAATGAAATTAACCTACTTGTTTCTTGCAATGTTCTTATCGGGAAATTTATTTTCTCAGACAATCTGGATAAAAGATGTAAACAATAAGTTGGTTTCTAAAGCGTCAGTCTCGGTACAAGTAACTTATAAATCCACGCAGTTTCTGCTGGAAGGATCTTTAGAGAAACTCTTTACCGCCGTTACTGATACTTTAGGGAAAATGAAAATTTCCGGAGAATACAGCAAAGAAGAATTTTCCGTGGAATCGGTTTCAATTAAAGTTCAGCATAAGGATTTTGAACCCTTCGAAGTAATTACTAAAGAATATTCAAACTCGCCAAGTTTTAACTACATCGTATATCTTGTTCCTAAGAATTCCAAAGTGAATTTGAGCGGGAAAATAATTGCTAACCGCCAAGAAGTGAATGAGCTCGATATCTACTCTTCATCAGAAATTGCAGATAAATTGCAGATAAAAGAGGATGACATTTTGAATTTGATAAAGAAAAAGAAGATTAAAGGAAAAAAGATTGGCGATAAATACTTTGTTAGCGGAGATGAACTTAGAAAGTATTTAGACGAATAAACATTTTAGTCTCTTAACTGGAGAATCCTACAAATGAAAAAGATTTCGATTACCGCTCTATTATTAATTTTTATATGTCAATTTCCTGTTTTAGCTCAACAAGGTTTAATTCCAAAATTCGAATTAGTTAAAAACGATTTATCTATTACTCGCCCGGCAAAGCCAAATCAGTATATGGATAAGATTGGGCAGAAAGCAGCATTGCTGGGATTTGAGAGCGGCTCTTTCGAAATGTGGATTTGGCCATGGAAAGTATTAAGAAATTTTGAAATTCAGTTCTTTGTAGGCTCAACAACGCAACCGATTCTTGCTAAA
Source organism: Melioribacteraceae bacterium (assembly GCA_041675645.1). GTDB lineage: Bacteria > Bacteroidota > Ignavibacteria > Ignavibacteriales > Melioribacteraceae > Stygiobacter. The sequence continues at coordinate 16,359 of JBAYTN010000011.1, forward strand.
GATATTCTTCGCGATATTTCCGTAACTCCGGAAGCGACAATAATTACTTATGTGTACGAATCATTCACAGTAAAAGAAATAGTTTTTGTTCCTCACAACAAACCAGCCGCAATAATTCTGTTAGATGTTAACACAACAACACCATTAACAATAGTCCCGGGCTTTATGCCTGTGATGCAGCCGCAATGGCCGGCTGGAATTGGCGGACAGTATAGCTATTGGGATGATGGTGTTAAAGCTTATGTTATTTCGGAATCTCAGCAGCGGGGTCTGTTCTTATGTGGTTCCACCGTTGCCCAACAAATGGCGGCTCCACCCGCACACATGTTTGCAGATAATCCTATTCAATTTAAGTTGGATATTAAACCGGGTGATGCGCAGAATAGTTATATCCCTATCGTAATCGCCGGCTCTCCGATTAAAAGTAAATATGATTCAGTTAAAACTCTTTATCATGATTTAGTAAATAATGTCGAAAAATATTACAGTGATAATTTAAATTATTATAAAAGCTTTAGAGAAAATACAGTAGAAATTCTCACTCCAAATCAAAAGTTAAACCAAGCTTATGAGTATGGAAAAGTTGCTCTAAATAATTTGATGGTTGATAATGAAGCGCTTGGCAAAGGTCTTGTCGCCGGTTACGGATTAAGCGGCGGCGGTGGCCGCCCGGGATTTGGCTGGTATTTTGGAGGCGATGCGTTCATTAACACTCTTGCAATGAACACATATGGAGATTATTCAACTGTTAAAGACGCATTATTGTTCACACAAAAATGGCAACGGCAAGAAAATTTTCCGATTCGTAAAAAAAATCCAAACGATAAAGTAACAGACATTGGAAAAATGTCTCATGAGCTATCTCAAAGCGACGGCTTAATTGATTGGTGGAATGATTACCACTATGGATACAACCATGCAGATACAACACCCTGGTATTTAGTTGCCATGGGAGATTATTTAAGAAAGAGCGGCGATGTTGAGTTTGTTAAGCAAAGTTGGAAGTCAATTGTTAAAGCTTATAATTGGTGTAAGAGCAAAGACAGTAACGGTGATGGTCTGATGGACTTACGCGGTGCCGGTCTAGGTGTTTTGGAATTTGGCACACTTGTAAAAATATTTAATGATAATTACACGCAAAGTTTGTGGACGCAAGCCATAAAAGAAGTTGAATTGATGGCTAAGTATTGCAACGATAAAGAAATTGAAACAGATGCCGCAAAATCATTTACTAAAGCTCAACAAGCTCTTGAAAAAATTTACTGGATAGATGACTTGGGGTTCTACAGTTTTGGCGCTGCAGAAGATGGAAAACAAGTCCGGGATAAAAATATTTATTCTGCCACGCCAATTCTCTTTAGTTTGTATGATGCAAAGAAAAGTGAAAGCACAATAAAACAGTTTAACGAAAGCGATATGGTGACCGATTGGGGAATTCGTAACTTGAGCAGCAAATCTTCTATGTATGAACCAACGAACTATAACTATGGAACAATCTGGCCTTTTACTTCTTTCTTCATAGGTGCAGCGCAGTTTGCTACTCACTTTAACTTGCAGGGTTATGAAACCGTAAGAAACACAGCCCAGCATTCTTTCGATTACGGATTAGGAATATTACCGGAAGTTTTTTCCGGCGATATCAATACAAAGCTTGGAGAGGCTTATCATAATCAAGGATTTAGCGTTAGCGGATATGTTTTTCCTATGGTACGCGGCTTGATTGGTTTAGATGTTAACGCATTGAATAACAAAATCATATTTGCGCCAAAGCTTCCGGCAGATTGGGATTTTTTGCAAGTCAATAATGTTAAGCTCAGTTCTACAGTTGTGAACTTTGATTTGAAACTGGAAAAAGAATACATGGAGTTGCTGGTTAAGAAAATTGGCGGAGAAAATATTCAAATTGAATTTTCACCGGAACTTCCTCTAGGTACTAAAGTACTCTCGGCAAAAGTAAATAATGTGGCCGTTATTCCAAGTCTGATCAGTCATAGTCAATCAGAGCAACTTAAAATTACTCTTGATCTAGCAGCAGATGCAAAAGTTTATGTTGAATATGATCCGACCGTTTCAATATTCATGCTGGATCAACCAGCGCCTATCGGTGCGACCAACGAAGGGATAAAAATATTATCGCAAGAACACAGCGAAAACAAACTAACAATCTTTTGTGAAGTAAAGCCAAATAAAAATTACGAGCTTGGCGTAAAAAACGGCGAGCTGATCAAATCGGTAAACGGTGCAGATTACAAAAACAAAAACCTTTTCATCAAAAACATTGGAGATGAAAAATTTTTTGTAAAACACAAGATTGAAATCACATTTTAGTAAAAAATATTTTTCTTGTTGACTTTTATACAAGCAAAGTATTTGTCAAATAAAAAATATTTTTTCTTATTAGGAATAAAAAAACATTTTTAATAAGTTGACTCAAGATAAATTAAAAGCTCACCACACTTTTAATTAGAGATTAATGTTACAAATTACACTTGAACCCCAAGAACAAATAAAATTAAATCCATCTCGAAGAAGTAACGATTGGGATTTTAAATTGAAGGTAGTTCGCGAAGGAGACTTTGCGGAACTACGGGTTAGTTTTGAAGATTCGCATGATTCCGAATCAACAGAGGATATAAGTTATAACTCTATTGATGGTAATAACGAAGAACAAAACACTCAGCTTCTTTAATATCCTTTTTGTTAATTAAGGGTGGATTACATTCCAAGTATTTCCTTAATCTAATCGGATAAGGGCATGGAAAATAAAACAGACCGTCTGTTGTCTCTGGATATATTCCGCGGATTAACAATTGCGGGAATGATTTTAGTTAACAACCCGGGTGACTGGGGAAATATTTATCCGGCTCTCGAACATGCTTCTTGGAATGGATGCACTCCTACAGATCTAGTTTTTCCTTTTTTTCTTTTCATTGTAGGCGTTGCAATAACGCTTTCTCTTTCTAAAAGAAAGGAGAGAGGTGACAATCAAAACAAACTTATGTTGCAAATATTCAGACGAAGCGTTATGATATTTCTAATTGGTGTAGCGCTTGCGGGATTTCCTACTTACAACTTTACTACAATTCGCATCCCGGGTGTTCTTCAGAGAATTGCGCTTGTATATTTCTTTGCATCTTTTATCTATCTTAAAACAATCTGGAAAACACAAGCCGTTTTAGCAGCAGCCTTTCTATTTATATACTGGGCTTTAGTAACATTAATTCCAGTTCCCGGAATCGGTAGCCCAGATCTTTCTCATCCAACCATTTTAGATAAAGTTACGAACAAAGAGATTGCGCCAAATTTAGTTGCATGGTTAGATAATCAAATTTTATCCGGACATCTCTGGCGACAAACAAAAATTTGGGATCCGGAAGGTTTGCTAAGTACGATTCCCGCAATATCAACTGGAATTTTGGGAATGCTTCTTGGCAGTTTTCTTCAAAGTGGATTGGAGAAAGCACAAAAAGTAGCATGGATTTTTTTTACAGCAAACATAGCTATTATGACTGGAATTATTTGGGATATGTATTTCCCGATGAACAAAGCATTATGGACTAGTTCTTACGTTGTATTTACAGCGGGTATGGCGATTACAGTTTTTGCTATGTGTTATTGGTTGGCAGACGTTAAGCAAGTTAAATGGTGGACTAAACCATTTGTTGTGTATGGTACAAATGCAATTACAGTATATGTCCTTTCCGGGCTCGTTGGAGTGATGATGTCTCGCATTAGCTGGACAAATGCTGCGGGCGTAAATGTTTCTATTAAATCATTTCTTTACAATACATTTTTTACTCCTAATTTCTCTCCGATCAATGCCTCGCTTGCGTGGGCGCTTTGCTATGTGTTATTCTGGCTTGGAATAATGTGGATATTCTACAAGAAGAAGATATTTCTAAAAGTATAATATTTCTTCTTAATCAATACATGTAAAATTCTCCGCCGCTTGTGGCGTCATTCCCGCATGCTTTTAGCGGGAATCTATTACTTATGGATGCCTGATAAAAACATTCGGGCATGACAAGATACCTCGCTGCTTGCGGCAAGGAGATTCATTAAATTTTTTTTACAGCGGAACAAACGAAGCTCTTCATTCATCTAAAATTGAAAGAGGAGAAAAGCTATGGCCACCGAATACAAAATAAACGGCAAAGAACTTCTTGCAAAGATTGAAGAGTTGATTAAAGAAGGCAATGCACGCAGAATAATCATCAAAGATGAAAAGGGAAGGACTTACATAGAAATCCCGGTTACGCTTGGTGTAATAGGCGTTGTACTTGCGCCGATAATGGCCGCTGTTGCTGCAATCGCCGCGCTGGCTTCAAACTTCACAGTCGAAGTGATAAAACGCGACGATCAAGATTAGTCTCCAGCTTGTTTAAGAGCGAATATGATGCGGCATATCAAAAGGAATCTCAACGGAAAATTCCACTAAACCTTTTAGTGTGCCGTTTTCAAACCAAGGAGTTTGATATATTAACTTTTTTTTGCCATTCTTTTCGATTGTATAAGTGTTGGGTTTTTGTTCTGCAATAATCTGCTTAATCTTTTCGTTAGATTCGTTTGAGTGACACGCAAACAAATTTTGTCCCAGCAGTTTATATCCGCCGTCATCCTTAAAAACATCTGCGGCTTTTTCGTTTAGATAAATGATTTTTCCATCTACATCACAAATTGTTATTGCTGCCGGTAATTCTTTTTGCCAATCCATAAGAGTTCCGTTTTATTTAGAAGAATAGCTCAAAGCTAAGCGAGTAATTTCTAATCGGCGCTAAGTTGCCGATAAACTCAACGTAATTATAGTTAAAGATGTTTTTTGCGTTCAGGTAAACTTTTGCCGGTATATTCATGACAAAGAAATTGTAGCCAACCATCAAATCCGTTATGTATGCCGGAACGCGCTGCTCGCCATCAACCACTAAAGCTAGCGGGGGTTCTGCTAATGCGAAATCAATTTCTTCTACTTTACTCCAATATCTGAAATCCACTCCAATCTCAAATTGCCATGGAGTAAAACGTAGATTTGTATAGACTGTATTTCGTGGGCGGTATTTCATCGATTTATTTTTCTCTATATCTCTTGACCACATATAATTATATCCGGTGGAAAAGGTCAGCAAGGCGGGAAGAATATTCCAATCGGCTACTAATTCCAATCCTTGAATTCTGGCTTTGGAAATATTTAAGAATTGTATGTCACCTTCTTTGGTAAGATTAGGCTCGATAAAATTATTATAATCCGTTTGATAGAAAGCTGCATCAAGAGAAATGTCTCTCATCGTGTAGTGAGTACCGATTTCGAATGAAAAACTTGTTTCGTAAGTGAGATTGGGATTTTCGATAACACTTACACCGCCGCCAACCGCAGTACTTGTAAACACTTCGGATGGAGTAGGTGCTCTAAATCCGGTTCCAACCGAAGCACGTAAAATAAGGTCCTTCGTGAATTTGTAATTTAATCCGGCACGCGGAGTAACAGCATTTTTCCCGCTGGTAGAATCCATCTTGATATAATCGTAACGTAAACCAGCCGTTAGGATTAAGTTGGGAATTCCTTTGTACTCCGCTTGAGCATAACCAGCTCCTCCCATGAAGGTGGGATTTCTAAAAATGTTCGAAGAGATATTCGCATGAGAAAGTTCTAAACCGGCAGTAAATAGGAATTCATCCGAAGCTTTATAATTTGCAAGAGCTTCGCCACGGACCAAATCTGCAATCGAAGTTGTCTCTTCCAAACCATAGCCGGTAAACTTCGTTCTATAGTAACTGGTTTTAATTTCTGTGGTAAGAAATTCGCTAAAGTGATGATGATAAATTAATCCGGTGAATATTCTGTTTGATCTTACTGTGTTGCCGTTATCTTCATCTTTTGGAACAAGCGCATTGCGGGAGTCTTTCCAGTACAGAAAATTTCCTCTATTCATGGAAAGATAGTTTGCGAAGAAAGTTAGCTTATTCTCTTCGGTTAAATTGTAATTCAACTTTATATAACCAAGATATCTTTTTGTGAAATCGTTCTGGCGGTAGCTGTCATTGTCGAATTTCTTAATTGAGACAGTATAGCCGAGGTCTTTGTATGAGTTTGAGTGAGTTAATTCAGCTCCGTAAAACTGTCTGTAAGTGTTATTCCATTTCCATACATCATAGGAAGGCTTATCATAAGCCCCAAAGTAGCTTCTGAAATTTGTGATCGGTTTTTTAACAGTACTCTTTGTGATAATATTTATTACTCCGCCAATGGCTGTTGACCCATAAAGTGAGCTTGCCGGACCTTTAATAATTTCTACTCGCTCAATGTCTGCAACTGGAATCATCTCCCAGACAATGTCTCCATTATCACCGGAGTACATTGGTAATCCGTTGAGCGCAACCAGTACTCTAGCGCCGGCTCCTTTGCTGTATCCGCTTGAGCCGCGGATGCTGACTTGTTCTAGGTTCATTTGTATGCCGGGCACATAACGAAGTAGGTCGTCAAAAGTAAGATGATTTTTTTTGCTTATTATTTCCGGTTGAAGTACTGCTGTGCTAACTGTTAAATCTTGTACACGCTGTTCATACTTTCCCGCGCTAACAATTATTTGTTCGGTTTGAATTAAGGCTTCCTTGAGAATAACATTTAACGGTTTGGTAGATTCATTTATCTGTACGTTTGAAATGGTTCGCTTTTCATAACTAACAGAGGAAACATGAATGCTATAAATTCCATTTGGAATGTTTTTTATTTCGAACTGTCCGAATTCATTTGCAGAAGTACCGAAAGAAGTACCGACAATAATAACGCTCGCGCCAAATACCGGTTCAGCTTTTTCGTTAATAATTCTGCCCGAAAAAATTCCGTTCTGCGCGTTCATTGTCAACAAAGGAAGCAAGACTAATATTAAAAAGTACTTTTTCATTAGAATTCCATTTCAGTTTTTAATTCTCCACTCTAAATTCGCAATTTTTCTACATTGGAGGTTGCGGCGGAGGATTCTGAAAATTCACGTTTATGTTTATATCGTTTGCAATCTTGCCCGGAAGTACAATCATTGTCTTTGGTGAGGTTTGATTTCCACTTTCACAGTAAACTCCAACTACAGTCCAGTCGGCACGATTAAAAGTAATCTCCGGAGTTTTTGATTGAGCAACTACAACATACTTATAATTTCCGGCTGCGAATTTGAAGATTGAGCTGAAAGGTTTATCGATTGAGTTGTAACTATACTCTGTTGTTCCGTATGGGATTGAATCAACAACAAAACTTAAGTTGGGCAAGAAGAAATCATCAACTGTTTTAATTGGCTCTTTGAAAACTACGAGATGCGTTCTCTTAATCCCTTCCGGCCACGAGCCCTCGAATGTAACTTTGCCTTCAAAGCCGGATGGACCAACAACTTCCAGAGGCTCTATTCCCTTATCACAAGAAATAAAAATAAGGGTGATTAGAAATCCTAACATTATAACTATATAACGACGCATATATATTTCCTTTGCTTGCACTACTAAAATATAATAGAAGTTTTCATTCGATCATAAATAAATCTATTACATGAAAATGGGTAATTAATTAAGTAGATTTTACCCGTCTTATAACTCATATTTATAAAAAGAAACTTTTTCGTGAAGCAATTACTCTTAATTTATATGGCTTTCTTTGTCTGGATCGGAGTTGTATCTCCAATCCAACGGCAAGAAGATTATCTTTTCCGTCATATCAGAATTGAGGAAGGATTATCTCAGAGTTCAGTTACTTGTATGTTGCAAGATCAAAAAGGATTTCTTTGGTTTGGTACGGCAAATGGTCTTAATCGTTACGACGGATATTCATTCAAAATATTTTCGAATGATCCTACTGACTCTACTTCACTATCCGATAATGGAATACTCTCGATCTATGAAGATTCAAAGGGATATATATGGGTCGGCACGGTTGAAGGAGTATTGAATCGCTACGACAGACGCAGCGGAGTTTTTAAACAATTCTACATAACACAAAGAATAAAAGAAGAATTTAACGCGGCGGAAACACCAATCGATTTCCCTCTACCGTTTTCACGAAATAATAACCGCTCTATAACTTCAATTTCGGAAGACAGAAAAGGCAATATTTGGTTCGGAACTTGGGGAAAGGGGCTGGTTAAGTTTAATACCTCTACCGGCGGGTTTGAACATTTTGGATATAGTAAAGACAATTCTGCAAAATTCAATTCAAACCATATTAGAAGCATTCTAATAGATAAAAGTGGAAAAATTTGGATAGCTACTCTCGGCAATGGCTTGTACAAAATTGAAGAAAAATCGGGAACGCTTGAATTCACGAACTTTGTGAACAGTAAAAGTAATTCGCAAAGCTTAAGCGACAATAGAGTAACGGCGCTTACTATAGATAGCTTTGGAAACTTATGGGTCGGGACATTTGGCGGCGGCTTGAACAAACTGGCCGCTCAGTTTCTAGATGATAATTCTAGTAATGAGAAATTTATTCGGTTCAAATCGAATGGAACAAGCAATACTATATCGAATGATATAGTAACGGCGCTTTTCGAAGATAATGAACAAAGGCTCTGGGTTGGCACATTGGGGGGCGGACTCGATCAGTATGATCAATTCAGAAATCGGTTTATAAATTTTAAGAATGATCCGGATAACGAAAGCTCAATTACAAAAAATGAAGTGCTATCTGTCTTTCAAGATCGTTCAAGCAATATTTGGATTGGAACTCACTTGGGACGCGGGCTAAACAAACTAGAACGCAAAACAGAAAAGTTTAAGCATATTGCTAAGAGTACTAATCGTAAGTCCGGCTTAAACGATGATGTGGTTTGGGCTATTAGTGCCGATAAAGAATCGAGAGTGTGGATTGGTACATTCAAAGGTGGTTTAAATCTTTGGGATAGAAAAAGTAAACAGTTTAGTTATTTTAAAACAAGCTCCGGTTCGATTAATGATAATCACATCCGTGTGATTAAGGATGACTCCAGAGGAAATCTTCTGATAGGTACATATTCCGGAGGCTTAAATATCTTTAACAAAGAAACAAAAACTTCACGTATACTTAAAAATATTCCGGGAGATCCAACTTCGCTTGGCGCTAATCAAGTACAGTCTATATTGATTGACCGTGAAGGAAATTACTGGATAGGCACTTTTGGCGGGGGCTTAAATAAAATTAAAAAAGAACATATAGCTAAAGGCATATTCAAATTCGAAAGATATACTACCAATCCGAACGACCCTTTCAGCATCAGCGATAACAGAGTTTATTGTTTGTACGAAGATGTCGAAGGAGTTTTATGGGTTGGCACATTCGGTGGCGGAATAAACAAGTTTGATAAAGCCACCGGTCATTTTATTTCATATAAAAATTTACCTGGCGATAAAACAAGTATTAGCGAAAACAGAATAATGTCAATTGTAGAGGATAAAAATAAATCGATTTGGATCGGTACTTACGGTGGCGGGTTAAATCTATTTGACCGTAATAAAGAAACATTTTTACGCCTCAATGATAAGACTAGATTAAAAAGCTCGGTTGTGTATGGAATCATTGAAGATAATTTCCAGCATCTATGGATGAGTACCGACAATGGACTTTTTAAGTTAGACATTCCAACCAAACAGTTTACACAGTATGATCAAAATGATGGATTGCAAAATCTGGAATTTAGCGGTGGTGCATACTATAGATCGGAAAATGGAGAAATGTTTTTCGGCGGTATTACCGGATTCAACTTTTTTTTTCCGGACAGTGTAGTTGATAATACTTATGTGCCGCCAATAGCAATAAGTTCAATAAGAATATTTGATGAACCGATGCGAGAAGAGCGTGATACAATAACGCTTGCCTATAATCAAAATTTTTTCTCTTTCGAGTTCTCGGCTCTTGATTTTACAAACTCGACCGATAATCAATATGCTTTTATGCTAGAAGGATTTGACAAGCAATGGCGCTTTGTGGATTCGAGAAGAAGAGTTGCTAACTATACAAATCTGCCTCCCGGCGAATATGTTTTTAGTGTTATTGGTTCCAACAATGACGGCGTTTGGAACTATGACGGCAAAAATGTGTATCTAATAATTTTGCCACCGTTTTGGAAGCGGTGGTGGTTTATATTAACAGCTGTTGTTTTAGCTTCGGCACTTATTTATTATTTGGCCGCTGCCCGATATCGGAATTTATTGGCTATTGAAAAAATTAAAAGCAAACTTGCTGCCGATCTGCATGATAACGTGGGAAGCGGTTTAACAGAAATTTCGATTCTTAGTGAATTAACCGGGTATGAAGTTAAAAATTTTTCAGAATCAGCTTCGCATAATTTAACTTCAATCAGCGAAAAAGCGAGGCATTTGATTGACAGCATGAGTGATATCGTCTGGATGGTTAATCCTCAGAGAGACTCTTTTTATGATCTGATTGTGAGGCTCAAAGATTCCTATAGCGACTTAATGACTGCTGCGGGAATTTCTTATAAAACAGCTAACTTGGAAAAATTGAGTTCGGTTAAGCTTCCAATGGAATACAAGCAGAATCTATTTATGATATTCAAAGAAGCGCTTAATAACGCTATAAAGCACAGTAAGTGTAAGAAAATAACCATCGAAGCTGATATTGTTAAAGACAAATTGCTACTTTCACTAAGCGATGATGGAAATGGTATTGAGCAGCACAGAATAGATTCCGGCAACGGTATAAGAAATATGAAATCCAGAGCAAAAGCAATTGGCGGCAATCTAGAAATAATTTCGGGAAGTGAAGGGACGGCGCTAAAATTTAAGGGTAAGTTTGATTCTAACTATAAATTACCTTTTTTCCCATTTAAGTAACTTAATCTCTACGCTTGTTAAAAAAAGCATAACTTTACATCCAATATAAGATTAGAGAATGATTAAAGTAGTTATCACCGAAGACAACAATACTATACGAGAAGGACTTGCAGCGTTAATCAATGGAACTCCGGGTTATAGCTGTGTAGGCGCTTTCTCCGAGTGTGAATCTTTTCTTGCTAAACTTCCTACACTTACCGCAGATGTGGTATTGATGGATATTGGTTTGCCCGGCATGAGCGGAATAGATGGAATAGCTAAAGCAAAGAAGATGAAGCCCGATTTGAATATACTTATGCTAACCGTTTACGAAGACAGTCAGACAGTATTTAAAGCGCTTTGCGCCGGCGCGTGCGGTTATCTGGTGAAAAAAACTCCACCAGCTAGATTGCTGGATGCTATAAAAGATGCTAACGATGGTGGCGCTCCGATGAGTTCTTTAATTGCCCGCCAAGTAATAGATGTCTTTAAGCAAACACAAGGAAAGCAAAGTGAAGAAAAAGATTCAGAGCTTTCTGCGCGTGAAAAGGAAGTAATCACGTCACTATCTGACGGCAACAATTACCAAGAAATTGCAGATCGTCTTTTTATAAGTGTCGATACAGTTCGTCATCACATAAAAAATATATATCGCAAACTTCATGTTCACTCACAATCGGAAGCAGTAGCAAAAGCAATTCGAAAAGGGATTATTTAAGAAAGCTAACTGTTTACCTACATGATCATGTAGCATAATACCAAAATTTCCCCCTATTTCCTTTAAAACCACATAATCGTGCTGTTTCCAAACGAAGACGCATTCCTTATTTAGCATGCAGAAAATCTCTTACTAAAAATGTCATCAACCAACATTATACACGGAGGATCTATGGAAAGCGTAATCATTAACGAAAGAAATCCACTCGCTGATTTAATAAGCGATGATACTTACGACCTCCTTTGCAACAGAGGCCTAATCGATGAAAAGTCTGTACGCGATTTTATCATCAGAAGAAAGTTCAAGAATATGCGCTCCAGAAAAGTAAGTGCAAGTGACGCCATCGAAACCTTACGTAATGAATATCCATATCTTCAGTTCGATACTATTCGCAAAATCGTATATCAGCCTAAAAATTAGCTTTACAAACCCTCCTCAAATGAAAAGCAGTCCCGTTCTTTTTGTAAAAGGACGGGATTTTTTATGAGTGCTATTTTTATAACCCAGTATCGAGTTGCAAAAGTTAAGCATGTTCTGAGTGGACAAAAAAAACCTCTTTCTTTACGAAAGAGGTTCCTAAGCTTCAAGCTGGTTGTTGTTGTTTACTTTTCACACATTTTTTTAAGGGTATTTAAGGCTCTGGGCCACATTTCATCAAACATTGATTTGTAATTCGGGTCTACTTCCATTTCCACTATTAATTCGGTCATGTCACCTTTTTCAAGAAGCGAGTAATTCTCAAAACAGTGAGCCCATTTTTTCACTTCGTCACTCGTTGTGTCAATTATGTCGTTGCTAATCATACCAAGATGTTCGATTGAGATAAACTGATATGGAATATTCTCTTTTATTTTACTCAGCATTCCTTCCAATTTACCCTCTTCATTTGCTGCTAAAAAACGAATTTCGCTTCCTTTTTCCCAACTGCCTTCGTAATAAGAGCCAACGTGAAATTCTTTAGCCCACTCACGATAGGTCTTATCATCAAGCATTGTGTGCCAAACTTTTTGCTTGTTGGAATTAATCAATATTGAAAATCGAATAGCTTCCATTTAATAATTCTTTCTTTTGATTTAAGAAATTATTTTATAACAGCGCCAAGCCCTTTTATTTGATATACTTTTGCAGTCTTTTCGCCGTCGCCGCAATCGCTGGCTTCATCACCGCAAGAACTGGCACTTGCACAACCACCGCAATCGCTCTTAGCTTCTTCCTTAACAACTACTTTATCGCCTTTTGCGTGCTTATCGTCGCTGCAAGAATTTTCCGGAGTTACTTCTTCAACAATTCCTTGTACAGAAACCATTTTGCCTTTGCTGTCCTTAGGAACTGAAACTTTTCCCTCTTCAAATTGGACTTTGATTTTTTGTCCGGCTTTATCACCAGCTAATTCAATCCAACAGCCGCTATCCTGACAAACTTCAAGAATTTTTCCTTCAACTAAAACTGTTTTCCCTTCGAATTTTGCCGGACTTTGTAAAATCTTAGAAACAGAAGATTTATCTTTTATGGTGATGGGTTTGCCAAGTTTTAAATTAGCTGCATTTGAAAATGTGAATGCTACAAGCAATAATAGAATAAAGTATTTTTTCATGATTTCTCCATTAATTTGGTTTTTGGTTGCTAAAGTTAAGCTAAACAGCTCATTCCAAGCAATCTGAATTAGCAATGATTATATTAGTAGCGCCTTTAGCTCTTGGCTAATGGCCAATTGCTAATAACTAACTGCTAAATAGAATGTTTTGCCAAGTCGTTTTTCCTTTACCGTTTAGAAATTCTTTTACCTATTCCATACCGGAAGAGTTCCTTCCAATTGTGAAAATTGGTGTTCGGGTTGTTGCGCCCTTTGGCAAGCGTGTGCTTACCGGATTTGTAGTTGGCGTCTCGGAAACGACAGATATCAAAGAAACGGTGAAGCCGATAAGGGATGTTCTGGATGATCTTCCCATTTTTGATGAAGTAGCAATTAAATTTTATGAATGGATTTCGGAATACTACATTAGCTCTCTTGGCGAAGCACTCCGCAATTCGGTTCCATACGGAAGCGATGTTGAATCGAAGCGGAAAATTGTAACTGATATGAAATTCTGCGCTCAGCTTTATGACCAAGAACTGAAGAAAACGACACCGCGTGCAAAGCTCTTAAGTGTCTTAGCAGAAAGGGAAGTCCATTATATATCTCAGTTACAAAAGCAGTTAAAAAGTAAAAGTATCTACTCGGCTCTGCGTTCGTTGGAAAAGATTGGCGCTCTTTCAATTCTCGATCTTGTTGAGCAGAGCAAAGTTCGTGTTAAAATGGCGAAGTTTGTTCAGCTTGCTAAACCGATTGATGAAATTTATGAAGCAATGCCGGAATTGGAGCGAAAGTCGCCCAAGCAAATTGTTATTCTGCTTGAGTTAATTTCTAGGAAAGAAGCCATCCAGCAATCTGAATTGCTGAAGAAAACAAATCTCAGTCAAGCTACAATTCAAAGTCTTGAGAAGAAAGGATTTGTTGAGGTAGTTGATAAAGAAGTAGAGCGGGTTTATGCAGAAATTTACACAGAGGCGGCAAAAGAATTTGAGTTAACAAACGAACAAAAGAATGTAGTAGAAAAAATCAGTTCGGGAATTGAAGCTAACGAATTTGAAACGTTTCTTTTGCACGGTGTTACCGGCAGCGGCAAGACACAAGTGTATATAGAACTTGCAAAAAAAGTTTTAGCTAAAGGAAAAACAGTAATAATTCTTGTTCCGGAAATATCTCTTACACCCCAGATCACCTCAAGATTCTATAATCATTTCAAAGATAAAATTGCAGTGCTTCACAGCCGGATGTCGCTTGGCGAACGTTACGATTCATGGCGCGGAATTGTTGCCGAAAAATACAGCTTGGTTATTGGACCCCGCTCGGCTTTGTTCGCTCCGCTGAAAAATATTGGTTTAATTGTAGTTGATGAAGAGCATGACCAGAGTTACAAACAAAATGACCTTGTTCCAAAATATAACGGAAGAGATGCGGCAATAATTCGTGCTAGGCTTAGCAACTGTCCCGCTGTACTTGGTTCTGCTACTCCATCTGTGGAAAGCATGTACAATGCACTCAATGGAAAGTTTACGCTACTTGAACTTTTAGAACGAGTTGATAATGCCAAGATGCCCCGCATTCGTTTGGTGGACATTACTATTGAGAAGAAGAAAAAGAAAATGGAAAGCATTTTCTCCCAGACTTTGCTCGAAGCTATTGGCGAGAGAATAAAGAAAAAGGAAAGTGTTATCATTCTTCAAAACCGACGCGGATTTGCCACACAAGTCTTTTGTAATGATTGCGGCGAAGTAATAATGTGTCCGGATTGTTCCGTGGCAATGGTTCATCATATCAATAAAAATATTCTGCAGTGTCACTACTGCAACATTGTTCAGCCTGTACCAAAGGCTTGTACAAATTGCGGCTCAATCGCTCTCAAATTTTTTGGAACCGGGACACAGCGTGTTGAAGATGAACTTGATTATTATTTCCCGAATGTAGCAATCGAAAGAATTGATTCCGATTCCATAAGCAAGAAGGGAAGCCTTGGCGAAATTCTAAATCGTTTTCGTAAAGGAGAAATACAAATTCTCGTTGGAACGCAAATGGTTTCCAAAGGATTGGATTTTGGAGATGTTACTTTAGTTGGTGTTGTTGCTGCAGAAACTTCACTTTGGATTCCCGACTTTCGCGCAGATGAAAGAACGTTTCAGCTTTTAACACAAGTTGCCGGACGAGCCGGGCGTAGCGAAAAAGAAGGCGAAGTAATTATTCAAACACAAAACCAAAAACATTTTGTTCTGCAAAAAGTTTTGGAAACGGATTACAATGCGTTCTATGAAAAAGAAATTATGCTGCGTGAACAAGGTGAGTATCCTCCGTTTACACGAATAGGTCTGATTGAAGTGAAGGATGAAAAAGAAGATCGCGCTCGCGGTGCAATTAAAGATTTATTCGAACTACTAAAAAGCTATCCCGGCGGACTAAAACTTACACCACCTACCGAGGCAATCATTTATAAAATAAAGGGATTCTATCGCTGGCAAATTTTAATAAAGAGCAGTAAAAAGTTTGATCCATCTGGAAAAATTTTGCGCACCGCTTTGCTAAATGCTATGATAGAGTTTAACCAAAAATCGCGCTACCGCGATGTTAAACTAATAATTGATGTTGATCCTCAATCGATAATATAGAAGTGAAAACAAGCAGCAAATATTTTATTCTGAACAAACCGTACGGTGTGCTTACTCAATTCACCGATGACGATAACCGCCCAACTTTAAGCTCGCTATTTAAATTTTCCAAGGATGTTTACCCGGTTGGAAGACTTGATATGGATAGCGAGGGACTTCTTTTGCTTACCAATGATAAGTCGATGACAGATTACCTCCTAAATCCTAAGCATAAACATGAACGGGAATACTATGCGCAAGTTGAAGGAATTCCAACGAAGGAAGCTTTGCAAAAACTATGTAGCGGAGTTGTGATCGAGGGAAAATTAACTCTTCCGGCTAAAGCCAAATTAATTGATGATCCAAACTTTCCGCCACGAGTTCCGCCGATAAGAGAAAGGAAAAGTATTCCAACAAACTGGATTTCGCTCACGTTAATTGAAGGAAGAAACCGGCAAGTTAGAAAAATGACTGCCGCTGTTGGATTGCCAACTCTAAGATTAGTAAGAGTAAGAATAGAAAATTTAATTCTCGATGATTTGAAGGTTGGTAAAGTAAAAGAGATTGAAGGTGATAAAATTAGAAATTTATTAACGTCATTCTGATGAGTCCCGTCAGTCTGAGCGGAGTCGAAGACTAGGGACGAGAAGAATCTCCTTTTTGAAAAGAGATTCTTCACTTTGTTCAGAATGACAATTTATTACCCAGCGAAGTTAGCCAAGAATGGAACTGCTTGAGTTAAAAAGTGGAAAAGCAATCCAAAGCCGAGCCAGATAGCAACAATTGCAATTATGTACTTCTTAACATCATCAGATTTATTCATCTTAGCCAAACCAATTCCAAAGACAACATAAAACCAAATTGAAAACACATTTAGCTTGCTTAAAAAGAAGCCGGCTAATGTAGTTTTGTCGGTTCCCATTAAATCAGCAGCGCTTATGCCGGTTAGGAATTTCCCCATAGCAATTGCCGCAATAACAGAAACAATTATTTCAATAACAGAGATATACATCGGCAAACCGTAAGCAACCATAACATCTTTGTAAGTGCCGGCTCCCTTTAATCCAAACTTTGCAACAGCAAAGAAAAAACCGGTTAATACGAAGAAGACTACAAAGGTTCCTACTGGAATACCAACAACAATACCGATGGTTTGAAATACACCGCCGGCACCCATATTATCTTGCATGGTTTCAATTTGCTGATCCGCTTGTTCGCGTGTCATTTGTCCTTTTGCAACAGCTTCATCAAATTGCTTCTCCATACGTTCAATCACTTTGTCTTGCTGCTGGCGTTTAATTTCCGGATTGCTTAGCAAAACGAACTGGGAAAGAATAGCGATTGCAATTACAACAAATACCGGAATTAGCCAGTCCGTAGTTCTTGCGGGAGACTTAGCTGCCTTTGTGAACATAGGCATTGGTTCAGTAAAAACTCCAACTAGCTTATCGGTGTGAGAAAGTTCTTGCTCTTCTTGTGCGTCTTCAACGGAGGACATCTTTGGTGCATCTTGGTTTTGCATTTCTTCCATTTGATTACTCCTTGATTCTTATTTGGTGAGTGTTACTGAATGCAAATTAGCAAAAAATATTAAATAATCGCACCATGAATTTACCAAAAAGATGAACCGAAAAATTCGAACAAACAACCATGTCTAACTCTACAATGCAATCTGGAAATTAGCCGTTGAATCTAGCCAAGAAAGGAATGTACTTCCCAAGTAAAAAGAATACTAAGCTGAAACCAATCCATAAACTGAAAACTAGTACTATATATTTCTTTGTATTCTCAGATTTTGACATTTTAGCAAAACCGATTCCAACTACTAAATAAAACCAAATTGATAAAACATCAATCTTGCTAAGAATGAAATTTAGAAATGATTGTTTGTCAACTGTTAAGAATGATGTAACGCTTGTGTCGTTTATTGTTTTTCCAAAGATCAATGTTAGAATGAGTAAGACCATAACTTGAACAGTCAGAATATAGTATGGTAATCCATAAGCAACCATAGACTCTTTAAAGGTTGTATCCCCTTTAAGAATCAACTTAATTGCGAAATACAAACAACCGGTAACGATAAAAAAGAAAATAAATTTTGATATGAAAATTGAAATTGCTGAAGTAACATATACGATTGGTCCACCCATGATTTTGTCAGTCATTTCAAGTTGTTGATCAGCTTGTTCTTGAGTAAGCGTTCCTTCATCAACCAATTTTTGAATCTGTTTTTCGCTTTCAGCTTTCTTTTCTTGTTGAATTGCCGGATTAGAGAAACCAAACCAAATGGCAATTATTGATGCTGTTATAAATATTAAAAGTGGTGTTATCCAATCGGTGGTTTTAGACGGAAACGAAGCAGTTTTACTAAACGTTTCAATCGGACTTGTTAAAATCCCGACTAACTTATCAACGTGCGAAAGCTCTAGCTCATCTTGCATATTATTTACAGAAGCCATTTTAGGTAAATCATTGCTTAGTATTTCTCCCATTTGATTTCTCCTTGATATTATTAGTGAAGTGATTTTAATAAGATGGATCTCTATAATCGGCGATCCTATTTATATTTTAGGTAGTATATTCCAATCCCACCATGCAGTGCAATGCTCGTAGCGATTGCCAACCTCCACCAAATCAACCTTACAATCTCGTTTGTAGTGTTGTGTGAGTAAAAAGAAAGTGCAAGGAATATTATTATACCGATGATAATCGTAAGTTTATTAGTGTTTTGGAATAAAGCTCTTTCTCTTTCGTCTGGTTTTATCATCAACTCTATTATTGGTATTGTGAATAACAGAAAAAATGATAACTCTCCTTTGGTGCCAAATACTAGGAGTGCCGCAATCATTATTAAGCCACCCACTAGTTCAATTAGATATCTGTGTGAATACTTGATCTTCATTTTATTTTTCCTCCAGAAAAAATATCTCTTCAACTTTTCTTTCGAACACTTTGGCAATCTTTAACGCAAGCGGTAGACTCGGATCGTACTTCTCACGCTCAATGGCGTTTATAGTTTGGCGGGAAACTTCCAACAGTTTCGCCAAATCATCTTGAGATAAACGCCGCTCCGCGCGCAAAATGTGAAGGTTGCTCTTCATGAATATTTCTTCTTTAAGTATTGCTGCGTGCTTTGAACAATGACAGCAAATAAAACGAAAACGATAGTTAGATCAATGCTGATTTGATAATATTGATTAATAAGGAATACAACAAAGATTATGAGAGGGATGAATTGACTTAACAAGTAGCCCCGCTCCAACTGAATTAGTTTTTGTAATTCGTCCATTTTATCGAGTAATTTATAATTACCAAGAAATGAATAGGACATTAGTAGTGTGAAAATTATTAAGGCAATAATTGGGTAAAAGTGCCAGATGGTTTTTAAGTATGTAATTGAAAGAATAAAAATTATACTCGCAAACATTGCTTGCTTACGGTACGGAAATGAAAAATTCTTAAAACCTAGTTTCATTTTGTTCTCACATGAGTTAATTAATTTCAAAACCAAAATATAGCATTCTTTACAAAATGTCAAGTATGCTTTACATAAACTTTTGATGCTTTATCTGCTTTAATCTGTTCAATCCCCGCCCCGAACGACGAAGTCGGGCGGGAGTTAAATTTGTTCTATTCCTTGTTGATAATTCTTAATTTTCTCTCACTAAAAAGAGGAATTATGAAAACCATTATCGAACCTTTCAGAATCAAATCTGTTGAACCTATTAAATTTACGACCAAAGAGGAACGCACTAAAGTTTTGGAAGAAGCGGGCAACAATCCATTCTTAATTAAGGCCGAAGATGTTTTGATTGATCTGCTAACAGACAGCGGGACATCTGCAATGAGTTCGGATCAGTGGGCGGGCATTATGCGTGGCGATGAAAGCTACGCCGGCGCAAGAAGCTTTTATCGTTTCGAAGCCGCAGTAAAAAAAATTACCGGCGATAAGTTTATTATTCCAACTCATCAAGGAAGAGCTGCCGAGAAGATTCTCTTTACAATACTCGGCGGAAAAGGAAAATATTTTGCAGCTAATACTTTCTTTGATACAACACGTGCCAACATCGAGTTTTCCGGCGCAGAAGGATTCGATTTGCTGAACGAAGTCGGCAAACATCCCGAGCAGCGGGCGCCATTTAAAGGCGATATGGATGTTCCCGCTCTCGAAGCATTCATAAAAAAATATGGAAGAGAAAATATTCCGCTGGTTGTTCTTACAGTAACTAACAATTCCGGCGGCGGACAGCCGGTATCGATGAAGAACATCAAAGATGTTTCGGCTGTGTGTAAGAAAAACAACATTCCCCTTTTCTTAGATGCATGCCGTTTTGCCGAGAATGCATACTTTATTAAACTGCGCGAAGATGGCTACAAGGACAAAACGGTTTTAGAAATCTGCCAGGAAATGTTTTCTTATGCCGACGGCTCAACAATGAGCGCAAAGAAAGATGCGCTTGTAAACATTGGCGGATGGCTTTCTCTAAACGATGATGAGCTTGCGTTGAAATGCAGAAATTTACTTATAGTTACTGAAGGATTCCCAACCTACGGCGGATTAGCCGGCCGCGATCTTGAAGCCATTGCTCAAGGTTTGGAAGAAGTTGTTGAGGAGCCATATCTGCAATACAGAATTCGCAGTACAGAATATCTTGGCGAGAAAATGCTGAGCAACGGAATTCCTATTATTGAACCGCCGGGAGGACACGCAATTTATGTAGATGCAAAACGTTTCGCTCCCCACATTCCGGCAGAGCAATTTCCGGGGCAATCAATTACTTGCGAAATGTATATTGAGGGTGGAATACGCGCTTGCGAAATTGGCAGTGTTATGTTCGGCAAGTATGATGAAAACGGTAAACTAATTCCGGCAATGATGGAACTTGTTCGCATGGCAATACCGCGTAGAGTTTACACGCAAAGCCACATTGATTACGTTGCTGAAGTTTTGATTGAGGTTTACAAAAAGAGAAACGAGCTGCGTGGTTATGCATTTACGTATGAAGCGCCAATGCTTAGACACTTTACCGCAAGATTTAAGAAACTATAAACTTTGCGTCTCTGCGGTGAATAGGAAAACCGCAGAGACACAGAGACGCAAAGGAAGAAATGAAAAAACATTTTGGATTCAAATCTGATAAACAGATTTTTAGAATTCTGATTACTGAAACAGACAAGCTGGTAATCGAAACTCGCGATACAAATACAAAAGAAGTTTCGTTTCATTGTTTCGAACTAAATGATGGCAAAAGCATTTTTACTGATCTGCAATTAGAAGAAAAAATTTGGCTTGGAATTGAAGCGATATATAAAGATGTAATCTACTTTCATAAGTTTCCAAAGCCGGATATGCCGGGACACCGGGAAATAATTGCTTTCGATATTGCTTCTCAAAAAGTGATTTGGCAAAACGATAGTTACGCCTTCTCCTTTGTACACCAAGATAAAGTTTATTGTTTTACTCAAGGATTTGAAGAAAGATTTTTTTACACTTTGGATTACCTAACCGGAGAAGTAAAAGAAGATTTGAAAAACGATTACTCGCTTGTAAATTCTATACGTTCTGAAGCAGAAGGCGAAAAGGATTGGAGTGACTATATCTATCCGGAATTAAATCTTATCTCAGCGGACGCTGTAACGTACCAAATAATTAAGCAATTCACGGAAGGTTTTTCGTTAGCCGGAGAAATTGAATGGGCAAGTTCCAAAGACTTGTCTCTTTTCAGTTTTCACACTAAAGAGAAAGATGAAAAACTTACAAACCGGTTTGCCGTGATTTCAAAATCTTCCGGCGAAACCATTCTCTTTGAAACAATAAACGAAAACATAACCGCGCTTCTAACAGACTCTTTCTTTGTGTACAAGAATTATGTTTTTGTTCTGAAAGGGAAGAATGAAGTGGAGATTCAAAAAATAGATTAAGATTAAGAGCATGAGCAAGATCAAGGTTGTGATGGAGTGAATCAATGGAATTAAATCGCGATGAAAAAAAGATTCTCCTTTCTGCTGCACGAAATTCAATCATATCACTTTTTGATAAAGTAAAAATAGAGACGCCGAATTATGAAAAATATCCGGTGTTGAAATCTCATGCCGGTGCATTTGTTACACTAACTGAACACAAACAACTGCGCGGATGCATCGGCTACATAATCGGCGATCAACCGGTATTCAAAACCGTTTGTGAAGCCGCAATACAAGCAGCTCAATTCGATCCAAGATTCTCGCCGGTTATAGAAGAAGAACTAAAGGATATTTCACTGGAGATTTCAATTCTTTCCGAACCATTTCCCCTAAATAGTTACGATGAAATTGAACTTGGTAAACATGGGCTGATATTGGAGGAAAAAGGAAGACGCGGCTTACTTCTCCCGCAAGTGCCAATTGAACATAAGATGAACAAAGAAGAATATCTCGATGCTATATGTCAGAAAAGCGGATTGTATAAAAGCTACTGGCGCGACAAAGAACTAAAACTGAAAGGATTTACTGCAACAGTTTTTTCGGAAAAGGAGATTGAACAAGAATGAAAACTGTGCGCGAACCCGCCGTTGCCGGAATGTTCTATCCTTCTTCACCTTCAAAACTAGCTTCGGAAATTAAATCGCATCTGGAATCCGTTCAACTTGAGAAGTCTTACGAAAAAATATTTGGAATTATTTCTCCCCATGCCGGTTATACGTATTCCGGTAGAACGGCAGCGCACGCTTACAAGACAATAGAAAATAAAAATTACAAAACCGTTGTCGTGATCTCCCCAAGTCATAGAGAATATTTTCCCGGTATTTCAATCTATAGCGGCGATGCGTACAAAACTCCGCTTGGTGAAATTGAACTTGATAAGGAGATGATTGCAAAGCTTGTCGAAGACAACGGCTACATATTCGAAGGATTAAACGGACATCGCGCAGAACACGCCCTAGAAGTTCAGCTTCCTTTTCTTCAGACCGTTCTCGGAAGTTTTAATCTTGTTCCAATTGTAATGGGCGATCAGCGTAAAATATTTGTCGAAGGTTTAGCTGAGAAACTTGCGCAGATTGTTAATGATGAAACTTTGATAGTTGCCAGCTCGGATCTTTCTCATTTTCATTCCAAAGAGAATGCTGCAAAGTTGGATTCAATAGTCGAAAAGAGAATTTCAGAATTTGATTACAATGGTTTACTTGATGATTTAGAAGATCAGAAGTGTGAAGCTTGTGGCGGCGGACCAATTGCGGTTTTATTAAAAACTGCGGAATTAAAAGGAATTCGCAATGCCGAAGTTGTTTCAAGGACAGATTCGGGAGATGTTACCGGAGACGGTTCCGAGGTTGTTGGTTATTTAAGCGCGGTAATTTTTTCTTAAGATTGTATCCTATCCGATTTTTTTTAATTTAGTAATACTCTTAACTCTTCTAAACTTTTTAACCGGATCTACCAAATGCCGCTTCGTAATTTATATGTAGATTTTAATTCTTACTTTGCTTCTGTTGAACAACAGCTTAATCCAAAGTTTCGCAACAAACCTACGGCTGTAGTTCCGGTTATGACGGATAGAACTTGCTGCATTGCAGCAAGTTATGAAGCAAAGAAGCTTGGAATTAAAACCGGAACGCTGGTTACAGATGCTAAGAAAATTTGCCCGGGAATAAATCTTGTAGAAGCCAACCACCGCGTTTATATAGAATACCATCATAAACTTGTTGAGACAATCGAAACTTGTATTCATGTCGATCAAATTATGTCGATAGACGAAGTTGTCTGTTCGCTAGTGGGAAAAGAACGGGACCCGCAGACAGCAATTTTAATCGCACAAAAAATCAAAAAAGAGATTGCTGAAAAAGTTGGCGAATATATAAAGTGCTCAATTGGAATTGCCCCTAATCGTTTTTTATCTAAAACTGCCACAGATATGCACAAGCCGGATGGTTTAACCGTAATTGAAGAAAAAGATTTGCCGCAAATTCTTTACAGCTTAAGCACGAACGATTTAACGGGCGTTGGAAGAAGGATGGAAGTTCGCTTGCGTAAGCATGGTATTTATACTGTTGAGCAATTGTGCTCTTCACCTAAAACTAAACTACATGAAGTATGGGGCGGAATTGAAGGTGATAGAATGTATGCACAGCTTCGCGGAGAAGTTGTTAAGCGTCCGCCTACACACAGAACAACTATAGGGCATTCGCATGTACTTCCACCCGAACAGCGAAATAAAGAAGCAGCGTACGCGGTTTTGAGTCGGTTGCTGCAAAAGGCCGCAATGCGTATGCGGTATCTTGGATATGCTACGGGCGCTTTGTCTGTTGGTGTTCGGTTTCTTGGATCGCAACGCTGGCGTGATGAAATGAGTTTTTCTCATACACAAAACACAATGTCGCTTCTACAGACGTTAAAAAAAATGTGGGAGCTATATCCGCATGAGGAATTTGCTCCGCTGGCTGTTAGCGTAACTCTTTATAAACTTATTGAAGAGAGCGATAACACTCCAATTCTTTTTGAGGACTATGACAAAATAAAATCCTTAAACAATGCCGTAGACAAGCTGAATAAAAAATATGGTTTTGCATCTGCATATTACGCGCCTTCGCATTCAGCATTAAAATCCGCACCGATGAGAATTGCTTTTACACAAATTCCAGACCTTGACGTCGAAGATGATGAGAAAGAATTTTAATTAATCAATTCTAAGCCAGAGACATAAACACACCAAGTATTTGTAGCAAAGTGTGGCGAATAAAAATAAAAGTTTGTTATATTGAGATGTGACATCCGACATTATTCGCCTTTCTTCAATTTATATTTTAAACCGAGTGCTTATGAAAAATTTTAAAATAATCAATTCTGCCATTCTCACATTACTTTTCATGCTAATTAATGCATGTGCTTCCAGCGATGCACAAATAGCAGTTAAGAATAAACTGTCTCCTGGTGTTGCAGAAGTAGTTGCTAAAATAAATGAAATTGAATCTGCCGGTATTAATAAAACCGTAGAATTAAATATTATAAGGGTTTTAGGGTATGGTCCATCATCTTCACCTATTGCATCTGGTTCTAAACTAAATGCAATTGCAACTCTCGGCAATGTTAAAGAAAACCTAGATAAAGCTGATGCAACTGTTCCTTTTACTATTGAACTAAAATTATATCAAGGTGGTGTTAATTCTAAGGATTCATTTAAGTGGGAAATAATTTCAATATCAAAAAACAATTAAAGAAAGGGACTATGAAAAAAACGGCTCTATTATCTACAACAATTATATTATCAATTGCTGCATTGTTTCTATTTCTGAATTTCAATAGCAATTCGAATCATTTGCAAAAAAAAGTTAGGTCTTCCGGAAGCCCCAAAGCCAGCGTAGAAAGTAAAAAACTTAGAAGTGAGTATTACTTTAACATGCTTAGAGATCCAAGAACTAATACGATTCCAAAAAACATAAGAGAAATCGAGCTCAACTATTCAAGGAAACTGCCCGCAGCAAATAGGTTATTCAAAAACAATAGTGCGTTAAAGTTGGAGTGGAAAGAGGCTGGTCCAGTAGATCTAGGAGGAAGAACAAGAGCATTAGCTATTGATGTTAAGAATTCTAATGTGATTTTAGCCGGTGGGGTAAGCGGTGGAATTTGGAAATCTACGGATAAGGGAATTACATGGAAATTAAAAACTTCTCCAAATGAAGTACAAAGTGTTGTTGCTTTAGCTCAAGATACCAGAGATGGTCACAGTAATACCTGGTACTATTCCGCTGGAGAAATGGATGGATCTGCCGGTGATAGAAGCGGTGCTGCAAAATTTTTTGGAGGCGGTGTATATAAATCAGTAGATAATGGTGAAACGTGGAATCTGCTTGCAAGTACTAAGGTTTCTAGCAATGTTGAATGGAGTGATATTTATTCTTTCACGACCTCTATTGTTGTTAATCCTAAAACCGGGTCAGTTTTTCTGGCTACAAATGGCGGAATAATTGCAAAATCAGTTAATGCCGGCGGTGCTTTTTCTCCATCGTTAGGTGCATTAAACGAACATTTGCGTACAGATATTAAAGTAAACAAAGATGGTGTTTTGTTAGCTGTGTTATCTCAAAAATCAAATTCGCCCACACAGACAAATGCACCGGGATTTTATTACTCAACGGATGATGGAAGCACATGGAAATTTATCAATAGCACAAGCTATCCCGCTGAGCATGATAGAACCGTCCTTGCGTTTGCTACATCAAAACCAAACTTGGCTTATGCGTTAATGAATACCGGAGGTAAATATCAAACCTCTCAAGCTGATGATTTACGTATGTTTAGAATTGACCTAAACACAGAGCAAGTAGAGGACTTAAGTGAAAATATTCAAGTCTTTAGCGACGAAGAAAATGGAAAACTTAGCAGTCAAGGTAATTACAATATGGCGTTGGGAGTTCATCCCGCAAATGAAAACATTGTATTCTTTGGATTAACCAACGTTTACAGAACCTTAGATGGTTTCGCAACTAAGATTGATAACAAATTGGTTAATTGGATTGGCGGTTATACTGTAAAGAATGATAATAGCTCTCATCCAAGCTTGCATCCGGACGTTCATACATTTGTATTTGATCCTAAAAATCCAGACGATGTCTGGGTAGCTCACGATGGTGGACTCAGTTTTTCTTCGCAAGCTTCAACAACAAATTATGTAGAGCTCTTTCCTTGGGAGGATAGAGATAAAACATACAATGTTACACAGTACTATACTATGTCAATTTCCGAAAATGCAAATGACTCTAGAATTTTAGGAGGCGCTCAAGACAACGGGACTCCATATTTCAGATTTGATGGATCTGTCGCTTCTCCATACAAGGACGTTAGTACTGGTGATGGTTCTTATTCTTATGTGGGAACGAAACTTGCATATTCTTCAACACAAAATGGATCTGTGACAAGACTAGAATATGACTCTAATGGCGATCCCGATCTAACTAAATGGAGTAGCATAACTCCACAAGATGCAAGCGGGCAATTATTCATTAATCCATTTGTAGTTGATCCGGTTGATGAAGATTATATGTATTACCTTGCTGGGAATATGCTTTGGAGAAATAATGAGCTAAGCAAATTACCCG
Organism: Melioribacteraceae bacterium; assembly: GCA_041675645.1. Lineage (GTDB taxonomy): Bacteria > Bacteroidota > Ignavibacteria > Ignavibacteriales > Melioribacteraceae > Stygiobacter. The sequence goes on from JBAYTN010000011.1 coordinate 43,113, forward strand.
AATTCAACCAAGACAAACTTACACAAGGATGGACATCAATTGATTTGCAACTTCCTCAAAATTATGTTTATTCAACGGCTAGTGTTTCTAAAACTCCGGCTCACATATTATACTTGGGCGCATATTCTGATTCCGGAAATCCAATTGTGTTAAAGCTTCAAAACTCGAAAACAGCTACAGTAGCTTCCGATATTTCGCCTAATCTACCTGAAGTTACAGCGGGTTCTTATGTAAGTGGCATAGCGGTAAATCCTCTGGATGCTAACGAAATAATAGTGTCTTTTTCTAATTACGGAATAATTGGATTATTCTATTCGAAAGATGGAGGTGCTTCCTGGCAAGCCATAGAAGGAAATTTACAAGGCGGGCCAACTAACCAAGGTCCCTCAATTAGATCAGCTACTATTCTTCCCTTTAATAATTCGAAAGTATATTTAGTGGCAACAAGCACAGGTGTTTATTCTACAGATAATTTAAATGGAATGAATACAGTGTGGGGTTTAGAAGCACCAAATTTAATTGGCAACGTTGTAGTTGAAACTATTGCTTCAAGAATTAGTGATGGAGTAGTTGTTGCAGCAACACACGGAAGAGGAGCATTCTGGGGTAAGGTTGGCGGTTCAGTTTCTGCTGATCAAATCGCGGAGCTTCCGTCAAAATATACTTTGGAACAGAACTATCCAAATCCATTTAATCCATCTACTTCAATTTCGTATTCTATACCGGCAAGTGCAGAACTAAAACTAAGAGTATATGATAACATCGGGAGAGAAGTAGCAACTTTGGTTAATGGAAAACAAAACGCCGGCAAACATTCTGTTAATTTTAATGCGTCCCAATTGGCGAGTGGTGTTTACTACTATAGAATAGAGTCGGCTGGTTTCAATCAAACAAAGAAAATGATACTCATAAAATAATGAGATAGCCGGAAGGTTCGAAAAACAAAAATTCTAAGGCAAAGTAAAATCACTTGACGCAATCCGATAAAAAAATTACTTTGCCAACGCTTTTCTGAGGAATCGTTAATCTTTAAAACTAGGAGTAGGCATGAAGAGAAATTACCTTCTGCAATTGGCTTTATTATTCGGGTTGGCATTAACTGTTGAAGCATATGCGCAATCAACATTTACTTGTAAAGTAGATGGTGATGAATTCAGCGGCAAAGTTGCCGATGCAGTACAAGTAAGTATGGGTAAAGAAAATTTTCTTCAGATTCGCACACAGCACGAAACACATGGAATGCACTTATATATAAAGCTAACAAAGCTTACCGGGCAATTGCCGGTAACATTAAAGTATGTTCCGCAAAGTGCGGAAAACAATGCCGCTCCGGATGCAGAAGTTATTTGGGTACCCGATCCGGAAGCACCGCAATGGAATACAATTGAAGGTGAATTAGTGGTTTCGTCTTTTGATCCGTCCAGCAAAGCAATTGCCGGAAGTTTCGATTTTGTTGTTGAAAAGGCTGAGTATGGTTCCAAAAAGAAAAAAACATTAGAAGTTGAAGAAGGCAAATTTTCAATTGCCCAATACAAAATAGAAGAACCAGCTAAAAAATAATTATATAATGATTTCACTTACGATCCGTACAGCAGTATTTTGTTGTACGGATTTTTTTTGTTTAGTCATTAGTCGCATAATGTAAAAGCCATAATTATTACTTTTGGAGCATAGATGAAAACCAAACAATATCTAATTTTAGCTGTGATACTAATTTTTCCCATGGTAACTAACGTTGCTGCGGGAAAAGTAAAATCAGCAGACGGAGTTGATATAGCGTATTCTGTTTATGGTAAAGGTGAAACCGCGTTAATCTTTGTTCATGGCTGGGGATGGGATCAATCTCTTTGGAAAGAACAAGTAACGAAATTTTCTTCTCAGTATAAAGTTGTAACCCTCGATCTTGCCGGTCATGGTGACTCTGGAAAAAAGAGAAAAAGTTTTACCATAAAAGCGTTTGCCAATGATGTTGTTTCTGTGATAAACAAACTGAAGCTTAACAAAGTAATCCTTGTTGGGCATTCAATGGCGGGAATAATCAGCCTTGAGGTTTACAGACAAATTAAAGAAAAGGTAGTTGGAATAATCGGTGTAGATACTTATCAATTGTTCCAGAAGGGAGAAAACCCCAAATCCGCCGAAGATTATTTAACTACTTTCAAAGAAAACTATCTTGCTAGTGTTCGCGAATATGTAGGCACTTTATTTTTGGAGGGCGCTGATACAGTGATGGTTAAAAGTCTTGTGAAGAAAATGAGCAAACTTCCTTCTGATATTGGAATGGATATTTTTAGAAATATTTATCAATATAATTCTATTGCTGCCGTTGCCGAACTACAACCAAGAATTATTAGTATTAATGGACAAAAATTTAAAGTAAAGGAAGCAGAAAACATGAAAATTCTTCCAAGCTTTACTAGCAAATTAATTCCCGGAACCGGACACTTTCCGATGATTGAAAAACCGAAAGAATTCAACGAAAAACTGGAAGAAGCAATAAAAGAGTTATTGAAATAACAATTAATCGGGATCGCTTTGCGATCCCTTTTTTTATCTAGTTTGAATTTTTAGATTAGAAAATAAAGCCTACTTCAACTAATTTAGCACTGTCTAAAATGAGGCCCGCGATGAAATTCCGAATTGTACTAATAAGTTTATTACCCATTTTAATTTTTGCTTTCATAACTAATATCACTGCTTCAAATAATAACTCGGTTAATCCAAAAGTAAAATCTGTTGATGGAATCGATGTCGTTTATACTGCAATCGGGAAAGGAGAGCCGACTCTTGTTTTCGTTCACGGCTGGAGCTGCGATAAATCATACTGGTCGGCTCAAGTAGAGGAGCTATCACAAAAGTATAGAGTAGTTACAATAGATCTTGCCGGTCACGGCGAATCGGGCACAGAGCGCAAAGATTACACAATGCAGTTGTTTGGTGAAGATGTTGCTGCGGTCGTAAACGAACTAAAGTTAACAGAAGTAATTCTTGTCGGTCACTCGATGGGCGGTTCGGTTATTCTTGAGGCCGCTAAAATATTAGGCAAAAAAGTAGTTGGCTTAATCGGCGTTGATACATATCAAAGTTTTACAGATGATTGGTCGGCAGAGCAAAAAGAAAAATTTCTTGAACCGTTCGGTAAAGATTTCAAATCAACTGCATTTGAATTTGTCAAACAAATGTTTCCCAAAGGCGCTGATGAATCACTATTAAAAAAAGTAGCTGACGATATGTCTTCAGCCCCACCCGCAGTAGCAATCAGCGCAATGAAAAATTTATTCTTCTATAATCCATTGCCAACACTAGCCGAACTCGATCTCCCGATAATCTCGATTAATTGTGATATGTATCCCTTATCGCTTGAAGAAAATAAAAAGCATGTTAAATCGTTCTCTTTCAAAATGATGAATGGAGTTGGACATTTTTTGATGTTGGAGAGGCCAACCGAGTTCAATAAGCTACTAGTAGAAACAATTCAAGAAATTAAAAATGATTTTGGAGTGAAATAATGAGATTTGTGATTGCGTCTTTGCTATTGTTCGTTACACTTACAGCACAACAAAAAAAAGATTACCCAATTCAGCCGGTACCATTTACAAAAGTTCATGTTACAGATGGGTTTTGGTATGATCGTATGGAAACCAATCGAACTGTAACAATTCCTTACTCGATCAAATTATTGGAAGAAACCGGAAGAATGAAAAACTTCGAGATTGCTGCTAAGAGAGCAACCGGAGATTTTTGCAGCCCATACTATTTCGATGACTCAGACGCTTACAAAGTTATTGAAGCAGCTTCTTATTCTTTGATGTTGAAACCAGATCCGGAGCTAAGTGCAAAACTTGATAAAATGATTGAAGTAATCGGCGCGGCTCAAGAAAAAGATGGATATCTATATACGCCAAGAACGATTGGAACAAAGAAGTTCGAAAAGGTAACCGGAGATAAAAGATGGCTCAATGAAGAAGGAAGCCATGAGCTTTACACTGTTGGGCATATGTACGAAGCTGCCGTTGCACATTACCTAGCTACTGGTAAAAAGAATTTTTTAGACATAGCACTAAATAGTGCTGAATTAGTTAACTCGGTTTTTGGTCATGGCAAACTGCAGCTGCCTACAGGGCATCAAGAAATTGAAATTGGATTGGTAAGGCTTTACCGCTTAACAGGCGAAGAAAAATATTTGAAGCTGGCTAAATTCTTTTTAGATATGCGAGGCAGTTTTGTTAACGGTAGAAAATCTTGGGGCGAATACAATCAAGATCATAAACCGGTAGTTAAGCAAACCGAAGCTGTTGGACATGCAGTTAGGGCCGCTTATATGTACAGCGGAATGGCAGATGTTGCAGCGTTAACCGGCGATAAAAGTTATATCAGTGCATTGGATAAGATTTGGAGTAATGTGGTTGGTAAAAAGCTTTATCTTACCGGTGGAATTGGCGCGAGCGGTTCTTGGGAGGGATTCGGACCAAACTATGATTTGCCAAACGCAAGCGCATATAACGAGACTTGTGCTTCAATTGCCAACGTAATGTGGAATCACAGAATGTTTTTGCAAAAGGGTGACGCCAAATATTTGGATATTCTTGAGCGCACACTTTATAATGCGCTGCTTTCCGGAATTGGAATGAGCGGAGATTTGTTCTTCTATCCCAACGTTCTAGAATCTTTTGGTACGCATGAAAGATCTAAATGGTTTAGTTGTGCCTGCTGTCCGCCAAACGTTGCCCGCTTGATTGCTTCGCTCGGTAACTACATGTACGCATCAAAAGAAAACCAGCTATACGTTAATCTCTACACAAGCAACAAAACGGAAATTGCATTAAAAGATGGTGTTGTTAATTTAACCCAAGAAACAACTTATCCATGGAGCGGAGTTGTTAAACTTACTGTAACACCTCAAACAGAAAATCAGAACTTCGTATTGAAGCTTAGAATACCGGGCTGGGCGCAGAACAAAGCAATGCCTAGCGATTTATACACTTTTGCAGATTATCAGAAAGAAAAAGTTTTTATTACAATTAATGGAAAACTCGTTCCTCTTAATTTGGATAAAGGGTTCGCTTCGATAAAGAGAAATTGGAATGCGAACGATGTGGTTGAGTTAACACTTCCAATGGAAATAAGAAGAATAGCGGCTCACGAAAAAATTGAAGCAGATAAAAGGAAACTCGCAATTCAGCGAGGTCCGCTTGTTTATGCCGCTGAATGGAAAGACAACAAAGATGGTTTTGTGAGAAATATTCTTTTGCCGGAAAATGGAGAACTTAAAACAAAGTTTGAAAAAGATTTATTGAATGGAGTTCAAACAATTAGCGGAAAAGCTTTTGGTTATAGGGCTGATGATAAAGCTAATCATGTTAAAACCGAACAAGACTTTGTAGCAATTCCTTATTACGCTTGGGCGCACAGAGGCAAAGGCGAAATGAGTGTTTGGATTGCGAAAGATGAAAGCGCGGTTCGCCCTTTAGCCGGCAAATCACTTTTGACTGAAGCCAAGATTACTGCATCACATGGAAAAAATCCGGAAATTATAAAAGACCAAATGGAACCGAAAAACTCTAACGACCATTCTTTGCCATATTTTCATTGGTGGCCAAGCAAAGGAGAAAAGGAATGGATCCAAATAGATTTTAGTAAACCAACAGAAGTTTCTAGTGTAATGGCATACTGGTTTGATGATAGCGGCGAAGGTGAATGCCGAGTTCCGGAATCTTGGAAAGTTTTATATATGGAAGAAACCGGCAAATGGCGCGCAGTTTATCCAACAATTGAAAAACCTTACGGCACAGCAAAGGACAAGTATAATGATGTAGAATTTGAGACTGTGAAAACAACCGCAATCAAAATCGAAATCCAATCTCTTAAAGATTTTGCCGGCGGTATTCACGAAATAGTAGTAAAATAAGTGTTAATACGTTATCTATTGATAGAGCAAAGGTTGGGACTAAAGTCCATGTAGAATGTTTTTAATTAACCCCGCGCTTAAGCGCGGGGTTAAGCAGACACCCGAGCAACACGGGCTTTAGCCCAACATATTTATAGAAACAGAAACACAAGGAATTGAAATTTCATTTTAATAGGAGAAATTATGAGTCTTGTAAAAACAGTCGGTGATTTTTTAGCTTCTTGGAAATACGAAAGTGAATCAACACTAAAAGTGTTTGCAAACCTTACCGATGAATCATTAAATCAGAAAGTAACGGAAGAAGGACGCTCTCTTGGCTTCCTCGCATGGCATATAACCCAAACTATTGGTGAGATGATGTCCAAAGCCGGTTTATCTTTTGAAGATTTTGATGAGAATGCTGCAGTTCCAGTGAGTGCAGAACAGATAAAAAGCGAATATGAAAAGCTTTCGTCCAAAATGTCGTCTCAAGTAGAAAAGGATTGGAACGATAATATGCTTGATGATGATTTGAATATGTACGGACAAACATGGAAGCGCGGAGATGTTTTAGCCAGTCTGCTCGCTCATCAAACTCATCATCGCGGGCAGATGACTGTACTTATGCGCCAAGCTGGCTTGAAGGTTCCGGGTGTTTATGGTCCTTCTAAAGAAGAATGGGCTACTTACGGAATGGAACCGCTGCCATAAATTTATACTGCTGTCTTATGCTGATATTTTACTAGTGTTTCCCTAAAAACCCGCGGTTTAATCTGCGGGTTCTTTGAAATGAATAAACTCCAAACGCTTGTTTAACTATTCTTTCTTGCGAGACAAATGAGAAAATATTTATTAACACTTCTGTTGTTTACTTCTGCCGCACAATTTAGTGCTCAGGACAAATTGGATTCTTTGGTTGCTTCAATCCGTAACAAATCTGCAATTGAGCAAATAAATGTTTTGAATGACTTTTGTTGGAAGTATAGAGACATCGATCCGATTCTTGCTATCAGAGCTGGAGATCATTCTCTGAAACTTGCAGAAAACATAAACGATAGAAAGCTTCAGGCAAAAGCATTGAACTATTTGAGTGTAATCTATAGAGATCAAGGTGAGTATGAACGGTCTCTTGGATTCAGCACACATAGTTTGCAGCTAGCTCAATCAGTTAGCGATCCTACTCAGATAGCTTATTCATACAATAATATTTCCACTATTTATAGACTGATGGGAAACTACCCGGCAGCACTGGAAAAATTATATAAAGCGCTGGAAATATTTGAAGGAATAGATGACAAAGTTGGAATAGGCTACTGCTACTATAATTTGGCCTTCGTGTATTTGAAACAACAGAATTATGATAGAGCATTAGAGAATTTTCAATCAACTGTAAAAATTAGAGAAGCGCTTAGAGATGTAGAGGGAAAAACAAAAGCTCAAGGTAGAATTGCCGAAATTTATATGCTAAAAGGTGATAACCAAAAAGCGCTTACTACTTTTAGAGATGTTGAAAATGCATACAAAAAATTAACTGATCAGAGAGGCCTTATAAGCATAAAGATGGGGCTTGCCGAATTGTTCAAGAGAAATAATGAACTAGATAGAGCTATTAATGAAAGAAAACTTGCTCTAGAACTCGCAGTCAAATTTAATGATGTGATGGGAATAGTTTCTAATTCCAGCGAGCTGGGCGTTCTATATGTGTTAACAAGTAATTATGCCGAAGGAAAAAGATTGCTCGAGTATGGAAGAGAAATTGCTCAAAAATTCAGCTCGTCGGAACTTAAGTTAACAAACTATAAGAACTATGCAGAGTTTTTTGAGATCCAGAATGATTTTACAAATGCTTATAAATTTGCAAAATTGTTTAAGGTACAACAAGATTCTGTTTCTAAGAAAGAAAAGAGTACTGCAATAAGCGAAGTTGAAGCCGCGTACAGAATTAATAAGAAAGAAAAGGAGAAGGAGCTGCTTCAGAAAGATTTAGAGAAACAACAAGAACAAACAAAGTACATAGTTTTAATAAGCATACTCTTTATAGGATTGGCAATAGTAGCCATTATTCTGTATCTCTTTAAGCGTAGAACTACGGAAAAGCTAACGGAACTAAACGCAACAAAAGATAAGTTCTTCAGCATCATTGCACACGATTTGAAAAATCCAATCACATCGCAATTCGGGCTTACTACTTTACTTATTGAAGAATACAAGGAGATGAGTGATGAAGAACGGCTGGATTTAATTAGGTCAGTAGATAATGCGGGCAAACAGACATACAGATTGCTGGAGAATTTACTGTACTGGTCCCGTTCTCATACCGGGCGGCTGGATTATTATCCCAAAGAAATTAATATAGTTGACCTGGTTAAAGAGTCTTATGATTTATTGTTGGAAAGCGCAAAGTCAAAGGAAGTTTATCTAACTCCGCTTGATAAAAAGAGTTTTACTGCTTACGGCGATGAAGATATGATTAAAACTGTTTTACGCAATTTGATTTCTAACGCAGTTAAGTTTTCAAATGAAGGCAGTGTAGTAAAAGTATTGCTCGAAGAAAAAGGAAATGAGAGTGTTATAAAAGTTGTAGATAACGGGGTTGGTATTTCTCCTTATCAACTTGCAAAAATTTTTAGAATAGATGCTATTACTTCCGCACCGGGAACGTCTGGAGAGAGAGGCACTGGATTAGGTTTGGTGCTATGTAAAGAATTCGTAGAAAAGAATGGCGGTAAAATATGGGTTGAGAGCGAATTGGGAAAAGGCTCTACATTTAGTTTCTCTTTGCCGGCAAAATCAAATTCTAACACACGTCGTTAGAGTTTGGCATATAGAATCTATATTCTGATGTAATAGTTGCAATATTAATTGAGCCGTAAAAACTGCTGTCCGGCAAAATTAAAGCCCTTGATACAGATTTGATTTTCAAACTTGTTTTTTTATATGTTCATCTTAGATTAATCAAAGGTACGGGAATGCCGAAGATTCTAATCGCTTTACTCTTCTGTTCATCCTTCTTGTTTGGGCAAAACCAACTGGAGAAATTATTAGGGCAGATAAAGAATTTTCCCGACACAACACGCATTGACAGATTAACAGATTTTTGTTGGAAAAACAGAAACAAAATTCCTCAATTAGCATTAAAGAGCGGGGAAGAAGCCGCCTTCTTAGCGCGATCAATTTCAGATTTTAAGCGTGAAGCCGAAGCCTTAAATAAAATGGGGGTTGTTTATCGTAATCTTGCTAAGTATGACTCTGCCTTAAATAAATATAACCAAGCACTATTTCTTTCTGAAAAAATAAAAGACTCGGTCCAAGTTGCCTTTTCTCTAAACAATATAGGAGGCATTTACCGGCTGGAAGGAAATTATAACGAAGCACTTCGCTATATCCTGGAAGCGCTTGGTATTTTTGAGAGAAGAGATCATAAAGATGGAATGTCTTTCTGCACAATTAATATTGCTCTAATTTATCGCCGGCAGAATTCACCCCAGAAAGCACTTGAGTATTTACATTACACACGTAAAATCCGGGAAGAAATAAATGATCTTCCGGGAAAGGCTCTGGCAATTAATCTAATTGCTGAAGTAAATTTTGAATTAGGCAAAATTGATGAAGCGCTTAATTATTTCTTAATGGTTGAAAAAGAATATACAGCACTTGATGATCAGAAGGGGCTTGCCGCCACCTGGATTGGACTTGCGCGAGTAGGGTTGCTAAAGAAAGATTTAAAAAATGCTTTGAACCAAGCAACCCGTGCATATAATCTCTCAAAAAAGATATCCTATTTTGAGGGAGAAATTTTGAGCCTCACGAGGCTAGGAGAGATTAATTCCGAACTTGGACAAATAGACTTAGCCAAAAAATGTTTTACTGAAGCAGAAAAGATTGCCTCAGATAAAAAAGAAATCCAAGTTAAATTGGCTGTACTGAAAGCCTTTAGCCAATTCTATGAAAAAATTGGCGACTACAAAAGGGCTCTATTTTTAGGACAAAAATATTATGCACAAAGAGATTCGATACTGAATTTTGAATCTATGGCCCTAATTTCTCAGATGGATCGGGATTTTAGAAAAATTCGTGATGACCAAAAATATAATTCGCTTCTTGCCGAAAAGACCATGATTGAAAAACGCCGCAATTATGTAATTGCGCTTTCGCTATTAGCTCTGGTTCTAGCGGGAGTTGTTTATAACAGATATAGAATTATCAAAAAATTTAATAAAGAGCTTTCCGAACTAAACTCAATGAAGGATAAGCTCTTCAGCATAATTGCTCACGATTTAAAGAACCCGTTACATTCCATGTTCGGCTTAACCGACTTTTTAATTACCAGCTACAATTCTTTAAGTGATGATGAACGGATTAGTCTAATTGCCAAGATGGATACTTCCGGGAAGCAAATCTATAGGCTACTTGAAAATCTGCTATACTGGTCACGCTCACAAACTGGTTCTATTGAGTTTTCGCCTAAGATGAATGATTTGTATATGTTGGTTGAGGAAACAATTGAAGTGCTTTCGCAAACTGCCGCAAGCAAAAAGATTGAAATAGTAAATAATGTAATTAAAGATTCGTTTGTGTATTGCGATTCCGAAATGATTAAAACCGTCTTAAGAAACTTGATTTCTAACGGAATAAAATTTACAAACCGAGAAGGAAGAATTAATATCGATCTGCTTAAAATTGAAGGCTTTTGGAAAATTACTGTAAGTGATAACGGTATTGGAATGGAAGCTGATAAAACTAAATCTCTGTTTAAAATTGACTCCATTAATACCTCCCGGGGAACAGAAAATGAGCAAGGTACTGGATTGGGCTTAATTATTTGCAAAGAATTTATAGAAAAACACAAGGGAACAATATCTATAGAAAGCAAGGTTGGTTTGGGGAGTACTTTTTCTTTTACATTGCCAAAATAAGCCATCGCATCTCAATTGCAACATTATAATCATACCTTAACTAACCTTCGGAATTTTTTAGGTGGAATTGATTTACTATTTTCACACGTCAATTCTTAACAATTACTTAACATACTCTTAATAATTTCTAAATATTATAATCGATAGGAAAACAGTCATGTTTAAGTTTCTAACACCAAAAGAAGAGAAATACTTTCAATATTTCGGAGAGATTATTGCAAATGTTGTTTTGATGGCAGAACTAACTAAGAAGCTATTTGCTTCAACGCCATATGATCTGGAAAAAATATATCAACTTAAATCTCTCGAAAAACGCTGCGATGAAATTGCGACTAAAATCATCAATAAACTTAACAAAACATTTATAACTCCTTTTGACAGAGAAGATATTCTTGCGTTGACTAAGAAAATAGAAGGTGTGGCAGATTCACTCAAATCACTTGCGGTTAGATTGGAAGTCTCAGGCTTATCTGCTGAAGTGGAATCGGCCAACACCATGTCTGAAATAATTTTAATGCAAGTGAACCAATTGCAACTTGCAATTAATACTCTGAAAGAAAGAAAAGAAGTTGAAAACAATTGTAAAGCCGTCAAAGATTTAGAAACCCAAGCAGATATTCTTTATCAAGAAACTTTAAAACGCTTATTTGCAGAAGCCAATGACACGATGTTATTCATTAAGAAGAAAGATATACTCGACATGATGGAAAAGTGTACAGACAAGAACCAAGCGGTTGCCAATACAATTTTAACCATATTTATTAAAAACAGTTAATCGGATTGCCATGACATTTCCACTAATTATAATATTTATGGCGCTTCTGTTCGATTTTTATAACGGAATGAATGATGCAGCCAATTCTATTGCAACTGTCGTTTCAACAAGAGTTCTTACACCGCTCCAAGCTGTAATTTGGGCAGCGTTTTTCAACTTTGTAGCCGCTTTTGCTTTTGGTGTAAGTGTAGCTACAACAATTGGAAAAGGTATTGTTGAGCCTTCAATAATCGATAATGCTGTTATTTTTTCTGCTCTTGTGGGAGCTATAATTACTAGTGCCGGAGCCACACATCTCGGCTATCCAATTAGTATTTCGCATGCTATAATTGGCGGACTTGGTGGCGCTGCAATAGTTAAAGCCGGTACTTCTGCAATAATCGCATCCGGGTTCTTAAAAGTTTTTATCTTCATCTTTCTAGCGCCAATAATAGGATTATTAATAGCAATAGTTTTTACAATAATTACTTTGTGGTTGGTAAAGGACGCGGTGCCCCGGAAAGTTGATACTCTTTTTAGAAGACTTCAGTTGGTATCTGCGGCGTTATACAGTTTAAGCCACGGTACCAATGATGCGCAAAAAACGATGGGCATTATTGCTATTGTTTTATTTGCCAATGGAATGATAAGTACTTTTCATGTTCCCTTCTGGGTTGTAATCTTAAGTCATAGTGTAATTGCAATTGGTACTTTGGTCGGAGGATGGAAAGTTATTAAAACGCTTGGTATGAGGATGACTAAACTCACTCCGTTTGGCGGATTCAGTGCGGAAACTTCGGCCGGCTTAACAATTTTAAGCGCTTCAATTATGGGAATTCCAGTTAGTACAACACATACTATTACCGGTTCAATTGCCGGTGTTGGAATTACAAAAGGTTTGGGTGGAATTAAATGGGAGGTGGCAAAGAACATTCTTTGGGCTTGGGTTTTAACTATTCCGCTTTCTGCCGGAATTTCCGCACTTTCATATTTAGTAGCAAAATTCTTTTAAAATAATGCTGCCGTATTTTACAAATGCGGCAGCAAATGTTTTCTGTTTACTCTCAAAATTTTCTCACTTCAGTTAGAAATTAATTTCATAGTTTTGCTCAAAATAAAACGAAACCATTTTGAAAGGATTCTTACTAATGAAATCATTTTCATTTTCACTTTCCAAACTATTTATCGCAATCTGTTTGTTCGCAATCGCTTTTGTAACTATAAACGAGGCATGTACTTCAATTGTTGTTACTAAAGGCGCATCGAAGAAAGGCTCGCCAATCATTTCTTATTCGTGCGACGGTGAATTTCATCCAATCCTAAGCTTGATTCCGGCAGCAGATCACAAGCCGGGAGAAATGTTCGAAATGGTAAACTGGCTCGGACAGAAAATCAGCATCAAACAAGTTCCGCATACATACAGAGTTGTTGGTTTGATGAACGAACATCAAGTTGCAATTGGCGAAAGCACTTGGGATGGAAGGCCGGAACTGGAAAACACAAAAGGAATGTTTGATTACTACACTTTAATGCTTGTTGCTCTTCAGCGCTCTAAAACAGCTAGAGAAGCAATTAGTGTAATGACATCTCTCGTTGAAGAATATGGCTATGGAAGTACCGGCGAGTCTTTTTCTATTGCTGATAAAGAAGAAGCATGGGTGATGGAGATGATTGGTCCCGGCGTTGGAGGCAAAGGCGCAATTTGGGTTGCTGTAAAAATTCCGGATGGATATGTTTCTGTTCATGCCAACATGTCCCGCATTCACGAGTTTCCACTCAACGATCCTAAGAATTGTATTTACTCTAAGAATGTGATTTCATTTGCAACTGAGAAAGGTTATTACGATCCGGCGAATGGAAAACCATTTAGTTTTTCGGAAGCTTACAATCCGCCTACACAAGAACAAGTGCGTTATTCAGCAAGAAGAGTTTGGAGTGTGTTTAGAAGAATTGCGCCATCTATGAATATTAGTCCGGCTTATAGTTCTTATGAAAAAGATTCGAAACCATATCCTCTTTATATCAAGCCGGATAACAAACTAGATGTTCAAGATGTAATTGCGTTACACAGAGATCATTATGAAGGAACCGAGTTTGATATGACGAAAGATTTAGCTGCGGGTCCATTCGGTGTGCCGGATAAATGGCGCCCGATGAAATGGCAAGTAGATGGAAAGAAATATGCTTGGGAGCGCCCGATCGCAACTCAGCAAGCCGGTTTTGTTTTTGTTTCTGAATCGCGCGCGAATGTGCCGGATGAAATAGGTGGAGTTTATTGGTATGGTCCGGATAATCCTCACACAAATTTCTTTACGCCGCTTTATTCTTCCATTACTTCGCTTCCCAAATCTTACACTACCGGCAGATTGGATAAATTCTCCCGCGAGTCCGCTTGGTGGGCGTTTAATTTTGTAGCTAATTACGCTAACCTTCGCTGGAGTTACATGATTCAAGATATTCAAAAAGTTCAAAGGGAAATTGAAGCCGATTTCTTTAGCAAACAAGCTGAAGTTGAAGCCGAAGCGATGAAACTCTTAAAAGAAAATCCGGCGAAAGTTGAAAAGTATTTAACAAATTATTGTGTAGAAAAAGCTGAAGCGGGAATTCAAAAGTGGTGGGAACTTGGTGATCATCTTATTACAAAATACAACGACGGTTACATACAAGATGAAAAAGGAAATCCGCACGAAGTTGGATATCCGGAATCGTGGCTTCAGACAATTCCAAAAGAGAAACTTGAAAAGTATAGGTTACGCCAAGAAAGAAACGGCGAAGGGGAATTATAAATTCCGTTATTCTGAGGAACGTAGCGACAGCTTGCCCCGCAGATTGTTTTTGGGGAAGAATCTGTTAGAAACTAAACCGAGATTCTTCTCCCGCTTCACGGGATCAGAATGACAAAACTGAAATTACTGTCTATCTTCTAACTTCATTCCTCATTTACTATATTTGCGCCTAATTTATTAACAGATTCAAAAGAGGTGTATCATCGCAAAGGGACAAAACGAAACAATAGAAAAGATCGTATCGCTTTCTAAGCGGAGAGGATTCGTATTTCAATCCTCCGAAATTTATGGCGGATTAAACGGCTGCTGGGATTACGGTCCACTAGGCGTTGAACTTTTGAAAAACGTTAAAGAAGAATGGTGGAAAGCGATGACTTACCGCGAAGACGTGGAAGGTTTAGATGCATCCATTCTTATGCACCCGCGCGTTTGGGAAGCAAGCGGTCACGTTGAAAACTTTACCGATCCTATGATAGACTGTAAGCAGTGTAATGCGCGCTTCAGATTAGATACGCTTGCGGAGCTAATACCCGAGAAAAAGTGCGAACTGTTATTGAACATGTTCAAAGAAAATCGTATTGCAAACGATGATTTTGAAGAGTTCAAAGAACTTTTTAATGGTAATTTTAGCGCAAGAGAAAAAGTCGAAAAGATTTTAGAGAAAGACAACTATAATATACTTTTTCTTCACAATGCTAGTTGCCCGGTATGTGGTAATGCTAAAGCTAAGAACGGTGAAGCCATCTTTACTATACCGCGTAAGTTTAATCTTATGTTCAAAACTTTTCTTGGACCTGTAGATGATACGGCAAGTGTAATTTATTTGCGTCCCGAAACAGCGCAAGGAATTTTTGTTAACTTTTTGAATGTTCAAAACTCAAGCCGTCAGAAACTTCCATTCGGTATTGCACAGATTGGTAAAGCGTTCCGTAACGAAATCAACACCAAGAATTTTTTGTTTAGAACAAGAGAGTTTGAACAGATGGAAATGCAGTACTTCTGCAAGCCGGGAAGCGATACTCAGCATTACGATGAATGGAAAGAAAGAAGAATCGCTTGGTTCAAATCGTTAGGAATGACGCCGGAGAAACTCCGTTTCCACGATCATCCAAAAGATAAGCTTGCTCACTACGCAAAGAACGCGACTGATATCGAGTATGAATTTCCATTCGGCTGGGGCGAGATTGAAGGGATTCATAACAGAACAGATTTTGATTTAGGCAGACATCAAGAATACAGCGGCAAGAATCAGCAGTATTTTGATGATGAAGCTAAAGAAAAATTCATTCCATATATAATTGAAACTTCAGCCGGTGCCAGCCGCTCATTCATGGCTTTTTTAGTTGATGCTTACCATGAAGAAGAAGTAAAAGGAGAAACGAGAAGTGTTCTTCGGTTCCATCCTAAACTCGCACCTATTAAAGCCGCAATTCTTCCGTTGGTAAATAAAGATGGAATGCCGGAAGTTGCGCGCAAGATAGAAGCCGACCTTCGTCCATACTTAAGAATATTTTACGATGATAAAGGCGCTGTTGGCAGACGCTACAGAAGAATGGATGAAGTTGGTACTCCTTTCTGTATCACTGTTGATACGCAGACAATGGAAGACCAAACAGTTACTGTCCGCGAGCGCGATTCGATGGAACAAGTGAGAGTTTCGATTTCTTCTCTGTTAACTTACCTCCTAGAAAAACTACGTTAGTTTTATTTGGGAGATGCATCTAACTGCGTCTCCCAAACTTTATAGCCCGGCAGAGCTTTTAGTTTTTCTAAAGAACTGAAGTTATGTACGAGCTGAATTCCCAAAATTTTTCTAAGTGAAATTTGGTGACTTAGTGTCCTTGTGGCTCCATTTCTTATGTTTTCTTTTGTCACCAAGTCACGAAGACACTAAGAAATCACAAAGTGCGTAACTTAAGTAAAGAAATATTTTTTGCGGATTTGCCGGTTAGTTTTATATTGAACTGCAAAAATGGATACATCAATCTTCCTTTGGTTAAATCAATCCTATATGACCGAGAACATACTAACTATATGAGAATTATAAGCTTCACGCTCGCAATATTATTTTTTCCGGTTCTATTGCTTTCTCAAGAGGCTTCCGAATTTATAACTATAGATCAAGGTCTTTCACAAAACTACATTTATAGCATCTGTCAGGATAAAAAGGGATTTCTCTGGATTGGTACCAAGGATGGTCTTAACCGCTACGATGGAAATGAATTTGTCTGTTATAGGCATAATCCCGCAGATTCAACTACTTTATCGGAAAATAATGTATCTATTGTTTTTGAAGATTCTCATCATCGGTTATGGGTTGGAACAAACGGCGGCGGGTTAAATTTGTATGACCGTACCAAAGAATCTTTTGTACAAATTAAAAGCAGTGCGGATAGAACAACTCTAAGCAGTAATTACATTACGTGCATATTCGAAAGCCGCGATGGATTTATCTGGGTTGGCACTACAGACGGAGGATTTAACAAATTAAATCCGGCAACATTTGCAGCTCAGCGGTTCGTACATCAAGCAACAAATTCCAACAGCGTTAGTTCCAATTATATACATGCAATTAGTGAATCCGATGACGGACTGTTGTGGATTGCAACAGCACAGGGCGGATTAAACTGCTACAATCCGAAAAGCAAATTATTCTCACACATTCTACCCAAAGACAAAGATGGTTTAGAAGTAAAATACTCGAATGATGTTACCTCTCTTTACGTTAATAAAAACGGAATGGTTTGGTTTGGTACTGCATCGGGATTGAATCTTTACGATACACATACCGGAACAATTCAATATTACCCGGTTCGTGATTCGAATGGAAAGCCATGTTTAATCAGCAACATACTCAAAGTTAATAACACATTATACATTTCTTCATTTCAAATTTTTGCAGCGTTTGATTTGCAGAACAAAAAATACACTGTACTTAGTGAACCCGCAGATAAATGGTTCACCAACGCAGTGTGTAAAGATAAATCCGGTATCTTTTGGCTTGGCACCGGCGGCTGGGGAGTTATGAAGTATAACCCTAATACAAAAATGTTTCACTCTACACCGGGTGTGTTTTTGAATGAAGCATTTCCAACAGCTGTAAATGCTTTTCGTAAATACTCCGGCAGTCTTTCAAGTGCATTGTTGAACGGAAGAGGCACAGAGTTTCTTCCTATAAAAAAAACAAAAGCCGGAGAATATTTTATTGCTACTCCGCGTACGGGTCTTTTTAGAATTGATAAAACCGATAAACTTATTGAACGTATAAACACTAATCCTTCTAATGTACCGGCTGTTCCCGTTTGGGCAGTAAGCGGTGTATTTGAAGATAATTTGGGTACAATCTGGCTGACTACTGTTGGCGGAATAAACAGATATAATACTGATACCAAAACATTTACTCACTTCCGGCTTTATGATGATAAAAAAGTGAGTTCCGAATACTTGAATAAATCCGGTGCTGCGGGCTATTCTGATATTTCTGCTACTCTTGTTGATCATGATAATGTCTTCTGGTTGGGAACACCGGATCGTGGATTAATCCGTTATGATCCACAGAAAAATTTAACCACTGTTTATCATCAAGAACCACGCGATAATTTTTCGCTTAGCAATAATCATATTCTTTCAATTTTAGAAGACCTACAAAATCCGGATATGTATTTATGGATTGGAACAGAAGGCGGCGGGCTAAATCATTTTGAAAAAGCAACCGGAAAGTGTGAACATATAACTACAGATAACGGATTGCCAAACAATGTTGTCTATGGAATTCTTACTGATGATGATGGCTCTCTTTGGATGAGTACCAACAAAGGTTTGTGCCGCTATAACCCGGAAAGCAAATTATTCAAAAACTATGATGTTGAATCGGGATTGCAGAGCAACGAATTTAATAGGAGAGAATACTACAAAGCTCCGGATGGCAAAATGTACTTCGGAGGAATTCTTGGTTACAATGCTTTCTATCCTAAAAATATCCGTACAAATAATAATACCCCTCAAATTGTATTAACCGGATTCAAGTTGTTTAATAAACGTGTTTCCTTCAAAGATGAATCTTCACCGTTAAAGCAATCTATAGAAACGACAGAGAAAATAATTCTTGAATATGCTCAGAATGTTATTTCATTAGAATATGCCGCGCTTGAATACTCTATGCCAAAACATAACATGTATGAGTACAAATTGGAAGGATTTAATAAAGATTGGGTAAGCGCCGGAACTGTTCGCGAAGCAACATTTACAAACTTAAATCCCGGTACTTACCGGTTTCGTGTGCGGGGTGCCAACAGCGATGGCATCTGGGGGAAGAGTGAAGCCGTTGTTGATATTATTGTTATGCCTCCTTTCTATATGACCTGGTGGTTCAAAGCAACTGTAATTCTTATTGCATTAGGAATTGTAATTGCTGTAATACGATTCTTAATTATGCGGCGTGTGCGGGAGAGAATTATGAAATCGGAACACGAAGCAGCGATGGAACGGGAACGCCTGCGCATTGCGCGAGACCTTCACGATGAAATCGGTTCTCGCTTAACTGAAATACGGCTTGTAAGTGAAATGGCTAAGCAAAAAAATATTAGCTCTAATGATATTTTTGAAAAGCTGGAAGAAATTTCTTCCGCTTCGGAAAATGTTGTAACAACTTTCAGCGAAATAGTATGGTCGCTTAATCCTAAAAACGATTCGCTGGAAAATGTAGCATCTTTTCTTGGACAAATTTCTACAGAATTTCTAAGCAAAGCCGGCATTCGTTGCAGACTGGATTTTCCGCCGGAACTTCCCGGTTATAATATTCCCTCAGAAGCTAGACACAACATTATTCTAGCTGTTAAAGAGTTGATGAATAATATTGTTAAACATTCCGGTGCTTCCATAGCTACAATAGAACTTTCAACCGATGAAAAAGATTTATCAATTATTGTTAAAGATAATGGCTGCGGGTTCGGTATGAGTAATGTGCGCACGTTTGGAAACGGACTAAAAAACATCCAACGTAGAATTGAAAGCATTGGAGGGAATGTTACGATGGAAAGCATAATTGATAAAGGAACAACAACAAAAATTAATTTGCCGTTAAAATCTTTCCAAATTCCATAGCCTAAACTGGCTATTGTGCGGCGCAGATACTTGCGCTAAGTTGATATACCAATTAGGAAAATTTTATGATACGTGTTGCGCTTGTAGAAGATGATGAAAAAATTCGCAGCAACATTATTACACTGTTGGAACAGTCTGATGGTTTTAGGTGCGTTGTTGCTTACCCCGATGCGGAAACTGCTTTAAAAGATATACAGAACAAAGCCCCGGAAATTGTATTAATGGATATTAACCTTCCGGGTATGAATGGCATTGTATGCACCAATAAGTTAAAAGAGTTGATGCCTGAACTGCTGATTGTAATGCTTACGGTTTATGAAGATACCGGTAAAATATTTCAATCACTTCAAGCCGGTGCGGTTGGTTATCTGCTTAAGCTGACAAGGCCGGAAGATATTTTAACCGCATTAAAAGAAGTTTCAGTTGGCGGTTCTCCAATGTCGGCTCAGATCGCTCGTAAAGTTGTTCAATCATTTCACCGGGAGCCAAAGCAAAATAAAAGCGGTGAACCTTCATTAAGTCCGCGCGAAGAACAAATACTGGAGCTTCTTTCCAAAGGATATCTTTATAAAGAAATTGCATCCGAACTTTCCATAAGTTCAGATACGGTTCATAATCATATCCGCAAGATTTACGAAAAATTGCAAGTGCATACCCGCACAGAAGCAGTAGTAAAATATCTGAAAACCTAATTTACTGCTACCAATTTTTTTTATTTGCTATAGAGATTCTCAGTTCTGCATTCTTTATCATAACCTGGTATAGCCAGAACCAAATGATTCTTGTAGAGACATGCCATGGCATGTCTCTACGATTAATCTAAAACTATTCTTGCCATTTTGCGCAGTCCGCCTCCGGCGGATTATTAAATATTTAATTCTCAATTCCCAATCCGTCAAACTCGCCACAAAACGGCGGGCAAGCAAAACGGCTGACAAGTTCTCAATTTCCCATTCTCAATTCTTCATTCATATTTACCCAAACTGGCTATTGTTTACGCTAAATACATTTAATAGTTTTGATTTGTAATAACACTTATTTAAGGTGTAATAATTTGAATAGTACAATAAAGGTTTAGATAATTAATTCACCAGACATCAAACTTTATTAACCAACTAGAGGGATAATATGAAAAAAATGATCTATGCAGTTTTGTTACTTGTTCTTAGCGGAACACTTCTATCGGCTCAAACAAAATTAGGTTTGGGAGTTAGTGGTTCTTACTTAAGTCCAACCGGAGATTTTGGCGATGTTTACAAATCCGGATTTGGCGGTACTGCTAATCTAACTTATGATTTATCTGATAACTTTCAACTTTCAGCCATTGCCGGTTATTCACAATTTAGTTTTAACAATGAAAAGTATAATGAACTACTGAGCGCTTTCTTCAGCTCTTTCGGCACCGATGTGAATGTTGATATTCAATCCAAACTAAAAATTATTCCGTTAATGATTGGCGGAAAATACTTTTTTTCATCTTCAAATTTTAGACCTTATTCGGAACTTAACTTAGGATTGCATCTTGTTTCCGTTGATGCATCATCTATCAAAATTAACGGAGAAAATCTGAATGCAGTAGTTGAACAATCCAAATCAACTTTTGGGTGGGGACTTGGCGTTGGATTTCTTTATAAAGTAGCGCCCAAAGTGAACATTGATATTAATGGAAAGATTTGCGGTAACGGACTCGAAGTCGGTACAAGTATGTCTTCAAGCAGTTCGGGTTATTCTGAATCTCAGTCTTCAAATTCTACTGTTACGTTTTTTTCTGTTAGCGCGGGATTAATGCTAGAGTTGTAATAGCTCATGTGGCTGTTCTATGAGCAGTTACCAAAAATTATACTGCACTTAAACAACAGCCGCACATTTTATTTTGCACTCCATTCTCAATCCGCCAAACGAACGGCGGACAAGTTCTTCATTCATGACTTGGTATTGCTAGGACCATATGATTCTTGTAGAGACATGCCATGGCATGTCTTTACGATTAATCTAAAAATATTCTCGCCATTTTGCATTATCTCCGGCGGACAAGTTCTCAATTATTAATTCTCAATTCTCCATTGCCTCTTCTCCATCACACTTACCCAAATGGGCTATTGTATTAGCGGCAACCGCTAAATAACTTGTGGTGTGTTTATTACATATTGATTACAAACTAAAATAAAATATAAAATGAAAGGCAAAATCTATTTAACCGTAATAATTGTTCTCCTCTCCTCTTTATCAATCTTTGCCCAAACGCCAACGGTTACCACGCTTAAAGCATCAGGCGTTAGCTCCACCGAAATACCAGAAGGAAGTTCTAATATCAGTATTTCTGCAGCACTAAAAGGAGCGGTAAATGCCAATGGAACAAATTGCACCGTTAGTTTTGAGTATGGAAATACAACGAGTTACGGAAATACTATTGCCGCAAGCCCCGGAACAGTAACCGGAAGCGTTGACAATGCAATTAATGCAGCCGTTACCCTTTACTACACACACACCGGTCCGCAAGAACGGCTGATCCACTACCGCGTAAAAGTTACCAACGAATATGGAACTTATTACGGCAGAGACTTTATAGCAACAGCCATTGACCCAACCCGTAACATTTTTATTAGTGCGACTTGTACCGATGGTGAAACATGGGCATTTTTCGATGTGATGAATAATAATTCGTTTGAAATTACAGTTAATTATAGTGCGGGTGCTTCATACACAGGAAGTGTAATAATTGGAACTAACCAAGTACAGCAAGTATTTGTGGGAAAAGGCAGCATTTGTTCATTTTATTATCACTATACCTTATTTAAGCAGGTTTTTACTAACGACCAACCTTGTTCAGAAACACAATTACCTAAACAGAAAATCTTTATGACAGCCACCGGAAAAATAGCTTCCGATAAAATGATGTATAGAATTGAAAACAGTAATTCAAGTTCAGTTAATATTGAAATTACATGTGGCTCTTCAAATTATACATACACCATAGCGCCACAGTCTGTTGCTTATTTTGCGGGTACTTTGGCTGAGGCTCAAATAGGTATTTCTGGAGACCCAGAAGCATTTGCTATTTCCTCCCCATCAGGTGGTTACGCCTACGAAGGCATGGCCTGGCTTTCAGTAACGCCGCTTTCAACAACTGCCACCACTGCCAATTTTGAACTTTATAACCGCGACGATGCCACGCATACTTTTGTGATGCGAAATGCCGGCGGAACGGAAAATAGTTATACCCTAGCGGCTTACGAAAGCAGAACCGTAACGCTTTCCAACGAGAATTGGGATGTTTACACAACTGTTTGGGATCCTACAGGAATGAGGTATGGTATTCTGTATGATAATATCTACACCGGTCCCGCATTTGGCGATGCCACAAGTTTTTACAACGGATTATTAAAAGTTGCTACGGCAATTCCGGGCAGTTCGATAACGGCTTCAGTTACGCCGGCGACTATCGCATCGTCAACATCGTTAACATTGAACGGGGTAATATCCAACAACGCCTTTGCAAACACAGATGTTGATTACCATTTTATTTACGGAACCGATCCAAATAACTTAAACCAGAGCACATCTACACAAAGCGGAACTGTTCAAGCATTCGTCAGCTTAAATGTAAATGCAACTGTAACCGGGCTAACGGAGGGAACACTTTATTATTACAAACTTGTTGCCGGAGGAATTACAAGTGCAAGCGGTAAAATGTTTTTAAGCAGTTCAATTCCATCCAGCAATCTTAAACTCTGGCTCCGCTCCGATTTAGCAGTAACATCGGCAAGTTCCGCGGTTTCAACTTGGGGAGATGTTTCCGGTTTGGGAAATGATGCTTCGCAAAACACAAGTGCAAATCAACCTACACTCGTTTCTAATTCCATTAATGGAAATCCGGTAATTAGATTTAATGGAACAACATCAAAGATGAGCTTGCCGACTTCAGTAACTTTAGGAATACAAAACAATCCATATGAAATGTTTATTGTTGCGCGTTCAAGTTATACTGCTAATCCGGAGTTTCTAATAAGCGGCGGCGCAACAGAACAATTTGAATATCATTTGAATGGGGCAAGGTTTATTCCCATCCCAGGTTCTTCAAATTATTTGGACATTGGTTTGACAGGAGCTTATACAGATGGAAACGCACATGTATTTTCCGCAAGAGCTTCATCTTCCGGCGGTGCTGTTAGAGTAGATGGAATTGATGGCGGAACTTCGAGTGCGAACATTCTATCATCAAACAGCGGCGCGCTGCTGCTTGGAGTACGCAGTGACGGCACTTATTATTTTAATGGCGATTTAGCGGAAGTAATTCTTTACAATACTAATTTAAGTACATCAGACAGGAGCACTGTAGAACATTATCTTGCTAACCGCTATGGAATCACAAGCGGTGCGCTACCGGTGGAATTAACTTCATTCACTGCAAATGTGTTTGATGGAAAAGTTTTATTGAATTGGCAAACGGCAACGGAAGTAAACAATTACGGCTTCAATGTAGAGTGGACCTCACCCAGTCCCTCTCCTTACCAAGGAGAGGGTGTCCCGATTGATCGGGACGGGAGAGGTTGGGAAACGCTCGGTTTTGTTCAAGGACACGGTAATTCCAACTCACCCAAGAGCTATTCGTTTACAGATAATCTTGCTAATACTCTTGCTCATAATCTTGTTCTTGATCGTATTTCGTATCGTCTCAAGCAAATAGATTTCGACGGCAAGTATGAATACAGCAATGTAGTAGAAGTGAAGATTGATGCGCCGGCACAATTTGCATTGGAACAGAATTATCCAAATCCGTTTAACCCGGAAACAACAATAAGCTATCAATTGCCTACCAGCGGCCATGTTACATTAAAAGTTTTTGATATGCTTGGAAGAGAAGTAGCAACTCTGGTTAATGAGTTTAAGAGTCCCGGTGTTCATCACTCTAAGTTCAACGCTCTTAGTTCTTCGTTCTCTTCCGGTGTTTATTTTTATCAATTAAAAGCCGGGGCATTTGTACAAGCAAAGAAGTTTATACTAACAAAGTAGATGAACTACTTTTAAAGTTGATGATTACAGCACTTTTCAAACATCACATGCTCTAATACACGATTTCGTGATTATATCTATTGCGGTATTGATTTGGAGATAACCCGGTAAAGCGTTTAAATGTAACTCGGAAAGCTTTCGGATCGGAGTAACCCACTTTATACATCACTTCGTTAACATTTTCCCGCGATGACTCCAAACTCATTTTCGCTGCTTCAATTTTAACTCGTTGAATATATTCCGCTAAAGTGTTCGCCGTAGCTTTTTTAAATCTACGTTCAAGATTTCTTCTGCTTAGGGCAAGCATATCGGCTAATTGATCGACAGTAATTTTATTCCGGAAATTATTTTCAATAAACTCCTGAGCTTTTTTTACCGGTTCATCTTCGTGGCTTTTTTGTCCCATGAAAATCATAAATGGAGATTGGCTGTCGCGCTGAATATCAATTTGAAATGCCTTCGAGCAAAAAACGGCAGTTTCTCTTCCGGCAAATTTTTCAACAAGATATAAAATTAGATTCAATGAAGAATAAGCTCCTCCGCTGGAATAAATGCCATGCTCATCTGTTATGATTTTATCTTCTACTAGATTAACATCCGGAAACATTTTTCTAAATTGATTTGCAGCGAGCCAATGTGTAGAACATTTTTTGCCCTTCAATAATCCGGTGGATGCGAGCAAAAACGCTCCCAGGCAAAGACTAGCTACCTCTGCTCCGGAATGATGTTTTTCAGTTATCCATGGGATAAGTTCTCTGTTAAGTTCAATAGCTTTACTCAAATCGCCATACATAGCCGGCAAAATTATTAAATCTGTTTTTTCAATATCGCTAAATGTATCGGTCGAGATAGTGTATAAACCGTCATTTAATTGAGATTCTCTGGTCAAGCCAACCAAATGTACTTTGAACAAAGGCGGTTTACCGAGACTTTCCAAAAATTGATTTACCTCTGTAAACATTTGGCGCGGACCTTCTATATTGCCTAAAATTGCTCCTTTTGTTACGATTATGGATATATGTTTCATTTCTTTTCCAAATATGATATTTTGTCTTTTGAAGCAAAAATTATATAAAGGATATGTCGCAATCAACCCCTAAAATTGGCGTTTGTGCACCTTTTCGGTTCTTATGCTAGAGGTTAAGTTTGTAGTAGGTTAAAAACTTTAGAAATAAGTAAAAGAATTAAATGGAACGAAAGAACAAGCTGTAATGTCACTCACGAACAAAAAACTTATAAGAGATATAAACAGTGCTTATTTAAAAGGCGATACCGGTTTTGTGTCTGCTCATCTTACGGAAGATATGTGCTGGAATATTGTTGGAATGCCGGTTATAATCGGGAAGAATGAATTCTTAAAAGCTGTAAAAACTTTAGAGTTGGAAAACTTTCCTTCAATCAGTGCAAAAAGCATTATCTCCGAAGGTGAATACGTAGTTGTTGAAAGTTCCGGACGCGACACGACTAATAGAACAGCTTCTAGTTATCGAGCCTACTGTGATATTTACCTTATCCAAAAAGGAAAAATTAAAGAGCTAACAACATATGTTGTAGATACAGCGTTCAGTAGTTAAATCTAGAATATCATGCAATCTTAGGTTAATGAAAGGAGTGAGAAGCATGGACTTTACCGAAAAAAACAAACCGAATTTAAATCGAAAACTAGGGATGGATAGTATAAAAAAAATC
This sequence comes from Melioribacteraceae bacterium, assembly GCA_041675645.1. Taxonomy (GTDB): domain Bacteria; phylum Bacteroidota; class Ignavibacteria; order Ignavibacteriales; family Melioribacteraceae; genus Stygiobacter. The sequence goes on from JBAYTN010000011.1 coordinate 69,261, forward strand.
CTACTGGTTGCTGCAATAACAATCGCATGTTACGTGGCTTTACCTATTGCAAGCATTGCACAAGTAAAAGGATACGCCCCGGTAAACGGACTTAAAGACGGCGGATGGGATGGCGCTGGAAAATCCAAATCTCAGCTCGCTATTCTTCCAGGGCTAACTCATTATAACATTTTTATGAATTCGGCTTTGTCTTCAGCAATTATATCATTTCTAAATTCACGATCTATAGGTGAAAGCATTAGCCCGGCAAATAATTCAAATAAAGTTGACCTTGTCTTTACGAGAATTTTTAACGCACCGGTTGATAAAGTTTGGAAAGCTTGGTCGGAATCAGAATATATTAAGCAATGGTGGGGCCCAAACGGCTTCACATGTTCACTTGCAAAAATTGATTTTCGTGAAAATGGTACATCACTTGTCTGCATGAATTCACCACAATTCGGCGATATGTACAGTACATGGAAATACAAAACAATTATTCCGAAACAACAAATAGAATACATTCATAACCTCGCGGATAAAGACGGTAATAAAATTGATCCCGCTTCAGTCGGCATGCCTTCCGATTTTCCGCAAGACCAGCGCCAACTTATAATTTTCAAAGATCTCGGCGAAGGAAAGACAGAATTAACCGTAACTGAATATGGTTGGACTGCCGGACAAATGATGGAAATGTCAAAAATGGGAATGGAACAATGCCTAGATAAGATGGAACAAGTAGTCACTAGTAAGTAATTATGAATAGTTCTTAAAAGTAAATTTTTGGAGACAAGAAGATGGGTAAAATATCAGTATTTAATTTTGTTTCGGTAGATGGATTTTTTGCCGGACCGGATGGTGAGATAGATTGGTTTAAAACAGCAGCGATTGATGAAGAATGGAATAACTATTCTCATAAACAAGCAACTGCGGATAATTCAACTTTAATTTTTGGGCGGACCACATATGAGATGATGAAAAATTATTGGCCCACTGCCGAGGCAATAAAAAACGATCCGAGTATGGCTAATGTTTTGAATAATAGCCGGAAGATAGTTTTTTCCACAACGCTCAAGAGTACCGGAGAAGGGCTTAACTGGAAAAACATTACTCTATTGCAAAGAATAGACCCGGAAGAAATAAGTAAGTTAAAAAAAAATGAAGATATGACAATATTGGGCAGCGGTAGTATTGTACAACAATTTTTAAACCTCGATCTTATTGATGAATACTCTCTTGTTATCGCCCCAATAATTTTAGGTGCTGGTAAATTATTTTTCAAAAATGTTAAAAGAAAAGACCTAAAACTTGTTGAGACAAAAGCTTTTAGGAATGGAATTGTTTTTATCAAATATCAACCGAACCGAAAGAGAGCGTAAAAATGAGAAAGCTAAAACTGCAAGTGCAGATTTCAGTAGATGGATTTGCCGGCGGGCCAAACGGAGAACTAGATTGGATGACTTGGAACTGGGACAATCAACTAAAAAATTATGTGACGGAACTAACTGACTCGGTTGATACAATTCTATTAGGAAGAAAAATGACCGACGGATTTATTTCCCATTGGACAAATGTAATGACCGATTCGAAGAACCCGGAATATTTAGCCGCTAAAAAGTTTGTTGAAACACCTAAAGTTGTTTTTACAAAAAAGCTAGACAGAAGTGATTGGATAAATACGAAACTTGCAAAAGGTGATTTGACCGAAGAGGTCAATCGACTCAAAAAACAAAACGGCAAAAGTATAATTGTTTACGGCGGTGCTTCTTTTGTTTCGTCTCTAATACAAAATAATTTAATTGATGAATACCATCTTTTTATTAATCCTACTGCCATAGGAAAAGGTATGACGATTTTTAACGGATTGGAAAACAATCTTAATCTAAAGTTAATTAAGAGTACACCGTTTGATTGTGGAATTGTAGTTAACCAATTTGAACCAAAATTGAATTAAGGACGAAAACGTTAATATCTTCATGAAAGGAGTAAGTCATGCAAAAGATAACACCGCATTTGTGGTATGATAAAGAAGCGAAAGAATCGGCGGAGTTTTACTGTTCGCTCATACCCAATTCAAAAATTATAAACATAACAACGCTTCACAATACTCCTTCGGGAGATGCTGATGTTGTTTCTTTCGAACTTGCCGGACAGAAATTTATGTCCATTAGTGCAGGACCATTTTTCAAATTCAATCCATCGGTATCATTCTTCTTAAATTTTGATCCATCAAGAGATAAGAATGCAAGGAAGAATCTCGATGCAGCGTGGGAAAAATTATCGGAAGGCGGTACGGAACTTATGCCGTTAGATAAATATCCGTTCAGCGAACACTACGGCTGGATACAGGACAAATACGGACTTTCCTGGCAGCTTATCCTGACGAACCCTGACGGTGAAGAGAGACCATTTATTGTTCCCTCACTTTTGTTTGTCGGAGAAGTATGCGGAAAAGCTGAGGAAGCTAGCAACTTCTATCTCTCTGTCTTCAAGGATACTAAGCAAGGAATAACCGCGCGTTATCCAAAGGGAATGGAGCCGGACAAAGAAGGAACAGTAATGTTCACAGATTTTATGATTGAGAACCATTGGTTTGCGGCAATGGACAGCGCTCATGAGCACAACTTTGCTTTTAATGAAGCAATCTCATTTATGGTTTCTTGCGATACCCAAAAAGAGATTGATTATTACTGGGAAAAACTTTCCGCAGTGCCTCAAGCCGAACAGTGCGGCTGGCTGAAAGACAAATACGGTCTATCATGGCAGATTACCCCGGCTATTATGGGTGAAATGATGTCGAAAGGTTCACGTGAGCAGATTGATCGATTAACCAAGGCATTCATGCCAATGAAGAAATTTGATATAGCAATGTTGGAAAAAGCGTACAATGAGAAATAATAACAAACGTTATAAGTCCAACAGTGAAAGTGCGAATTTATTTCTCCGGTAATAAACTATAACTAACTAAGAATAAGCTGCTTTAATAAACATGGAGATAAACATGAAAACACAACTCAACCCCTATCTTAATTTCCCGGGCAACTGCGAAGAAGCGTTCAATTTTTACAAATCGGTTTTTGGAGGTGAATATTCAAATCTCATCCGTTTTAAGGATATGAAAATGCCCGATGCGCCGCCAACACCAAAAGAAACAGAAAACAAAATTATGCATGTAGCCCTGCCGATTGGCGAAAGTATTTTGATGGGGAGCGACGCTCCAAAAGAAATGGGATTCAAAGTAAATATGGGCAATAACAATTATATCAACATTTCACCGGTAAGTAGAAATGAAGCAACACGTTTTTTTAATGAACTCTCACAAGGCGGACAGATAGAGATGCCGATTGCTGATCAAGTATGGGGCGATTACTTCGGCGCATTTAAAGATAAGTACGGCGTAATGTGGATGATTAATTATCACGAAGAAAAAAAATAGGAGAGAAACCATGTCAACAATTAAGCTGCACCGCGTTTTAAAAGCATCACCGGAAAAAATATATAGGGCATTCCTTGATGCTGATGTCCAGGCAAAATGGCTTCCGCCAAACGGATTCACCTGCAAAGTGCATCACCTGGATGCTAAAATTGGCGGGACGTATAAAATGTCATTTACAAATTTCTCGTCCGGAAAAAGTAATTCCTTTGGCGGTAAATATCTTGAATTAATACCGGACGAGCATATTCGTTATTCCGATAAATTTGACGATCCGAATTTACCGGGAGAAATGATTACCACTGTTTCTATCAAACAGGTTTCTTGTGGTTCAGATGTTTCTATCGTTCAGGATGGTGTACCGGATATTATTCCGCCGGAAATGTGTTATCTCGGATGGCAGGAATCACTTGATCAATTAGTAAAACTTGTAGAGCCGAAAATTCCGGATTGACCCTAAGCTACTTTTTGCAAGATGCATGTGTGAAAAAAGTACATTACAGGTAATTAGAAAAAAAATTAATAGGTAACATAATTTTTGAGAGGTGCTTATGAATATTGTTCTATGGATACTTCAGGTTTTGCTGGCTGCGCAATTTCTGCAGCATGGTTTACTTATGGTTTTCCCGCCCCAGGAATATGTTGAAATAATGAATGCCACTCTTGGTATTGGATTTCGCTACTTCATTGGTATAGCTGAATTACTCGCTGCTGTGGGTCTAATCTTGCCCGGCGTGCTTCGCATTTATACCTGGCTGCTTCCTTTAACTCTTGCCGGATTACTGATTATATCTGTAAGCGCTACAGTTTATCATTTGTTCAGAGGTGAAACCGGCAGTACAATTTATACTGCTGTGCTATCCATAATTATTGCGTTTGTAACATATATGCGCTGGAAGGTGAAACCAATTTTACCAAGGCAAAGTACACAACCTTCTTCTTGAGTGAACAAAAGAAATGAACGATGTCGATTTAGGTTTTGTTGAATGACTATTAATGTAAATAATAAATTCAATCTCAGGGCAGGTTGAGTAGACTGCACTATCTGCACAATGGCGAAGGAGAATAAAATGTTGAGCAAAGCGAAATCCCGCCGCGCGGGAAGAAAAATAATTTCATTTATGCACATATCGCTTGACGGTTTTGTAGCAGGGCCTAACGGAGAAATGGACTGGGTTAAAGTTAATGAAGAAATTTTTGATTATGTAGGTAAGCGGATAAGCGAAGGAGACACTGCATTATATGGACGAGTAACTTATCAGATGATGGAAAATTATTGGCCTACCGCAGGAGACAAGCCGACAGCAACCAAGCACGACATTGAACACTCTAAGTGGTATAGCAAAGTTCACAAAATAGTTTTATCAAAAACATTGCAAGATTCGGGACTGCCTGCCGGACAGGCAGGCTTAACAAATACAACAATTATTAGCGGTAACCTTTCGACTCGAATAAATGAAATAAAAAAACAGTCTGGTGATGAAATCTTGCTTTTTGGCAGCCCGACAGCAACACATTCACTTATGCAACTGAATTTAATTGACGGTTACTGGCTTTTTGTTAATCCAATTATTCTTGGGCAAGGTATTCCATTGTTTGAAAATATCAAAGACACAATAAAACTAAAACTATTGACTACTCGACAATTTAATTGCGGCGTAACTGAACTGAATTATATAGTGGACAGGCAATAACAATGAACCGTTGACACAATTTGACAACCATAATTTTATATGAACACACAAGAACAAATTAAAAAATATATTACAAGCCAGCCAGAACTAAAACGCAGTGATATGCAAGCGCTGCACCGCATCATTCTGCAACTAATGCCAAAAAGTAAATTATGGTTCTTGGACGGCAAAGACGACAATGGTAAAACTGTTTCTAATCCTAATATAGGTTATGGACTTCACACCATAAAATATGCTGATGGAAAAACCAGAGAGTTTTATCAAATAGGTATGAGTGCAAACAAAACCGGAATCTCTGTCTACATCCTTGGCATCAATGATAAAACATACTTAGCTAAAACGTATGGGAAAAAAATAGGCAAGGCAAACGTGAGCGGATACTGCATCAAGTTCAAAACGCTGAAAGATATAAACAGTGATATACTTGAAGCGGCAATACAATATGGGCTTGAGGCATCTAATTAAATAAACAGAACCAAATCGAAATGGAAAATAAATCCTGGAAGAAGGAGAATAAAATGTTGAGCGAAGCGAAATCCCACCATGCAGGAAGAAAAATAATTGTCTTATCATTTATTACGTTGGACGGAATAATGCAAGCGCCGGGCGGACCTGAGGAAGATACATCAAGTGGCTTCAAATATGGCGGCTGGACTGCGCCGTATTTTTACGAAGCTGACGAAGCGGCCGGTGAGTTAATGGCAAAACAAATGAAGTCTGCAGACCTGCTTTTGGGCAGAAAAACATTTGAGATTTTTGCCGGCTACTGGCCTGAACATGCAGACTATTGGCCGGGTATCAATGAGGTTACCAAATATGTCATGAGTAATACTATGAACCACTCGGACTGGAAAAACTCAGTTTTTCTGAAAAGCGTCGACGAAATCAAAAAGCTCAAGATTTCCGAAGGTTCTGACATTCAAGTTCACGGCAGCGGTAACTTGATCCAGACACTTCTCAAACATGATTTGGTCGATGAACTATGGCTCAAAACTTTCCCGATCACGTTAGGCATGGGTAAGCGTTTGTTTGGTGAGGGGACTATACCTGCGGCATTTACATTAACGGAAAGTTTGGTTACGTCAAACGGTGTAATCTTTGCCAATTACAAGCGAGCTGGAGTAGTCAAGACAGGTACCGTCGGAGCTTAATGAGAAATAAGTAAACATTTATTAAAAATATAACGGTATTTGAAAATGGAATTCAATCCAAACAACAATGTTGTTAAACTCTGTCTTCATGGTATGGGAATGGAAGAAAAAGGCAAACATGAAGAAGCATGTAACTTTTTTCTTCAAGCCTGGAACGAAGCGACAAACGACTTTGAAAAATTTATTGCAGCTCATAATGTTGCCCGACTTCAAAAAAATGTTTCCAACAAATTAATATGGCTCGAAACAGTTTTGCAGTTTGCACTAAAAATAAATAACGATGCGGTAAAGAGTGCTTTTCCTTCTCTATATTTAAACATTGCCAAATGCTATGAGGACTTAAGCGATCCCGAAATGGCAAAAATGAATTATGAATTAGCAACTTCGTTTAATGATAAACCTTCCGACAAAGGCCCATTTTATCATGGGACGAAAGCGGATTTGCAGGTTGGCGATTTGCTTACAGCAGGAGGCAGTTCTAATTACAAGCCTGAACTCAAAATGAATCACGTTTATTTCACAGCCCTGGTTAATGGGGCGGGTCTGGCTGCGGCGCTGGCTAAAGGTGATGGACGTGAACATGTTTATATCGTTGAACCGACAGGGAGCTTTGAAAACGATCCGAACGTTACCAACAAAAAATTTCCGGGCAATCCGTCGCTTTCATATCGCAGCAAGGAACCTCTTAAAATCATTGGTGAAATAACAGATTGGATGAGACAAACACCTGATGAACTCAAAAAATGGAACGAAAAGTTGTCGAAAAATAAGGGAGAAATTATTAATTAATTTTTCAAATGCATGTATCTCATAGAAATAGGAAGTAACATCTTAATCTACATTTCAGCTGAATGAAAAAATTTAAATGGATATTGCTAACTGACTTGAACGAAAGAGTGCAACGAAACAAAAGGATCTTCGCCAATTACAAGCGGGCTGGAGAAGTAAAGACAGGTACCGTTGGAACATAAGGAGAAATAAAATGAGAAAAGTAGTGTTTGGAATTAATGTAACGCTCGACGGTGGATGCGATCATACCAACGGGATTGCCGACGACGAATTGCACGAGTACTTCTCCGGGCTCTTGCGAAATGCAGACATCGATATTCTTGGACGCAACACATATCATTTGATGTACCCGTATTGGCATGAAGTCGCAGTGAATCAATCGGAAACAAAAGTAATCAACGAATTTGCACGCACATTCGATTTAATACCCAAAATAGTCTTTTCGACGACGTTGAAAAGTGTGGAGTGGAACAACACAACGCTCCTGCGCTCAAACCTTCAAGAAGAGATAGTGAAATTGAAACAACAGCCCGGTAAATGTATTTCAATAGGCAGTATTAGCATCGCTTCACAACTTACACTGCTTGGTCTTATTGATGAGTACCACTTTGTTGTTCATCCTATTGTTGCGAGAAAGGGACCTCGCTTGTTTGAACTGGACAACATGAAAAATAATCTACAACTGGAGCTTGTCGGTTCGAAAACGTTTCATTCGGGAGTTGTTGCGCTTCATTACAAAAAACATTCACAATAAAAGGAGGCACTAACATGGTTATCATTCGAGAAGTATTCACTGCAAAACCGGGACAAGCATCAAAGCTTGCCAAATTATTTAAGAAAGCATTTGGCTCAGATCCCACCATTCGTGTAATGACCGATATGGTTGGAGAGTACAACACGGTCGTGACTGAAATGCAGATTAACAGTTTGGCGGAGTTCGAAAAACAAATGGAAGACTACAAAGCAAGAAAGCCGGATCCCAAGATGGACCCGGAGGTTGCAGAGGAGCTGTCTAAATACACGGAAATGTACCTGACGGGACGACGAGAGATTTTTCAGATTGTCGAATAATTTTTTTCGCTTTTGCCTGAGAGCGTAATTCACAATTCAAAAAAATGAATGGAAAGGAGAAAAGTTTGTTTAGGGTTATTCGATTCTTTGTTGTGATCTTTGTTTTACTTTCAACTTCGACTGTATTATTTGCTCAAACAAATCAAAGAGATATTGAAATGAAAAAAGATAGCGGCTTAGCGCCGGTAAACGGTCTTAATATGTATTACGAAATTTACCGCACCAGCAGGTATGAAACCGGCAGTGAAGTACCTTTGGTTTTAATTCACGGCGGCGGTTCAACTATCGAAACAACATTTGGTTACATACTACCGGTGTTTACCAAAGATTTTATGGTGATTGCGGTTGAACTACAAGCACATGGTAGAACAAGCGACCGCGACGCGCTCGAATCTTTTGAACAAGACGCCGACGATGTTGCTGCTTTGCTTAAATATCTCAAAATAAACAAAGCAAACATTTTTGGATTTAGTAACGGCGGCACTACCACGCTCCAAATTACAATTAGACATCATGAAATAGTTAACAAGATAGTTGTTGTATCTGCAAATTATAAAAGAGATGGATTGATTGACGGCTTGATTGAAGGTATGCAAAATGCCACGCTTGATAATATGCCCGCCCCGCTGAAAGAAGCTTATTTAAAAGTGGCGCCGGATAAAAGTCATCTGCAAATAATGTTTGAAAAAGATAAAGAGCGAATGATTGGCTTTAAGGATTTGAGCGACGATGATTTGCGATCTATTAAAGCTCCCGCCTTACTTATGGTTGGAGATCATGATGTTGTGAAGGCAGAGCACGTCGTAAAAATGTCGCAATTAATACCCAATGCCCGCCTCGCAATTTTACCCGGAACGCATGGTTCTATTATTGGTGAAATATGCGCTGTAAAAAAGGACAGCAAAATACCATATGCGGCAGTCGAGATAATTAAAGAATTCTTAGTGAAATGAAAACATCCAAAGAAAAAATAGAATTATGAAATACGTAGCATTGTTGCGCGGAATTACTCCTTTGAACCCTAATATGCATAACGACAAACTGCGCGAGGTTTTTGAAGAACTTGGATTTAAAAATGTACAAACGGTAATTTCCAGCGGAAACGTTTTGTTCGAATCCTCATCAAAAAATATTAAAGCTCTCGAAACATCAGTTGAGAAAATTTTACCAAAGCGGCTTGGGTTTACAAGTACTACAATTATACGTAGTGAAGAAGAATTGCAACGGCTTGTTGAACAAAATCCATTTAAGGGAATTGAAGACACACCCAAATCCCGGTTGAATGTTACCTTCTTAAAAAATGAACCGAAGACTAAACTCAACTATCCGTATCACGTAGAAAATAAAACTTATGAATTGTTGGGTGTTTATGATCGTGCAATCTGCAGTGTTGTTGATCTCTCCGGTTCAAAGACACCGGATTTAATGGGTTGGCTCGAAAAACAATTCGGCAAAGAAATTACAACACGTACGTGGAAAACCGTTCACCGCATTTTAAAAAAAATGGAAGCTGTTAAAAACTAATTACAATAAAATTATTAAAGGAGGATATATGGAAAAACTACATTTTTCAATAGAAATAAACGCACCTAAAGAAAAGGTGTGGGATACAATGCTTAATGATGTTACATATAGACAATGGACAGAACCATTTTCTCCCGGTTCATATTATAAAGGTAATTGGAATAAAGGTAGTAAGATTCTTTTCCTTGGGCCGAGTGAAAAAGGTGAAATGGGAATGGTTAGCCGGATAAAAGATAATATCCCGTTTCAATTCATTTCTATTGAACACCTTGGCATGGTACAGGACGGAAAGGAAGATACTACGAGCGATGCAGTTAAAAGTTGGGCTGGTGCTTTGGAGAATTACACTTTTACAGAGAAAGGCGGCAAAACAGAAGTTGCTGTAAATATTGATATCGCAGATGAATATAAAGATATGTTTAATGATATGTGGCCTAAAGCGCTGCAAAAACTGAAAGAGCTGGCGGAGGAATAGTTGGTAAAAACATTATGAAAGTTAAAACTGAATTACCAATTATTTCTTTCCAATCTAAAGACAAATGGAGGGACTGGCTTTTAAAAAATTATGCGGACTCAAATGGTGCATGGCTCCGTTTGTATAAAAAAAATTCAGATGTCAAAAGCATCAATCATGATCTTGCGCTGGATGAGGCTCTTTGCTTTGGCTGGATTGACGGACAAGCCAAGAGCTACGACGAGCAGTCTTATCTGCAAAAATTCACTCCCCGCCGCAAAGGTAGTATTTGGTCAAAGAGAAATACAGATAATATTGAACGACTTATTAAAGAAAGAAAAATGCATCCGTCGGGTCTTGCAGAAGTTGAAAAAGCAAAAGCCGATGGCAGATGGGCAAAAGCATACGACTCGCCGGCAAACATGCAGATCCCGGAAGATTTATTAAAAGAGCTTTCCCAAAATCCAAAAGCTCTGGCCTTTTTTAATACACTCAACAAAACCAATAAATACTCAATAGCATGGCGTCTTCAGACAGCAAAAAAAACTGAAACCCGACTGAAAAGAATGAAAGCAATTCTTGAAATGCTGGAAGAGAGTAAAAAATATCATTAATTCATGTTATGCAAAGTCTAATGGAGTTATTAAGTGAAAAAATTAAAGTTAATTAAATATTGTGGTTAGTAGTAAAAATTGCAGTTTTATCGAAAGAAGTTAGTATACAAATACAATTATATCAGAATTCTATGCGACTAATAATGTGAGTTAATCAAATTAATTTTCAACAGTAATTTAGGAGAAACAAATGGAAGCACTAAATCCATACTTGAACTTTAACGGCAACACAGAATAAGCATTTAATTTTTATAAATCCGTACTGGGCGGAGAGTTTATTTCCTTAATTCGTTTTAGAGATACGTCCGAAGCGGACAGAATCCCGGAAAATGAAAAAGATAAAATTATGCACATAGCAATGCCTCTGGGTAAAGGAAATATTTTGATGGCTACAGACGCACTTGAATCTATGGGTCACAAACTAACCGTTGGAAATAATTTTTATCTTTCTCTTGGAACCGAAAGTAAAGAAGAAGCGGATAAAGTTTTTATCGGGCTATCTACCGGCGGGAAAATTAAACAGCCGATGCAGGATATGTTTTGGGGTGATTATTTCGGAATGTTTACAGATAAGTTCGGAATAAACTGGATGATCAGTTACACAAAATCAACAAGGTAATTAATTGAGCAGCTTCGTAGAGGTATCAATTTAGAGTGCTTCGACGAAGCCTTTGCAAGATGCTGCAACAAAAAATTATTTACAAATTCAGTCTGTCGCAACTTCAAATGTCACTTTCTCCAAATTCTTATAACACTTGCCGGATTTATCCAAAGTAACATTTCAGAGCGGTTGGTTCGGCGGCAGCCAAAATTTATAGAGTTTGCAATTAACAATTGTCTTACGGTGTTTACATTTACAAATTAAGATAAGGGCTTTTGTGATAACGAGAAGTTTATTCCGAAGTAATAACGGCGGCTCGTTACTAATGTTAATGTACAATAAATTATTACCCGACGAAGCATGCTAATATTGCATTCTCAGTTTCCGTTAAAAATGTATTAGCAGTATTAATAAACCCATTGTGTGAATTAATCTTTATGAAGCCAAAAGCAATTATATATTCAAAAAATGGAACGCGGATTGAACGGATTTATCATGATTTCCACAGATAAATTTTTGAATAATTGCTTTTAACTTCCTCTTGACAATTTTCCGAATCCAATTCACACAACTGGTTAATAAATATAATAATGGAATGTAGGAGTCAATTCTTACTATTTTTGTCTAAGAAACAAAATCATTTGGCTGTTCATCACAAACCAAATAAATGAGGCACTTATGAAACTCCGTTCTCTCCTAATGCTGGTATTTGTTTTAGCAGTACCGCTCATGGCTCAAGAAAAACATGAAGTCAATTCGGAAGTAAAAGAACTATCCGAATTTCATGATGTAATTTACAAAATCTGGCATACCGCTTGGCCGGAAAAAAACATTCAGATGCTAAAAGAATTATTACCCGATGTTGAAAAATCTTACGCTAAAGTAAAAGACGCTAAATTACCCGGAATCCTAAGAGACAAAAAAGGTAAATGGGATGAAGGTTTAGCAAAGTTTGGCGTTTCTGTTGGTGCCTATAAAGATGCTGCGGGCAAAGATAACGGGCAAGCTCTTTTAGATGCAGCAGAAAAAATGCATGCGGATTACGAGGGACTAGTTAGAGTAGTAAAACCGGTACTCAAAGAAGTTGACGCTTTCCATCAAGAGCTTTACGTGATGTATCACTACTATTCACCAAACTTTGAATTGGAAAAAATTAAATCATCCGCTGTTGTGTTAAAGTCGAAAATGGATGCAATGATGAGCGCAAAGCTGAGCAAACGTTTGGAGCCAAGACAAGAGAAATTTGATGCGGCTAGAAAAGGATTGATGGAGGCCGTTGTTAATTTGAATGAAGTTGTTGCAAAGAGTACTGATAAAAAAGTAATCACAGATGCTGTTGATGGAATGCATACAAAGTATGCGGATTTGGAAAAAGTATTTGATTAATTAATGCGAAAGAGGCTCGTTAAACGAGCCTCTTTTTTAATTACTACAAGAATCGTTTTCACAACCGCAGTGTTTACCGGTTTTAACTTTTTCAAACGCCTCTTTCCCTTCGTTAAAAGAAAAATAAGCAATAGCGAGCGCTCCAATAGAATCAATTCCGCCAAAACCGGTTAATTCAAAACCTATACTCGAAGCTAACAACGCAATAGATAAGTAAAGACAAGTCTTTGTACAATTGGCGTCTGCAATTAAAGCTGCCGAGTTAAGTTCTTTTCCGACTTTAAGTTTGTATTTGATCAATACGGACATTGTTACAATCGAAATAGCCGAGATTACAATTCCCCAGAAGGCTGTATCGGGTTTGTGATTAGTAATAAAATTGTAAATCGAGGAAACAATTAGTCCGGCCGCAAGAAAATAGAAACCGGTTCCGGTAATTTTTAGCGCAGTTTTTTCGAACTCATCTCGGTTCTCGTTCCCATTCATTCTGAATCTGCGCAGCATATGCCAGATTCCAATGCCGGAGAAAACTTCTACAAATGAATCTACCCCGAAACCGAATAGAGAAAGGGTGTCATCCGAATAGCCGAATGCAACTGAAACTACCCCTTCTGCCACATTATAGAAAATTGTTATAAGGGCAAGTAAGTTTGCTAAACGCAGCATACTCTCTTGATTTGAAATTACTTTTTGATCTGTC
>JBAYTN010000012.1:0-75935 GCA_041675645.1 Melioribacteraceae bacterium
CCTTGGTGTCTTTGTGGCTAAATTTGATGCCACTAAGTCACTAAGGCACAAAGAAAAACTTTTGATATACAATCTCCTTGTAAAGTGACTCATCTTAATTTCAGAAAATCTCCATCAACAATTAAAAGCTTAACACCATTTTCGCTGATTGACCGATGCGAACTTAACTCATCGGAAACAACATAAGTCATTCCTTCTTTCAGTAAAAATTTCTCGCTGGATTCTTGTTCGGTTATTACTTCACCTTCTAGGCAATGAACAATATGCCCTTTCTTGCACCAGTGATCCGCTAAATATCCGGCAGAATATTCAACAATTCGAATTCGTAATCCCGGTAATTGAAGTGTCCGCCAGAAGGAAGTTCCAGTTTCGCCTTTGTGCTCAGTTTTCGAAACTAGCTTCCAATCAATTACTTGAAAAGGAATGTTTTGTTCACTCATAAAGTTTCCTCTTTTTTCAACTCTTCACTCTACGTTCTTAGTTCTACACTAACTCACAGTCTGCTTATAATTGTAATGTTCTGATGATTGCAAACATCTTTCCCTTCGGCGGTAAACATAAAATCGATTCTATTTTTGTAGAACTCGGTAATTTTTCCACGTACTATCTTAAGGGTGCTGTTCATAAATTTATTTTGTTCAGTGAAACCTTCTCCAAGTATTGCAATAGCACTTGGTATCCATCTTTCCGGAAATTGTCCTTCCAACTCACCGCCGGTTTTGAACTTTGTTACTTCACTTTCCAGCAATTTTAGCAATGCGATTTGCCCGGCTTCATCGTGGTGATTAAGCTTATTTTCTTTCAACCATCTTAGCAATGCTTCTTTGTTTGGAACAATGAGTGCAACGGTATATGGAGACTGATTATTGTAAAGCATTACTTGATCAATGAATTGTGATTGTTCAGTAATAGCCTCTTCAATTCCTTCCGGACTATACTTCTCGCCATCGCTGCTGATCAAGAGACTTTTGAATCTTCCAAGAACGTAAAGGAAGCCGTCATTATCTAAGTAGCCTAAATCGCCGGAATATAGCCAGCCATTTTTAATTGTTTCTTTAGTGGCTTGCTCATTTTTCCAATAACCGACCATTACATTTTCACCTTTTACAACAATTTCGCCTTTCTCACCAATTGGTAATTCTTTTCCATCAGCATCACAAATTTTTACTTCTAAATCAGCCACAATTGCCCCGGAAGAACCAAGCTTATGCTTTTTAGGAACATTAGCCGAAATTACAGGAGCCGCTTCAGTTAATCCGTAACCTTGTAACATTGGAATTCCAATGGCATAAAAAAAGTGTTGTAATTCAATATCAAGCAAAGCACCGCCGCCAATGAAAAATTCCAATCTTCCGCCAAAGTTTTCTCTAATCTTGCTGAATAGAATTTTATCATAAAGCGCGTAAAGGGGCTTCAGAAACTTTCTAGCTCCTTTCCCTTTATCCCAACCAAGTCCATTGTATTTATAAGCAATGTTAAGTGCTTTTTCAAAAAGTTTTTCAGCAACTTTCCCTTTTGCCCTCACTCCGCTTTCAATATTTTTTCTGAAATTTTTTGCTAAAGCCGGAACACTAAGTAAAAAGCTTGGCCGGATTTCCTTAATATTAATAGGGACGTTCTTTAATGTCTCGAGAGGAGTTTTACCTTGTTGAACAGATGCCATGCTTGCGCCATTCATCATTAAAGTATAAATCCCGGCGGTATGAGCAAAGGCATGGTCCCAAGGAAGCATTAAAAGGGAAACATAGCTTTCCGGTACGTGTAATAGTTTAGATGATTGCTCAACGTTTGCGGTATAATTGCGATGAGTTAGAATAATTCCCTTCGGATCGGCAGTAGTGCCGGAAGTATAGCAGATGTTTGCATAATCATTTTCTGAAATTGATTGCCAGCGATTATCAAATTCATTTCTCGAACTGGATAAATAATTTTCGCCATCTTTCAAAATATCAACAAACAGAATCTCATCGGAATCAATTTGTTCAGGTTGATCAAGAAGAATAACCTTTTCTAAATCGGGCAGATCGTTCTTCACTTTTCTAATTTTCTCTAAATGATTCTGCGAAACAATAACCATTCTACACCCAGAATGCGCCAAGCGGAATTTGAGATCTGAGAGTTCTTCAACCTTAGTAGAAATTGGAACATTAATTGCGCCAGTGTATAATATTCCTAATTCACTAATTACCCAATAATTTCTTCCTTCTGATATCAGTGCTAAGCGGTCACCTTTTTTTATTCCTTTACTAATTAATCCGGCGGCGAATTTGTGAACAAGATTTTTAATTTCAGAATAAGTTGACCCAACATACTTGTCGGATGTTTTTTCCCACATCAAAACATTCTTTGCAAATTTAAGAGAGCTTTCTTCTAGTAAACGGGGGAGGGTTCGCTGTTTCAATTCTTTTACTCCAACTTAGTTGCGAAAAAATTTAGAAAAGCATCTTCAATTTATAAATGAAAGGCTGAAAAGAGAAATAATAAATAAGCCTTAGTACGAACTTAGACTTGCATTAAAAGATTTTAAATATGATGTTAAAAAGTAGAATATCACGGTTCATTTACACATTATATAACTACAACATTTTTAATAGTAAAAGGTTGCTTTAATAATTGCAAAGTAAATTCGATAATAAACTGCCATATTTTAAAATTACTACTAGAGTAGAAGCATGAAATACCGCAACTGGTTCCTTACTATTTTTCTGATATTTGCTTTGCTTGCAATTCTATTCTTCTACTTTTATGAAGCTGAGAGAGAACGCAAGATTAACGAGATAGTTAGTCACCAAAAAATTCATGCTAAGCAAGCCGCAAGAAGTTTTTTCGAATTGATTGATAAATGGAACAGCGTTCTATACTATCTCTCTAAAGATAAAAGTGTAGCAAGAATGGATGAAGAGGGGCAGAATGAATTGGAAGGATTGTTTCGTGTTCTGAAAGATGAAATTGCCGGTATAACCAGAGCAGACAAAAATGGAAGAATCACGTTTACAATTCCATACAGTGCAAAATCTATTGGAGCTGATATCTCTAAGCAGAAACATATGGTTAAGATATTAGCGGATCATAAGCCGGTTATAAGCGATGTATTTCAAGCAGTCCAAGGGTTTCAAGCAATTGTAATTCATTATCCAATTTTTATAAATGGAAATTATGATGGAAGCATAGCATTCCTCCTAAACTTCGAAAGTATTGCAAAAGAGATACTTGAAGAAATAAGAATTGGGAACTCGGCACGTTCATGGATGATAAGCAGTGAAGGAATAGAACTCTATTGTGTGAACAAAACTCACATAGGAAAATCAGCTTTTGAGACTGCCGGTTCTTCTCTTGATGCACAAGGTTTAGCAAGACTTATGATGAAGGGAGAGGAAGGAGTTACAAGTTTACAGTTTGATGATAAGGAAGTAGGAAGATTTAATGCCGTAGTTTACTATCTACCGATAAAGCTAAATAACACTTTCTGGTCATTAGCAATACTATCCTCTGAAGATGAATTAGGTGCCCCGCTATATAATTTTTCATTAAAACTAATTACTGTTTTTTCTATTCTTTTCTGGCTGGGCGTTTTTCTTTCTTATTATACTTTTAGAGCTTGGGGAATTGTTAAAGAATCTAAAGCAAGAATAAAGGCGGAGGGAGAATTAAGGATAAGCGAAGAAAGACATAGGTTAATTTCCTCAGTTACTTCCGATTACATATTTACTACACGTATTGATAAAACTGGCAAGCTTGCACACGACTGGATAAGCGGAGCTTTTTCTTCTATGACCGGTTATTCTTTAGAAGAGTATAAACAAATTGGCGGGTGGCGAGCCGCATTATATCCGGAAGACTATGCAGAAGATGATGCCGCTATGGAGTTGCTTTACCAAAATAAACATGCAATAAGCGAAGTAAGAACAATTAGTAAAAACGGCAAAATTCTTTGGGTAAGAGTTTTTGCTCAGCCAATTTGGGATGAAAAAGCCAATAAGCTTATCGGCATCTACGGTGCGGTTAAGGATATAACGGATAGTAAAAATGCAGAGAATGCTTTGAGGGAAAGTGAGAAAAGATTTAGAACTATATATAATTCTGTGAGCGATGCTATATTCATTCACGATATAAATACCGGTGCAATCTTAGATGTTAATTCAACAATGGAAAAAATGTTTGAACTTACACGTGACGAGGCACTTAAAATCGAGGTTGGTAAAATTAGTTTAGGTATAACTCCCTATACTCAGAAGGAAGCCGCAGAATGGATGATGAAAGCGAAACATGTGGGACCGCAAACATTTGAATGGATGGCAAAAACTAGCAGAGGAAAGGTTTTTTGGGTAGAAGTTAGTATGGCTAGAGTAAATATTGCCGGGGATGATAGGTTGTTGGTTTCTGTAAGAAACATTTCAGAGCGTAAACATTTTGAAGATCAACTTCAGATACTTAGAGAAGCAGTTGAACAAAGTCCGGCCTCTATTGTAATTACTGATTCAGAAGGTATTATAGAATATGTGAATGACGGATTCAGAAGGATTTCGGGTTATTCAACAGATGAATTGGTTGGAAAAACATTAAGAATTCTGAACAACAAAAAAGAAACGGAAATTGATACTGAAGAAATATGGAAATCATTATACGCCGGAAAAGAATGGCGAAGTGAACATTTGAATAAGCGTAAAGACGATTCAGCTTATTGGGAATCAACATTAATCTCTTCTGTGAAAGATTCTGATGGTAAGATTCTTCATTTACTTGCTGTTCAAGAAGACATTACGGAAAGAAAAAATATTGAAAGACAATTAAAAGAGGCAAAGGATAAAGCCGAAATAATGAATCGAGTGAAATCCAACTTCCTTTCCAATATGAGCCATGAACTCCGAACTCCACTTGTTGGGATGCTAGGAATATCAGAACAATTATCTCACGAGCTTGAAGGAAAGAAACAAGAACTAATAATGATGCTTAATAAAAGCAGCCTTAGATTATTGGATACATTAAATACTCTGTTGAATTATTCAAAAATTGATTCTGAGCAAGTTGAAACGAGTTTGGCAACTGTTAAAGTTATTGAGTTTGTTAGAGAGGAAATAAAACTATTTGAAGCGTTTGCCGGCAAACATGGGCTATATATTAAGGAAGATTTCAAATGCGATGAGTTTGCTGCTAAAACTGATAAAGATCTTCTTAAAACCATCATTGATAATCTTCTAAGTAATGCCATTCGTTTTACTGTGGAAGGTGGAGTGATTGTGTCACTTGAAAAATCTAAAACTGAATTCAAAATTTCAATTCAAGATACGGGTATTGGTATACCTGATGACAAATTGAGCATTATTTTTCAAGAGTTTAGACAAGTAAGCGAAGGAAAAGGAAGGAACTTCGAGGGAACCGGACTTGGGCTCACCATAGTAAAAAAATATGTTGATGCATTAAATGGATCGATTACAGTAGAAAGTGAAATTGATAAAGGTTCAAAGTTCATTGTTACTATTCCATTAAATGAGATTATACAAAGTAACTCTATTACAAGAAATGGTACCGACGTAAATAAGAAAAACCATTCAGGTGAAGAAACATTAAGAAAATTCAATGTTCTGTTGGTTGAAGATGACGAAATCAATTCGTTCGCAATTTCACAAATGCTAACTGAAATTTGCGAAATAACTGAAGCCAGTAACGCGATTGATGCTTTTAAGCAAGCTGAATCGGGCGAATATGATATCATTCTTATGGATATTAATTTGAGAAAAGGTAAAAGTGGAGTTGAAGCCACTCAAGAAATTAGGATGATAGAAAAGTATATGTACACACCTATTGTAGCACTAACAGCTTATGCAATGTCTGAAGATCGTACAGAATTTCTAAATGAGGGATTCACTCATTATCTCTCCAAACCGTTTTCCCGCGATCAATTAGTGGAGCTTATTAATCAAATAATATCTGTTAAGGAATAATCAATTATCTCATGTCTGGTGAATAGTAAAGACCAAAAGAAGAGATCGCTGAATTCAATCTGCTTTCCATTATGACAATTCTAATCTTATTAGTAGTTACTACCGGAAACCGAATCAAGCGTTTGTAACCTA
Source organism: Melioribacteraceae bacterium (assembly GCA_041675645.1). GTDB lineage: Bacteria > Bacteroidota > Ignavibacteria > Ignavibacteriales > Melioribacteraceae > Stygiobacter. Next base: position 6,075 of record JBAYTN010000012.1, read on the forward strand.
CTGTTGTTGCTTCAGCAAAAGTATTCCAAGTATTTCCATCCCAAAAATCGAGATGAAATTTCTCAATCCGTTGTCCAATCAAAATATTTTCTTGAAGCATAGCACAGTTAAATTTCTGATCTTTGTCAAATGTTAGTTCAACCGATGTTTGCAAGTCTTGCTCATCAGCCATCCAATATGTTTCGATGTCATCATCAAGAATATTTTTTAGAGAAATGCTTGGTCGAGAATTATTAGTAAGCATAACCGCCTCTTTAGCGAGGTTAGTTTCGAAAGTTTTATTCAGCAGTTCTCTCATTCCGTTAAGAGCTTTTATATCATTCTCATGGATTAAACCCCGCTTATCTGGAGGAACGTTCAATAACAAAACTCCATTCAAACCAACCGAGTTGTAATAAATATCTACAAGTTTCTCGGGGGATTTGACGGTACTGTCATCTTTAGTATGATAGAACCAACCATTGCGAATAGATACGTCGATTTCCGCGGGATACCAAACCAGAGAAGATGTGGCAAATATTTTTTCACGACTGCCTAGGTTTTCATTCATTAAGTCTTTTGGTGAAAAAGCTGCATCTAATTTTTGCTGTTGGGATTCCTTTACAATATCGGCTTGATTCATGCTGGCGCCGGGTAATACACTCCATTCTGTTTTCCTTCCGTACCCGGACTCTGTACCAACCCATCGAACATCCGGACCCATTATTGCAATTACAGCATTTGGTTGCAAACTTCTAATTGTTTTATAATAAGATTGCCAATTATAGACTTGCTTTTTCCCGTTAGAACCTTCGCCGCAAGCTCCATCAAACCACACTTCAGCAATTTCGCCATAGTTTGTAAGAAGTTCGGTTAACTGAGCAACAAAAAATTCATTGTATTCATCTGTTCCGTAAAGCGGTTCATGCATATCCCACGGTGATAAGTAAACTCCGAATTTAATGTCAGCATTTTTGCAAGCAATTGAAAGATCGCGAACGATATCTCCTTTCCCATTCTGGAACGGAGTATTGGAAATATTGTGGGATGTTAATTTTGTTGGCCAGAGGCAAAATCCATCATGATGTTTTGTGGTAAGTAGAATCAATTTTACTCCAGCTTCCTTCAAAACTGAAACCCATTGATTAGCATCTAACTGAGTGGGATTAAATTTCGATATATCAAAATCTTTGCTTCCCCATTCAACATCGTAAAATGTATTTATTCCAAAATGTATGAAGGCTGTGAACTCTAGCTTCTGCCATTCGTATTGAATTTTTGATGGAACTACATTAGCGGCTTTACTAATAATAGTTTCTTTTGAATCTGCAGAATCTATTATTACAAAATTTGAAAAGTGATTATTTCCTTTTGTTTGAGCTCTTAACAGACAATTACTAGTTACAGATAGAGTTGTGAGAATTATAATTGTAATCAAAGTTATAAAATTGATTCGCTTCATTTAGTACTCATTTTTAAAGAACTGATAAACTTTAACAGCGTTTGCTGTTAAACCAAAAAAAATTATTTGATAAGCACTTTTGCAATTGAACCGCCATCTCCAACGACAAAACAAGTACCATCTGTTTTCGAAATACCAATACTATTAAAACTCTTGGTGTTTATTGCCTTCCAAGTTTTGCCGTCATCCAAGGAAAAGTCACTGCCGGATGTGCCGGTTGCAAAAAAATATTTATTAATAGGATTCCACGCTACACAAGATCTAAATCCTTCCGGTCTACTATCACCAACGGATATCCAGCTTAAACCGCCATCGTCGGACAAAGCACAATTGCTATCCTTAGCTTTGTCACTTTTGTAATCTCCGCCAACAGCAACGCCAAACAAATCGTCTCTAAAGCTTATTGAGAATACGCCGGAAGAAGCATTTCCACTTTTCATTGGTGCATCAACTGCTCGCCAGTTCTCACCGGCATCTTGAGAAAAATATATTCGAGCTCTTTCAGCACCGCCGGAACCTATCCAAACTAAATCTTTTCCGGCAACGCAAATTGAAGAACCGCTTGCAGCAAAACCACCTTCATTCTTTAACGCAGAAGGAATATTTGTTTGCGGATATTCTTTCCAAGTATCTCCGCCATTTTTTGTTACAACGATGTAGAATTTTCCATCTATTGGATCGCTGAAAGCAATTCCATTCTTTGAATCCCAGAATGCCATTCCGTCAAAGAAAATTTTTGGATCGCGGTTCATATATTTTCTTTTCCACGATTTACCTCCATCAGTAGTTTTGAAGAAGTAAGCCGGAGCGTCTATGCACATGAGGATTGCAGTATTTTTATCAAACGCTTCAATATCTCTAAAATCTAGTGTTTCAAATCCTTTTACTTTTCCACTTTGCCAAGTCTTGCCGCCGTCTAGTGTGCGCAAAAAAGTTCCCCTAGATCCGCTTGCCCAAGCGGTTAATGAATCAACAACAGATATTCCTCGCAAAGAAGCATTCGTCGGCGATTTTATTTGTTCAAAATTGAATTCCAGAGTTCTTACTTTTTCTTTTATTATCACAATCGGCTTTTCTTCCGGTTTTGGTTTTTCAATTTCTTTTTGCGATGAACATGAGTAGAACAAAAATACTGTTAATACTAATAGAGCTAAATTCTTCATCTATTCTCCAGTGCTGCTTGCCTTTTAAGTGAATAATAACGGGGCGAATTTAACAAATAATAACTCTTAATTGGAAGAGTATAGACTAGGCTATTAATTTCTAAAGTGAGTTCAAAACCAGCACATATACTCTTCTTCGAAAGTTTGTATTTGTTTTGCTGCCTAATACATTCTTAATTTCGCTACGCATAAATAACTTCTTTATAATTGTGAGACGCGCAAAATGAAATTACTCATCAAATCAACCGCAATTCTTTTTGTAATATTTTCTCTGTCGAATGCTCAGACAAATTGGGAAAAACTATTTAACGAAAAAGATTTATCAAACTGGGAACAGCTAAATGGTAAAGCAAAGTTTACAGTTCAAGATGGAGTCATTGTAGGCGAAACTGTATCAAACACGCCAAACAGTTTTATTGTTACCAAAGAAAAATTTTCCGATTTCATCCTTGAATTAGAATTTAAGTGTGAGCCCGAAATGAATTCCGGTGTCCAGATAAGAAGTGAAAGCATTCCAGCTTATAAAGATGGAAAGGTTCACGGCTATCAAGTTGAAATTGATGCTGCTAAAAGAGCTTGGACAGGCGGCATTTATGATGAAGGAAGACGCGGCTGGCTTTATACTCTTGGTGAAAATGAAAAAGGGCGCAAAGCTTTTAAGCAAAATGCGTGGAATAAAATGCGCATTGAAGCCATTGGAAATTCAATTAGAACATGGATTAACGGAATTGCATGTGCGGATATTATTGATGATATGACCCGCGAAGGATTTATAGCTTTGCAAGTTCATAGTATCGGAAATAATAAAGCTGAAGAGGGAAAAAAGATTTATTGGAAGAATATTCGTGTCATTACAGAAAACGCTGAAAAATATGCAACAAAGACAAATAGTACGATTCCTCAATATAATTACGTACCCAATACTTTATCTGAAAAAGAAAAGAAAGATGGCTGGAAGTTATTGTGGGATGGCAAAACTACAGAAGGGTGGAGAAGTCCTAAATCGGAAAAATTTCCATCTGACGGCTGGGCGATTGCAGACGGAATTTTACGTACAGTAAAATCTAATGGTTCGGAATCGAGAAACGGCGGAGATATAATTACAACAAAAACTTATAAAAACTTTGAACTGTTGGTTGAGTTTTTAGTTACGGAAGGATCGAATAGTGGAATTAAATATTTTGTTGATCCAAACCTAAACAAAGGTGAAGGTTCGGCTATCGGCTGTGAGTTTCAGATTCTTGATGATGAAAAACATCCCGATGCAAAACTTGGTGTAAAAGGTAACAGAACAGTTGGTTCGTTGTATGATCTAATACCGGCTGTTAATAAAAGATTCAATGGCGTTGGCGAATGGAATCATGCCAGAATAATTGTAAAAGATAATCATGTTGAGCACTGGATGAACGGATTTAAGGTTGTTGAGTATGAAAGGGGAACGCAAATGTGGCGGGCTTTGGTTGCATATAGTAAATACAAGGATTGGTCAAATTTTGGTGAGTATACGGATGGGTATATACTACTTCAAGAACATGGAGATGAAGTTTGGTTCCGCAGTGTAAAAATTCGCGAATTATAAAATGGGAGAACAAGAGATGAATGAATCACGAAGAGATTTTTTGAAAAAAACAGCATTAGCTACTGCTGGAATTGCGTTTGCGAGCAGTGCTAAAAGTTATGCAAGAATTTTTGGTGCTAACGAGAGAATTAATTTTGGAATTATTGGATTGCACGGAAGAGGTTATGCTCATCTGGAAGGCGTAAGAATGAGTGATAACACTTTTGTAACTCACATTTGCGATGTGGACAAACGAGAACTAGCTAAGTTTGCAAAAGCTACCAAAGAAAAATTTGATACAGATCCATTGCAGATAGTTGATTTTCGAAAACTATTGGAATCAAAAGATGTTGATGCTATTTCCATTGCTACACCGGAACACTGGCAAGCTCATATTGCTATCTATGGAATGCAAGCCGGTAAAGATGTCTATGTTGAAAAGCCTAGCAGTCATAATCCTTACGAAGGTGAAATGCTTGTGAAGGCACAAAAGAAATTTGGTAAAGTCGTTCAATTAGGAAACCAACAACGATCGGCTCAGTTCACAATTGATATAATGGAAAAAATACATCAAGGCTTAATAGGCAAAGCTTATTTTGGAAAAGCTTGGTACAGCAATACACGCAAATCAATAGGTGTTGGTAAAATTGTTCCGGTTCCACCAGAACTTGATTGGGATTTATGGCAAGGACCGGCTCCACGCAGACCATATAAAGATAATATTCATCCTTACAATTGGCATTGGTTCTGGCATTATGGAACTGGCGAAACATTGAACAATGGCACTCACGAAGTTGATTTGTGCAGATGGGCATTGCAAGTCGATCGTCCTAAAAAAATTACTTCTGCCGGCGGAAGATATCACTTTAATGATGATTGGGAATTCTACGATACCATTGAAACAAGTTACGAATTTGAAGACAAGATGATTTCTTGGGAAGGTAAGAGTTGCAACGGTAAGAAAATTCATGGAAGAGACAGAGGAGTTGCAATTCATGGGACCGAAGGAACTGTTGTCATGGATAGAGGGGGATACGAAGTTTATAGTCTGGATGATAAAAAGACAGATGAATTTAAGGTTAAGAGTACATCATCAACACAAGATTTACAAAGCATAGATAAAATGACCGTTGATCACTTCAAAAATTTTGTAAATGCTGTTCGTAAGAATGAAAAACAGAATTCACCAATTTCAGAGTGCAACAAGTCGGTCGCCATTTTGCAACTTTCAAATATTGCATGGAAGGTTGGTCGCGTTTTAAATCTTGATAATGAAGGGCATATTGTTGGTGATAAAGATGCAATGAAGCTTTGGCGAAGAGAATATGAGAAAGGCTGGGAACTAAAGTTTTAGCGGAATTGTGGATGAGCAAAGTCTATCATAATGCTTTTTACGCAATGGGAACCAGAATGAATGTCGTTCTTCCCCATTCAGACGAGGAACTCTGCGAACGCATTTATAAAATGATTAAGCATGAAGTAGAGCGAATTGAAACTAAGCTGAGTTATTTTCTGCCTCATAGTTTAGTTTCGGAGATAAATAACAGAGCTTATGAAGCAGATGTGAAAGTTGATTCCGAAATGTGGCAAATACTAAAAATTTGTCTGGATTATAACAGACTTACATTTGGTGCATTCGACATTACAATGAGAAAACTTGTAGATTTCTACAAGCTAAATTCAGATTTAGATGAAACAGATCTAACATCGTGCATGAAAAATATCCAGCTGAATGATGAATTACAGTCTATTCGCTTTCTAGATGATAGTACAAAAATTGATCTTGGCGGATTTGGAAAAGGGTACGCGTTGGAGAAAGTACAAAAACTAATTCATGATTCTCCGCTTGAAAATGCTTTCATTAGCTTTGGCGAAAGCTCAATTTTAACAAAAGGAAAACATCCCAGCGGAAAAGCTTGGCAAGTTGGAGTGAATAATTATAACAATTCTGGCGGTACTGCATATACTTTTGAATTAGTAGACGATTCGATTTCAACATCGAGTAACTATTTCTTGGATGATTCCGGTCAGCTAACATTCAAAGCCAACGTAATCAATCCAATTACCGGTAAGCTCAAAAAAGAAATTGAAACCGTGACTGTTAAAAGTAAGTCTCCCATTGAAGCAGAAATATTTTCCACTGCTTTTATGAATCTGAGCAAAGAACAAATTTGCGCTATTAAGGAAAAGTATATTGATGTTGGAGTTGTCCGCATTAATTTCGATAATGAAGAGCTATCTTTAACACATTTATAGGCTATTGTAATAAGGGAAAAATAAGTGGAACAGAAAGAACTATTTGAAATCAACAGAAGAGAGTTTCTTAAAAAAATTTCCATAGCAGCAGGATCTTCAATTGCCTTAGCATCAGTACCTTGGCTTAAGGTATTTGGAGAAGACAAGGTTGGTAATTCAGTAAGTGATAAAGTTCGTCTAGGTTTTATTGGAATCGGTGATCGTGGGAGCGCATTGCTTAAAAATGTCCAAGCATTTGAAGACTTGTTAAATGTTGAGATTGCTGCTATTTGCGATGATTATGAACCAAACTATCAGCGCGCAATTAAATTCACAAATGGAAAAGCAAAAGCTTTTTACGATTATCGTGAGCTCTTAGAATTAAAAGATATTGATGGAGTTGTAATTGCTACACCTTTACATGAACATGCCCGCATCACGGTTGATGCCTTAAACTCCGGAAAGCATGTGTTTTGTGAAAAGGCAATGGCCAGAAATCTTGATGACACAAAGTTAATGTACGATACTCATTTAAAAACAAAGCGTATTCTGCAAATTGGTCATCAACGAATGTTTAGTCCGGTGTATCTTGAATCGTTAAAACGAATTCACAACGGAGAGATTGGTCAAATATCACAGATTCGAGCCAACTGGCACCGAGCAATGAATTGGCGAAGACCGGTTCCAAAACCTGAACTCGAAAGAAAAATCAATTGGCGCTTGTACGAAGAATATTCTGCCGGTCTTTTTACAGAGCTGCTTTCACATCAAATCCAAGTGGCTAATTGGATAAATAAAACAACACCCGTGTCAGTATTTTGCAACGGCAGCATAAATTTCTGGAAAGATGGCAGAGAGGTGTACGATAATATAGCTTGCATTTATGATTATGCTGATGGCTCGAATTTTATTTATGATTCGCAAAACTGTAACAAACACTATGGTTGTGAAGAACAAGTTATAGGCAGTAAAGGCACAATGGAATTGGAGATCAATAAAGTCTATTCAGCAGAGCCTCCGGCACCGCCCGCAATTTTGCATCTGATAAATGATATTGAAAAAGATATCTTTGACGTAATACCTATTGGAGGTGCTAGCTGGGTTCCGGAAACAGCAGTGAAGTATAAAGGAGATTACATTACAGATAATTATAAAATGGATGAAACGAAACTTCAGCTTGAAGCCTTTACTAGATTTATTAGAAAAGGTGAGGCTCCGGAACAATTGTTAAGAGAAGGATATTATGCTTCGGTGTGGTCATTGCTAGCAGAGAAGGCTGCAAAAACAAGAGAAAGAGTTACAATAGAAGAAAAATACCGGATATGAAATGGAAGATATTATAATTAAAAAAAACACATTGAAAAGAGAAATCACTATTTGGATTATCTCGCTAGTAATGGCGTTTGTTTTGAATGCCTATGCAATAATTAAATATGATGCATCATGGAGTGAACTGTTAACGCAGATACCAGTAATAATTTTAATTTCAGTATTAATATATCTCTTGCTATTTGTCTTGCGAGGAATAGTTAAAACACTTGGAAAAATCCTCGTGTTGTTAAGAAAATAATTATTTCTTTTTGCTACGTACTATTTCAAAAACTCCGGGTAAGACTGAGATAATTATTATTGCAACCACAATGAATGAGAAGTTGTTCTTTACAAAATCTAAATTGCCGAAGAAGTAGCCTGCATAAATAAAAAGCGCACACCAAACAATTCCGCCAATTATATTAAACTGGAAGAATTTTGAATAGGACATTGAACCCACCCCCGCAACAAAAGGTGCAAATGTTCTTATGATTGGAATAAAGCGTGCAATAATTATTGTTTTACCACCATGCTTCTTATAGAACTGGTGAGTCCTTTCCAAATACTCCTTCTTCAAGAATCTGATATTCATATCGAAAACTTTTGGGCCGAAGTAGTGACCAATCCAATAGTTTACAGTATCACCAAGAATTGCAGCTATACACAAAATCAAAAAAAGAATGTGGACATCAAACGATCCTTTTGCAGCAAAAGCACCGGCTGCAAATAGTAGAGAATCGCCGGGTAAAAATGGAGTAAAGACCAAACCAGTTTCTGCAAAAATAACAGCAAAGAGTATCACATAAGTTAAAGTTCCATATTGTTGTATTATTTCGGCTATATGCTTGTCTAAATGAAGAAATAGATCGATCAAATAAGTGATGAATTCCATGAGTCCCTATATTTAGTTCTTTTGAAAATCGCATCGAAAATTTATACACTTTTTTTCACTTGACGAAATTTTGAAGAAAGCGATTTTTTGCAGACTTCAGCTCCATAATCCCGCAAAGATTTTTCTTGACAATAAACTTGGTGAGCCTTATGTTTTAAACGTTTCAAAAAAATCAAACATACAAAATGAAAAACGACGAAAAAATAAAGCACGAAATCATAAAAAACTTTGGGGTTGCTTATAAAGCGTTTGGGCTTAGTAAATTAATGGGACACATAATTGCGTTGCTGATTTACTCACAAGAACCTATATCGCTCGAAGAGGTAGCTGCATCATTGCATAGAAGTAAAGGCCCGGTAAGCCAAATTCTGAGACGACTTCGTGATAGAGGATTGATAAGACGAGTTTGGCAGCCGACTAGCAGAAAAGATTTTTACGAGATCCAACCAGAAGTTTTTGAAATAGCTTATAGAAATAATCTTGAACAAGTCAGAAGCAATACTCGTCTAGCTCGACAGTTAAAACTGACAGTAGCAAAAGATAAAACCGGAAATCACGATGCTTTGAAACTGCGATTAATCGAAATGGAAATGTTTTATGAGATCATGGAAAAGCACCATGAAAATTTTTTGAAAGAATGGTCTAAAGCTAGAAACAAAATTTTTAAATAATTTTTTTGAGAATAACGTTTTAAAATTTTGAAACGTTCAGAACGAGGAGGTTAAATGAAAAGATTAGAAAATAAAGTTGCTATCATTACCGGAGGTGCGCAAGGTATTGGAAAAGCTACTGTAACTAAATTCTTGGCTGAAGGTGCAACTGTTGTTGTGTGGGACGTAGATGAAGAGAAAGGAAAGAAATTTGTCGCTGAGGCCGTCTCACAAGGGTACAAAGCAAAATTCATGAAAGTAAACGTTGCTAAAATTGAAGATGTAGAAAATTCGGTCGCACAAGTAATCCAAGAATTTGGAAAGATTGATATTCTAGTTAATAATGCGGGAATTTTGCGCGACGCAACAATAATGAAAATGACTGCTGAACAATGGCAGCAAGTAATCGATGTTAATCTGACTGGCGTTTTCAACTGCACAAAGGCTGTAGCTCCAAAAATGATTGAAAACCAATCGGGAAGAATTATTAATGCTACTTCGGTAGTTGGTATCTACGGTAATTTTGGTCAGACAAATTATGTCGCCACAAAATCGGGTGTTATTGGTATGACTAAAGTTTGGGCACGTGAACTGGGAAGAAAGGGCATCAATGTAAACGCTGTAGCACCCGGATTTATAGCAACTGAAATGGTAGCCTCAATGCCTGAAAAAGTGGTTAATATGATGAAAGAAAAAACCCCTCTTGGCAGATTAGGTACACCGGAAGATATTGCCAATGCGTATTGTTTTTTAGCTAGTGATGAAGCTTCATACATAAATGGAACCGTTCTAAGTGTTGACGGCGGAGTTATTTCTTAACTAAATATTGAACGAATAATGAGAAACGCTTACATAAAATCCACCGGCTCATATGTTCCGGAAAATGTTATTAAGAATTCATATTTCAATGAATTACTTGGCGAAGATGTAGATGCTTGGTTAGTAGAAAATTTGATGATTCGTGAGAGAAGATGGTGCAGTGAAAATCAATCTACCAGTACGCTTTGCTTAGAAGCAGCAAATAAAATTCTTGCTAATGGAAATATAAGACCGGATGAACTTGATCTAATAATAGTAGCGACTGATACACCAGAGTACGTTTCTCCATCTACGGCGTCTGTACTTCAGCATCAACTTGGAGCGTTAAAAGCCGGAACATTTGATATTAACACTGCGTGTGCCGGATTTGTTACCGCACTTGATGTCGCTTCAAAATATATCCGATCAGATGAACAGTATAATAATGTGCTGGTTATCGGCGCATATGCAATGAGCAAATTTCTAAATATGAATGACAAGAAAACAGTTACTCTTTTTGCTGATGGTGCAGCCGGAGTTCTCCTTTCTTCAACTGAAAATTCTTACAGAGGTTTTGTAGCAAGTTCTCTTCATACTGAAGGACAGTATCACGATTGGATGGGAATATATGCCGGTGGTACAAAGTTTCCAATTACACAACAAGTTCTAGATCAGAAAGATCATCTCCTTAAGTTTGTCCGAAAATTTCCTAAGGAAATAAATCCGGTTACTTGGACAAAGATGATTAATGATTTGTCAACCCGTGTGAATGTATCCCCAATTCAAATACAGAATTACTTTTTTACACAACTGAACATCAATAGTATATACGAAACATTAGATAACTTAAATGTTCCTCGAGACCGTGCTCATACTATAATGGAATATTTTGGATACACTGGTTCAGCATGTATACCAATGGCTTTGGATGATGCAAATCAAAAAGGAAAACTAAAAGAGGGCGATCTAATAATGTTTATGGGATCCGGTGGTGGTTTAGCCTTCGCAAGTGCAATTTTCAAATGGTAAAACTATGAGTGAAAAAACATTAACTGGTGATTCGAGCAAAATACCGGCTTATTCCTGGTATGCATTAGGATTACTAACATTAATCTATGTAATGAATTTTGTGGATCGCGTGCTGATCTATCTATTGTTTGCACCAATAAAAAAGGAAATGCTTTTTAGCGATACACAGTTAGCTCTGCTAGGTTCAACATCATTTGTGATTTTCTACACTATGCTTGGAATTCCATTCGGAAGATTTGCCGATAAACATTCGCGTAAAAACTTAATTGTATTCGGACTAACTGTTTGGAGTTTGTTTTCTGGTTTAACCGGCTTTACTCAAGGATTCTGGCAGATCTTTCTTTGTAGAATGATGGTTGGTATTGGAGAAGCTACATTGGGACCAGCGGCACTTTCATTACTTAGTGATTATTTTCCATCAAGAATGCGTGCAACTGTGCAAGCCACATTTTCCTCTGCTATAGCTATCGGAACCGGCGTCGCATTTTTCCTTGGCGGTTATATTAGCCAATTATACACTTGGCGCCATGCGTTTTACTTCTTAGGATTTCCCGGAATAGCTTTAGCAGTTATAGTTTTCTTTTTAAAAGAACCTCAACGTGGAATTCGTGACTCCGCTAAACAAGCACAGAAAACTGATTGGAAGTTATTATTTAAGAATGTTCCGCTAAGATATATTTTGTTTGGCTACGCATTCTTTGCGGTTGCGGCAAACAGTGTCTCGATTTGGTTACCAACTTTCTTTGTAAGAACACAAAGTATTAGCATTGCTGAGATTGGTAAGTGGATTGGAATAGGAACAATTGTTGGCGGATTGCCCGGAACAATTGTTGGCGGATGGATTGCCGATAAGATGCGCGCAAAAAATGCTGGCGGAAGAATGTTATTCTCTGTAATGATTGCATTGCTCTGCATTCCGATTTGGTTTATTATTCTCAATAGTACCAGCGTAGCATTACAATTAGTTCTAATCTCAGTTCTACTTGGTTTTGCTTTAGCTTGGCTTGGACCGGCTGCTGCTGATGTTAATGATATTGCCGGACCAAACTTACGCGGTCTTGCAACCGGAATGTACTTCTTTGTAGTTAATGCAATTGGATTAGGATTAGGACCGTTGCTGTATGGAAAGTTGAATGATGTTTTTAACGTTACTCAAAATCCGGAAGTTATGAGGCAAACATTGCTGATAAGTCCGGTTGCTTGTGTTATTGCAGCTGTAATATTGTATCTGGGAAGTAGATCGTTGGAGAAAAAAAATGAATCAATTTGATTGGCTAGCTAAGTGGGCAAAATATACGCCTAGCAGATTGTTTCTGCGTGAACACCAAACTCAGATGGAATGGAGTTACTCTGATTTCAATTTGCGCGCAAACTCTTTAGCAAATTATTTTATTGATGAATTGAAGTTGAGTAAGGGTGATCGGATTGCAGTTTATTCTAAGAACCGGGCAGAATATGTTTTGCTGCTGTTTGCATGCATTAAAAGTGGCGCAATACTAGTCCCTCTAAATTTCAGATTGACTCCGCGAGAACTTGATATACTAATTCATGATGCTGAGCCGAAATTATTTATCTATGAAAAGGAATATAAAGCAGAAGTAGAAAAACTCGAGACTCTGGCTGGAATTCAAATAAAGAAAACGATAGAAGAAATAACTTCTTTCCTTACACTTTCAACTACAAATAATTTTTCACTATCGACTATTCATGATCAAGAAGATCCGGTGATGATTCTCTATACAGCGGGAACAACCGGGCTTTCAAAAGGGGCAATCATCAATCACAGATTGCTGCAATGGAATTCGATAAACACTGCATTACGCTTAGATTTGACCAGCCAAGATCACACTCAAAGTTATGCACCATTTTTTCACACCGGCGGTTGGAACGTTTTGTTCACTCCTTTTGTGCATCACGGGGCCTCACATACATTGCTGCAAAAGTTTGATGCCGAGTTAATACTCGAATTAATGGAAAAAGAAAGAACAACAATCTTGTTCGGTGTTCCTACTATGCTACAAATGATGTCTGACTCGCCAAATTTTAAGACTGCCGATTTATCTTCTGTACGCTACGCAATTGTTGGCGGAGCGCCGATGCCTATTCCATTAATTAATATTTGGCATGAGAAAGGAATTTTCATTCGTCAAGGTTACGGTTTAACGGAAGTTGGTCCAAACGTTTTCTCACTACATCAAGATGATGCAATAAGAAAAATTGGTTCGATCGGATTTCCAAATTTCTACTTTGACGTAAAAATTGTTGATGATGCCGGGAAAGAACTTGGTGCAAACGAAGTAGGTGAGTTGTGGCTTAAATCTCCGGTAGTTACCCCCGGTTATTGGCGCAAACCGGAAGAAACAGCTAAGTCTATAACAGATGGCTGGTTCCACACCGGTGATATGGTTAGAAAAGATGATGACGGTTATTTCTATGTGGTTGATAGAAAGAAAAATATGTTTATCAGTGGCGGAGAAAATGTTTATCCGGCAGAGATCGAAAGATTTTTGCTTACAAATCCGGTAATAAAAGAAGCCGCCGTAATTGGAGTCGTGGATGAAAAATGGGGAGAAGTTGGTTCTGCATTCATAACCATAAATGAAAATGAAAGTTTTACAGAAGAAGAAGCGTTGAAATTTTGTATGGGCAAATTAGCCAAGTATAAAATTCCAAAATACTTTTCAGTTGTTGCGGAAATTCCTAAAAATGAAGCTGGAAAGACCGATAGAAAAAAGTTGTTAGCTATTCACAATCAACAAAAAACCAATAAATAACCAAGGAGAACAAAATGAAAAAATTACTTTTACTCTTAGTCATAGCTGGCTCGGTATTCTTTACATCTTGTAAAGATGACGAAACAACAAATGAACCCGAAGTTGTTGCAGATCCTATAGTCGGAACATGGGTTTCGGAAGGGGCGAACGTGCCGTTGGGATTATCATCAGCTCCAATTAATGCAGCCAAAATAGTTGCTACTTTTAATGCTAACAAAACATATACTGTAGTTACAACAGATAAAAACGGTTCACCAGCTACTGTTACGGGAACATATACAAACCCGGTTTCTACTTCAACAGATGCAAGTGATGTCTACGGAACGAAAGGCGCTACAATATATTCAATAGTTGCGTCACAGAGTTCACCAGCTGTTGTAGCATCCGGAATTTATGCAGTTAGCGGAACAAAAATGACTTATGAAGTAATTCAGACTACACCGGCAATTACTGGCGTCTTAGCTCCAACAGCAGCGGGCGGTTTTGGAAGTACAAGTATTAACGGTACTAAGTATGCAATTTATGTTCAAAAATATGTAAAGCAATAATACTTTAGGTGCAGAGCCTGAATAAGGCTCTGCGCTTTCCAATCACCATTGGAGTTGTTATGAAAAATTATTTAAGAAAGATTTTATTAATACTTGCTCTATTCAATGTAGTTGTGAACGCTCAAGAAACCACTAAAGAAGATCTTAAAAGGATTCAAGACCCAAAGACACCCGAACTTAAATTCATTGGTTATTGGTTTTCAAGAGGCACTGCTACTAACATTGCACCAACAAACGAGCTATTGCGCGGGCAAATAATTGGCAGGTTATTTGGACCAAACACAACAAATACAACAGACAAAACGGCTATATACGCCGAACAAAGATTTGTTCCAATGTTCATTTATACGCCTTCAATTTTAGATGGAGTAGCAACATTTAGAAGTTTGTTTAAGATTGATATGACTTGGGGTGACGCGGCTTATGGAGTAGGCGGTAATACCGGCGGCGGAATAAATGCCGGACAAGTTAACTTACAAACTTTACTAGCAAATGTAGATATCAAGCCGAAAGAAGCATCATGGAATGCTGTTCTTGGTCTTCAAAGAATTTTTGATAATGTTAGAGACCCAAACCAAATTGCAGTTAGTATCGCTCAGTCAAGCAGTTACAAATTGAGCTATTGGGGAACTCAAGGTGTGGGTGCAACTTTTTTTAAAAACTTAAATTCTACCACACAGGCCAGAATCGGCTATTATCAATTATTTGAAAATGTAATTGAACAGAACGACGATGTCTCACTCTGGATGCTTGATGTTGAATCAAGAATTCAACCATTGTTAGAAGTTGGACTTGATGCTTGGTATGTTTGGGATCGGGGCAAGAATGCCGGCGGAATTTCTGTCTTAGGTCAAGGTTTAATTAGTCAACTCGCTGAATACAATGGTGCTGTTAGAGTCTCGCTTCCCTCTTCCAAATATGAAGCAGATATTTTTTGGTTAGGTACTCATACTGCATATAACAGAGATTTTATGGCTGGAAGAATTTGGGCAGATGCTTTTGTAATGGCTAATTTCGGAAGTATAGATTCAGTTTCAGCAAATGGTACAGTAAAAAATTATGCAAGTATTTTTGGTGTTGCAGCAAATGCTTCGGTTGCATATAAATATGGCATGACGGCTAACGATAAAATTTCCTTGGAAGGGCTCTTCACAACCGGAGATAATAATGGTTTAGCTGACAAGAAACTAACATCTGTTATTACCGGAAATATCTGGGGTTCGCCAACTGGAATATATAGTGCGCATAGAGCATTGCTTTTATTTCCCGATCCTCAAGTTGTTAACAGATATTATTCATGTGTACACGATATTTCTAACATGGGCTTAGGGGTAACAGCGGCATTTCTAAATATTAGCAAAGATTTTATTCCAAATAAGTTTAGCGGAAAACTTGGCTTTGCAACAGCTATATCGAATGTAACACCCAAAGGAGGCGCTTCATACATAGGTAGCGAAGTTAATGCAGAGTTTAAGTACAATATCAAAGTTTTTTTAACAATTGGTGTAAGTGCGGCTTATGCTAGCCTTGGTGACTTTTATAATGCTCCTTCTACTACATACTATAAAACACGTCCTAAAGATCCATGGACAATTTTTACTTCACTTAGCTGGTTAATGTTCTAGGAGGAACCATGGAAAAGTTAGTTGTTTTAATGTTTTTGGTGGTTTTAACTCTAACCGGATGCTCGGGATTTGTTTATCAGGATTCTAAGCCGCTTGAGTTTCAAGATATTGATTATGGATTTACGACAAAATCTGTTTTACATAATCCAAGCATTTCATATGTCGATGTTGGTAAAGGCGAAAAAACCATTGTTCTGGTTCACGGGTTAGCCAGCAATGCCGGATTCTGGCGTTACGTAATTCCTACCTTCGCAAAAAATTATAGAGTGATTGCAGTGGACTTACCAGGCTACGGTAAATCTCAGAAAGATGCGTATCAATACAGCATGACTTTCTATGCAGATCAAATTAAACGTTTAGCAGATGAACTAAAACTTGGCAAATTCATTCTTGTAGGGCATTCGATGGGCGGACAAATTGGGATAACTTTCGCTCTAAAATATCCTAACAGTTTAGAGAAACTAGTTTTAGCTTCTCCGGCTGGTGTTGAAGAATTTGAACAAGGTGAAGGAGATTGGCTTAGAAGTGTTATGACAAAATCCGGTGTTAAGAAAACCTATGAAGATGGAATTCGCAGAAATTTGGCAAGCAATTTCTATTCATGGGATGACAGCAAATGGGAATGGATGGTTGAAGAGCGTGCTAGAATGGCTAAGGCAAAAGACTTCGATGAATTCACCTATACAGTTGTTAGAAGTGTTAATGCAATGCTGGATGAACCGACATTTAATAAACTGGATAAAATTTCAGTACCTACACTTATCATCTACGGAAAATATGATGGCTTAATTCCAAATCCATATCTTAATCCGGGATTCACTTCTGACGTTTTTGAGTGGGGTTCAAAACAAATTCCTAATTGTAAACTTCACGAAATTGATAATTGCGGTCATATGCTGCAGATAGAAAAACCGGAAGAGTTTTCTTCCACAATTATTGATTTCTTAAAGTAACCGAATTAAAAAAGGCGCTTTTGAGCGCCTTTTTTATTTTAAATGAATGAATAGAAAGTTTTTTGTTGACATTTCCCAAGCCGAATATTAAGTTAAATCTGCCAATGTAAACGTTTTCATTCCAATAATAGCGGAATCTTATGGCTTCAACAATAAAGCAAATCGCACAGAAAGCGAATGTTTCGATTGCTACAGTTTCGCGCGCATTAAGCGACAATCCGAAAGTACAAGAAGCCACACGCAAAAAAATTCTCAAACTCGCCAAAGAATTAAATTACAATCCTAACATCATAGCAAGAAATTTTGCAAAGCGTAAATCGAATATGCTTGGTTTAATTCTTCCAGATATTTCGGATGAATTCTTCGCCGAGATTATTCACAGTATTGATGAGACAGCCTACGAGTTTGGTTATTTCACTTTGGTTGTTAGTTCTCACAAGAATAGATCTATGGTGGAATCAATTAACACAATGATGCACAGCGGACTTGTTGGCGGGTTCATTCTACTTGCGCCATTTATGAGCAATGAAATTGCAAACGCGCTTAGCACAAATACTGTCCCCTATGTTTTGATTAGCGGCAGTTCCGAAATTGGAGATTATGATGTCATTACAATTGATAATTACAAAGCTTCTTTTAAGCTGATAGAGTATTTAGTTGGGAAAGGATATAAGAAGATTGGCCACATAGCCGGCCCGGAAGAAAATAACGATGCTTTCTTACGCAAAAAAGGTTTTGCAGAAGCAAGCAAGAAATTCAAACTGGAGGTGAAAGATTACTGGCTTGCAAAAGGAACTTACACTATGGCTAGCGGCGAACAGGCAACTTTAAAGATGTTAAAGCATAATGATATGCCTCAAGTAATTTTTGCCGCAAATGATATGATGGCTCTTGGCTGCTGCAATGCGCTGAAGTCTAAAGGAATAAAAATACCGGAAGAAGTTGCAGTAGTAGGCTTTGATGATATAATTCTAGCCGAATACTCGACCCCAAGTTTAACTACCGTTAAAGTTGATACCGATAAGATGGGAAAGCTGGCCGCGGAAAGATTGATTGAGAAAGTACAAAAAGATTTAAATGGTAAACCCAAAAAGGTTGTAATACCAACAGAACTCGTAGTAAGAAATTCATGTTAAATAAAATATAGTTAGGAAAAGAAATGCCGAGATTTGAAACAAAGTATGGTTACTTTGAAGATCATGGACATGATTATGTAATCACAAATTATAAAACACCTAAACCTTGGGTGAATGTTATTTCTAACGGAACTTATGGTTTAGTCATTTCACAAACCGGCGGAGGATTTAGCTTTCTCGAACACTCTGAGTTTAACCGCTTAAACCGCTGGCATCAAGATTTGATTCAAGATAACTGGGGAAAGTATTTCTACTTTAAAAATGAAAAGACCGGAGAAGTTTGGAATCCGCTTTGGATGCCGAGCAAAAAAGAAATAACAAATTATAAAGCTGTTTATGGTTTTGGCTTTGTTAGTTTTCAATCGGAGTACAAAGGAATTTTAGTTGAGCTTGATGTTTTCGTTCCTATGAAGCACAATCTGGAAATTTGGAATTTCAAAGTAACCAACAAATCCAATGTAGATGTTGAGATTTCTATATATAGCTATTTTGAATGGTGTTTAGGTTCGTCGGCAGATCATCATAGAGAATTCCATAAAACATTTATTGAAACTCATTTTGATGAAAAGTTGAACGCGATGCTTGCCACTAAAAGACTGTGGGAAGTTCCGCTAGGTGACCGCGGACACTGGAATATTGAGTATCCTTATTACGGTTACATTTCTTCAAACAGAAAAATTGTTGATTGCGAAGGGGATAAAGAGAGATTCATCGGTCAATATGGCGATCTGGCAAATCCTCAATCACTCAGTCAAGAAAAACTTTCCAGCACACTTGGCAAATGGAATGATTCCATAGGAACAGTTCGTATAAAAGTTGCAGTTAAGCAAAACCAAACTGAAGATGCCGCGTTCTATATGGGAATTGATGGCGATAAGGAAGCACTCGAATCAGAAAAGAAATCAATTGAAGTTGCAAAAAAATACATTGATGAGTCGAAGAGTAATTATCAAAGTAAAGAACAAATTTCTGACGCACTGCAAAACGTAAAAACATTTTGGAAAGATTACGGAAGGGCTCTAGAAGTTAACACGCCGGATGAATCTGTGAACTTGCTTGCGAATGTTTGGCTACGCTATCAAGCAGTAGCCGGAAGATTATGGGCTCGTACAGCTTACTACCAGCAGAGTGGTGCGTTTGGTTTTAGAGATCAGCTTCAAGACAGCATGATTTATTTGTATGGCGATCAAGCTAGAACAGAAAATCAAATTCGTTTGCATGCGCGTCATCAATTTCAAGATGGAACTGTATTGCATTGGTGGCATCCTATAAGTGAAACCGGTTTGCAGACAAAGATGACCGACGATTTGCTCTGGCTTCCATTTATTCTGTTTCATTATCTCGACGAAACAAATAATTATTCCTTCTTGAATGAAACAGAACCTTATTACGATAACGCAGAAAAGAAAGAGTCGTTGTTCGATCATTCAATTGCTGCAATTGAAAAAGTTTTAGCGCGCATGAGTGATCGCGGTTTACCTTACATAGGTGCCGGTGATTGGAATGACGGCTTAAGCGCAGTTGGTCTTGAATTCAAAGGGGAATCAGTTTGGCTTGCGCATTTTTTCCATTTGATACTAAAAAGATTTTCATTTGTTTGTGAAAAAGTTGGAAGGAAGGATTTAAAAACTAAGTACGAAGCTGAAGCTGCAAAATTAAAAGATGCTATCAACAAACATGCTTGGGATGGAGAATGGTTTTGGCGCGCAACAAAGGATAGCGGAGTGAAAATCGGAAGCAGCGAATGTGAAGAAGGAAAAATTTATCTCAACGCGCAGACTTGGAGTGTTATTGCTGATTCCACTGATGAAGCTCGAAAGAAAACCGCAATGGCTTCAGTTGAAAAACATTTACTTAAAAACAATGGGACAATTCTATTCTATCCGGCTTATACCAAAACCGATAAGTATATTGGCTATTTAACTCGTTACGCTCCATCGCGAAGAGAGAACGGCGGCGTTTACACTCATGCGGCAACTTGGTCAATTCAAGCCTTTGCTATGATGAAAGATGCCAAGAATGCTTGGGCTGCATACTCTAGATTGAGCCCAATTAATAATTACGCTAACGATCCGGATAAATATGTTGCAGAGCCATTTGTAACACCTGGAAACATTGATGGACCGGGCTCGCCGAACTATGGAATGGGCGGATGGTCTTGGTACACTGGTTCAGCACAGTGGCTGCAAAAAGAATTGGTGGAATGGATACTCGGTGTGCGTCCAACCGAAAATGGTTTGGTAATTGATCCGTGTATTCCAAGTGAATGGAAAAGTTACACGGTTAAACGCTTATTCAGAAATGTTGTTTACAATATAAGTATTGCAAATCCAGGCAGTGTTTCTTTTGGGATTAAGGAAATTATTGTTGATGGTGTGAAGATTTCCGGCAATGTAATTCCCCTAACAAAAAATTCCGGCGAAGTAAAAGTTGAAGTTGTTTTAGGATAAAATCTGAACAAAGAGAAGGGCGAAAGTGAAAACGATCAAAACAATTTTGCTTCTATTGATTGCGGTTAATGTAGGTTGTCAGACAAGAGAAATAAAATATCAGCCGCTACATAAGCTGAATTACAAAATAAGCTCTGAAGAAAAAATTTTTCTTGATACGCTTCAATATCGCACTTTCAAATACTTCTTAGATGAAATTAATCCGGAAAACGGATTGGTTAAAGACCGCTCAACAAATACATCTCCAGCAACAGTTGCTGCAGTTGGGTTTGCGGTTCCAATCTGGGCAATTGGTGCAGAGAAAGGCTGGATTACTAGATCAGAAGCTGCCAGGCTTACAATAAATATGTTAAACTTTTTCTGGAACAGCGAACAGAGTGATGCAAAACTAGCAACCGGCAACAAAGGTTTTTATTATCATTTTCTTCATATGAAAACCGGACAGCGTTTTTGGAATTGTGAGCTTTCATCAATTGATAGTGGTTTGCTTTTTAGCGGGATGATATTCGCTAGAAATTATTTTACAGAAAATAATGATGAAGAAAAACAGATCAGAGATTTATCAAGCAAACTTCTTGCGCGTGCAGATTGGAAATTCTGGGTTCGTTCAGCAGATCAAAAAATGCCGTACCAAATAAATATGGGCTGGACTGAAAAAGGATTTCAACCGCTTGGCTGGTTTGGATATACAGAAGCACTCTTTCTTTATGTAATAGCTGCGGGAATGGATTTGCCAAATCCGGAAAAAGCTTTTGCTTCGTTTCAAAGCACATATCAATGGCGCGAACCTTATACAAAGGATTTTGGACATGTAGTTTTTCCAGCACTCTTTTCACATCAGTATTCATTCATGTGGCTGAATCCGAACGGATTAGTTGATTCATACATAAAGAAAAAAGGAATTGATTACGCAGAAAATTCCCGCCGAGCTACATATGTGAACCGTGAATACGCAATTGTTAATCCAATGAAATGGGCTGGTTACGATTCGCTTTCATGGGGATTATCTGCTTGCGACGGACCGGAATCAAAATACAATAAAGATGGTAAAGTTTTTTATGGTTATGCACCACGCGGCTCTTCCGGGCTCGATTCAACTGAATTTGATGATGGAACAATTGCACCAACTGCTGCTGGCGGTTCAATCCCATTTGCGCCAGAGATTTGTATTCCTACGTTGATGAACATGAAAGAATTATATGGCGGTGCCGGTGTATGGGGAAAGCATGGTTTTGTTGATGCATTCAACCCGACTGTTAATTGGGTAGATACTGATTACCTTGGTTTAGACCAAGGACCAATTGTAATTATGATAGAGAACTACTATAACGGTTTTGTATGGAAATATTTTATGAAGGATGAAATTGTGAAGAAAGGAATGAAGATACTCGGCTTCGAACAATTGAAAAAATAAAATCCCAACTTATGAAAGGGATCAAATGAGAGAAAAAGTGGTCAAAATTGTTGCGCTTATTCTTGTGTTGTTGTCTTTGGCAATTCAAATCTTTGCCCAAGGCAAAGTTTTAGATGAATTTAATTCAAAAAGCGGCTGGCAAGTTTTTACAAGTGATGGCGTTGAACTAAAAATTTCCACTGCTAACGGCTTCAAAGGCAAATGCATTCGCATTGATTACAATTTTACCAAAGGTTCCGGATACGGTGGAATTCAAAAGATGATTCCAATCGAATTTCCGGCAAACTTTCAATTCTCTTTTTACATTAAAGCAAAATCTCCAAATAATAACCTTGAATTCAAACTGGCTGATGCAAGCGGCGATAATGTTTGGTGGTATAACAACCAAAACTATGAATTTCCAAACGAATGGAAGAAGTACGTAATCAAGAAACGTAAAATTGAGTTTGCATGGGGAACAACCATAGACAAAACATTGCGCAAAACAAACCGGCTTGAATTTACAATTGCTTCCTATAATGGCGGGAAGGGAACAGTTTATCTTGATGAACTTAACTTTGAACCTACAGCCGAAACAAGCAGTCAGCTTTCAGAAATTAAAGTAGAAGCTTCTTCAGTATTGCCAATATCCGATATTAAGTTTCTTACTGATGGAAAGAAGGAAACAAACTGGATTAGCAGTAATGCGGCTAAGCAAGAAATAGTTCTTGATCTTAGCGGAAGAAAAGAATTCGGCGGATTAAAGATTAACTGGGGTGAGAAGGATTATGCAAAGAAATTTTCTGTGCTGGTTTCTGATGATAGAAAAACTTGGGAAAAAGTATATTCAGCCGAAAAGGAAAACTCAAATACAAATTATGTTCGCTTACCGGAATTAGAAGCTGCCTATATAAAACTCATTTTGGAAAACAGCGCCGGTAAAAAAAGTTTTGTAATTGAGGAATTGGAAATATTAAGCGGTGAATATTCTGCAGATCCAAACCGCTTTTTTATAAACTTTGCTAAGGATTTCCCACGCGGGTATTTTCCACGTTACTTCAATGAAGAAAAATCATATTGGACTATCACCGGAGTTAACTCCGATGTTAAGGAGGCGCTAATCAATGAAGAAGGAATGGTTGAAGTTGATAAGTCTAACTTCTCTCTTGAACCATTCCTTTTTGTTGATGGAAAACTGATTACGTGGAACGAGCAGCAGACGATTCAATCATTAGAGAATAATTATCTGCCGATTCCCAAAATAAAGTG
The DNA here is from genome assembly GCA_041675645.1 of Melioribacteraceae bacterium. Lineage (GTDB taxonomy): Bacteria > Bacteroidota > Ignavibacteria > Ignavibacteriales > Melioribacteraceae > Stygiobacter. Next base: position 29,300 of record JBAYTN010000012.1, read on the forward strand.
GCTTGGTAATATTCAGCTTGAGGTAAAAGCATTTGCTAGCGGCGAAGCAAATAAATCTTCAGTACTCTATTTACAATACACATTAAAGAATGTTAGTAAGCAAGAAAAGACTGGTAATTTCTATATAGCACTGCGTCCATTTCAAGTTAATCCGTATTACCAATGGCTCAACATTACCGGCGGAACTGCAAAAGTAAAATCTGTAAAAGTCGAAAAGACTAAGATTATTGTGAATAACGAAAAAGTTGTCCTTCCGATTTCAAAACCAAGCGGAATGGGTGCTGCATCATTTGATGATGGTGAAGCAATCAACTTTATCTCACAAGATCAGCTGCCATTAAGAAAAAATGTTGAAGATAATACTGGTTATGCTTCGGCTGTAATTAAATATTCATTTGAATTAAAGCCGCAAGAAGAGAAAATATATTATGTGGCGGTTCCATTCCATACGGAACCTAAAGAGTTAAAGAAAGCTGACGCAAAGTTTGTTCAGAAGATGCTTGATGAAACAGAAAAGTTTTGGAATGATAAAGTCACTCATATCAAGTTTAATTTGCCCTCATCTGCCGATAAGATTGTGAATACGATTCGTACAAACCTTGCAAATATTTTGGTTAATAGAGATAAGTTCGGAATTCAGCCCGGTTCACGCTCTTATGAACGTTCATGGATGCGTGACGGCGCGTTAACCTCTTCAGCATTGTTAAAAAACGGAATTGTAAAAGAGGTGCGCGAGTTTATCGATTGGTATGCGGCAAATCAATTTGAAAACGGTAAAGTTCCTTGTGTTGTTGATAGACGCGGTCCCGATCCGGTTCCGGAAAATGACAGCCACGGCGAGTTTATTTATTTGATTAAACAATATTTCAATTACACCAAAGATACTACATGGCTTAGATCAAAATTCGATAATGTAAAGCGAGCCGTTGATTACATGAAAAGTTTGATCGATCAGCGTTCGACAGATTATTATAAGAACAGCGGTGACAGTTTACGAGCATACTATGGAATCTTACCCGAATCAATTTCTCACGAAGGCTATAGTGATAAACCGCGCCATTCCTATTGGGATAGTTTTTTTGGAATGAAAGGATTAAAAGATGCTGTTGATATAGCTGAGGCTATCGGCAATGTCAACGAGGCGGAGCGTTTCAAGAAAATTCGTGATGATTTTAAGGTCAACTTATACAACTCGATCAGACTAACAACTCAACAGCATAAAATAAATTATATCCCGGGTTGTGTTGAACTTGGTGATTTTGACGCAACCTCAACAACAATTTCTCTTTATCCGTGCAACGAAAGAGGAAATCTTCCGGCGGATTTACTTCAGAATACTTTTGATAAATATTGGGACTTTACACAAAACCGCGTTAAGCCGGAAACTGATTGGATTAATTATACTCCATACGAAGTGCGCACAATTGGATCATTCATTTTTCTCGATCAGCCGGAACGAGCTCATTGGTTGACCAAATATTTCTTGAACGATCAGCGTCCGCAAGGATGGAATCACTGGGCTGAAGTTGTTTGGAAAGATCGCAGACTCCCACGTTTTATAGGTGATATGCCCCATACTTGGGTTGGTTCCGATTTTATAAATGCCATGCGTGCAATGTTTGTGTATGAGAACGAATATGATTCATCATTAGTTGTTGGTGCGGGATTGATGCAAGAATGGATAGATTCACCGGAAGGAATGTCAATTGAGAATCTTCCAACATACTTTGGCGAGATATCTTATTCCATAAAAAAGAGTGAGAATAGTTATAAGATAAATTTGAATGGCAATGCTACAATTCCAAGTGGTGGAATTGTGATCAAAAATTTTAATGGTAAGCGTTTACCTAAAAGCGTTATTGTTGATGGAAAAGAATCAACAAACTTTACTAACAATACTATTAAGGTAAATGAGTTTCCAGTTGCAATAGAAATTGTTTATTAGTTCTCTTTGAAAAGGATCAAAATGAAAAAACTATTCATGCTTTTGTATTTGCTTAACGTAATAAACTATGCACAAGATACAACAGCACCGGCAACACCATCCGGCGTAAAAGCAATTGGTTACGAATTACATGCCGATGTTATTTGGCAATACAATCTGGAATCAGATATAGCCGGTTATAAAATTTATACGTTCAACGGTTCTTCATTTGTACTTTCAAAAACTGTTAAGAAGAATCGTTCATTCCATTGGGATTGGATAGGCTTCCTTGGTGTTACATCGCGGTATAAGGTCTCAGCTTATGATATTTCCGGAAACGAATCTCCACTTAGTGCTGAAGTTTCCGCGACTACTCACACAATGAGTGACGATGAATTTTTAGATATGACTCAGCGCGCAACGTTTAGATACTTTTGGGATTGGGGCGATCCAACAAGTGGTTTAGCACGTGAGCGTTGGCATCCGAATGAAAGTGATGTAACTAATACAATTGGCGGAAGCGGTTTTGGTATAATGGCAATTATTGTTGGTGTTGAACGCGGATTTATAACACGCGAACAAGGTGCACAGCGCATGTTAAAGATTTCAACTTTTCTTGCTACAAAAGCAGATAAGTTTCATGGTGCTTTACCTCATTGGATAAATGGAACTACCGGCAAAGTTGTAAACTTTGGTCAGCAAAATGGCGGCGATATAGTTGAAACTGCTTTTTTGGTCGAAGGTCTTCTTGCCGCGCGTCAATACTTTGATAATAATACTTTCGAAGAAGTTCAAACAAGAACATACATTAAAACAGTTTGGGAAGGAATTGATTGGGAGTTCTATCGAAATGGAACCACCGGTTTATATTGGAACTGGTCTCCAACAATGGGATTTAATTTTAGCGATGCATTTGTTTTCCACGGTTGGAATGAAACTATGATCGCGTACGTTTTGGCAGTTGCTTCACCTACAAAAGCGTCATCAATAGGTGCATTAACATTTTATAGAGGTGGTTGGGGAAATAATGGTTCCATTACAAACTACCGTTTGAAATATGATATTCCACTTTACGTTGGAAATGATTACGGCGGACCGTTATTCTTTACACATTATTCCTTTATTGGATTCGATCCCCGCAACATCAGAGATTTGTACACAAATTATTTTGTACATAACAAGAATCAATCACTAGTTAACCGTGCTTACTGTATTGCAAATCCTAAAAAGTTTGCCGGATATAGTGAAGATTGTTGGGGATTAACTGCAAGTTATTCTATTTCATCTTCTGGCGGATATTCCGCTCACTCACCGGAAAACGATAACGGAACTATTGCCCCTACGGCTGCATTATCAGCAATGCCATACACGCCAAAAGAATCTTTAGCGGCATTAAAACATTTCTATAGAACTTATGGTGCAAGTCTTTGGGGTGAGTTCGGTTTTAAGGATGCATTCAATGTAGGCAAATTGTGGTTTAGTGATGGTTACTTAGCGATTGATCAAGGTCCAATAATTGGTATGATTGAAAATTACCGCTCAGAAATACTCTGGAAGAAATTTATGAGTTCTCCTGAAATCGCTCCGATCTTAGATTTTTCTAGTGGAAAAGGATTGTTCTTTCCCGATACAAAAGTTGAAGATGAATCAACCATTCCTTCGCAGTATTATCTCAGCCAAAACTATCCTAATCCATTCAATCCGGAAACAACAATTAGCTATTCAGTTACTAAACCTAGCCATGTCACGTTGAAAGTTTATGATAGCCTTGGTAATGAAGTTTCAACTTTGGTTAATGAATATAAACTAACGGGCGTTTTTAATTCTCAATTCTCAGTTCTTAATTCCAAATTAAGCAGTGGAGTTTATTTCTATAGACTTCAAGCCGGTAATTATTCAGAGACAAAAAAAATGATGTTGATTAAATAAATGAAAATAACGGGCGCGAAATATATTGCGGTTGCACTCTTAATTTTATCTGTTAGCTGCTCTCGGCAAAAATCTGATAAGATTGAAATTAACTTTTGGGCAATGGGTGTAGAAGGGGAAACTGTTGCTAAGCTTATTCCCGAGTTTGAAAAACAAAATCCTAACATTAAGGTTAAGGTTCTACAAATTGCTTGGGTTGCGGCTCACGAAAAATTGATTACCGCATTTGCAAGTGAAACTCTACCCGATGTTTTTCAACTGGGCAATACCTGGATTCCCGAATTTGAAGCGATCAATTCAATTGAACCGCTTAACAAACTTATCTCCAAATCAACTGTGATCTCAAAAGATAAATTCTTCGATGGTATTTGGGAAACAAATGTTCTTGATTCAACAGTGTTTGGGATTCCTTGGTATGTGGACACCAGAGTAATGTTTTATAGAACTGATATTCTTAAGGCAGTTGGTTACAATAGTGCACCAAGGACGTGGGCTGAACTTTACGATGCTTCCAAAAAAATAAAACAAAAATTTAACCGCTATTCTTTCTTCATTCCAACCAATGAATGGCTGCCATTTATAGTTTTTGGAATTCAAAACAATGCTGAACTTCTAAAAAATAAAAACCAGTATGCGAATTTCTCTTCGAAAGAGTTCAGACAAGCTATTGAGTATCTCGCCAAATTCTACCACGAGGATTTGGCACCGGTTGATATGCAGCAAGTTCTAAATGTTTACCAAGCGTTCGGTGAAGGCTTTTTCTCGATGTATATCACCGGTCCTTGGAATGTTACTGAATTTCAGAATAGACTTCCAAAAAATGTTCAAGACAAATGGATGACTGCTCCGCTACCATCACCAAATGATGATTATCCCGGCTATTCTCTTCCGGGCGGTTCCAGTGTTGTGCTAAATGCAAAGTCTAAAAACAAAGTAGCTGCTTGGAAGTGGATCGAGTTTCTAGCTCATGAAAAAACTCAATATGACTTTTACAAACTTGTTTCATCCTTACCGGCTGCAAAGAAAGCTTGGGAGAATCCGGAATTTGTAAATAACAAATACATCAAAGCATTTTACGAGCAGTTGCAAAAGACTAAACCGGCTCCAAAGATTCCGGAGTGGGAACAGATTGTCTTTCAAAAAATTCAGCAAGAAATGGTTGAACCTATAGCGCGCAAAAGAATTTCTATAGATGATGCACTTAAAAAGCTTGATAGAGATGTAAATAATATTTTGGAAAAACGCCGTTACATTTTGAGTATAAAACATGATGAATAAAACGAAGCTTAGTGCGGTAGCGCTTTTCCTCGGACCATCGCTGTTAATTATTGCGCTATTTTTCTTCTTACCGGTTATAACAGCCTTTGTAATGAGCTTTACCGACTTCGACATTTACGCACTAGGCAACTTGGAATATCTTCGCTTTGTCGCTTTCAAAAACTATTCTACGCTTCTTAGCGATCCACTGTTTTGGACTGCAATTAAAAATACTTTCTATTTCGTAATGGTTGGCGGACCGCTTTCAGTTGCTGCATCTTTAGCAGCTGCTGTTTTACTCAATTCAAAATTCATCCGGTTCAAAGGCATATTCCGTTTAATATATTTTCTTCCGGTTGTAACAACTCACGTTGCTGTATCAATTGTTTGGCGCTATATATATCATCCTCGCTTTGGATTATTAAACTATTTATTGGGTTTTATAGGTATTGGCCCGGTTGATTGGCTTGGCGATCCTAATTGGTCTATGCCCGCAATTATTCTTCTTGTAGTGTGGAAAAACTTCGGATACAACATGGTAATCTTCATCGCCGGCTTGCAAAACATTCCGGAAGAACTTTACGAAGCAGCTAGTATAGAAGGCGCATCTGCATGGCAGCAGTTTAAGCATATTACAATTCCACAACTAGCTCCAACTACTTTGTTCATAAGCGTTATTACTATGATTGGATACTTCCAGCTTTTTGCTGAACCTTATGTAATGACGCAAGGAGGACCGCTTAATAGTACGCTAAGCATTGTGCTGTATATGTATCAAGAAGGTTTTAGATGGTGGAATATTGGCTACTCAACCGCGCTTGCGTTTATGCTCACTGTAATAATTTTGATTGGCACTACGATACAATTCAAATTGCAGAAGGAGAGAAATGGCTAAACTGAAAAAATATTTAGTTATCGCTCTCGCAATATTTTTTGCTGTTATCACATTTCTTCCATTCCTTTGGATGATTTCTGCTTCATTCATGTCAACCGGAGCCTCAAATACTTATCCGCCAAAGTTGTTTCCGGAGAAATTCGATTTCTCGCATTACGAAATATTATTCTCAAGATTAAATCTAACCCGCTATTTGCTTAACAGCGTTATCATATCTCTTGGTGCAACTTTCTTTTCTTTGCTTCTCAATTCGATGGGCGGTTATGCGTTTGCAAAATTTAGATTCGCTAAAAAAGAAAGCTTATTCAAATTCTTGCTTAGCTCGATGATAATACCCGGACAAGTTACAATGCTTCCGGTGTTTCTTTTACTTAAGAATATGGGCATGATAAATACTTACTGGGCAATCATTGTCCCGGGTATGGCAAGCATCTTCGGAATCTTTTTGATTAGGCAGTATGCGTATTCAATTCCCGATAGTCTAATTGAAGCTGCAAAAATGGATGGTGCTACTGAATTACAAATTTATCTGAAAATAATTCTTCCCTTATGCAAGCCGATTCTAGTAACACTTGGTTTGTTCACTTTTATGGGCACATGGAATGATTTTCTTTGGCCGTTAATTGTTATGACCGATTCCAACATGTATACATTGCCGGTTGCTCTCGCTAACTTAAGCAGCGAGCATGTTCAAGATACTGAAATGCTGATGGCTGGTTCTGTTATTACAATTTTCCCGGTGCTGGTAGTTTTTCTTGCGCTTCAAAAGTATTACATCAAAGGTATTATGATGGGAAGTGTGAAAGAATAAATTCGGGTCGATTCTAGGTGAGCTTATTATTTTAATAAGCATTTATCATTTTGTAAAATTTATGTTAAATGTCGTTTCAATTTTGGAGTGTGCTAAGAATTAAAGTTTAGCATAATTATTGTGCAGACCATCGGAGACAAACTTCAAAAATATAGGAGTCATAATGCTCAGACGTACTCTACTTTCTCTCGCAACATTAATCTTAATTAGCACGATTAGTTTTGCTCAATTATCCAATTACCAGTCTGCTGCCAGTGTATTAGGACAAACAGACTTTGTAAGTAAAACTTCTGGTACCTCAGATTATCAACTAAGCGGACCAAATGGTGTAGCAGTTGATCCAACAACCGGAAAAGTTTTTGTGGTTGATAGATCCAACCATAGAATTTTGCGTTGGAGTTCAACAAGTGCAGCCACAAACGGGTCGAAAGCAGAAGCTGTTTTTGGTCAAGCTGATTTTACAACAAAAACTACCGGTACAACTGCGGCAAAGTTTAATAATCCAATCGGAATTCACATTGATAACGCGGGCAGAATGTGGGTTGGTGATTTTTCAAACAACCGCGTGTTAAGATTTGATAACGCTTCTTCTAAAACTTCTGGTTCTAATGCAGATGGAGTTTTAGGACAAGCAGATTTTGTTACCGGAACTGTTCCCAAAACTCCGAATTCAAACAGTGTTTCTGGTCCATGCGGAATTATGGTTGATAACAAAGGCAACTTATGGGTTAGTGAGTTTAACAATCATCGTGTTACAAAATTTGCTAATGCCGCCGGTAAAGCAAACGGTGCGTCGGCAGATGCTGTGTTAGGTCAACCAGATTTTACTACAAATGCAAGCGGATTAACAGCAGCAAAAATGGCAAACCCAAATGCATTATTTGTAGATAGTGATGGAAGATTGTGGGTGAGTGATTATGGCAATAACAGATATTTACGCTTCGATGCCGCTGCCGGTAAAGCTAATGGAGCAGATGCAAATGGTGTACTTGGTCAACCTAATTTTACAACAAAGACAGCCGCTACAACAAAAAGCGGTAGCGGTACTACACGTTTTATTTGGGGCGATAATTTTGGAAGAATCTACTGCGTTCAAGAAGATAATCACAGAATTTTAGTCTATGAAAATGGCGCCGCTAAAGCTAACGGTGCGGATGCTGATTATATTTTAGGTCAACCGGATTTTACGACTAAGACTGTTCTCAATCCACCAACGTCCTCAAGTTTGAATGTTCCGCGCGCAATGACTGTAGATAATGTAACTGGAAATATTTGGGTTGCAGATTATAGCAACAATAGAGTCCTTCGATTTGAAATTAAGAAGCAGTTTACTGTTGCAAATAGCATGAGTGCTTCCGGTGTTCTAGGACAAGCTGATTTTGTTACGAAAACTGCCGGATCGGGAAATAATAAATTAAATGCGCCAAATGGAATTGCTATAGATCCAACAACTGGAAAACTTTTTATTGCTGATAGATCGAATCATAGAATCTTAAGATATACCTCTGCGGAGGCTGCAAAGAATGGTGGTGCAGCAGAAGCAGTATTAGGACAACCAGATTTTACAACTGTATCATCCGGGTTAACTCAAGCCAAGTTCAACAATCCAATAGGTGTTCATGTTGATAAAAATGGAAGACTTTGGGTTGGCGATTTTTCAAACAACCGCATTTTAAGATTTGATAATGCATCAACAAAAGCAACCGGTGCAAGTGCCGATGGAGTTCTAGGTCAAGCTGATTTCACTACAAGCACTACTGCCGCCAGCGCCACAAAAGTATCCGGTCCATGTGGTGTTCAAGTTGATGATGCTGGAACATTATGGGTTAGCGAATTTAATAACCATCGAGTAACACGTTTTGATAATGCCGCTGCAAAAGCTAATGGCGCTGCTGCCGATGGCGTTCTTGGTCAGCCGGATTTTACAACTAATGCTAGCGCTACAACAGCAGCAAAGATGGCAAATCCCAATGGTCTTTTTGTAGATCAAGATGGAAGACTTTGGGTTAGCGATTACGGTAACAATAGATTTACAAAATTCAATGGCGCTGCGCAAAAAGCTAATGGCGCTAATGCTGATGGCGTACTTGGTCAAGCAGATTTCACTACCAAACTTAGTACAACAACTAAAAACGGTAGTGGAACAACGAGATTTGTTTGGGGCGATGCAGAAGGAAGAATCTACTTAGTGCAAGAAAGCAACCACAGAATTTTAGTTTATGAGAATGGTGCTTACAAAACTAATGGAGCAGATGCTGATTACGTATTGGGACAAGCTGATTTTGTTTCTAAAGTAGTTCCAGCTCCTCCTACACCATCAAGCTTAAACGTACCAAGAGCTATTGCAATAGATAATACTAATGGCTACTTGTGGGTTGCAGATTATTCCAACAACCGCGTTCTTCGTTTTGATCTTAAGCAACAATCTTCAATTACTAAGTTCGTTTCTTTAACATCACCTAACGGTGGAGAAGATTGGGGAAAAGGAACTAAGCAGAACATTACATGGAATAGTGGAAATATTGCAACAGTTAAATTGGAATACTCTGCTGATAATGGTGTAAAATGGAACTTGATTGGTACTGAAGATGCAAGTAAACAAAAATATGAATGGACTTTGCCAGATATTACTTCTACAACTGTTCTCGTTAGAATTTCTGATAATAGTAATTCTTCGATTTCTGATGTTAGTGATAAAGTTTTCAGAATTGGAGAAGTTATTTACTCTCTTAATGTTATTTCACCTAATGGTTATCAGAGCTGGGAGTCTGGTTCCAAGAAGAATATTATGTTCGAAGCCAAAGGTGTTACAAATGTAAAAATCGAATACTCATTAAATAATGGGTCTACTTGGACTTCAGTAACAAATTCAACACCGGCTGCTACGGGAACATATAGCTGGACTCTACCAACTGCAAAATCTGATGTTGCATTGGTAAAGATTACTGGAGTAGAAAACTCAATATCTGATGTAAGTGATAAAGCTTTTAGTATTGTAACAGCAAAACCGGTAAATGCTAATGATATTGTGTTCTTTGCCGATAGCCCTACCCCAGTTTTTTATGATCCTTCTTGGGGATTTTCTACAACTCCAAGTACATTAGAACTTATCAATGGAAGTAAAGCTCCGGTTACAACAAAATATTCTTTAGTTGGAAACTATTCTATTAAGATGAATTGGAAGTCTGGCGAAAAAGGTGACTGGGCATTTGCAATTGCTAGTGATGGATGGGTAGGCAGAGATGTTATGCAAAAGGATACTCTCGTTCTAAATATTTTCTCTGAAGTTGAAATGGGCGGTTTTCAAATGCCATCAATTTTTCTTGAAGATACCGGAAATAAAAAAACTGCAAAAACTAGCTTGTCAAAGTATATCCCTTGGATCTACCCAAATCAATGGTATAAGGTTTACATTCCATTAAAATGGTTTAAAGACAATTCGGGTGCTGCTGATTTAACAACTATTAAGACAATCTTTTTCGGTCAAGATGTTGTAGATAACATGCCGAACACTTTCTACTTTGACGATGTCAGATTGATTGGCGGAAAAGCTATTAGTGGTGATCAAAGAAAAGTAGTTGTTGTTCTTGGTTCATCAACTGCTGCCGGAACCGGTGCAACATCGGCTGATAGTGCTTGGGTTGGTCGTTACAGAAAATATATGCTTTCTAAAGATCCAAATTCATACTTGGTTAATCTTGCAATAGGCGGTTATACAACTTATGATATTATGGCTTCCGACTTTGCTGCTCCGAGTGGAAAGCCAGCACCAAAAGTAAATAACAATATCACTAAGGCTCTAACTTATAAGCCGACTGCAATCTTGATTAATCTTCCAAGCAATGATGCTAATATGAACTTTACAGTTACAGAGCAAATGAACAATATGAGAGCCATAACGAAATTGGCAGCTGATCAAAAAATTAAAGTATGGGTTACAACTACACAGCCAAGAAATTTTGGTGTTGTAGCGCAGAGGACAAATCTTATACAAGCGAAGGATTCAATTATTGCTTACTATAAAGATAAGTCTGTTGATGTGTTCACTCCACTCGCTAACACCGATGGTACAATTAAAACTATCTATAATTCGGGCGATGGGGTGCATTTAAATAATGCCGGTCACAAGGTGATCTTCGATAAATTTGTTTCTGCTAAGGTTTGGGAAACAATTACTGATATTGAAGAAATTGAGATGCAGATTCCAACACAATTTGCAGTTAGCCAGAACTATCCGAATCCATTTAACCCAACTACAACAATTGAGTTTGCGCTTCCAACAGCTTCTAGAGTTGACCTAAAGATTTACGATGTGCTTGGTCAAGAAATTGCAACTCTGGCAAACACAACATATTCCGCCGGTACTCATAGAGTTGTTTGGGATGCTTCTCGCTTAGCTAGTGGTATGTATATTTATAGAATAGTTGCTAGCGGAGATAATAATTCTCAGTTTACTAGAACAATTAAGATGATGTTAACAAAGTAAGAGTATAATTTCCTCCTCTGCGTTTTGCAGAGGAGGATTCTTTTACTAAATCTTTGAGGAAAAATGGCTGAAGTAATTCTTAAAAATGTTGGCAAAGTTTACGAAGGAAAAAACAGAGCAGTTCAATCTGTTAACCTTGAAATCAAAGACAAAGAATTTGTTGTGCTGGTTGGACCAAGCGGATGCGGCAAATCAACTACTCTTAGGATGATTGCCGGCTTGGAAGAAATAAACGAAGGCGAAATCTTTATCGATGGTAAACTTGTTAATGATGTTCCGCCAAAAGATAGAGACATTGCCATGGTTTTTCAGAATTATGCGCTTTATCCTCATATGACAGTTTTTGAAAATATGGCTTTTGGATTGAAGCTAAGAAAGTTTAGCAAAGAAGAAATTAATGAACGTGTTAATGATGCGGCCAAAATTCTAAGTATAGAACCTTTGCTGGATAGAAAACCAAAGCAGCTTTCCGGCGGTCAGCGTCAGCGTGTTGCTGTTGGACGTGCAATAGTTCGCAAGCCAAAAGTATTTTTGTTTGATGAGCCGTTAAGTAATCTCGACGCCAAGCTTCGTGTGCAAATGAGAACTGAACTTGCCCGTCTTCACCATCAGCTTGAGACTACGGTTGTTTATGTCACACACGATCAAACTGAAGCTATGACTCTTGGAAATCGCATAGTTGTAATGAAAGAGGGACTAGTTCAGCAGGTTGATTCACCGCTTAATTTATATAATAACCCGGTTAATCATTTTGTAGCCGGATTCATTGGCAGCCCGGCTATGAATTTTATTATGGGAAAAATCCTAGACAATAATGGCATTATGTTCTCGAGCGAGAATAATAACCTTCAAGTCTCTCTAGACGGATCTCGATTTGCAAACTTTGTGAATAAAGATGTAACACTTGGAATCCGTCCCGAACATTTTTCTGATGAAAGTAATTTTGGAAACAGAATTAAAGTAAAACTTGACGTAGTTGAGCAAATGGGGAACGAAGTCTTTGCACACTTTATGATAGATGGTAAACCAATCATCTCACGATTAAAACCAAAAGAAATATATCGGTTGGGTGCCGAAGTGGAAATTACAGTCGACAAAAATCACCTCTACTTTTTTGAAAGTGAATCCGGAAATAGAATCGTCTGATCAATAAACTTTCTGATATTTTTACCTCTCAAAAGCAAATTCTCTCCCGAACGTATTGTGCATAATTATGCGCTACTATGAATATTTTTGCAAAAAGCACTTGCATCATTCGCTATGATTTTTATATTACGGCTTAGATTTATGGCGCTGAACAATTATGAACAAATTGCGATCAAATATTACCAATTGCTGTGGCAGCATACAGCCTTAGCATTACGCGCCATTCTATTCTAATTAACCTAATCTAGTATTACTTAAAAATTCTCACTTTTCTTTAGCCCATAAAGAAGTGGGAAGGAAGAAAAATATAAAATTGCTTATTCACGCTGTGAATAATTATTAAAGGAGTATTCAAATGCCGGATTTAAATAAAAAAGTATTTGATGAAATGATGAACAATAAGGCTTCTGCTAATCATTGCAAAGGAATGTACTCTCCGGCGTTTGAGCACGATGCATGCGGTATGGGTTTCGTTGCTGATGTTAAAGGGAGAAAATCCCGAGCGATTGTTGAAAAGGGCTTGGATATTCTTAAGAATCTCGAGCATAGAGGGGCGGTTGGTGCAGATCCGAACACCGGAGACGGTGCCGGAATTCTAATTCAAATGCCGGATGAATTTTTACGTAAAGTTACCAGCGGAACAAAAATAAATTTGCCCGAAGAAGGTAAGTATGGAGTTGGTGTAATTTTCCTCCCGCAAAATCCAATCATCAGAAAGTCTGTTGAAAACCTTATTGAAAAAATTGTGCTTGATGAAAATCAAAAATTTCTAGGTTGGCGCGATGTTCCGGTTGATCCGAGTGTTCCCGGTAAAGGCGCACAGGCTACTCAGCCTTTTATTCGACAATGTTTTATAGGTGCTAATAAGAAAATTCAAAATCAGGATGAGTTTGAACGCAAACTCTATCTTATTCGAAGAATAATAGATCATCGCGTTCGCGCAGAGTTGAAGCTTGATAGAAGTAAATACTACGTTCCATCATTCTCCAGTCGTACACTTGTTTATAAAGGAATGCTTCTCGCGCAGCAGTTGATCGATTACTACAAAGATCTTTCCGATCCCGATATGAAAAGTGGTATGACTATGCTTCACATGCGTTTTTCTACAAACACATTTCCTACTTGGGATTTGGCTCATCCGTTTAGAATGATTGCGCACAACGGAGAAATCAATACACTGCGAGGAAACAAAAACTGGATGGCTGCGCGCCAGCATGTAATGGAATCTCCTCACTACGGAAAAGATTTGCGAAGAATGCTTCCAATTATTATGGATGGACAGAGCGACTCTGCAACATTCGATTCAGTGTTGGAGTTGTTGGTTATGGGAGGAAGAAGTCTTCCCCACGCAATGATGATGATGATTCCGGAAGCGTGGTCGAAGAATGATTTGATGGATCCCGACAGAAAAGCATTTTATGAATATCACGCAACGATGATGGAGCCGTGGGATGGACCGGCTGCGGTTGTATTTACCGATGGAAGTATTATTGGTGCCACACTTGATAGAAACGGTTTGCGTCCTTCCCGTTATGTTATTACCAAAGATGATTTAGTTGTGCTTACGTCTGAAGCTGGAACATGGAGTGTTGATGCAGAGAATGTTGCGGTTAAAGGAAAACTTCAGCCGGGTAGAATGTTTATTCTAGATCTGAAGCAAGGAAGAATTATCGAAGATGAAGAAATCAAAAAAGAAATTGTAACCCGTAAACCTTACGGCAAATGGGTTAATGAGAACATGATTAAGATGAGCCACTTGCCGACTCCGGATTATATCTATAATGCCGACTTCAAAACAATACATATGCGGCAGAGAATATTCGGCTACTCAAAAGAGGATTTGGATAAAGTAATCATTCCGATGGCTGAGCGTGGAGAAGAAGCAATTGGCTCTATGGGAACTGATGCGGCGCTTGCCGTTCTTTCCGATAAGCCCCAAATGTTGTTTAGATATTTCAAACAGTTGTTTGCGCAAGTAACTAATCCTCCGATTGATGCTATACGCGAAGAACTTGTTATGGAGTTGACAACTTATGTCGGTCCGGAACAAAATCTATTGGATGAAACTCCGCAGCATGCAAACCGTTTGGAACTTGAGCATCCGCTGCTTTCAAATTCTCAGATGGAAAAGATTCGTCATATAGCACGCGGATTATTTAAATCGCAGACAATTCCGCTTCTCTTTAATCCGTTCAAGCATCACGATATGAGAAACAGATTGGAAGAAATTTGCACAGAAGCTGTTGATGCAGTCAAGTCGGGAATTTCTTTGTTGATACTTTCCGATAAAGGTGTGAATAGAGAACAAGCCGCAATACCAAGTTTGCTTGCAACTTCGGCAATCCATCATACTTTGCTACGCGCGGGATTGAGAACCAAAACCGGAATCATTGTGGAAACCGGTGAAGCGAGAGAAGTTCATCATTTTGCTTTGCTTTGCGGCTACGGTGCTAACGCGATAAATCCATACTTAGCTTATGAGACACTTGCGTATGTAACAGAGAAAGGATTTTTACCACCTTCTCTCGATTATGCAACAGTAAAGAAAAATTTTACAAAAGCTGTCAGCAAAGGACTTTATAAAATTTTCAGTAAGATGGGAATCAGTACGCTTCAATCGTATTGCGGAGCGCAGATATTCGAAGCTGTCGGTCTCGATAGTGAAATCATTGAAAATTATTTTACCGGTACGCCAACACGCATTGAAGGCCTTTCACTCGAAATGCTTGAAGAGGAAACAAAGCGTAGACACTTGCACGCGCTCGATCCTCAAGTTGATCAAAGCACACTGGATGTTGGAGGACTTTATCATTACAGATGGGACGGTGAACACCACTTGTGGAATCCGCTTACAATTTCAAAACTGCAGCTTAGTACGCAACGTAATGATTTCAAGACTTATAAAGAGTATGCTGATTACATTAACAATCAAGACAAACACAGAGTTACTTTAAGAAGTTTGTTCGATCTAGATTTAAGTGGCACTGCAATTCCAATTGAAGAAGTAGAACCGGCCACTGAAATTGTAAAACGGTTTGCTACCGGCGCAATGAGTTTCGGTTCAATCTCCCGTGAAGCACATACAAATCTTGCAATTGCTATGAACAAGATTGGAGGCAAATCCAACACCGGTGAAGGTGGAGAGGAAGCAGAAAGATTTATAACTCTTCCAAATGGTGAAAATTTGCGGAGTGCAATTAAGCAAGTAGCTTCGGCTCGCTTTGGTGTTACAGCTAATTATTTGGTTAATGCAGATGAGCTTCAAATAAAAATGGCGCAAGGCGCTAAACCGGGAGAGGGAGGTCAGCTTCCGGGTCATAAGGTTGATTCAATCATTGCAAAAGTTAGACACAGCACACCGGGCGTTACTTTAATTTCCCCTCCACCGCATCATGATATTTATTCAATAGAAGATTTGAAGCAGTTGATATTCGACTTGAAAAACATAAATCCGACTGCGCGCATAAGTGTAAAACTTGTATCAGAAGTTGGTGTTGGAACTATCGCCGCCGGTGTTGCTAAAGCACACGCAGATCATATATTAATCAGCGGGCATGATGGAGGAACCGGAGCGAGTCCGATCTCTTCAATTCAATATGCCGGAACTCCTTGGGAACTTGGACTATCGGAAGCGCACCAAACTTTGATACTCAACGGTTTGCGCGACAGAGTTTATCTTGCAACAGACGGACAATTGAAAACCGGTCGCGATGTTGTTATTGCAGCATTGCTTGGCGCAGAAGAATTTGGCTTTGCAACTGCACCGCTTGTTACACAGGGATGTATAATGATGCGTAAGTGCCATCTCAATACTTGTCCAGTTGGAGTTGCAACACAAGATCCCGAGCTGAGAAAGAAATTTACCGGCAAGCCAGAGTATGTAATTAACTTCATGTTTTTTGTTGCAGAAGAAGTTCGCGAGTATATGGCTAAACTTGGATTCAGAACGATAAACGAAATGATTGGTCAGACCGAAAAAATAATTCCGGTTCGTCTGCACGATCATTGGAAAGCCCGCGGTATAGATTTAAGCAAACCGCTTTTCAAACCAACACCGCTTTACGATACAAGTTTGTACAGAACACGCGGACAAGATCATGGATTGGAAAATCAGTTTGATCATGAATTGATTGCGGAAACTACAGACGCTGTTGAAAACAAGAAGCCGATTGTGCTTAACAAACGTATTAGAAATATTCATCGGTGTGTTGGTACAATGCTCTCCAGCGAAGTTGCAAAAAAGTATGGAGAAGAAGGTTTGCCCGAAGGAACAATTAAGATTGATTTGCGCGGAACTGCCGGACAAAGTTTTGGTGCATTTCTCGCAAAAGGAATTGAATTAAATCTTACGGGAGAATCGAACGATTACTTTGGTAAAGGTTTAAGCGGCGGAAGAGTGATTGTTAAAATTCCTTCCGAAGTAACATTCGAAGCAGAGGACAACATTATAGTTGGTAATACTTGTTTATACGGAGCTACAAGCGGAGAAGCATTCATTAATGGATTAGCCGGAGAAAGATTTGCCGTGCGTAATTCCGGCGCGCTTGCTGTTATTGAAGGTGTCGGCGATCATGGCTGCGAATATATGACCGGAGGACGCGTTGCAGTACTCGGCAAGATTGGAAGAAATTTTGCTGCCGGTATGAGCGGAGGTGTTGCCTACATATGGGACCCGACGCATGAATCAAATAAAAAAGTAAACCATGGAATGGTTGATGTTGAATATTTGATTTACGATGATGATAAAAATGAAGTCTATGAAATGGTTAAAAAACATTTTGAACATACCGGATCAAAACGGGGGCAATTCATTTTGGAAAACTGGGAACAAGAAAAAGAAAATTTCTGGAAGGTAATTCCGGGCGAATACAAAAAAGCTTTGGCAAAGATGGCAAAAGCCGCTGCCGAAAAACTTGAAGCTGAGAAGGAGGTTGTAAATGGGTAAGCCAACCGGATTCATGGAATTTGAAAGAGCATACTTGCGTAAAGATGCTGCTGAAGAGAGAGTTACTCACTATAAAGAATTTGAAAAGCGTTTCAGTTCAGAGAAAGCTAAAACTCAAGCCGCGCGTTGTATGGATTGCGGTATTCCTTTCTGCCACGGCGATACCGGCTGTCCCGTGCAAAATTATATTCCCGAGTGGAACGATCTGGTTTACAAAGGGCATATGAAAGAAGCGCTAGAAAATCTTCATTCAACAAATAACTTTCCGGAATTCACCGGTAGACTTTGTCCGGCACCATGCGAATCTGCTTGCACACTTGGCATTAACAAGGTTCCCGTTTCAATTAAAGCTATTGAGCGAACAATAATCGATAAAGGATTTGAAGAAGGTTGGATTAAACCTCGGCTTCCTCATGTTCTATCTAAAAAAACTGTTGCTGTTGTCGGCTCAGGTCCAAGTGGACTTGCGGCAGCTCAGCAGTTATGCCGTGCCGGACATACGGTAACTGTTTACGAAAAGAATGATCGCGTTGGCGGACTGCTTCGATACGGCATTCCCGATTTTAAATTAGAAAAAAATGTGATTGATAGAAGAATTAAACAGATGCAAGTTGAAGGGGTAACTTTCAAGACTGGTGTTAATGTTGGAAAGGATATTTCCGCTAAGGAATTAGTTGAAACCCATGACGCAGTTGTTCTTGCCGGCGGTTCTGAAAAACCAAGAGATATTTCAATACCGGGAAGAGAGCTAAAGGGAATTCACTTTGCAATGGAATTTTTATCTCAGCAGAATAAGATTAACGCCGGTGATAATATTGTGCAGACAATTTCCGCTAAAGGAAAAAATGTAATTGTAATCGGAGGCGGCGATACCGGTTCCGATTGCGTTGGAACTTCGAACAGACAAGGTGCAAAGTCTTTAACGCAAATTGAAGTAATGCCTAAGCCTCCGGTTGATAGACCGGAAAGTTCTCCTTGGCCTTACTGGCCTATGGTTCTTCGTACTTCTACAAGTCACGAAGAAGGCGCGGAAAGAAAGTGGAGTATCAATACAACTTCATTTAGCGGAAATGAAAATGGGGAAGTAGCAAAACTGAATTGTGTTGAGGTGCAATTCGTAAATGGAAAGTTTGAAAACATTCCCGGTTCTGAATTTATACTAGAAGCCGATTTGGTTTTAATTGCTGCGGGTTTTGTTCATCCCGAGCCGACCGGTTTGTTGGCAGAACTTGCGGATTTAGGTTTGCAATTGGATGCTCGCGGAAATGTTAAAGCAGATTTTGGCGAAGCTGATTTTGCTCATCAAACTTCCGTACAAAAAGTTTTTGCTTGCGGAGATATGCGCCGCGGACAATCGTTAATTGTTTGGGCAATTGCAGAAGGAAGAAAATGCGCAAGCGCGGTTCATAAGTTTTTGATGGAAGCAGCTGTAGAAGAAAACGCCGCATAGTTTTCTCTGCGTCTTTGCGGTGAGAAAGAAAACCGCAGAGACGCTGAGTCGCAAAGCTATTTCAATAAATTCTTAAACACCTTTTCAAACTTTTCAATTTTTGGAGTAATAACAAAAGCGCAGTAACCTTGGTTTGTATTGTTCTCATAATAATCTTGATGATAATCTTCCGCCTTATAAAACTTTCTAAACTCGCTTATCTCTGTTACAATCGGGCTATCCCAAACTTTAGCTTCATCTAATTCCTTCTTAGCTTTTTCCGCAAGCTGTTTCTGTTCATCGTTGTGATAAAAAATTACAGAACGGTATTGCGTACCAACATCAGCACCTTGCTGGTTTAATGTAGTCGGGTTATGTGTTTTGAAAAACACTTCCAGCAGCTGTGCATAACTAATCACAGCCGGATCGAAATAAATGTTTGTGCATTCGGCATGACCCGTTTTACCCGTGCATACAGCTTCGTAAGTAGGGTTTGGAACATTGCCGCCGCTGTAGCCGCTTTCAACTTTGGCAACTCCTTTTAATCTTGTGAACACAGCTTCGGTGCACCAGAAGCAGCCCGAACCGAATGTTGCAACAGAATACTTATTTGTATCAATCATTGAATCCTCAAATTTTGGTTTTGCGTTATGCGAACAGCCTAACGCAATGAGAGAAATAAACGTAATTAAAAATATTTTTTTCATTTGTATGCTTATGTTTCAAGTAATAACAAAAGTTTCTGCAAATACGTTTCAAAATCCGAATAAAAAGGTGAACGCAGATTATCATGATCTTTTATGATTCATTATGATCATAAAAAAATCATAATCATCTTAATGAATCAGCGTTTCAATTTCTTAGCGTTTAGTGTAGAATGTTTTTTTACTATGTGGAGTAGATTAAATATGGACCACAAATCTTATTAAAAGAATAATTTTAAACATTTAATAAGAATTTAATTTCGGTTGAAATAATCTATTCTTACTTTTGCACTAGGGAAACCCACCAACTAAAATTTATGTACGAAAAGGAATTTCTCCGAAAAAAATCTTTTATTGTGCAGGATAGTAATGTCTAAGATAACAGAAAAGATTAAGCCGCAACCTACCGAACCAACTTTTTGGCAAGCAACTGAATCTCTTGATGCAACTACAAAGAAAATAACTATAAAAAAAGATACACAAACTGCCGTTGCCTTTGAAAACAATGTGACGTATGAAGATACCATTGTTGGCGATAAAGGCAAATTGTACAAAATTGATTTTGCTGAAAAAAATGAAATAGAATTTGACAGAGAAACTTTGCCAAAGCCTATCGGGTGGGATATTGCCGATGGCGATTATGTAAAAGATTACACTTTCGGCGAATTGCCGAAGATGCAAGCTCTTAGGGAATTAAAGAATTTTAAATTGATTTTTCTAATCGCTTCATTAGCAGTAACCGCGCTTGTTGTTTTACTGTTTGCAGTTATTGCTTCTAAAGCTTAGTAATTTTAGTGAGGTGTGAAATGAAAAGATTTATAACGTTTTTATTTGCGATTATATCTTTATTGCCGGTTGTAAGCTGGGGACAACTTTATTGGGGTGGAACTTCGGCTGAATCATGGACTGCTGTCGCCGGAACAAGATGGGGTACTGTGAATGGAGGACCTTATGCCACTAATTGGGTTAGTGGAAGTGCTGCAGTTTTCAATGTAGCTAATAGTACAATTACTGGTGCTACTACAGCATTCTCCAGCATTACTGCTAACGAGAATGTCACCATGACATCATTTGGTACGATTGGAACAGGTGGTGCTATTGCTAGCATAACGGTGGCCAATGGAAAGACTTTCGATTTTGGTAATCAGGCAATTTCAACGGCTGCTGGAACAGGCTTTAATAAATTAGGTGCTGGGGAATTGGCTATGAGTGGTAATACATATCCTGGTGGGCTTACTTTAAATGAGGGTACTTTTATAGTGAAGGGCGTAAATGCCGTAGGAACTGGAATCCTTACTATTAACGGAGGAATCTTAGCTGCTAGTGTTACCAAAGATCTTAGCAATAAACCCTCAAGTATAGTTATTGGAGGTAATTTTACTTTGGGTGCAACCACTGGTTTGGCTCTTTCAAATGCGGACCTAACATTTAATGCTTCTGTTTCACTTGGAAATAGTACAGCCAGAATTATTACAATTGGAGGTACAGGTACTTATACTTTCTCTGGGATAATAAGTGGAACAAGTTCAAATATTACAGTTGCATCAACAGCAGCGGGAACATTGGCCTTAACTGGTGCAAATACGTATTCTGGAACAACAACAGTTTCGGGCGGTACACTTCAATTAAATAGAATTGGAGGAGCTATTCCTTCCACTAATAATGTTACAATTAGTGGCGGCACATTACAGATATCCTCCAATCAAACAGTGAATAATCTAACCTTATCATCGGGAAATCTTACAGTAGATAATGGTGTAACGTTAACGATTAATGGCACTTTCAATTATTCTGGCGGAACGATTACGAGTACTGGTGCTACAATAGCCTATGGAGCTTCTTCAACGTTAGTGTATGCTGGTTCTGTTGCACAAACTACAACAAGTGCGGAATTACCATCATCTAGCGGTCCATACAATCTAACGATAAATAATAGTAGTGGCGTTACACTTGGGGGTGATGTAACAGTTAATGGCACACTTACATTAACTAGTGGTAATTTAGCAGTAGGTTCTAATACATTGACGATTGGTTCATCTGGTACAGCGCAATGCAATACAAATGTAATTTCTGGTGCTGGTACTTTTACTTTATCAAGTGGTGCTACCTTAGCAATTGGTTCTACAGCAGGTATTTCTTCGAGTGGTGCAACGGGCAACATTCAAACAACAACTAGAAATTTTAACGCTGGAGGAATTTACTATTATAACGGCGACGCACAGCAGAATAGCGGCAACGGATTACCTTCTACTATTACTGGTTATTTATCTGTTAATCAGTCGTATGGATTAGTCTTAGATGTTCCGGTTACAGTAGCTGGCTTACACTTAAATAATGGTAAGATTTATTTAGGCTCGAACGATGTTATTATAACCGATGAAGTAACTTCTTCTGATAATTCCACTATGTATGTAGTTACAAATGGAACCGGTACCTTAAAGTGGTTAGTATATGCAGCTTCAACACGAGATTTTCCAGTTGGCGATGCAACAAATTATTCTCCGGTTTCGTTAAACTTTACAAGCGGCACTTTTTCTTCAGCGTATGCCGGAGTAAAAGTTTCAAATAGCAAACACGCAAACAATATAAGCTCAACTAACTACCTTAACCGTTATTGGACTGTTACTTCAGGTGGAATTTCTTCATTTAGCTGCGATGCAACCTTCACATATGTTGATACTGATATTCAAGGAACTGAAGCAAGTTTATATTGCGGTAAATGGAGTGGGTCAAGTTGGTCATTACTAAATGCAGCAAATACCGGCAGTAACCAACTTTCCGGTACAGTTACTAGTTTTTCCGATTTTACCGGTGGTGAACAAGCCGCTCTTCCCGTCGAGCTAACAACTTTCACAGCATCCAATACAGATAATGGTGTGCAGTTAAATTGGGAGACAACGACGGAAGTTAACAATTACGGTTTTGAGATTTTTCGCTTCGCTCAGAATGACATGTGGGAGAAGGTCGGATTTGTTAATGGACATGGAAACAGCAATTCGCCGAAGAGTTATACTTTTACAGATGCGGCGGCTCCAGCGGGTAAAGTAGAGTATAGACTAAAGCAAATTGATTTCGACGGCAAGTTTGAATACAGTATTGTAGCTGAAGTTAATGTAGAAGTGCCGGGCAAGTTAGTCTTATACCAAAACATGCCAAATCCTTTTAATCCGACAACTGAAATAAAATTTGCTTTACCTAAAGTTTCTAATGTAGAATTAAGTATTTACAATATGCTCGGAGAAAAAGTAGAAACTCTCGCAAGCGGAATGATGAATGCGGGTGAACACAAGGTTTCTTTCAACGCTACAAACCTTTCCAGCGGGGTTTATTTTTACAAGCTTACAACGGAAAGCAATTCTTCAATCAAAAAAATGATTTTGATGAAATAGAGTAGTAAGCAAATCTTAAATCAAAAAAGTCCGCTTCGGCGGACTTTTTTATTCCTTAAACCAATCTTTACAAATTTTACCGCGTCATAATTAAACCAAATACATACAAAGTGTGTTTATTATTTAGAAAATAAAACGTGGAGATCATGAAAAAGTATTTTTTACCCTTGCTGGCTTTAATCCTAATAACAATAAGTCCAATTTTAGCCCAAAATGAAGGAATGCAAAGAAAAAACAACCAATCCGGAATGCAGTCGCAATCTCAATTCCAGCTTGCCGGAAGAGTTAGCGGAAAAGTTGTTGATGGACAATCAAACCAACCGATAGAATACGCAAATGTAGTTATTTATAGATGGAAAGATTCCACAGTTGTAAATGGAACTGTTACCAATCCGGAGGGTAAATTTACTATTGAAAAGCTTATGAATGGACGCTACTTCATGAAAGTGTCTTACATTGGCTATGCAACCAAACGATTTGATTCCTTAACCGTTCGCCCCGGAAATTCTAGTTTTGAGTATGCTTCGATCAAGTTAACACCAAAGAATGTTAATATGAATGAAGTAGTTATTAAATCCGAAAGAGACGCGGCTAGTTTTAACCTTGATAAAAAAGTTTACAATGTTGATAAAAATATGGCAAACTCGGGTGGAACTGCCGTTGAAGTAGTCCAAAATATTCCAGCTGTTCAAGTTGATGCAGATGGTGAAGTATCTGTTCGCGGTAATTCCAACATTACTGTTCTTGTTGATGGCAGACCGGCACAGCTTGCCGGCTTCAGCGGCTCGGATGTTCTTGCACAAATACCGGCCAGCCAGATTGAGTCAATCGAGTTGGTAACAAATCCATCAGCCCGTTATGATCCGGAAGGTACCGGAGGAATTATAAATGTTATTCTGAAAAAGAAATCCAACCTTGGTGTTAACGGCAGCGTAATGGCAAATGCCGGATCAAAAGGAAGATACAATACTTCTATCAACGGAAATTTGCGCGGAGAGAATTTTAATGTTTTCTCTAGTTATGACGGAAGATTTTTTAATATGACCGGATCGGGCAGTACAATAAGAAATAGTAATTTCAACGGTGTTACCGGAGTGCTGGATCAATCATCTACCAGCAAGAACAATATGAATAATCACAGTATCAATCTAGGTGGTGATTATTACCTTGCTGATAAAGAGTTTGTAACATTAAATACTTCATTCCGTTTTGGAAATTGGGGCGGAACAAATGTTAACACAAATAAAGATTATAATAGCACTAATACATTAACTAGTTACTTTGATAGACAGAGTGAAAGCGACAGAGATAACGGTTCCGGTAATTATACTTTGAGTTACAAAAAAACTTGGGATAATAAAGTTCAAGAGCTAACCGGCGATTTAATGTATTCGCAAAGTTCCATGAACAGTATTTCCGACATCACCCAAAAATATTATGATACCGGATTTGGAACATTAATAGCTCCATCATTGCAAAAAACGAATTCCGATAACACGAACAAAATGTTTTTAGCTCAAGCAAATTATATTCAGCCGATGGGAGGTTGGGGTAGATTTGAAGGCGGTTTCAAGAGTATGATTCGTGATATGATGATGGAAAATACTTATTCTGCTTTCAATTTTTCAACTAATACTTGGGGTGCCAGTTCTTTAGTTGATAACGCTTATGATTATAAAGAACAAGTTCACGCTCTATACGGAATTTATTCTAATGGATTTGGAAGCTTCAATATGCAAGTTGGATTAAGAGCAGAACAGGCAATTATTGATGGTGGAGATCCGCTAAAGGGCCAGTCATTTACCGCAGATTATTTTGAAGTTTATCCAACGGTTCATCTACGTTACTCGCTTGGCAACTTTGATGAAATTCAGTTGAGTTATTCCAAGAGAATTGATAGGCCGCAGAACAGACAATTAAATCCTTACGAAGATAGAACAGATTCCTTGAACATAGTAAAAGGAAATCCAAACTTGAGACCTCAGTTTTACAATTCCCTTGAGTTAGGTTATACAACAGTATTTAGCAAAACTGCGCTTGTTACAAATTTGTTTTACCGAATTAACGATAATCTCATAAGCACAATTTCTACATTAATGCCTTCCGGAATTACATATTCTACATACGAAAACGTTTCGCAAGGAAGTTCTTACGGTGCCGAGTTTATTGTTACTCAACCTATTGGTGATTGGATGAGAATTAACGGTACGTTCTCATTTTATAACAGCAAAGTAGAAGACAATGGAACATTAGGCGGAAGCAGAGAAAGCAATAGCTGGAGAACTATGTTAAACGCGCAAGCTACATTAGGTGATGGATTTGTTTTACAATCAATGATTTTCTACAACTCTCCTTCAATTCTGTTACAAATGGGCGGAGGCGGAATGAGGGGCGGTGGAGGTGGTGGTGGTTTTGGCGGCGGAGGCGGTATGTTCTTCGGCGGTTCTTCATCTCAATCCAAAATGAAAGAATTGTATTGGGTAGATTTAATGTTGAGAAAAGATTTTCTTGATGGACAGCTTAGCGCTACATTGCGCGTATCAGATATTTTTAGCACTAGAAAATTTGATACCGAAACAACTGCAAACAATTTTACTTCTATCAGCAAGAGATTGATGGATTCCCGCATGATAAATCTAGGCTTGACCTACAGACTGAATACAAAAAGTAGAATGATGGATCAAGAAAGACAAAGCAGAATTGAAGATGGATATGATGAACTCTAAAAGTAATTAGTATCGAGTATTTAGTATAAAGACGAAAAATTGAACCCCGCAAATTTCACGCGGGGTTTTTTATTACTATATTTTGAGCAAAAAATGAATTTGTTGAATGAATAGAAAATTAATCTATACACTTTTACTCTTTTTTATTTTGCTTGGAGTATCATTAGCGCAAGTAAGTTCAATCCATCAATATCAAAATGAGTATTACAAGCAAAACCCTCCTAAAGAAAAAGTAATAGTTTCTCAGTTACACAAATCAAAAACAAATACGCAACTGAGCAAAACCGTTTTTGGCTATTTGCCTTGGTGGAAGTATCTGACCGGTTCGCAAAATTATCTACGGTATGATCTGCTTACCCACATTGCTGTTTTTTCTTTTGAAGCGGATAGCCTCGGCAATATTAAAAATCCGTTAAGCTGGCCTTGGACAGATTTGATTACCAAAGCAAAAGAGAACAATGTAAAGTTGGTAATGGCTGTAACTAGTTTCGATGCAAATGCAATCCACTCACTATTTACAAATGTTGAACGTAGAAATAAACTGTTTGAGAATTTCAGTCAGCGAATTTCGGCTTACGGATTTGATGGAGTAAATATTGATTTTGAGAATGTTAAGACAGCAGACAGAAATAGTGTGATTACAAATTTCTTCATAGAAATGAAGAATTACTTTTCACAAAAGAATCTTAATCCGGAAATTTCTTTTGCCGCACCGGCAGCAAATTTTGGGGGCTGGAATTTTTATCAGATTGCAACAAATTTGGATTACATATTCATCATGGGCTACGATTTCTACGGAAGCTGGAGCCCTACAACCGGTCCATCGGCACCAATAAGTGGCGGGTATTTTAATCTAACAAAATCACTTTCAAATGAGTATGATTTTCTCTCTGTAGTACAAAACATTCCACATAAATTGGTTCTCGGTGTTCCATATTACGGAAATTATTGGCGCACTAAGAGTCCGAATGCTTATGCTGCTGCAGATACTTCTAAAACTAAGAAGAGTTTTGTAAAGAGTGTACTGTTTAATGAAATTGCAGCCAATTATTATAGCAAAGAAAAAATTTGGGATTACCTCTCAAAAACACCTTGGATTCGTTGGCAAGATACAACATGGAATCAGATTTGGTATGATAACGATTCAAGTTTAGCGCTCAAATATGATCTTGCGATAAGCAAGAATCTTAAAGGAGTTGGTGTCTGGGCGCTAGGTTATGATGATGGGAGAAACGAACTATGGAATTTACTTGAGAGAAAATTTGCAAAACCGACCGACATTGTAACGAGAGAAATTCCAACTCGAATTCAGTTATATCAAAATTATCCAAACCCATTTAATCCGGTAACTACAATTAGCTATAAGGTACAAGCACCAAGCCACATAAGCTTAAAAGTATACGATGTTTTAGGAAATGAAATTGCGACTTTAGTTGATGAAATGAAGCAGCCCGGTTATTACAATTCTCAATTCTCAATTCTAAACTCTGAATTAACAAGCAGCCTTTACTTCTATACATTGCGAACTGAAAATTACACCGAAACTAAAAAAATGCTTCTACTTAAATAGATATCATTCTGTTTGTTTATAAATAAAATCTTGGTTCACTGCTCTCGAAGCTGCTTGTACGTAAGCTTTCAGCTTGCGCTGCATTTCATCACTCTCATTCATATTCGATTTAAATGAATTATTCTTCGCCGAGGTAGCTCTAAAACTCGGATAGAATTCTCTTCTCTTTTCAAAATCATCAACATATAAACTACTATCATTAAAAAAGAGGAACGTTGGATAAAACGTAGTTGCGCCAAAGCCCGGCAATGAATCATCAAGCAGTGATTTTCCCATAGAGGCATGAATTGTTGGGACGTGTAGCAAATCGATTATTGTTGGCAAGATGTCCACATGTGTTCCCATTTTTGCATCAACTTTCCGGATTTCATTTGAAGGGTCGAAAATCAATAGAGGAATATGAAAGGATGAGAATACATCATTTCTGGCAGTGTAGATTGTGTGATCTGCAGTTATTATAAAGATTGTATTGTTATACCATGACTGCTTTTGTGCATACTCAAAAAACTTGGAGAGGGAGAAATCTGAATAACGCATTGCAATTTGAAAATCTGTTTTGCTTTTATATTTACTGAATAAATCTTTCCTATTGTGTGGAATTTTAAAAGGATCATGGGAAGACAATGAAAAAATCACACTGCAGAATGGGGACTTAAACGAATTCATTTTCATTGCTGCATCAAGAAAGAATGGCTCATCAAAAATTCCCCATACTCCATCGTACAATGAATCGGCATAACCGACAAACTCCTCTTTCCCAAAATAATTTAAGAAGCCGGCGCTTGGAACAAATGCATCAAATCCCATAGATCCTTTTGCCGCGCCATGATGAAATGAAGTTGTGTAACCATGTTCATTTAGAATTGAACCAAGTCCCCGAATTTTATTTATTTCGGCTCTAGAACCGATTATGGAACTTGGAAAAACAGCCGGTAGTGAAGCAAGTATAGATGGAACGGCCTCAATAGATCGCTGCCCGTTAGCCAGAAAATTTGTGTAGAGAATAGATTTCCTAGCTAAGCTGTCGAAAAACGGTGTGTCACTTTCCCATCCGGTTATTGATCCAATATATTCGGCGCTCCAGCTTTCCATAATAAAGAGAACTACATTTTTTTTCTGGAATGCTTCGACCGGTTTTTTGATTCTTAGAAACGGATAATTCTTATCTAGCATTTCTTCATCATTCGATTTCAATAATTCTTGAATGATTTGAGATGATTCTTCTTGAGAATAGAAATTGTATTCCGGAAATGTATACTGGAAGTAGCAGCGAATAACTGTATAAGTACTGTTCAATACCAAGTAGCCAAGAGGGCGGTTGTCTGAAAAAAAAGCATTTGTTTGGCGTAAAGGTTTTAATTGTAACCCACCCCTTATACCAATGATAGTTAACATAATAATTACTACAAGAAAAATTGAAGAAGACAAATAGGAAAAATTCTGTTTAAGCCGTTTCGAAATCAATTTAACAACATTCAATGAAAGTAAGATGAATGCAGCCAAACCGGCTAAGAATCCAATAATCAAAGGAGTATAGTTTTTAAAAAGACCGGGAACCATTCTAATTAAATCGGGTATTTCCGTGTATGGTTCGAACAATAATCTTCTTTGAATTGTTGGATAGTAAGCATAATCGGCAATGTTTAACCCTATTCCAAGAAGATTCAATAAACAGAAAAGTATAAAAAATATAATTCCGGAGAATTTTACTTTTTCAAACTTGATTGGAAGATTGAATAGAATGATTATTGGTAAGTTAAGCATTAAAAGAGCCGCAATATCAAATCGTATTCCGGCAAAAAAGGCATCAAGAATTTCATAGGCTGAAGCGTCAAGATAAAAATCTTGGTTCACAACATAAAATCCAATTCGCAGCAATGAATAAATGGAAAGCATAAATATGAAAAGCCAAAAAGTGGATTTGGAATTTGCCGGAAGAAATTCCAAAAATTTGCCGATACTTCTTTTAATTTGCTTCACCTAACTTCTTTCATTTTATTGATTCAAAAATACAAAGAGAGTTAATCTTATTCTTACTCTCCTAGTGAATATTCAAAATATAACTTGAATCTTTAAATTAGCCGTTGCATCTTATATTCATAAATATGGAGCAGTTATGAAAAGCAATGTAGGTGGAATAGATAGAATTGTTCGTTTTATAGTTGGTTTAGCAATAGTTATTGCTGGACTAGTCTTCCAAAGTTGGTGGGGACTTGTTGGTATTATACCTTTATTTACAGCAACAATTAACTGGTGCCCGCTTTATTTACCATTCGGATTATCTACATGTAAAACACTGGCAGCAAAGAAATAATTTTTTTTGGAGGGCTTTTAGCTCTCCAAATTATTTCATTCCCACTAAATCTACACTTTGGACTTATGGTTCATCTTTTTATATTGCGGTAAAGGAATATTAAAAGACCTAAGTGGCAAAAAAAACTTTCTCTCTTATAAGTGATTATGAACAAGTAACGGGGATTAATATAATAATCCACCAATTTCTTGATAAGGAAAATGTTGAAGCACACATAGGCAATGGTGTGGAAATTTGTTTAACGGAAGCGTTAAATAATGTTATAAAACATAGCTACAAGGGGGAACAAATTCATAAAATTGATGTAAACGTAGCTGTAGATGAAAGAATGCTGGAAATCCAAATTGTTGATGAAGGGGAAAGCCGAGAAAATTTGGAAATTAAAGAGCTGGATTTTGATCCCGAAGATATTGATGCTTTACCGGAAAGCGGAATGGGACTCTACATTATCAAACAATTAATGGATGAACTAGACTATTACAAACTGAATGGAAAAAACTACTTCGTTCTTCGCAAATACCTTATTTAAGTCCTCTACAAATAATTATGCTGCTCATTTGAGATCAATACTGCTTCTGCTTTTATTCTGTACTGTTGCAGCTAATGCTCAAGATACAATTCGCAGTCAAGTCTTTAAAGATGATTTACCGAGAAGACATGCAATAATTAAAGCTAAGTATCCTTCTTATACCTTAATAGCCGGTTACGTATTAACATCAGATGCAAACCGCGGCGATCCATTTGCTCAACATGAGCTTGGTATTAGATATTTAATGGGAAGCGGTTTTCCGAAAGATACGGTAAAAGCAATCTATTGGATTCGCAAAGCAGTAGATCAAAATTTACCAGCCGCACGATTTAACTATGGTATATTGTTGTACAACGGCATTGGTGTACCGTGGAGTCCTTTTGATGCCTATCTAAATTTCAAAGGTGCTAGCGATGCCGGTTTGGCTGAATCTCAATTTGCACTTGGATTATTGTACACAGATAATTTAACAATAACCAGAGATTACGGAAAAGCTTATAAGCTTTTTAGACAAGCCGCAGATTCAAAGTATGAACCAGCTAAAACTGCGCTTAAACAAATGTTGAAATCGGGATTTATTCCACCTAACGATTCTACCTTTATTCCTATTTCAAGAAAGAAAGATGAGACAGCGCAAGTCTTAAATCCTAATTGGGATCTGGATTATTATGATTTTGAAAAAGAGGACAAGGATACAAGCACTGCTTTCATCAAACAGATTCTTGGCAGCAAAAAAAGTGAGTTTAAGAAATATCTCGGAATTGAGAGTTTCGATTCAACTAAAGTAGATACTACTTCAGCCGCACTACTCGATTTTGCGGCCAATAATGGGAGTCCCGAAGCTCTTCTGTTAGTTGCGCGAAGTTACGAGAAGGGAATAAGCTTTAAAAAAGATATGGCGAAAGCAGCAGCATTTTATTTAAGAGCAAACCGTTTAGGTTCCTTTAAAGCCGGAGAAGCACTTTACAAACTTGTACAGAATGAAAGTTTTGTGAACACACTTAAGAATAAAGTAAATCAAGGTGATTCCGATGCGATGTATGCGTGGGCGGCAATTACAGCTCTAGGTTATAGCAACGAGATTGCAACTCAGCAAGCACTCGATTTCTTGAAAAAGGCAGTTGATAAAAAGCATATTCCTTCCATGATTGAACTTGGATTATTATACATGAACGGAACGTTGGTTGAGAAGAATAAAGAGAAAGCTTTTTCCTTTTGGCATATGGCAAAAGAACTTGGTAGCACCGAAGCGGAAATCAGAATTGCTTTCGCTAATATTTTAGAACATGTTAGCGGTAATGACCTTTCGGATGAAATAAAAACGCTTCAAACACTTTCTGCCGAAGGATCGGTTTTTGCACAGACTGCTTTAGCTTATTGTTACGAAAAGGGAATTGGAGTTGAAGAAGATAGAGGAATTGCTGTTAGAATGTATAGAAGCGCATCGCAGCGCGGCAATCAATCTGCTTTCAATTCATTAAAAAGAATGTATGACGAACTTCGACCGGAAGATGAGACCTATAAGATTTTTGAAACGGCTCAATGATTTTTTAAAACTATAAATGTAATATCATCGTTTTGAAGAGCGGTTCCACGGAATCCGGTTACTGCTCTTAATAAATAATTTTTAATCTCTTCGGCAGATTTATCGCAATTGTTGGCAATAATTCTTTTCAAATTTTCTTCGCCAAATTGATCTCTCATAATATTCATTGCTTCTGTTACACCATCTGAATACATGAAAACAATATCGTTTGCTTCCG
Source organism: Melioribacteraceae bacterium (assembly GCA_041675645.1). Taxonomy (GTDB): domain Bacteria; phylum Bacteroidota; class Ignavibacteria; order Ignavibacteriales; family Melioribacteraceae; genus Stygiobacter. The sequence continues at coordinate 61,117 of JBAYTN010000012.1, forward strand.
GTTTGATAGATGCTTCTTCAAGAGTCTTTTCAAAAATCCCTTTGTCGTTTAGACCTATCCCCAAGCCGGTCGTGTTCAAGATTTCAAATTCTTTTTTATCCGACTTATACCAGATAACCGGCAAATGTCCGGCACGTACAATTCTCATGCTTCCATCTTTTTCAATTGAAGCTAAAGACATAGTTAAAAAGAATTCGCGGCGAAGATTTTTTGAAAAATATTTTTTCAGATCAATTATAATTTCTTTTACATCGGTCAAACTGTTGAGAAGTTGATGTAATATTGATTGAACTCTAACCATATATAGTGCAGCAGCCATTCCTTTTCCGGAAATATCTCCAACTGTTAAATAGTATTTTTCATTCTGCTCAATAACATCAAAGTAATCGCCGCCAACTTCTCTCGCCGGCTCGTAATAAGTTGCAATCTCATAATTGAAAACAGTTGCCGGATGTTTGGGAATCAAATCGCTTTGAATTTTGCGGGCAACATCAAGTTCTCCTTTCGCTGAAAGTTTATCGGCAAGTTCAAACGCAAGCAGTAAATTCACAATTATAAAAGATAGAAGTACGTATCCATTATTTGGGGAGTAGTAACCAACAACAAAAAACAGTAATGCAGCTATGTAAAAAATTCTTCTCCCCGGTGTTAGTTTTAATATGAAAGCATTAAAAAGGGAACGGATAAATATTAGTCCGCGTACAAATCTATTTCTATGCTTGTCTGGTTTGGGAATATCGTTAGCGAAAAACTCGTAAACTTCGCCGGCTTCTTTTTTAATCAGTCGTTCAATCTCTTGATAGCTTAAATCGCTGGTGTAGAGATCAAAAATTCGCTTTATCGGATTTCCGTATTGGGTTCCCATCAATATTCAGTTTTTGTTTTAGACGGTTCAAATAATTTTTGGTTGTTAAATTAAACCTTTTGCTTCGATTTGCACTAACTAACCCGATTCTTTGTTTTATTTTCATGAATATGAACTTTCTATTCAAATGGTTAAGGAATAATGAATACTTTGATAATCATACCATCGTTTCCTATTTTTGGACGCGAATAAATACAAGGATAAATAGTCTTAAATGACAGAATATAAATCACTTATCTGGAAATCACTTTTGTTTGTTGTGATGTCCTTTGTAATAATAGCTGGAATTGCTTTTCCAATAGTGCCTCAGCCAAAAGTATGGTATGAATTTCCGGTAATCCCGGGTCTGGAAGAGAAAGCTAAAATTATCTTTTTTCATGTGCCGACTGCATGGCTTTCCGTATTAGCTTTTATGATGGCTATGATTTATGGAATACGCTACTTAAGAAACAAAAACATTGATAACGATTCCAAATCATCAGCTGCTCTTCAATTAGGAATGATGTTCACAATTTTGGCTACAGTAACCGGTTCAATTTGGGCAAAGTTTACTTGGGGCGCGTTCTGGCATTGGGACCCGCGCGAAACCAGTATCTTTATCTTACTATTGATTTATGGTTCATTGCTTGCTCTTCGTTCTGCAGTAGAAAATGAAGATAAGCGTGCCCGTCTTTCTGCAGTTTATTCAATTATTGCGTTTTTAACTGTTCCATTCTTCATTTTTATTATGCCCCGTATAATGGTTGGTCTTCACCCTGGTTCAATGGAATTGGATCCAAATACAGGCCAAGTTGTACAAGGAACCAGTCCGGTTATAGATTTTAAAATGAATGCCAATATGAGAATCGTCTTTTTCACCTCTTTGTTCGCTTACACGATTCTTTATTTTTGGATGTACAGACTCAGATACAAAGCAATTATCATTAAAGATAAACTCTCTAAAAAATAGTTTGAGGTTAATTTGGAAGGTGGATTAGTAAGTTTTCTCGAAAAGAATTCCATATACATCGTAATGTTTATAGTACTTGTTGTTTGGCTGGGCATCTTTCTGTTCATGCAGAACACAGACAAACGTTTGAAAGAAATCGAAAAAGAGCTGGGTGAAGGTCACTCGGCTAAGAAGGAGAATTAAATGAAAAACAAATATATGTTCGGCGGTGCCATCATAGTTGTATTTCTTGGTGTGATGATTTACTTATTTACACAAACAAATATTCAATATGAAAGCAGTTTCTCTAAAGTTGCTCAATCGGGTAAGACAATAAAAGCAACCGGGGTTTGGGTTAAGGAAAAGAGTTTCCAAGTTGATAAAGCGAAAGACGTATTTTCGTTTTATATGAAGGATACTCAGGGTAACGAAATGCGTGTTCTTTATCATGGAACAATGCCTAACAATTTCGAGTCTTCAACGAGCGTAGTTGTAACCGGTAAATATAATGAGGGTGCATTTCATGCAACAGATATTCTCACAAAATGTCCATCCAAATATCAAGAGAAACCCGTTCAAAATGCTAATTCGTAATTAGCAGATTAGGAGCTTAAATGATTGGCAATATTATTCTTACGTTAGCATTCCTTTCCGGAATGTTTTCAGTTGTAATGTACTTCCTAACCTATAAGGGTTACAAAAATACACTTTCACTTGCACGTGTTGGTTACCATGCAACTGCAATTTTTGTCCTTGCAGCTTCTGCACTTTTGCTCTACTCAATACTAACTCATCAATATCAATACAAGTATGTTTACGATTATAGCGGAAGCGGAATGGCTACTGGAATGTTGATGGCTACTTTTTGGGCCGGACAAGAGGGGAGCTTTATGCTTTGGACATTCTTCACTGCTGTAATTGGATTAATTCTGTTAGAGTATACATCTAAAAGAGAAGATCTTGAACAGCGTGTTATGATGGTCTTTACTTTAGCTCTTACCTTTTTACTTGGAATGGTAAGTCCTCTACTTAAGTCACCCTTCAATTATATCTGGTCTCAGCAAGATTTTCTCGATCTGAAAAATATTAATCAATCACTTTTGAGTTTGCCTGCTCTTCAAAGTTTTGTTTTTACCGATCCTCAATCCAATAAAAGTTTTATTCAGATGGGGAAAGAGCTGCATGCGGTTTTAGTTGCCAATAATATTTCGGTTAGCGATTTTATTATTCAAGGAAAAGGATTGAATCCCTTGCTTCAAAACTTTTGGATGCAGATTCACCCTCCAATTTTATTTATTGGTTTCTCAATGTCTGCTGTACCATTTTCATTTGCGGTTGCAGCAATCATTAAGAATGAATACCGCGATTGGGTAAAACAATCCTTACCTTGGCTTTTGGTTTCGATGTGCGTACTTGGTTTTGCGATTATGCTCGGCGGTTACTGGGCTTACAGTATTCTAGGCTGGGGCGGTTACTGGGGATGGGACCCGGTTGAAAATTCTTCTCTTGTCCCTTGGATTGTTGGCGTAGCCGGAATTCACACGATGTTGGTGCAAAAGAAAACCCAAGAAAAAGGGGGCGGCAGCCGGTTTGTAAAAACAAATCTGATCTTGAGCATTATGACATTTGTTCTTGTACTCTATTCAACTTTCTTAACAAGAAGCGGAATCTTAGGAGATGCATCAGTTCACTCATTTGTTGATCCGGGAATGGCTGTTTATCTATTCTTACTTGTTTTCCTTGGCATTTTTACAATTATGGGAATTGGCGGTGTAATTTATAGATGGAAATTCTTAACAGAGAATTTCACTTTTGAAGAAAATGTACTTTCACGAGAACTAGCACTCTTTACCGGCTCTGTTGCTTTAATTGCATCTGCAATAATAATTTTAGCCGGAACATCCGCTCCAATTTTTGGCACAACTGTACAAATAAGTTTCTACAATGAGTTAACTCTTCCTATTGCTATTATTATCGGATTGGTAAATGGTCTAAGCATTCTTCTTAAGTGGAAAACAAATGACGGCAGAACACTTTGGAAGCAATCAAGATTTGCTGTAATTGCGGCTTTAGTATTAACTCTACTTATGGTTGTGATAGGCGGACTCAGCGAACCAATGTTAATAATCTTAGCTCTCTCTTCTTCATTCGCGTTATTTGTTAATAGTGAAATTGCCTGGAAAATTTTTAAAGGCAAGAAAACTTATCTCGGCGCTTATATAGCTCACATCGGAATTGCTTTGTTTTTGGTTGGAGTTCTGGCAACTGCCGGTCATTCACAGCAACAAAAAGTTGATCTTGTTAAAGGTGAAAAAGTAAATGTACTTGGTCACGATTTAACCTTCATTGGTTACGAACCTTTTGAAGCCGGAACTAAATATCGCTTCAATGTTAAAGTTGAAAAAGGTGGATCAGAACGCATAATTTCTCCGGTCATGTTTATCTCCGATTTTAATAACAGCCTTATGCGCGAGCCAGATATTTTAGTTGGAGTGACCAAAGATTATTATATAGAACCTGTAAGTTTTGAAGATGGAACACAAACCTCAGATGGTGGAACAAGTGTTGTTATGAAAAAAGGTTCTTCTTATAATTTTAACGGTACTGAAATTTTCTTTAATCAATTTAATCTGCCTAAAGATATGAGTGCAATGACAGCGGGCGGTACATTTAGAATTGGTGTATCTTTAACTGCCAAGCAATATGGTAAAGAATATCAACTTGAACCGTATATGGAAAATTCCGGACAAGGTCCGGTTTACCACGGAATTGATGAGCCAAAGTTAAATTTGAAGGCAAATATTAAATCTATGAATGCATCCAATGCCGAAGTTGAAATAGTATTCTCTTCGCTCAGTGGAGGAACACAAACTCAAGTTACCCCAAAAGAAACTTTAAGTATTGAAGCGAGCATTAAACCATTTATTTCTCTTGTTTGGCTTGGTGTAATAGTTTTGGTTGCCGGATTTCTGACAGCGGCTTTCAGAAGAACTAAGGAATCTGTTGCATAAAATTCTATTAAAATAAATAGCATTATCGCAAAAGACCCCTCAAAGTTTAGGGGTCTTTTGTTTATACCAAGCCTTTATTTTTAAATTGGCGTCCTATTTTGAGATTTAAACCTAGCCAGCCCATTTTTTGCCCGTTTTCTAATGCTAAATTAACCAAATAAATCAGATCATCTGTCTCCATAGCGAATAAATGTGAATTCAGACCATAAATAAAGGTTTTTCCCATAGCTATGAATAGTTTAAGATGAATCATTTTTAACGGCAATATCAAAATGAAACAGATTAACTTTTTTCTTCCTTAAAATTTATTCGTTTTTAGTGCAAAAACACGGTATTTGCTGGCATTCCAGTTGCAATTATCCCTACAAACAATTTCAACAAGGGAGAAAGTAATAGTGAAAAAATCTACAATAGCAATGGTTAGGATGCTTCTTGCAATACTACTGATTGCATCTTTCAATCTCTCCGTCTTTGGCCAGAAGGTTACAGGCGTGAAGAAAGTTATGGATCATACAAGTATAGCTCGTGTTAGCACTTATACAGACGGTGTTACCATTACTTATACAAATCCGTACACAAATAACTCTCAGTCAACATTTGCGGGTGCATTCGACGGAACTTTGAATTCAGTGGCAAAGAAGTTCTATTGCATCGATTTATCACATAATTTAGCACTAAATGAAGATTATTGGGATGAAGGAACAACACCATCTAAAGTAACTTACGTGCTAAACCACTATTATCCTTTATTTACTAGTTATAGCGGAAAATTGAGTGATAATAAACAAGAAGCAGCTGCGGTTCAAATTGCAATTTGGCATTTTATGGATAACGTTGATGCCAATACGGTAACTAATGCAACAATTAAAAACCGCGCACTAGATATTATCGCTGATGCAGAAGCAAATCACGCTAATGTAAATCCTTTACAAACATTACAAATTATTCCGGCGACACAATCTGTACCACAGGGCAGTCCGGCTACATTTATAGTAAAAGCAGTTTCACTATTAGGTACACCGGTTTCAGGATTAACAATTACTTTATCTACAACTTCTGGTACACTTAGCACAACATCAATCACGACCGGTGCAAATGGCGAAACAGCAGTAATTACTTTAAATAATAGCTCTACCGGAATTGCAACCGTAAAAGCAAAAGCAATAGTTGAAGTTCCTCAAGGTACAAGATACGTACACAAAACATCCCCGGATGCAAAACAAAAATTAGTTTTAGCAACTCCGGCTACTGATGAAAAAGAAGTAACCTCCACTATAGAGTTTACAGCATGTTTAAATAAAATAGGTGATTTTGTTTGGCATGATAAAGATGTTGATGGTATTCAAGATTCCGGCGAGCCTGGAATTTCCGGCGTTGTAGTAGAATTATTAAACTCTTCTAGCGTAGTGATTGGCACAGCAACAACTGATGCTAATGGAAAATATGCATTTGCAAGCAAGCCAAGCGGCTCTTATAAAGTTAGAGTTGCTGCTTCCAACTTTGCAAGCGGCGGAGTTCTTTTCAGTACAGCACAAACAAAATGGTATGCTACAAAAGTTAATCAAGGTACAGACGATACAAAAGACAGCGATGCTGCATTAAACGGAACAGTTTCTGTTACCCTTTCTTGCGCAGACAACTTAACAGTTGATTTCGGTTTCTATAAAACTTGTGTGACATTAACAAAAACAGCAGACAAACAAACAGCAAAACCGGGTGACGTGGTTACTTATACATTGACTACAGTTAACTGCGGCGATATTGTATTGCACGGTGGTGTTGATTTAGTTGATGCAATGTTAGGTATCAATCAAAACTTCGTTCTTAATCCTGGTGAAACAAAAGTAGTTACAAAAGCTTATACAGTTAAAGCAACAGATTGTGGTAACTTAGTTAACAATGCAACCGCTACAGGTCATCCGGTTGATGGCTCTGCAAGCGTAGTTTCAACAGCAACATTTACAGTAGTTATAGATTGCAAAGCTTCATTAGGCGATAAAGTTTGGAAAGACACAGATAATGATGGTATTCAAGATGCCGGCGAACTTGGAGTTGCTGGCGTAACAGTAAAATTATATACATGTGCAGATGTATTTGTTGCATCAACAACAACAGATGCCAGCGGTAATTATTTATTCAGCAATCTTACTGCCGGCGATTATTATGTTGTGTTCGTAAAACCAAACGGAATGGTATTTACAACAGCTAACGCTGGTTCAAACGATGCAGTTGATTCCGATGCAGATGTTACAAGCGGAAAAACAATTTGTACAACATTAGCAGTAGCCGAAAATGATTTAACATGGGACGCTGGTATAGTTGAAGCAGCCAGCACTTGCGATTTAAGCAAGTTTACTACTTATACTCAAGGCGGCTGGGGAAGCCCATCTAATAGCGGTCCTGGAACAATTAGAGACGCTTATTTTACTTCGGTTTACCCAAGCGGTTTAACAGTTGGCGGAAACTTTACACTAAAATTAACTTCTGCTCAAGCAGTTGAAGATTATTTACCGGACGGCGGAACTGCAGCAGCTTTAACACAAAATTATGTTAATCCAACTTCTGCAATAAATATATTAGCCGGTCAAGTTGTTGCAATGCAATTAAACGTTGATTATTCAGCAGCCGGTTATTTAGGAGCTACTTCTTATAATCTTGGTTCACTAAGTATTCTATCCGGACCATTTACTGGTATGACTGTAAATCAATTCTTAGCAATTGCTAACAGTGCACTTGGCGGAGCTTCGACAACATACTCATTCAGCGCAATTAATGATGCAGCAACAGCAATTAATGAAAACTTTGATAACGGTACAGTTGATAAAGGCTTCTTAGGATGCGACGCTCCAAAAGCTTCTATCGGCGATAAAGTATGGTTAGATACAGATAAAGATGGTATTCAAGATGCTGGTGAAGTTGGAGTTCCAAACGTAACTGTTAAGTTATATACATGTGCAGACGTATTGGTTGCTACAACAACAACTAACGCTAACGGCGAATATTTATTCAACAATTTAACTCCTGGCGATTACTACGTATTATTTGTAACACCAGCAGGATACACAGTTACTACTAAAGATGCCGGTTCAGATGATTCGAAAGATTCCGATATTGATGCTTCTACTGGCAAAACTATTTGTACTACTCTATCTACCGGCGAAAACGATTTGACATGGGATGCCGGTATATTTGTAACACCACCACCACAGCCTGCAAGTTTAGGCGATAAAGTATGGGAAGACACAGATAAAGATGGTATTCAAGACAGCGGCGAAAATGGTATTGCTAACGTAACTGTAAAACTTTATACATGTGCAGATGTTTTGGTTGCTACAACTACAACAAACGCTAACGGAGAGTATTTATTCAATAACCTAACTGCTGGCGATTACTATGTAGTATTCACAGCTCCTTCGGGAATGATTCCATCTCCAATTAATCAAGGTTCGAATGATGCTGTAGATTCCGACGCAGATGTAACAACCGGAAAGACAGTATGTACAACATTAACAGCCGGTGAAAATGATTTAACATGGGATGCCGGTTTCTATACAGAATGTAAAAATAAGATTGGCGACTTTGTATGGCATGATAAGAATGTTAACGGAATTCAGGATGCTAACGAACCTGGTATTTCCGGTGTTAAGGTTGAATTATTAAACGGAGCAACAGTAATTGCTTCTACAACAACAAATGCAAGCGGCGCTTACTTATTCTCTAACTTAGCTAACGGTACATACGGTGTTAGAGTTGCTGCTTCTAACTATGCAACTGGCGGCGCTTTATTCAGCACAACACAGACAAAATGGTACGCAACAAGCAAAAATCAAGGCAGCAACGATGCAAAAGACAGCGATGCAGACAAGAATGAAACTGTAACTGTAACTCTTAGCTGCGGCGACGATTTAACAGTTGATTTCGGTTTCTACAAAACTTGTATCACAGTTTCAAAGACAGCTAACAAACAAACAGCAGTTCCAAATGATGTATTAACATATACTATTACAGTAGAAAACTGCGGCGATATCCAATTCCATGGCGGTGTTGATTTAGTTGACGCTATGTTAGGTATCAATCAGAATTTTATTCTTGATGCTCATACTACTAAAATAGTTACCGGAACATATACTGTTAAAGCATCTGATTGCGGAAACTTAGTTAATACGGTTTCTGTTGTTGGTCACCCGGTTGACGGTTCTGCAAATGTAACTGACAACGCTACATTCACAGTAGTTGTTGACTGTACACAGAAAGCTGATCTTAAGATTGAAAAGACATCAAACGTTACAAACGCAAATTGCGGCGATAACGTTACTTATACAATTAAAGTTACAAACCAAGGTCCTGATGCAGCAAGCAACGTAACTGTAAATGATATTCTTCCTGCTAGCTTGTTATATCAATCAGCAACAGTATCACAAGGTTCATTCAACAGCACAACCGGTTTATGGACAGTTGGTACACTTGCTAACGGTGCAAATGCTACATTAACACTTACAGTTAAGATTGATTGCGGTACAGTTAACTCTACTACTTTCGATCTTGGCGCAGCAAAAGGATTCAACTTATTTGTAATTGAAGATTTGAACCAGCCATCTTCTGATACAGAAGGTAAAGTTGCAGTTGGTCGTAACGCTACATTAGGCGGTTACAGTGTTGGCGATAAATTACCAGCTAACAGCGGCGACGTATTAGTAGTTGGCAACAACTTACAATATACAAGCGGTCAAATTTATAATGGAAACGTTGTATACGGAAACACAACTAACTTACCATCTTATGCAGTTACAATTTCTGGTGGTACATTACGTAAAGACAACCCAATAGACTTTGCAGCAGCTAAAACATATTTACAAGGCTTATCTACATCATTAGGCAACTACACAGTAAACGGAACAAGCACATTCCAGTATGGCGGATTAACTTTAACCGGTACAGATCCTTACTTAAATGTATTCCATGTTAACGGAAGCGATTTAAGTTCTGCTAACAGTGTAACAATCAACGCACCAAACGGTTCTGTAGTATTAGTTAACATTAACGGTACAACAGTTTCTTGGATGGGCGGATTGGTTGTAAACGGTACAGCAATCACAAACGTATTATATAATTTCTATCAAGCACAAAACTTAACTATCTCCGGTATTGATGTTCGCGGTTCTATCTTAGCTCCTTACGCAGCATTAAACTACCCGTCTGGTGTTATCAACGGTCAAGTTATTGTTAAATCTATGAGCGGCAGCGGTCAGTTCAACTTATCATTATTCGGCGGCAACATTCCGGTTGATAAGAACATTACTAACGTAGCTATCGTTTATTCTACAACAACAGATCCACAAATGGGCAACAACTCTGCAAGCGCAACAGTAGTAATCGGCAGCACAACTGGTTCAGGTACGGGAACTGGCACCGGAACTGGCACCGGAACTGGAACAGGCACTGGTACAGGTACAGGAACTGGAACAGAAACTGGCGGTTCATGGACAAGCGTATGCTCATTTGCTCAAGGTCAGATTATCTATACACTCTTATATGATGGTGGAAACATTTACGCTGGTACAATGGGCGGAATGATTTACAAATCAACAAACAACGGTACAAACTGGACACTTATCAACAGCGGTATGGGTGTTGGATTCATCTGGTCATTCACAAACAATAATGGAACTATCTTCGCAGCAACAGAGAAGGGTGTTTATAAATATACTGGTGCAGCTTGGGTTCTTACATCACTAAGCGGAAAAGACGTTCATACTATTACAGCTTACAATGGTATTGTCTATGCCGGTACATGGGGATTCGGAATCTTCAAATCAGCAGATAACGGATCAACCTGGACAGCAATCAACACCGGTTTAGATTCATTCTTAACAGTTCAAGCAATCACAGTTAGCAACGGAACAATCTTTGCCGGTACAGTTGGCGGCGGATTATTCAAATCTACAGATGGTGCTTCATGGTCAAAAGCTCTTTGCGGATATCAAGCAATATGGGCTATGGGATCTACAAACAGCGCAATCTTTGCCGGTACTTATGGCGACGGTATCTATAGATCAGTTGACGGCGGCTTGAGCTTCAATAAATTATCTACTCTATCTGTATCATTCATCTACTCTATAGTTACAGATGCAAGCGGTAAAGTATATGCAAGTTCATTAACAAACGGTGTATTCGTTTCTTCAGATAACGGTAACACATGGTCGGCACTTGGAATGGGCGGTTACGGAGTAAGCGCTTTAATGGTTAATCCAAAAACAAGTGATGTTTATGCCGGTACAAAAGAAGGCGTTATCTACAAGATCAACTCAGTTAACAATACTACAGCAGTTGATGGAGAAGAAGGAATACCTACTGAATTCAAATTAGCTCAAAACTATCCAAATCCATTTAACCCAAGTACTACAATTGAATTTGCAGTACCGGTAAGCGGAAACTATGCACTGAAAGTTTATGATGTTCTTGGTCAAGAGATTGCTTCTTTAATCGACAAAGACTTGAATGCCGGAACACATAAAGTAACATTCGATGCAAGCAAGCTTTCAAGTGGATTATACATCTACAGATTAGTTGGAAACAATGTTAACATGACCAAAAAGATGATGTTAACAAAGTAAGAAACAACATTTTCTCCCCCTTACAAAAGGAGCCCCGCCACAAGCGGGGTTTCTTTTTTTAAACCGCTGGATAATTCAATCATTCAACTCAAAAGTGAATAAATGAGAACTCTGAAATATTCAGTTTTGTCATATTGAGTCCCGATTCATCGGGACGAAATATCTCGGTTTATTGTCAAATGAGATTCTTCTCCCGCTAAAGGGGGATCAGAATGACAAACGAACTGTTTTCATATGCTATAAATATTAAAAAATAGTTCTTGCTGCTATTGCATGAGTAGTTTCTCAGTATTAACTTTGTAACAAAAAGTACTTTGCATGAAAGATGAACAAGATTACATTCGCGACATAGCCGAAATCCGTTCCATGATGGAACGATCCTCTAAATTTGCATCCCTTTCCGGTCTTTCCGGCATGCTAGCCGGTTTTTATTCTCTGGCCGGGGCTTTTATCGTTTACAGCGTCTATTCCTTTAATCCGGATAGCGTTGACTACGCTAATTATACCGGTGAGAGCATTATTAATGTAATTGGGGCAGCTCTAATAATTTTAATATTTGCTCTGGGCAGCGCGCTATTTCTCTCCTATAAAAAAGGAAACAAAAGGGGAGAGAAAATATGGAATGCCACATCAAGAAGATTGATTACAAATATGGCAGTTCCTCTATTATCCGGAGGAATATTGATACTGATCCTTTTGTCGAAAGGGCTGGTTGGATTAGTCATACCGGCAACACTCCTTTTTTATGGTCTGGCTATCTATAACGCCAGCAAGTTCACATTCGATGAAATGAAATTTATGGGACTGTTGCAGATCGGTCTCGGATTGATAAGCGCCTACTTTATTGAATTCAGTCTCCTTATATGGGCATTCGGTTTTGGAGTTGTACATATAGCATACGGTGCTTATATGCATTTTAAGTATGAGCGTGATAAGAAGTGAAACAATCAATTGATGATCTAAATAAAGCATTCGAAAGCAGAGTAAGACTTGGTATCATGTCTGTGCTGGCTGTTAATGATGCGCTCGATTTCAGTTCTCTGAAGCAGTATCTGGAAGTAACCGACGGCAACCTTGCAACGCATCTTAAAATGCTGGAGAAGGAGGGATTTATCGGTGTGGAAAAATCTTTTATCGATAGAAAGCCCAACACTAAATATTCTTTAACCGAAGGGGGAAGAAAGGCATTCAACGATCATCTTAAAGCAATGGAAGCATTTATTAACGCACACAAATAATTAATGGATAGAACTCTGAAATATTCTCTTTTTGTCATATTGAGCCCCGATTCATCGGGGCGAAATATCTCGATTTTATTTTTGAAAGAGATTCTTCTCCCGCTAAAGCGGGATCAGAATGACAGATGAACAATTTTCAGAAACATCGGATAGATGAACTAATGTAAACTGTTAAGGAGTGGAAATAAGATATGCATAAAATATTCGCGCTGATAACAGTTGCAATTGGATTGGCATTAATGATTTTTATGATAACCGTAGAAGATGAACCGGGCGCTCTTCCGCTGCTGATGATTATAATTGGTGCGGTTTGGTACTACTTCGCACGCCGTAAAAAAAATAATCTGAACAAAGTGAATAGCTGAAACACAAAATCACTTTGCCGGTTTTATTCAAACAGTAGTTAATGAGAGCAAAACAATATTCGGATTTGTCATATTGAGTCCCGATTCATCGGGGCGAAATATCTCGATTTTATTTTTGAAAGAGATTCTTCTCCCGCTAAAGCGGGATCAGAATGACAAATGAACAATTTTAAGAAAAATAGATAGAGATCATAATTATGGAAGAGGTGCAAAAGTTTTTCAAAACAGATGATAAACCATACACAGTTTTTGGATTCTCTGTAAGAGAGGCAGTCGGTATTTTACTTCAGGCAGTTATCATATTTATTGGTATAGGCGCTTTTATATTTATGTTATGGGAACCTCACATCGAAGGGAGGAATGCGCATTCCACTCTCTTTGAGATTTATTTCAACGATCCGTTTCTTGCCTTCGCTTATATAGCGTCCATTCCATTTTATATGGGCATTTATAATGCGGTAAAGGTTCTCGGTTATTACAGACAAAATAATGTTGTATCCAAAGGGGCAGTAAAATCTTTGCGTACTATAAAACTCTGCGCGTTATCTATAATTGGTTCTGTCTTTGTTGGAGAAATTTTCATTATGATGAATGAAAGTGATGACAGAGCGGGTGGAGTATTTATGGGATTCCTAATCATTTCAATATCTGTTGGAATAGCGGCTGCGGCATCTAAGTTTCAAAAGAATCTGCAAAATGTGTTGGATGAAACAGTAATAAGTTAGTCAAGCAGAGAAAATATAATTCCGGTTTTATTCAACCGGCAGTCGGTGGAGAGCAAAACAAAACACGGGTTTGTCATATTGAGTCCCGATTCATCGGGACGAAATATCTCGATTTTGTATTGAGATTCTTCTCCCGCAAAAGCGGGATCAGAATGACATATGAACAATTATTACATAACAATAAACAGAGATTATAATTATGGAACAGTTAAAAAAGTTTTTCAAGACAGTAACAAAACCTTACACAGTTTTTGAATGTATAGTAAGCGCGGCATCGGTAGCGGCATTGTTACTTTTGATACCATTAACAGCAAAGCTGTTGACCGATGAAATGAAATGGAGTTTTTTCGATTTTATTGCTGCGTGGATTTTATTCTTTTCCGCCGGTGCAACATACAGACTGATTGCAAGGAAGATGGAAAACAAAACTTACAAAGCAGCTGTGGGTCTTACGGCGGCAACGGGACTCTTTCTTGTATGGTCCAATCTAGCAGTTGGATTAATAGGGAATGAAGACAATCCCGCCAACTGGATGTTTTTAGGAGTTGTAGCCATCGGTTTTCTTGGTGCAATCATATCGAGGCTTCAGCCAAAGAGAATGGCAATAGTGTTATTCACTATGGCATTTGCTCATGCGTTGATTGCAGTAATTGCATTGATAGCACGTTTGGATCTGGCGCCGGAAAGTTCTGCGGTTCAAATATTGGGTGTAAACGGATTCTTCGCTGTGCTATGGATTGGATCGGGTTTGCTCTTTTTGAATGCAGCACAAGATCAAAAGATTTTAAGAAATACTGTAGCATAATTGTAGCCCCTTCATGGCTACATGCGGAAGACGATGTTAATTAACTCAACATACTCTGTCCATTTAAAACTTTGCCGCTAAGGCCCTTAGGCCCAAAGAAAAACCTAATCTATTCTTAGTAACTTGGTGTCTTAGTGGCAGAAAATTATTCTTCTGCTAACGCGAGTTAACTAAGTAAGAAATAATTTTACCACCACAATTTGTTGCCGATTCCTCAGCTTAATTTTCTTCCTTGATTATAGAAATTTCAATAAGTAAGTTGCAAATA
>JBAYTN010000013.1:0-70608 GCA_041675645.1 Melioribacteraceae bacterium
CTCGCATGTTGTTGGATAACTTTGAGAAACATGGTTTGGCGCCGCTGTATATTTTGCTTGATGGCATGAATAACAAGCAGTAGGCGTTCCGGCAAATCCACCGGTATGGCATGAGTTGCAATTCACAGTAACGTGTGAACCAAGTAACGGAAACTTTGTTGTCGAGTGATTAAATGTTGTTGCTTTCCAATCAGTCGAGTTATGGCATTGCTCGCATGTTGTTGGATAGCCTTGTGCAACATGGTTCGGTGCCGCTGTATATTTTGCTTGGTGACACGAATAACAAGCAGTTGGTGTTCCGGCAAATCCACCGGTATGACATGAGTTGCAATTCACGGTTACGTGTGAACCAAGCAGCGGAAATTTTGTCGTTGAGTGATTAAATGTCGTCGCTTTCCAATCAGTCGAGTTATGGCATTGCTCGCACACTGTTGGATAACTTTGAGAAACATGGTTCGGCGCCGCTGAATATTTTGCTTGATGGCATGAATAACAAGCCGTCGGTGTTCCGGTAAATCCGCCGGTATGACATGAATTGCAATTTACAGTAACGTGTGAACCAAGTAGCGGAAACTTTGTTGTCGAGTGATTAAATGTCGTTGCTTTCCAATCAGTCGAGTTATGGCATTGTTCGCATGTTGTTGGATAACTTTGAGAAACATGGTTCGGAGCTGCTGTATACTTTGCTTGATGGCATGAATAACAAGCCGTCGGTGTTCCGGCAAATCCGCCGGTATGGCATGAGTTGCAATTCACTGTAACGTGTGAACCTAGCAGCGGAAACTTTGTTGTCGCGTGATTAAAGGTTGTTGTCTTCCAATCAGTTGAGCTATGGCATTGTTCGCACACTGTTGGATAACTTTGAGAAACGTGATTTGGCGCTGAAGTATAATTTGCTTGATGGCAAGAATAGCAAGCCGTCGGTGTTCCGGTAAATCCACCGGTATGACACGAGTTGCAATTTACAGTAACGTGTGAACCAAGCAATGGAAACTTTGTTGTCGAGTGATTGAATGTTGTTGCTTTCCAGTCAGTCGAGTTATGGCATTGTTCGCATGTAGTTGGGTAGCCTTGAGAAACATGGTTTGGCGCTGAAGTATATTTTGCTTGATGGCATGAATAACAAGCTGTTGGTGTTCCGGTAAGTTTTGTTGTATGACAAGAACTACAATTTACCGTCACGTGTGAACCAAGTAATGGGAATTTTGTAACGCTGTGATTGTAACTAATCTGTTTCCAATCTACCGATGAATGACATTGTTTACAATCTTGTGGATAATTTTGAGAGCTATGGTTTGGTGCCGCTGTATATTTGGCTTGATGACACGATATACATTCTGTGGATGTTCCGGCATATCCGCTTTGATGACATTGAGTACACGTGACAGTAGTATGTGCACCTAACAAAGGAAATCTAGTTAAAGAATGATTAATTACTCCTTGTTTTGAACCTGTTGGATGACATGCATAGCACGCTCTGCTCTGATACGAATAACCATTCACACCTTGATGTTCATTATCCATTTCCGTCTTTGCGTGTTCGTGGCAATTAGTACATTCAAAATTCTTATAGTTTGTTTGATCGAGATGGCAATCCGAACAATTATTCCATTTACCTTTGTGCTCGCCGGAATAGATTGGAAAATATTTCCCATCATGATCGAATGTTGCCGGCTTCCAAGCGGTTGATGTATGGCATGTTTCGCACTGAGTTGAAAACTGGGCGGACTTATGATTAGGATTCACCGTTGCATCATAATTAGATTGATGACAGCGAACACATTGGCGTGCAGTTGAATTGTAACCGGTGGAGTGACATTTACTGCATTCATTTCGAATTGAATTGTGAGCACCGAGCAATGGATAAATTAAATCGTGATTTGAATAGGTAGCGGGCTTCCATGAACCGACGTTAACGGAATGACATATCTTGCAATCTTTCGAAAAATTTAGTTTGGTATGATTAGGTGATTGTACAGCATCGTAGTTCTTTTGGTGACAAGAAGAACATTCTTGTGATAATCCTTTGTAACTGCCTTGCGAATGGCAAGTAAAACAATTTGAGATGTTATGCGCTCCGGTAAGCGGAAAGAAATCGTGAATAATTGAAGTTGTTAACCATGAAGGTGAAGTAAAATTATGACACTGGCTGCAATCTGTTGAGAAGTTAGCTTTTAAATGGTTAGGATTATTTGTTGCCGCGTAAGTGTTAGCATGGCAATCAAAACATCTAATTCCGATTGGTTCAAAACGTAGCTTTGAAGCAGATCTATGACATTGCTGGCAATCTGCTTTTGCATGATTACCGAGTAGAGGAAATTTCCCGATTAGATGTATATCCGTAACTTTCTCAATAATCCATGTATTGGGATTATGGCAACGAACACAGTTTTTTCCAACAGTGTTTTCATGAATATCGGAATGACAGTCGGAACAATTAGCTTTACCTTTCTTTTCCGTAAAGTTGAGACTGTTATGGCAAGATCCGCACTTTAGATTTTGATGTTGGCCTACAAGAGCAAAACCAGTTTCAGCATGCTTAAATTTCATTTGTGCCGGCTGAATTGTCCAGCCATCTACCGTATGACAATCCTGGCAATCTCTTTTAAAGTTACTTCCATGCGGAGATTGTGCGAAGCAGACGGAAGCAAATAAAATTGCGATTATAAATGACAGAGTGCGCATTTGACCTCGCCAAATTTATACTTGATGTACTTGCCCTTTTCATCAGCAACTTGCTTGTGGCACTTGTAACAATATACTTTAGAATGCGCTCCGTCCAATGGAAATGATGTTTTGCTATGGTCAAATTGTTCCGGCTTCCAATTGTTAAATTGATGACAACTCTCACATTTAACAATGCCATTTTTTATGAACTGTCCTTGATGAACATCATTATGGCACTCAACACATTCTGATTTTTTCTTAAAACTAATTATTACTCTTTTTTCGAATTCATTTCGAACATGGCATTTTGTACAGCTTTGATTCAAATGACTTCCCAGCAATGGAAACTTTGTTGCGCTGTGATCGTAGGTTACTTCCTTCCACTGATTGGTAGTGTGACATGCAAGACAATCATTATTCTTCAATAAGCCAGAAGGAATTGATCCGCCATGAACTTCACTGTGACAACTGCTGCATTCTTTCTTTTCAATTTTGAATTTCCACTTATCATTCTTGAAGTGACAACTTTGACAAGGCACAGCAAGATGAGCTCCGGTTAATTTGAAATTAGCTTTTGCATGCTCTTCAATAGTAAATGAAGTTAACTGAAATCCCTTGACATCGTGACAAATTCTGCAATCAGTTACAAAATTATTCTTTACAAAATCACCTTTATGATAATCGGTGTGGCAGTCAATACATTTTTCATACTTCGGCTTAACATGCAATCCGCTTGTGTGGCATTGCTTGCATTCAACACTAGCGTGTTTGCCAAGTAGTTTGTAGTTTGTCTTAGAATGATCGAAGCTATCTAGGTTCTTTATTACTCGGAATGACTCCGTAACGTGACACGAATTACATTTCGGTCCGAATTTACCTTTGTGAAAATCTTGATGACAAGAAGAACAATTTGCAAAATCAATTCCCTTAAATTGCTGAAGCTTCTGCTCATTCTTAATTATTGTTAAATGACACTTAGAACAATCAACTTTTAGATGCGCGCCTGTTAATACAAATCTTGCTTTATCATGATTAAACTTAATTGCCGGCTTGAAGCTTTCCATTCCATGACAGTTCTCGCAATTATTTCCCAAACTTGCTTGATGAACATCCGTATGACACGAATTACAAGTTGCGCTTAAGCCAAGAAACGTTCCCTTGTGCTTTTTAATTTTTTCATCATTAATATATTTGGGAGTGTGACATTCATAGCAGTCCGTCTTTGCATGCTTCCCGGAAAGCTGGAAAGATGTTTTGGAGTGGTCGAAACTCTTTGTGTTAATATTTACAATGCGAAAAGTCCTCCCATGATGTTCACTATGGCACTGAATGCATTTTTTGCCGGTTACATCCGCAGACGCATGAAGTCCCTTTTTACTTTTTTGAAGCTGTGTAATTTCTGTATGACATGTTAAGCACTCGGCATTTCTAACTTGTCCCCCAATGTTATGACATTTAGTGCAATTGCTCATTCCTTCCAGATGCGAATGTGCCGCGGACAAATCGCCGGGAGAAATTTGAGCTACTAACTCTTCGTAAACTACTAATGAAACAATTACAAATAATATTAGTCTTAATGCTTTAATACCGCCTCTCCGTATTTTTTAGTAATTCTTATACCAGCTTTGGTTAAGAACTCGTTCGGTAATTCACCGCCTACAAAAACAAAAATTAGATCATTAACTAAACTTTTTTCGAAATGCACACCATCGTTTTCGATAGCTATCACTACAGACTTTTCAGCAATATCAGTAACATTGGATTTGAACACAACATCAACCTTCTTTTCCGATTCAGCCTTCTTAATATTTTCAAAATTCTTTGGTTTAATACGAGAGAATGATTCACCTCTATACGAAAGAGTAATTTTATTATTGCCTTCCATTAATGCTAAAGCGGCTTCAATTGCCGAATCGCCGCCGCCAACTACTAAAACGTGTTGGTTGTTTATTAATTCCGGTTCAATTAATCTATAAGATACTTTTTCTAATGCTTCTCCTTTAACACCAAGTTTTCGCGGAGAACCACGTCTTCCTATTGCAAGCAGAACTGAATTGGTAGTTAACGAACGACTGCCGGTTTGAACCACAAAATGATCTTCATGCTTATCAATAGATAAAACTTTTTCATTTTCGTTGATTGCAATATTGTTTTTAGTTAACACTTCATTCCAAAGATCGAGCAGTTCCGGTTTAGTTATTTCAGTGTATTTTACTTTTCCATGTAGGGGAAGGTGCATTGGAGCTGTCATTATAATTTTCTTTCGGGGAAATGAATATACAGTTCCTCCTAAACTATCCTGTTCAATAGTAATCGATTTCAGATTTTTTTCTTTACAAGCAAGTGAAGCAGATATTCCCGCCGGACCCGCGCCTATAATCACTACATCAAATTCGGCAGATTTTGAGCGGTTCAAGTTTTTCGAAATATTTTCTATTGCTTGCGCGCCTTGTGTTACAGCATTTTTTATTAAACCCATGCCGCCTAGCTCGCCGGCTATGTAAATCCCTTTTACGTTTGTTTCAAAATCTTGGCTGACATGCGGTAAATCAACACCGCGTTTTTCTGTTCCTATTACTAAAGTAATCGCATTCAGAGGGCATGAATGAAAGCACGCACCGTGCCCAACACAGCGGGAAGCATTTATTGTTGCCGCCTTTCCATCTATTAGGCCGAGAATATCTTTTTCGGGACATGCAGCAACGCATGAACCGCTACCAATACAAACATCAAGATTTACTACCGGGTGGAGTGACACCGGTTCGTGAAATCCAAGTTCTTTTGCACGTTCTATCTTCTCTTTTACTTTCTTGGATTGCTTCTTCCCTTTCTTCATCTGGAAATAAACAAGCAGAAAGATTAATAAGATAACAACAGAATACGTAACTATATTTTCAATTAGTACTTCCAAGTAAATCCCTTTAGAATACCCAGCGGTAGCCAAATGCTACTGTTATTCCAACATGAAGAATCATGATTACTAACATCACAATGGCAAACGGAAGATGGATGATATGCCAGTACCTAAACATTTCATGAACAGAATGAAGCAAACTTGTACGGCGTGATAATACCAATTTTGCATTGCATACCGCCGAAATTTTCTTGATAGACTTTTTCGAAATATTTTCTTTTTTTAATTCATGCTTTAGTTCTTTAAGAACTTTACGATTCGCAAAATGATCTTTTATTGTTAACGGAATTATTGTGAAGAGCGTTGCAGATTTATAAACCTTTAGCGATGTAAAGTATTCTAATTTCTGAATTAGGGAATTATTGAGATTGAATTCATTTCGTAACTTATCGCCATAAGATTGGTTAACTGCTTTTAATTCTTCCAAAGAATATTCGTTTCCTTGAATTGTACGCGGAATCTGTACATATATAAATCGCCCAATGATTCCGCTTACTACAACAGCAACCATGCACCAAAAACTTATTGCTACAATTCCTCCAAACTTAAATGCCGTATGAAAAAGAACAAGTACCGGTCCCACACTGCATAGAAAAATGTGAAACTCAAGCCAGTTTTTTATCGCGCCAACACGGGATAACATTTTTAATCTTTTACGCAACATATAAGTTGCAACACCAATCAACATCATTAACGAGCCGATAATTCCCAAACCATGACCAAGAAAACCACTAGGCTTTAAAATGGTATGTGCTGAGTGAAAGAATCTCTCTTCAGTTGGCGTTAAATAATAACTATACCCGGTAAAACCAAAGTACGCTGTAATTACAATTCCAACCAATAAATAAATCCAATGCTGAATTTTAGTCATTAAAGTCTGCAATCCTTTTTGTAATAAAATTATATATTAAAACTAGGTGGCTTCTGTTAACAATTAGTGTATGAAAAAAAGTGGAACTTAACAAGAGATATTATTAACAGCTCTGGCTCAACCTTTAAAAGGTGAATTTATTACCGGTGGTTTCCAAATCTTGAAATGAAGTTTTGTAGGAACAGAAATATGGGAGACAAACTGAACGTTTAAGAATAATTTTTCAACATCATTCCTAGAACTCGTTGATTCGAAAGTATGATCTATTTGGCTATGTATATTTACACGGGCTTTGCTTTGCAAATCCAGCTTAGACTCTATCGCATCGTGAAAACACGCAACTATTATGAATATGAGAAGCACATACTTTTTCATAAAAACAAAATAGGAGTTTCTGTCTATTAAATCAACTAGAGACCATTCTAAAGACTGATTCGATTCTATGTACTCCTAAAAACAGAGTGAAGTAATCATATCAAACGATTCTAATTCTTGTCAGTGCATTTCTAGAATCAAGTATCAGTGTAGTTACCGCGCATTTTCCTTGTCTGAAAGTACGCTTAGTAATCCGCCGACAAGTAATGTTGCTGCAACACCAATAAGTGTAAACCACGTCCACGCAACTAGCTTCAAAGAGATAACCGCAATCATAATAAAGATACCGGCAACAAAACCGGCTAGTGCATCTTCTTGCTTTGCTTTCTTTACAAGTAACCCGAGAAGAAATGTGCCCAATAGTCCACCATACGTAAAAGACGCTATACTTAATGCAAGTTCAACAACTGCTTGAGCAGTGTTCATAAAAAATAGAGCGGCAAAAACTAAAAGTATTGCCCACATAATAGTGAACAAGCGGCTTGTCTTTAATTGCGAGATTTCACTTTTATCTTTTCCAAAAAAGGGAATGTATAAATCCATCATAGTTGATGATGATAAAGAGCTTATCGATCCGGCAAGTGTAGATAAAGCAGCTGCAAATAAACCAGCTATTACAATTCCAAATACACCGGAAGGAAGTTGTTCAATTATAAACTTTGGAAAAACTGTATCCGACTTTATAGCCATCTCTCCATAAAAAGCATAAAGCATTACACCAACTAATAGGAATATCGCGAACTGAATTACTATTATTACGCCGCTACCGATAATAGCTTTCTGACTTTCTTTCAAACTTTTTGTAGTAAGCAAACGTTGAACGATTAATTGATCTGTTCCATGCGATGCCATCGAAAGAAAAGCTCCGCCAAGAAGTCCACCTATTAATGTATATGGTTGACTAAAAAATCCAGCAATGCCATTTTCAAATCCAAGATTGAAGATGAAAAGCTTTCCACTTGCGGCAGCAGAATTAACAACTGTTCCCCATCCGCCGGGTATTAAGTTGAGAAGATAAATACCAGCAAAAATTGCTCCTCCTAAATATGTAAGCATTTGAATAGCATCGACCCAGATTATTCCTTTAACTCCTCCCGTGTATGTATAGATTAGTGCTACTATTGCCATAATAATAATTGCTTGCGGATAGCTGATATCAATCATCAGTTTAAGCGGAATAGCTGTGGCAAAAAGTCTAACTCCATCAGCCGCTATTCGAGTAAAAAGAAATACAATTGATGCAAACGATCTTGTCTTGCCACCGAATCGTTGTTCTAAAAATGTGTAAGCTGTTTTTAACTCCCCTTTGTTGTAGGCCGGGAGAAATACGAAAGCAACAATTATTCTTCCTAAAAGATAACCGATAGTAACTTGCAAAAAATTTAGATTGGCAACGTAAGCAAGTCCCGGAATTGAAATGAAAGTAAGTGTACTTGTCTCTGCTGCAACTATCGAAAAACATACCGCCCACCAAGGAACTGTAGACGAGCCTAAGAAATAATCTTTAACAGACTTTTGTTTTCCTCCGGAAATAATTCCAAATACTGCAATACCAATTAAGTATGCGATAATAATTATATAATCAACTAGACTTCCTTTCACTATAAGCACCTATATGAAATGGACATAAATTTAACTTTGATATTTTCATCCAATAAATACAATTTATATTTATGAATAGCATAGTTTTTTTGGTAATAAGAAAGAGGGGACTTGAAAACGAAGCATGATAAATACAAATTATAAATGAGCTGAAGAGATATTTAAGCCACTGACTAATAAGCTAGAGTGCTTCATTTTTACTAATTATGTAATTACGGATAAAGCTTCCAGATTCGCTCAGGAAACTTTGAGTCCAGTTGCCCGCAGCACTCGCTCCCGCTTTCAATGCTGCGGACGATTCATTTTTATCTATGATTGACCAATTACAACTGCTTAACTTATACGTTTCGAGGAAGCTTAACCAATTATTTGTCTCAGTATAATTAATTTTCCCATCTCCACTCGCTTCGCTGATGCCATATTCTGTAACAAAAAGTGCCACTCCGGAATTCATAGCACTAATTGCTTTGTTTCTTAATGATTGCGTATGCGTGCTTGTATAAAAGTGAAGTGAGTACGCGATGTTAGTTCCAACGATCGGATCCTTTGCCGCTACATCAACGTCTTGAGACCAGTTTGATGAACCAACAACAATCAAATTAGTTTTATCGTACTGCCGAATTGTATTTATCACTTCAGTGGCATACGATTTAATTACAGAACTCCATGATACTTGTAGAGGTTCGTTATAAATTTCATAAATGATATTTGGATACGCTCCATACTTTTGAGCGATTGAAGCAAAAAATGTTTTTGACTGTTGAAGATGATCTTGTGCATTGTGATCGTGCCAGTCAACTATTACATAGATTCCAAGTTTAATGCATGCGTCTATAACAGTCGTAACCTTTTTATATTCAGTTTGCTGATTTGTTAAGTAACCGCCGCTCTCAATTCCCATTGATGCACGCACGACGGTACATTTCCAATCATCCCTTAACCATTTAACACAACTTTCATTATAAAAACTTCCTCCCCACTGACTCCAGAATAAACTCATTCCTCTAAGCACTGCATTATTATTGTTTTTATCTATAATTTTATTCCCCAGGACTTTTAACGCACCAAGGTTTTCTACAACAGTCTTTGTTGAAGAGTCCGGAGAAACGTTTGTATCGGCCTTGCTGCAGCCGAAACTAAAAAGTAGAAACATCACACCGATCACAACAATCTTTGTGCTACTTTTTATTTTTGAAACCTTTCTATCCATCACAAATACTCCGGTAATAAAAATTAACTACTTGATAAAAAACCGCCGCTTACAACAAGCGGCGGTTTTAGGAGGAGCTACTATAAAACGTAACTCAATTATTTAATCAGCAACATTTTCTTTGATTGAACAAACTCACCGGCATTGATAGTATAAACATAAACTCCGCTGGAAAGTCTTGATGCATCAAAGCTGATATTGTAAGCACCGCTATTCTGAAATTCATTAACCAAACTTGCAACTTCACGGCCAAGTACATCATAAACTTTCAAGGATACAAATCCCGGTTTCATAATTGAGTATTTTAATGTTGTTGACGGATTGAAAGGATTAGGATAATTCTGATCTAAAGAATATTTAACCGGTACAGCATTTTCTTCAGTAGTTGTTATTGCTTCCCATTTATCGCCTAACCATGTATTTGTCCATCTGGAAACATCTGCCCAAGATTGATCTTTATTCTCATTTGAATATGTCATTATCGCATCGCGGTTGCCGGAGTCGTTATCGTTAACCGAAAAATCGATTGGAATGCGGAATCCCTCTTTAACATAAATCTGATCCAATGCATCTGCTGCAGCATCACGTTTATTCATTAAATCAGCCAGAGGAATTTTAGCTTCTACAATGTAGCCCGAAGGGAATTTTACATCCCAATAATAATTTGCACCGGGTTCAAGCAATTTTACAACTGCTGAATTTGGCGAATCATTTTTTAAAGCTGCTTTGTTAAATCTGAAATGATAATCTGGTGTGCCGCCTCTTCCATACCCAGTATGAGGCATTCCGTGAGCATCATATAAACCAATAAATAAATCCGGAGAATCATTCAAATAAGTTTCTGTCTTAACTTCGGGATTAACAACATCATCATCAACATCGAAAGCTACGTATAAGAACTGTTTGTCAATTGCGATATATGCTTTTACAGAAAGGTCGGCATCGTTTGTAACCTCTGATTCTGGAGTAGCCAAGAAAGCAGTAGCATCTGAAAGTTTTAGACTCATTGGAGTGATTGCGCTCCACTCATTCAAATTACCATCTGCTTTGAAATTAACAGTAGCAATTGCAACTGTAGGAACGCCTTTAGCTTTGTTTGTAGTAGCGGCAGAAGTTGAACTAACCGGACCAACATTACCGGCCTTATCAGTACAAACAACAACATAATAATAGGTTGTATTCTGATCTGTTTTAGGAGCTTTGAGAACGTGATCGATTGATTGAGCATTTTCCAACACACCAAGTTTAACAACTTCTACACCCGCAGCTTTAACATCTGTTATTGCTTTAGTGCTGTAATAAATGTCATACTTTTCATTTGATTCATTTGGCACATCCGACCAGAGAACTAAATTAGAAAATGTTCCACTGCTTACTGTTAAGCCTTTAACAGCAACCGGTGCTGTTTTATCAGTTTCCTGATAACCGGCCGGAACAAGAAAATCGAACATTGTTGTTCCTTCTGCTAAATCATTAGTCTGAACACCAACAGAGTATTCAACTTTGAATCCGGAGATTGCATTTAAATCAAATTTATTGTTGCCGCCCGGACTTTGACCGGAGGGATTTACAAATATTCCTTTTTTCACATCCCAAGACTGAACTTCCGTTGCAACCAAAGGAATTTTAACTAAAGTCCAACCAAAAGTTTGATCAATATCGACATCTAACAAAGTGTACCATGTTTCAGCCGCATCACTTCCTTTGTCAATCAATTCGAATCTTACAGTTACTTTTCCTTTAAGAGTATTTGCGTTAACATTTTTAACTGCTAAAAATAGATTCTGATTTGAAGAAATATTTACACTGCTTGGGAAATCAACTTGGAAACTTCCATAACCACCCCAAGATTCGCTTGCATGAACTTTATAATCTAGTTTTAAGCTCGATATGCCTTCAAACAAATCTGCGGTTTCGTTAGAAAGCGCAATCACACCTTTATTTCCGGCCGCCCAGCTCATGTTATCGCCTTTCGCATCGGCAGAACTTTCAAACAAATATAATGGCGTGTACTGGCTACCTTGAAGAGTCATATCATCATAATAAACAGTTCCCTTTGCTAAATTATCTCCGCCTATTACACCAGATGTCCATTCAATTGTATATCCAATAACTTTATCTAAATCTAACACACCATTATTCTTTGTACCACTCCAACCGGGAAGTGAAAGTCCCAAATCATTTTGAGGTGAGCCTTCACCAAGATCTTTAAGCGGAATTATTAACTGCTTCCACCCTGGAGTTGCATCATATATTAGTGCGGTCTGAAAGTACCAATCTTCACATTGGGCATTTCTATCTGCACCGTTCCAATATGCGCTGGAACCACCGGCATCGTGAATCTTGAATCTCATTTGAACTGCGCCATTCTTGTCAGAAGCTACAGCGTTGTAATACCAAAGGCTTATGTTTTTTGCCATTGAAAAATCTAAATACGCTTTCGAGGCAACCGGAACTTTGTATTCCATTCCGCATGAACCGCCCCATGATTCCGAACTATTTATAACCCAGTCAACTTTCATTGATTTGGAGCCATCATGTTTTATTGTTGCATCATCGGAATATGTTATTGAACCAGTTCCGGTGCAATATGGTTTTTCTCCAAAATATATTGTTGCTTTTGCATCCTCGAAAGAATAAATCTTAGCTTGCGCATAAGCAGCCGCAACTAAAATAAAGAATATTGAAAGCGTGTAGAGTTTCTTCATACCGAACTCCAATAAAGTTGATAAATAGTTTATAGTGAAAACCAGATTTAATTATCCATAAACGTACCACAGCACTTTATTGTATGGTAAACGTTTACATCAAGGAATGGTAATGTTATAACTACCTCAATTAATTATCATTCTGATAATGACAGTTATTATTTCAATAACGCATTAATCAAAATTCAAGTCGATCAATACTTTGTGAATTCAAATAGATTTAATCTCTTGAACAAATTACACTATTACTAAAATGGAGGCAGTGATATGATGAGTCGGTACTTAGAGTTGTTGCCGGCAATAACGCTTAAACTGATTTTACTTTTATAAACGATAGGTTTTAATTTTTCTCTTTGTTCCGCACACCAAGCAATTTTCTTTATGAACGCAAAGAGTATTGCCGCATTTAGGGCATGCCCATTTTTGCTTCTCATTAATTACTAACTTCCTAATTCCGACTTCCTTAATTGTGCCGAGATTCTCAATCATACTCATTCCATATCTTGTTTTGTAACGCTTATCAATATGTTTAATTCTTGAGCATGGATATTCCTTGCAGCTGAAACAATACTTGGAATTGCCCTCTTTCAGCATTATACAATTTCTTATTGCACAAGTTGAACAATGATTTACCCTTGGCGAGCCAATAGTAATGCATCCGGCACAATGATTCTTTTCTCTATGATGAGCCATGCACAAACCGCAGTTCATTCCGCATGGAGCAATCAAAGATGATTTAAGAGTAACATTAGAATTCATAGCTGCCTCAATAACTCTAATACTTCGAGTCGGAGGGTCTATACATATTTATTAAACCGATTTTCTCTATAAGTTCTTTATATGTAATTGGAATAATCTTTTTTTCCTCTATTACTTTTTTCAACATAGGGTTAAGTAGACTTTCCAATTCTCCCTCTCTGTGCTTACTCATCTCTTTCAATCCAAATTCGTTTAAATCCTTCATCGCGTTCATTTCATCAGTCTGCAAACCAACATGTACAACTTGTAAATTTACTCCCGGTTTTAGATTTGTTACATGAGCAATTAAACTATCCTTTTTCTCACCAAGCGGCGCGTTATAAGTAATGTTGGAATAAGATTCGTTAAAGTAGCCGGACATACCGAGTTTATATTCCTTAGCCAAACTTTCTACAAGTTTGCGCAGTTCATCTGTTTGAACAGCTGCACCCATGTGATAATCCAAATAATCTATGCGTATGCCGGAGTGAATTGCTCGTTCTATTTGTGCACGCAGTTCTTTTTCTATTTCTTCTTTCTTAGGATTGTTGGCAAAAAGTTTTGAACGTGATGGAAAGAAATATCCATCATCATCAACAAGAGTTGGAACTGCTTCCTTTCCAAGCACCGGTCCCCATCTGTAATTTTTCCATTCTGCATTTAATGTAAGATGAACGCCCACCCCAACTTCTGGATGCTTCTTCAAAATATCTACGGCTTCTTGATACCAAGGACATGCAAACATTACAGAAGTTGAAAAAGGAATTCCGGTTTCTATAACTTTTTCTATTGCCATATTAAGTGTGTGACACATTCCCATATCATCGCACCGGATCAAGAAATATGTTTTTGTATTATCAATCTGACCATAAATACTAAAGGAAAACAATAAAAACACACTTACGATTAACAAACTTTGTCTTAGCTTCATTTATATCTCAATCTGAATTTAACAAGAGTAAATATGTTCATTTATTTTCAAAAGTGATTTTACTCTTTGAAAATATTTTAATCATAGCGCCCTTGGTTATTCATATTTAAGCGAGTCCACCGGATTTGCGACCGCGGCTTTTACAGCGTGAAAACTTACAGTAGCAAGAGTAACAAAAAGAGAAATCAGAAAAGTTAAAACGAAAGTCATAACGCTAAAATCGATTCTGTAGGCAAAACTGTTTAGCCATTTAGTCATCAATAAATAAGCTAAGGGCCAGATAAGTATATTGGAAATCAAGACCCATTTAAGAAATTCTTGACACAACATAAATACTATAGCTTGCACAGAAGCGCCTAGAACTTTGCGAATTCCAATTTCTTTTGATCTCTGTTCTGTTGAGAATGAAACCAGTCCTAGAATTCCAATACAGCTTATAAAAATTGCCAATCCGGAAAAGAGCAAAAACATTTTGCCAAGTACGGTCTCACCCCTATAATAGCTCTCAAACCTTTCCCTCGTAAAGAAGAAATCGAAAGGATATGCTGGCGATATTTTTGCGGTTGTTTGCTTAATAAAATCAACCGTAGACGCAATATACTCTTGCTTAATTTTCAGTGTGAGAAAATTTCCCTCATTGTTTTTCAATTTAAATATCATGGGATCAATTTCTTTCTTAAGAGAGCGGTAATTAAAATTCTGCATTACACCTATTATCTTGCAGTACTTCGAATCGGGGTCTCCGCCGCTCCCACTTGTAATTCTGCTTTGAAGAGGATTAACTCCTATCATTTTTTTAGCAGCGGCTTCGTTAATAACATAAGTATCGGTTGAATCCGTGGCGAATTCGGGAGAAAAGAACCTTCCGCTTTTCATTTTGAAGTTGTAAGCAGTAAGAAAATCATAATCAACATTAATAACCTGAAGCATCAACTCGTCATCTTCGCCTTTTCCTTCAATAGAAAAATTACTTACGCTTGCAATATTACTGCCCGGCGTACCGCTTGAAAAAGAAGCCGTTTCAATATTTTCATTATTCAGTAATAATCTTTTGTAAACTGCTCCGTTGCTGCTTATAGCCGGGTCGTTATTTACAACAACCAGCATTCGGTCGCTTGGAAATCCAATATCTCTATTCATCAAGTAGTTTGTTTGCTTAAATACTGTAATAGTCCCGATAATAAGAAAGACAGATATTGCAAACTGAAAAACAACCAGAGATGCCCTTAATTTATAACCTTTTCTTTTGCCACTGCTGCTTTTTAATACTTCCGACGGTATGGGTTTAGAAAGTATGAACGCCGGATAAAAACCGGCCATTAGAGAAGTAAGAACCAGAATAATTAAGAGAACTAAAATATTCTCTTTGCTAATTAAGAGGGCTAGTGAAAGTTCCATCCTCAACAGTTCGTTGATATAATTTACAAGAAGATATGTTAGACCAATTGCCAGTAGAAAAGCTAAAAGAGTTATAACAAAGGACTCGCTCAAAAACTGCTTTATTAACTGTGCACGGCTTGCACCGACAGCTTTACGTATTCCAATCTCTTTATTTCTACGTGATGAGCGCGCTGTTGTTAAGTTAATAAAATTTATGACAGCTAAAATCAAAATGAACAAGCCGATTAAAGCAAAAACATAAAGAATCATTTGGGGAGTTGTACGTGCATCATCATTCACAAAATCAGAAAAATGAACCTCGCTTAAGGGCTGCATAGTCATTCTAAATCTATCATGGTAATATTCACTCGTATTGGAAATCATTACATTATTAAGCTTCTTTTCAACAAAAAGGGAATTTGTATTTGGCTTTAGCAACAAATAAGCATAGTCGTTTCCAAAATTCCCCCATTCATTTAAGCGTGGCAGCATTTCATTATTCAATGTTGAAAAGGAAACGAAAATGTCTCCCCTTAGGTGGGTTGTTAATGGCAAATTGTAAATTACACCGGTGATTATGAAAGCATTTTTATTGTCAAACACAAAGGATTTGCCAATTGGGTTTTCCTTTCCAAAATATTTCTCGGCTATCCTTTGCGAAATGACAACGGTATTGGGGTTGTTGAGCGCGCGCGCTTTGTCACCTTTTGCAAAGGGAAAGGAAAATAGATTGAAGAATTTGTTCTCTACATAAAGTATCGGTTCATAAAAGCGCTTTTCGTTGTAAGAGCAGAGAACACCGCCTTGTGAAGTTCTAACAGCTTCTTCAATTTCCGGAATGACAGCTTTTGCAGCCGGCGCAAAAGGTAACATTACCGGTGCAGACTCCACTTTCTTTCCATCTTGATTGTTTTCTACAAACACACGGAATATTCTATCTTTCTTTTCATGGAATTGATCGTAGCTCAGTTCATTTTTGATTATCATGGAAATTAGTATAACGCAAGCAAGACCAACAGAAAGACCAAGAATATTAACAGCAGAATGCCCTTTATGTCTTCTTATATTTCTAAACGCAATTTTAAAATAGCTAAGCAGCACAGTTTCCTCACTTTCCGTTTATCACACTCTAAAAGTTTGATTAAAATTTTCCGTAACAACTTTCCCGTCGAACAGATGAATTACTCTATTGCCGTAATCAGCATAGGTCGGCGAGTGAGTAACCATTAAAACAGTAGTGCCTCCTTCATTCAAATAAGTAAGCAGTTTCATTACTTCATCGCCGTGAGATGAATCAAGATTTCCGGTAGGCTCATCAGCTAAGATTATTTTTGGTTCGGCAACAATTGCTCTTGCAACAGCAACTCTTTGCTGCTGTCCGCCGGAAAGCTGCTGCGGAAAGTGATTTCGTCTATGCATAATTTCCATTATCTCTAAAACGGTATTTACTTTCCTCTTTCTATCGGCAGCCGGCATTTTCATATACAACAAAGGAAGTTCAACGTTCTCATATATCGTCAGTTCATCAATCAAATTAAAACTCTGGAAAACAAATCCGATATTTTCCTTACGCATCTTTGCTCTTTCTCTTTCGGAAAATTTTGATACTTCCATTCCGTTAAAAAAGTATTCGCCGTCGGTGGGATTATCGAGAAGACCAAGAATATTCATCAGAGTTGATTTCCCACAGCCGGAAGGCCCCATTATCGAAACAAATTCTCCTTGTTTGATTTCGACATTAACATTATCTAATGCCGTTGTTTCAACTTCTTCCGTTCTGTAAAGCTTTCTGAGATTGTTTGTACGTATCATTTTAGTACCCTTTTATTTTATAATTATTCATTTACAAATTTTAGTTACACTTAAGTCTCTTCCCACGTTCTACTTTTTACATCTTACGTTACGTGCATCATTCATACCTTAATGAATTAACCGGATTTTGTAGTGCGACTTTAAATACTTGCACGCAGACGGTTGCAATTGCAATGACTAAGGCAAGAATTCCCGCAGTAATAAATGTTAGCCAATCTAAACCGGTACGATAAGCAAAGTTGTTAAGCCAGTTGTTCATTAAATAAAATGCAATAGGCCACGAAATTAAGTTTGATAACACTACCCACTTAACAAAATCTTTAGATACAAGAATTATTATTTCTCCAACGGAAGCACCCAGAACTTTTCTAACACCAATTTCTTTTGTTCTCTGCTCTGTTATAAATGAAACTAAACCGAACAAGCCAAGGCAAGCAATAATGATTGCCAACACTGAAAACACCGTAGTAATATTTCCTATTTTTTGTTCGTTCCTATACATTCTCGCAATATTTTCGTCGAGAAATCTCCAGAACATCTTTTCTGTACCGGCAAAACGGTTCCACACTTTTTCTATCGAACCAATTGTTCTATTAAAATCCCGAGTTGAAATTCTAACCGCGATTACGGTTGCAGCTTGCCTAACCGGACTTAAATGCAGAACAAGAGGCCTAACTGTTCTATGCAGTGATTCATAATTGAAGTCTTTTATTACTCCGATAATCTTAAATGGAGTCATCTCTTTTGTGTGGCTATTTATAGCCGAAAGGTTTTTGCCTAAAGGATTTTTATCGTTAAATCTTTTGGCAATCGCTTCGTTAACAACTACAGCGGAAGAATCCGAACCGAAATCTTTAGAGAAAAATCTCCCCTCTTTAAGTTTGATCTGATAGGTGTTTAGAAAATCATAATCAACATCAAGCATTTGTGCCGGTATTACATCGTTGCCAATCATTTTATCATATAGATATCCGTTGCCGGGAATGCCATTTGTGAACATTAGGGAGGAAGCTGTTACGCTGACTACTGCCGGTTCTCCTTTAAGTTGGGTAAGAAATGTTTCCAAATTCTTATCTAGAACCGATCCGTTTATAATAGAAAGAATCGCATCCTTATTGAATCCCAGATTTTTATTCTGGATGTACTCTAGTTGAGATTTTATAATCATTGTTCCGATTATAAGAGTAATCGAAATTGCGAACTGAAGAATAACTAGTATACTTCTCAGCTTACTTTTTCTGCTGCCCGTTCCACTCTTAAGTATATGAGCTGATTGAAAAGAAGAGAGATAAAAAGCGGGATAACTTCCAGCTATCAGTCCTACGACTAAAGCAAAAAGTAGTAGAAAAGGAATAGTATAAATTGAGCCGAATAGATCAAGTGATAAATCTCTATTTACAAAATCATTGAAGTAAGGTAAAACTAAGTTAGTTAACAATACCGAGAGAACAACAGAGAGTAAACATGTGAATATGGATTCGGATAGAAATTGTGCAATTAATTTTTCTCTATCGGATCCGAGTGTTTTTCTTATTCCGACTTCTCTAGCTCTCTTCTCCGACTTCGCTGTAGCTAGATTCATAAAATTAAATACAGCTATAAGAAGTATAAAAGCTCCTATAGCTAAAAAGATGTATGAATATGTAATTGTGCTTGTTCTTGCATTCCCCCATTCGGTGTTTGCGTCAACTCCATAATCGCTTTGAGAGCGTAAGTAAATAGAGGAAAGAGGTTGAAGTAGAAAACGATAGATATTTCCATGCTTCAAAAAATCTTGAAAGGAAATGCCTATTACGGAGGCGGCTTCCGGTCCTACATAACTTAAAACAGTTTTTTTCATTTTCTCATTAAACTGATTTGGATCTGTACCCTTCTTAAGAAGCAGATATGTTGTATAGGTAGAGTTGAGCCAGTCCGGTTTTGAGGTTTCCGGATAGGTTGACATTGAAAGTAAAAAATTGCAGCTGAAGTGGGACTTCTTAGGAAAGTCTTTCATTACTCCGGTTATAATGTATGTAGTTTTATCATCCGCAATAAATGTTTTTCCAAGTGCGTTTTCATTTCCAAAATATTTCTTTGAGGCGGTTTCCGAAATTACTATAGAATATGGATTTACAAGTGCGGTCTTAGCATCGCCATTTACAAACGGCAATGTAAAGATTTTGAAGAAAGTTGAGTCGGCAGTGTAAATATCATACTCAATAAATTCTTTCTGGTTGTATCTAAGATTATGCTTACCGAAGTAACCGATTCTTGCATAGTTAATTACTTCCGGAAAATCTTTTTTTAACACACCTCCCAACGGAGGGGCAACTTTGGAATTGATACTCTCTTCACCTCTGAAACGGGTGTGAACCAATACTCTATAAATCTGATTTACATTTTCATTGTAATTATCAAAGTCTTGTTCATCTATTACAAACAGACCTAAGATCAAAAAACAAGTTATTCCAATTGCCAAACCGGTTATGTTGATAAAGGAAAAAACTTTTTGTCTTGATAGAGTTCTAATGAAAATTTTCAAATAGTTAGCAAACATTTTTACCTCGTCGAGAAACGAACCATTATTAGGGTATTATACTTTTTTAATTGAGTAGATTTTTATCACAACAAGAACCGCAAGCAGAAATAGGGAGGCTATTATCATCAGCAATTCACTTCCGGCTAAAAATCCGGTAAGGGAAGCTTGTATTTCATTTGTGCTGATGCTGGTTATTGTTATTGTTTTCATTTTATTGTTGGTTGTTGTTATTGTTCTTTATTAATCAAACTATTTCAGAATTAGTTTTTCGTAATCCTCAAAATTCTCGTAAGAAGAAGTAATTACTTTTTCTCCCGATTTTAAGCCGGCAACTAATTCGAAGAACTGAGGATTTTGTCTTCCAATTTTAATTTGTCTGCGCTCTGCGGATGTTCCCGATTTATCAACTACAAAAATCCATTGGCCTCCGGTAGTAGAATAGAACCCGCCGTTTTCAACTAGTAGAGCATCCGATAAATTGCCAAGCTGCAACTTGATATGAACACTCTGTCCCCTTCTAATATCTTTTGGTTTGCCGGAAGTAAAAATCATATCAACATAAAACCTTCCATTGATAACTTGCGGATATACAGTTTTAATCATCAGAGAATATTTCTTTCCGTCCAATTCATACTCTCCGGCTTGCCCGGTTTTTATACGAGAGATGTAATGTTCGTCAACCTCCGTTTTTACTTTGAACGAATCGATATTATCAATTTGTCCTAGTCTGTAGCCTCCGGTAACAGATTGACCGATCTCTGCATTTAAGGATGTTAGTTGCCCTTTTATAGGAGCTTTTACTGTTAAGTTTGCTAATTGATTCTGCACGAGGGCAAGGTAATTTTTCGACATCTCAACATTGGATTCGCTTTGCGAAACCAATTGCTTGTATGTTAACGAATCTCTCTTGAGTACCTCAAGTAATAATTCTCTGCTTTTAATTAGCGTCTCATATCTTTCCTTGCTTTCATCATAACTGTTGGCAGAGATCATTCCCTTCTGGAACAAAACTTTGTTGTTCTTGTAGTTTCTCTCTTGATTCAACAAATCCAGATTCAAATTAAGCAGCTGATCTTGCTTGTTAAGTAAGTTTTGCTCAAATGTTAAACGGGTCTGACGCGACATGCTTTCCGCTTGCAAAAAACTTGATTGAGTACTCATTACTTGCAAAGACAGATTTGGATTATCAAGCTTAATAATCGGGTCGCCGGCTTTTAGAAAAGCACCTTCTTCAACAAACTTCTCCATTATCTTTCCGCCATCCGGAAGGTCTAGAAAAAATGTTTGTATCGGTTCAACTACTCCCGTTACTGCAATATATTCTTGAAACGGCGCACGCATAACTTCCGAAATAATTACATTTTCTTTTTCAACATTCAGTACGCTTTTGCCATCCGAAAAGAAAAAAACCGCCAGAACAACCAGTACAAATATTAGGGCAGACGAAATGGTAACAATTCTTTTCATCGTCCATTTATTCTTTTCAATAACTCTGTCCATTTTCATCTCGCTTTTTATTCCTTTAAGACAATTGGTGTGCCGGAACAATTTTGTTCGAAAAAGCCAATTTCTACCAAAGACATTCGGGATGTGCCCGAAAAAGCGTCCGCTTGCGAACAAGGGTGTTCGTTTTCGAACATTGTTTAACTGTTTTTCTTATTTTGTGCTTAGTTTTAGGTGGGAATGATTTTTGATTTCTATCGTTAGCTTACTTTTTTTAAGGAGTTAAGATGCCAAATGTTTTAATTGTAGATGATAACGAAGATATTCTGATATCGGTAAAACTGCTTCTAAAACCTTACGTTTCCGTTATAATCACGGAAAAAGATCCGAACAAAATTCCATCGATATTAGAAGAGAATGCTATTGATGTAATCTTTCTGGATATGAATTATTCTAAAGATACCACAAGCGGACAAGAAGGTTTTCACTGGCTCAAAGAAATACTTAAGATTGATCCTTATGCGGTAGTTATTCTTATTACAGCTTACGGCGATGTTGAAACCGCGATAAAAGCTATTAAAGAAGGGGCAACAGATTTTGTTTTGAAACCATGGCAAAACGAAAAGCTGCTCGCAACATTCAATTCCGCATTGAAACTGAGAGAATCACGTTACGAATTAGAAAAGATGAGAAGCAAACAGAGCTTTCTGAACCAAAGCAGCAGCTCCGGCTTGAACGACATACTTGGAATTTCCGAGCCAATGCAGAAAGTGTTTAACACTATTAAAAAGGTTGCCGATACCGACGCTAACATACTTATACTTGGGGAAAACGGAACGGGAAAAGAACTTGTTGCGCGCGCTATCCATCAAAACTCCAAAAGAGCAAACGAAATTTTTGTTAATGTTGATATTGGTTCCCTAAGCAATTCTCTTTTTGAATCCGAACTTTTCGGATATGTGAAAGGAGCCTTTACCGATGCCAAAGAAGATAGATGCGGAAGATTCGAAGTTGCAAACGGAGGGACAATATTTCTTGACGAAATTGGCAATCTCCCTCTCGAACTTCAGTCCAAATTGTTAACGGTAATCCAAAATAAAGAAGTATATCGAGTAGGCTCTTCCAAACCAATTAAAATTGACTGTAGAATAATTTGCGCAACAAACATTCCGATCTACAACCACGTTGCAAACAATAAATTTAGACAAGATTTACTTTATAGAATTAATACAGTAGAAATAAATCTTCCGCCCCTTAAAATCCGGAAAGGAGATATACCTCTGCTTACCGAACATTTCTTTGCTCTATATAAGAAGAAGTACAACAAGAACAATTTGAAACTTGATTCCGGCACACTCGCCTATCTGGAAAATTATGATTGGCCCGGAAACATACGGGAGCTTCAGCATGCTATAGAAAGAAGTGTTATTCTGTGCGAAACGGATACGCTGAAGCTTGCCGATATTTCATTATTCCCGCAGCACGCCAGCGAAACAGAAAAAGCTATTAATACTTTCAATCTGGAAGAAATAGAAAAGAGTATTATTCAAAAGGCTCTTCTCAAGTTCGAGGGAAATGTTTCCAAAGCCGCTAAGGAATTGGGCATTACCAGAACCAGTCTTTATAGAAGAATGGAAAAACACGGATTGTAATGTGAACAATTATTACTTTCAAACAGCTTTCAGATTAATTCTGATAATCATCACTTCTTTTATCTCCGGTTATTTTTACACCGGGCATAAAACGTTTTACTCGGCAATTTTTATTTCCGCTTCTCTTATTCAATTACTCTTTTTCATACGATATTTGTCACGCATCAACAGAAAGATTCTGGATTTCATAAGCGGAATTAACTATTCAGATTACACGCAGAATCTTAGACTTGGAAAGCTGGGCGGAGTTTTTGTAGAACTATCAAGCGAGCTAAACAAATTACTTAACAGAATTAAAGATTCCCGTTTCGAAAAAGAAGAAAGTCTCCACTATCTTGAAACTGTTGTTGAAAACATTAACATCGGGTTAATAGCATTCGACTCCGAAGGTAATATCGAGATCATTAACAAGGCTGCTAAGAAAACATTACTGGTTCCTTTCCTAAAAAACATTTTCGCGCTTGAAGAAAAGCACAAAGGAGTTGGAGATTTTCTGTTCAATACTAAAAGCGGCAAGAGCCATCCTTTTTCTATTTATGATAACGGAGAAAAGGTTCAACTGTTTGTACACTGTACCGAATTCAAAACAAAAGGACGCAGCATAAAACTTCTCTCCCTCTATAATATTCAAACCGAATTGGAAGAAAAAGAAATTGAAGCATGGCAGAAACTTATACGCGTGTTAACTCACGAAATTATGAACTCGATTACACCTATTAGTTCTCTTGCTGCAACTGCCGGAGGGTTAATAAAAAACAATAGCGAACTCGAATTGAATAAAGAAGTACTTACCGACATCAATGAAGCTTTGCAGACAATTAAAAGGCGCAGCGACGGACTTACAACTTTTGTAAATAAATTCAGAGACATCTCCAAAGTGCCGAAGCCAAATCTAGAGAAAGTGTTCGTTACCGAACTCTTTTATCATTTGCGCTTACTGGAAGAGGAAATATTTAAAGCAAACGGAATTGATTTTACTTTCAAGGTTCAGCCGGAGAACATGGAAATTAATGTTGATGTTAATTTAATTGAGCAAGTGCTTCTTAATTTGATTAACAATTCCGTTTACGCTCTAAAGGGAATGAACAACGGGAAAATTATTCTTGAAGCGGAAATTAATAACCGGGGACGCGCAGTAATTTCGGTTATCGATAACGGTCCCGGCATTGATGAATCTGTTATGGATAAAATATTTGTCCCCTTCTTCACTACCAAAAGCGAAGGCTCGGGAATAGGATTAAGCTTATCGCAAAGCATAATAAGAGCGCACGGGGGAACAATTTGGGTTCAGTCTAAGCCTAATTCGGAAACAGTGTTTTACATTCGCTTATAATAGACAATTACAAATTCTACTGAACCTTAATTGTATAGTTGTGATTCGCATAAAGATACTTTTCAATTCTATAATGAGTAGGTTCTGTACTGCTGCAGCTTGTGCATCCTTTATTTTCCACACCGCTGTATTCAACCTTAACCGTTCCCAAATCCCTTTCGTTAACAAATAAAACTTCTCCATATTTAATTTTATCCGGACTGACAGCACCAACCTTAATAGAATCGAACAAGAACTCATTATTTACTTTTAGATAAAAGAACCCGGTTGCATCTGTTAGAAAAATAGGTTTCTCATTGGATTTATCCATTCCTTTACATTGGATCCATTCGTTTACAAAATATTTTTTATTTGGCAATCCGAATAACTGCAATGTATAGTTAGCGTTCTTCATTGTAACTGTGTTTTCCAGATAGCCGGAAACATAATATTCGTAATATGGCGGGGGGAGCGGTTCATTGGCTAATCCAATACTCATTACAAAGAATAAAAGTGTGAGCCTTAAAGCTGAACTTATTTTCATAATCTATTCTCAACTAATTTTTTAGTCTCAGTTAGCAGCAACAATAGAATCGATTGTCTTACATCAAAAAGAATTACTCTTGAAATTGTGCAAAGCTTCCAAATTATATACTCGTTTCTCTTCTAGCGCTTTCCAATATTTCAATTACTTTTTCTTTAGTAGGCATTAAATAAATATTATGTATTACTAAAAAAAGCGCCGGCAATAAACTTAACCAGTTATAGCTTGCGGCATATATTTGATTATTCATAACCGATAAGAGAAAAACAACACCGCCGAACAACGCGCTACCTTCTGCCATTGCAAGTTTAACAATGTGCTGGGAGCTGTACAATCCAATATATTTTCTCTTATCCGCGCTCTTTTCATCAAAGTTTTTGGCGCCAACCAGCATAGACTTTGCAACAACTCTTGAAGTAATTGTTGTAGTCATAAATATTGCCGCAAGCACTATTAACATAGTATCAATTAACGAATTATCATAGTTGGGTACTTTGCCCGAATTATTGAAAAAGTATAAGTAGAGACTAACGGCAACAAACAACAAAACGCCGGCAGTCATTGCAATTGTAACAATTTTAATTGGACGAATATCTTCTTCCGTGATTGTTGATTCTAATTCCGATATGTTCATTAATTCCTCAGTTATGAATGTTTAGTAACGGTTTATGTAATATGCTAACTTACTTTCGTCCCATCAATCATTTAATACTTTTCTTGTAAAGGGAGGGAGCTCTTGACAAGAGAAAATTAACAAACAATTATACTTTTATTATAGAATAGTTCTGCGGCATTTATTCTTTTAAGAATCCTATTAATTCTTTACTAAGTTCATAAGATAACGGTAATTCCGGATTAAGATAGCTCAGCAGATTAATTTCTTTTTCAAGCGTTGGAACCTCCTTTAGTACATGGTTCATATCTTCAATAATAGCAAGTCTGGAGGAACTGCTACATTTTGAGAGTGCCTCAGCGTCCTCGACTTGAATTTGAATATCGGTGGTTCCACCAATAATTAAGCTAGGAATTTTTAGCTTGGCTATTTCAACGCACGGATCATATTTAAACCATGAAATCAGATATGGTTGCACACTTGGATTAAACAGCATCTTAAATTCCGTATTAACATTTTTCACAGTATGTCCAAGTCTAAGGCTGTCAACAATGCAATTAAACTGTTTCGTTAATTCTGATGATAACTTGTCTCTAACAACAACTTGTTCCTCAATAGTTTTATATATCGGCTTGCCAGCCCCGCAAAGCGATATAAATTTATCCGCATCCGTTATCCTTGCGGCAATCATTCCTACTAAGGAACCTTCACTATGCCCGATTATAATAATTCTTGAGAATCGTTTATCTTTTTTCAAATATTTTATCCATTCAACAGCATCGTTGATATACATATCGATGGTAAGTTTCTCTTCTACTGTGTTTTCGTTTGCCCCAATACCTCTTTTATCATAACGTAACGAGGCAATACCTTGTTTTAGTAATAATTCCGAAATCATTTTATATGCATTGCTTGATCCCAATAATCGATTGTTTCCATCTCTATCCGTTGGGCCAGAGCCGGCTATAATCAACACTGCGTCCATTGCTTGATCTGCTTTAGGTATTTCTAGGGTTCCTTTTATAGAATAGCTGCCAACATTAATAGATACTTCTTCCCCCACTACTTTAGAAATAAAAACAAACCACACTATTGATATCAGAAAAATATTCTTCATAAATATTCCTATCTGTTTTGGTTTACAAAAAAATATTTGGTATTGCTTTGCAGTTGTGGTGATGATTAGTGCGACACAACCAACCTATCACTTATCCCGTCATGAACGGGAGTTCCGACCCAACGTAGAATATCATGACCGGTCTGTTTGTATTACCCGAAAAGAATTTACAAAATGGATTTTTCAATCTTTTCAATAAGATCGGTTGCTTCTTCATATCCATCAACAATTGAAACAATGTAATTATTTTCATCTATTACAAACATTTTCATTAGGCTTCCAACTTGATATATCATTCTTTCTTTATCCGTGGTTAGATTGTAAAAATGAGTCCAAGGGTTCCCTTTTTTCTCGCCTTCGTAAGGATTCCAACTCGAATTTATAAAATCTATATTCTTGCCCTTAAAATGATTAACAACCTTTACCATTTCTTCAGCATGATAGGCTGCTGTGCAAGACCAAAAGAATAACACCTTATATTTTTTAGTGAATGAATAAAGTTCTAGCTTCTTATTCTCTGTTGTGGTGAAAATAATATTCGGCGCTTTTTTACCGACTTGAATTGGTGGATATTCTTTTTGATCACACTCTTTCAGCGTGAATCGATAGCCAAGACTGTCTACGTTTGTTATCATATATGAAGTGCCAAACAAAGTCACCGGATGCCATACTTCTTCCAGAAAATCTTCCCAGTAATCATATTTACCATTTACAATTGTATCTATCCACAAATGTGCATAATCATAATTCTTTCTATTTAGGAAATAATATAGAGCGCATTTATATTTTGTCCCATTAAGAACTATCTCTCCAACACGAATGCTTTTTTTAAGATATTGGTTTGGTCTAGCACCAT
This sequence comes from Melioribacteraceae bacterium, assembly GCA_041675645.1. Classification (GTDB taxonomy): domain Bacteria; phylum Bacteroidota; class Ignavibacteria; order Ignavibacteriales; family Melioribacteraceae; genus Stygiobacter. The sequence continues at coordinate 27,267 of JBAYTN010000013.1, forward strand.
ATGGCTGATTCTCAAGTAAAGTGTCGTTAGTATCTTTAAGGGCATCTAATTCAATTATTTGCGTCCTTGCACCAACATGAGTTTGAGAGTATATAAGGCTAACAAAAACAAAAAACAACAAAGTGATACATTTCATTTTATCCCCTCAATTTTAGAAGGTGAATAAACTTAATTATTTTCGGGCAGATAATATAGATTGGTATAATATCTACCGGCTTCAATTAGTTTATTATTTGTGAATCAATTTATTTAGATGAAATCTATATGAACTAGTTGCTCAAAACTCTACGTTCTTCGTTCGCCTCCCGGAGCCCCGTTGCTGTTTGCAACTTAGTAATTGTGTTTTGGAAAATCAATGTAGTAAAGCTGAGCAACTGAGTGCCATAGAGTAAGAGAGTGATACTTGAAGAAGTATTTAGTATTGAGTAATTAGTATTTCGAGCCCGAAATTATGGACTTGGAAAAAAGATTCCTCTTTTTTTTAAGTGATGCCAAATAGTGTTATTTTTGAGGCGTATGAAAAAACTATCTATTATATACCGACCGATTTAGAAGAAAGAGGGTTTGCAGAAAGCCTATTTCTCTTACTTTCGAACAGTTTTGCCACCCAATAAGCTTAATAACATTTTAATCCGTAATAGGTTACAGTAATGTCTAGTGCAGAAATAACAAAACGTAAAACATTCGCTATTATAAGTCACCCCGATGCGGGCAAGACCACATTAACAGAAAAGTTTCTCTTGTACAGCGGCGCTATACAAATGGCGGGCGCGGTAAAATCGAACAAGATCAAAAAAACAGCTGCTTCCGATTTTCTCGAAATAGAAAAACAGAGAGGTATTTCGGTTGCTACTTCCGTTCTCTCTTTCGATTACAAAGAGCGCAATATCAATCTGCTTGATACACCGGGACACAAAGACTTTGCAGAAGACACATACAGAACATTAACTGCGGTTGACAGCGTAATACTTGTTATCGACTGCGTTAAAGGTGTGGAAGAGCAGACGGAAAAACTTATGCAAGTCTGCCGCATGAGAAAAACTCCGGTTATCATCTTCATAAATAAAATGGATAGAGAAGGTAAAGACCCTATTGAATTGCTGGATGAACTTGAAGCCAAGTTATCAATTAGAGTTAGACCGTTAACTTATCCGCTGGGAATGGGTGTCAGCTTTAGAGGCGTTTACAATATTTACAAAAACACTTTTGCTTTCTTTCATTCCAACAAAACTAAAGTGGAAGAAGATGTAAAAATTTTTAACGGACTTTACGATGACGGTCTGGATGAAATTTTTGGCGATGATGCAAAGAAGTTAAGACACGATGTTGAACTTGTAGATGGCATTTACGAAAAATTCACTCTGGAAGAATATTCAAAAGGGAATTTAGCTCCGGTATTTTTCGGCAGCGCGCTTAATAATTTTGGTGTTAATGAACTGCTGGAAACATTTGTTGAAATTGCTCCTCCTCCTAGAGACAGAGAAACAACAAAGGGCACAGTTAAGCCGGATGATAAAAACTTCAGCGGATTTGTTTTCAAAATTCACTCCAACTTGGATCCTAATCACCGGGATAGAATTGCATTCTTAAGAGTTTGTTCCGGCAAATTCGAACGCAATAAATTTTATCACCACGTTAGACTTGATAGAGATATGAAGTTTGCCAATCCCGCTTCCTTTATGGCTCAATCAAAAACAGTATTGGATGAAGCATATCCGGGCGATGTTATAGGACTCTACGATTCGGGCATATTCAAAATTGGAGATACTCTGACCGAAGGAGAATCTTTTATGTACACCGGAATACCAAGTTTCTCTCCGGAAATTTTTAGAATTCTCAGAAACAACGAGCCATTCAAATCCAAGCAGCTCGCAAAAGGAATTCAGTATTTAACAGATGAAGGATTGGCGCAGTTATTCACGCAGAATCTCGGCAATAAGAAAGTTATTGGTGTAGTAGGCGAACTTCAGTTTGATGTGTTAAAATACCGCTTGCTTCACGAGTATGGCGCTAATGTGGATTTCACTCCAATAGCCGCATACAAAGCATACTGGTTACGATATGAAAATAAAGAAGATATTGAATTCTTAGCGCGCGTTTATTCCAACTGTATTTACTATGATAAACATGATAATCTTGTGTTCATTGCGGAAACACCTTACTCATTAAGAATGGTGATGGAGAAAAATCCGAAGGTACAGTTCCTTTCTGCTATAGAGCATAATGATATGACTGCTGCTATTGAGAAGGATGTGTAAAGAAAAGATATCTAGTTAGAATAAAATGAAGCAACATTTATAAAAGAGGCGGATAAAATTATCCGCCTCTTTTATTTTACCTACTAATACTACGACCTAATTTCACGTTCTATCAGTAAAAATAAGTTCAGGGTTAAAGCCCTTTCTGTTTTTTGCAGATATAAGCCCCACACTAAAGTGTGGGGCTTATTGAAATAATTATTCCAACTTCACTTTAGTATGCTGCTTATCTAAGATCGTACTTATTAAACGCAACAAAGGCTCCGCCAAAAGAAAAAAGTGTAAAGAACATCATCAGTCCAATATCAATTATAGTAGGAACGACCGCTTGCGAAATTGTATGACTTGGCTGGGTGAACTTTGGCACTTCTTTTAAATCGAGAGAGCTTTCATCTCTTCCCGAGCTAACTTTTACTCCGCTCTGAGAATCGATAGAGATTCTGAACATGCCGGCTTGTCCGCCGCTCTCCTTCTGCTTCTTCTGCGTAAAGGTGGAAAATGTCTGCCGGTAATTTTGAATTTCCTTTTCATATCTGTTCTTCAAATTGATATCCGAAGTAGAAAGATTCATTGCGGCTAACTGAAATGAGGAAGCCGGAGAAATGCGTGAAATATTCAATGCTAAATTTTCGAGAGTAGCTTTTCTATTGCGCGCATCCTCGCCAACTTTATTTGAATATTCGGTAATATCTCTTTGAACATCATTCCGAACTTTATCATCCTCTTCAAACCATTTGTATTCGTTTGCTTCCCGGTAGCTTTCTCTATCCGCTTCATTCATGCCTTCCATTTCGGCATTGCGTGCGCGCCATACTTTTTCAATTTCGCCATAATGTTTTTCCCATCTCGCTTTGGAGAATGAGTCCTTCTGGCTTTCCAGTTCCGCAACAGTTGGAACAGAAATAAATTGAGATGCGGTCATTACTCCAATTCTCGGTATAATAAACACAAGTGTAATCCATGCAACTAAGAGAATCATAAATGATACTGAAGAATATTTTGTTAACGCGGAAATCAATATTCCGAATGCTATAAAGAAAGTTAAATAGAGAAGGGATGTTGAAATCAGCAGAACAATTTTAATCCAGTGTGCGGCAGATAAAGGCACTTTGAAAACCACAAGCAGCAGTAATCCGACAAGTATTGGTACAAGAAGAGGGATTACTAATCCAAGCCAAGAGCCTACAAACTTTGCCGAGATGAATGTAGAACGAGGAATTGCGTTTGAAAATACCAAGCGCATTGTTCCATTTTCCCTTTCGCCATTTACAGTATTATACGTAAATAAAATCGCGAAAAGAGAAAAGACAACCGTTACTATGAAAGTGAAATCCATATAGCGGAATACCGCGAAGATTGGATCATCCGAATAAACACTATTCTGCAATTTTGAATCTTGTCTTTCATTCACTATAGAGTAGCGCCCAATATCGTAATTAACACCGGCAGAAAATATCTGCATCGGGTCGGGCTCTCTAAAAGCCTTTGCAGAGAGACTCATCCAAGAGCGGGCTTGTGCCATTTCTGTCTTAGCTAAGTTCTGCGCTGTGTTGTACTGCTCCATCATATTGAAATATTCATTTATTCCAATACCTATGCTCAATAGAATTAAGAATGAACAAGTAAGAAATGTCGCTAAAAATTTCGGACTCTGTATAATGTTCTTTAATTCTTTTTCAACTAAAAGTCTAAACATTGTTCCTCCTAATTAGCGTAAGTCAAATTTTAGAAATCGTAAATAAGCTGCTGCAAAAAAGATGATATTGAAAACAACCAGCAAGCCGATATCAATTAAACCGCTTCCGAGCGCAGCAGAAAATGTAGCGGGTTTGAATTCAAACTTGGGAAGTTCAGCCGGATTAATTTCGGGCGGTTTTTTATCGCCGTCGGTTCGTATAACAAACATCATTCCCCCGCCGCCGGTTGTCATTCCGGTTTTCTCCTGCTGAAACTTTGCAAACTGCTTTTGATAATTATCCGCTTGCTCTCTGTAATTGGAAACAAGATTAAGAGAGGTTCCGGCAAAGCTTGATGCTGCTAGAGAGAAGCTTGCACTTGGAGAAATGCGTGCTAAGTTAAGTGCAACTGCTTGCTGCACTTCCTGTCTATTAATTCTTTCCCGGTTAAGTTTTTCGTTGAACGATTTTGTTTTTTCATCCCTCGCTTGATTATTCTTCTCCATAAACTGCTGGAATTCTTGCATGAAGTTGTCTTTGTTAGCCGGCCGGAATCCGCTAAGCGAGTTAAAGTGTTCACGGTTCAGCTGCATCGAAAATTGATTCTTCTTTGTGTTCAGTTCATCAATCAAAGGAACGTTTACCGCGCGTCCGGCAATAAGTACAGATGTTTTGGGAATAACGAGCACAAAGAAAATCCATGTAACAAGAAGAAGAAGAAATGAAGTGGATGAATTCTTTGTAATGATTGAAACAAACACAGAAAGATTAATGAACACACTGAAGAGTAAAAATCCGGTTACAATAATCAGAAACAGTTTCATCCAATCTTCAAATGACATCGGAACGCCAAGCACCAGTAACAAAAGAAATCCAACAAGCATTGGTACAAGCAGCGGCAATATCAGGGCTATTGTTGATCCGAGAACTTTTCCCAGAATAAATGTATCGCGCGGTATAGCGTTGGAAAAAACTAGACGAAGCGTTCCTCTCTCCTTTTCTCCATTGATTGCATTGTAGCAAAAGAGAATGGCAAAGAGTGATAAGATGATTTGAAAAAGAAAATTCAGATCGAGAAAACGGAAAACCGCAAAGATCGGCTCTTCGTTGTATTTACTGTCTTTAGCAATTAGTTCTCCTCTTCCTTGCATCCCTATGTTTCTTCCAACATCATTGGAAATTCCAGAGACCAGTGAAGCAAGTGGAAGCGGAGGCAGAAATATTTTGTGGTTTATCATTCGCCAGTCTGTAACACCGGACATAGAGCGGATATTTTCCGCTACGGCTGCGTCGTACTGGCTTTTGTTTATCTGATAGTTTTTAGCGCCAACATAAAATGTAATTAATATAAGAAGCGCGCTAACTGCAAAACTATAAACAAACTTTGATGAACCGATAATTTCCTTCAGTTCTTTTTTAATTAGTAATGAAAGCATTTTATAATCCTCATTAATTTGCTTTATAAGTTTTGTTAGGCTACTTCTTCCATATAACCGGCCATGTATTCAACATATAGCTTTTCGAGGTCTGCGTTTTCCAGTTCTGCTTTCGATCTCTGCATAACAAGCTTTCCGTTGTTCATAATGCCGATAGTATTTGCAATCTCTTTAGCTCGGAAGATATCGTGCGTGGACATGAGAATTGATTTTCCTTCATCGCGCAGTTCATCAAGCAGTGTCATGAATTCAAGTCCGGCTTTCGGGTCCAAGCCGGATGTAGGTTCATCCAATAATATTGTTGGAGAGTTTTTAAGAATGGCAATCGCTATTCCGGATTTCTGCCTCATCCCTTTTGAAAAACCTTTCAGCTTTTTATTGTGCGCGTCCTCTTGCAAGCCAACGCGAAGCAGCACTTGGCGGTAATCATCCTTTGTAAGATTTGTTTTGCCGCCGAGGCGGGTAAAGAAATCAAGATTCTGCAGAGCAGTAAACTCGGGATAGAGCATTACATTCTCCGAAACGAAAGAGACATACTTCTTTGCTTCCAGCGGCTGCACATGTGTAACGATTCCATTTATTTTTGTTTCGCCGGATGTAGGCTCTATCAGATTAAGAAAAATATTTATAGTAGTTGTTTTACCGGCACCGTTGCCACCAAGCATAGCGTAAATTTCTCCTTGGTGCACTTTGAAGTTAACATTATCCAATGCCAGCAGACCATCTTCATATTTTTTTGTAAGATTAACGGCTTCCAGCATTGGGAATTCTTTTTTCTCATTTAGAATAGTATTCATGTTGCCCTCTTATTTTCTAGAAAGTTTTATTCCGAACACAACGATTACGGAAACAAGTCCGATGATGAGAAGCACCAAAAGGATTGTTCCAAAAATGTTTTCGGATTGTTTTACTTCAATTGTTATTGTCTTGTCTTCCGCCTTAACTAGCTTTTCATCAGAGATACATGTTGTGCGCAAACGGATATCATACTTGCCGACCGGAACATCATCCGGCGGCGTAAATGTTATAACAACACGTTTATCTTTTCTGATATCGAGCGACTCTATAATTTGCGGTTTTATTTCTTTTGTCCAGTTGATTGGAAGATCAAGTTCAAACTCGATATTGTCTAAGCGTCTGCTACCTTCATTTAGAATTTCGAGCGGGACTTCAATCTTTTCTCCCGGTAGTGAAGTAAAGTATAGCTGATTAGCGTTTACTTTTAGCTCACCTTTGCCGCGCGGAGTGATTTCCAGTTTGAGATAGCCAAGATCGAGTTTTTCAATGTCTTCTTTCGTATAGATTTTGTCTTGTCGGAATTCAACTTCTTTAGTTCTTTCATAAGGAACTGCAACAACAAAGAATGAAATCGGTTTATCAATCTGTACATCTCCGGTAGGCCGATCGGGCAGATATACTTGAAGGTTCGCTTTTTTGGTTTGACTGCTTTCGGTGAACTTAAACTGGCTAAGTTTTGCTTGCGTTACTTGATCAACAAAGTAATTATTTATTTGCTGAGGCAGATTTACAATTTCAAGCTTGTAAGTATTGGATGAACCGCTGAAGAGTTCAAGATACATAGAGAATGATGCCGAGCCGCCGAGATCAACTTCTTGCGAAAATTGATCCGACTGAAAGAGCACTCGGTTTGCCGATTGGTCTTTCTGTAAAAATATTTTTGGCGCGCGCTGCGTGCCGGAACCGTAAATAATATTTACTGTTACCGCGTCTAGGTCTTGAAGCAAGACAAAATCAATTGTTCTCGGTTTTCCGTAATCAAGTTCTTCTATTTTGGATTCGTAAGGCTGACTTATAATCGCGTTAGCTTCGTTAAGGAGAGATACATACACATCGTTAATCGTTTCCGGCTGAAGCGATCTAAATAATTTGTCATCGATGTTGAGAAGTTTTTTAAATTCCTCGCCGCCGCCGGAAGTATTGGCAAGTTTTAATCTAACATGCTTCTTGCCATCTTTAGTTTGATACTTTACTGCTTCAACAACAGAAACATACTGCTGTTCAAAAAGAACTGCTAGCAAAGCTTGCTGATAATTTACTTCGGCATCGGAGTAAGCGCTTTTAACACGCTCAAGCTCTTTCATCGAAATAAACTGTTTGTTGAACATTGTTTGATTTCTTTCATACTCGGCCTTTGCCGCCTCAAATTGTTCCTTTGCTCTTTTCAATCCGAGTAGTCTATACTTATCATCTTTGGGATTATAATAAGAGCCGGGATTTTGCGCGAACGATTGAGACAAACCGAGCAGCATTAATAGTAGAATAAATTTCCGCATTACAACCTCTTTAGTATTTACTTTTGTTTGATTATGACCTTGCCCGATTTCTTCAGTGAATCGAGATCCATTTTCTTACCGCCGATAATTACTTTTCCTTTTTCAACTTTAATATTACCGCCACCTTTTCCGTCTGTTGTAAATTGCATAATCCTCTGTCCACCTTTAGCTTCCTCGGCTTTCTTGAACTCGACAATGAATCTGTCCTTATCCCGCTGCACCGCTAACTTAGCATTGTCTCCGGTTTTGATTTTGCCGTAATATTTTTTGAAGTCGTCGATAGATTTAATTTTCTTTCCGTTGACAAATAATATTTCATCCCCTTGTGCCAGATCAAGACTTTTGTATTCACCGTCTCTCTGATCTTTATCCGGTATTGGACCGATTACGACTTTGCCCTTTTCAACTAGCACAATTCCTTTAATCTCGGGAAGCATCTGCGCTTCACCGGCATTAAATACTTGCATTCTCTTTTCTTGTGCTGTTATTATTGCTGCAACAACCAGCAATAATGAAACTGCTTGCAACGCTCTTCTAATCATAATTACTCCTATGAGATTTGTTGATGCCTTTGGATGGCAATCATATAGAAATTGTTTCTGGAAGTAATCAGCCGAAGAGCTTATTTAACATATTTTAACAGAATTTAAGATTTATTAAGAGTTTGTTTTAGCAATTGAAGCAATGCATTTGTGATAGGATGATGAATTTGGGGGAGAAGAAATCTGGGTAAACAACCATGCTTGTTTTGAAAATATATTTTTAATTCTAAGCCTTCCGAATTAACGGAAGGCTTAGAAAATCTTTGTTTAGTTCAATCCTCTTTTCTTTAGCAGTGCGCTAACATCCGGTTTCTTTCCTCTGAACTTTACATATAAATCCATAGGGTCTTCGCTTCCTCCTTTTGAAAGGATATTTTCTCTGAATGAGTGTGCAGTGGTTTGATCAAATAATCCTTTTTCTTTGAAAGCTTGAAACGCGTCGGAATCCAAAACTTCTGCCCAGATGTAACTGTAATAACCAGCCGAATATCCGCCGGCAAAAATATGCTGGAAGAATGTGCTTCTGTAGCGAACACCTATTTCGGGAAGCACACCAATTCTATCTGCAAGTTTTTTTTCAAACTTTTCAATATCTATTTGCTGATCTTCGGTTATAGAATGATAATCCATATCAAGTAAAGTAGCCGTTAAATATGAAGTTGTAGCATATCCTTGATTAAACTTTTCCGAGTTGCGGATTTTTGTAATCAAGTCATCCGGCATTACCTCTCCGGTTTTGTAATGTTTGGCGAACATTTTTAATACTTCCGGTTCTGTAACCCAATTTTCCATAATTTGAGATGGAAGCTCAACAAAATCCCACGCAACACTAGTTCCGCTTATTGAAGGATATGTCAAGTTAGAAAGCAATCCATGAAGCGCATGACCGAATTCGTGAAAGAGTGTTTGTACTTCATCAAGTCTAAGAAGTGCGGGATTATCTGCAGTAGGCTTAGAGAAATTGCATGTATTGTAAACAACCGGAGTTATGAAGTCTCCGCCGATATTTGACTGAGCTCTGAAATTATTTGACCATGCACCGGAGCGTTTGGAATCGCGCGGGAAATAATCGGTGTAAATAATTCCAATATGCTTTCCATCTGCTTCTTTAATTTCGAATACTCTTACGTCCGGATGATAAACGGCAATATCTTTTCTCTCATCAATTTTAAAACCGTAAAGCTTGTTTACAACCATGAACAAACCGTCAATAACATTTTCCAATCTAAAATAGGGACGAAGCATTTCATCGTCGAGATCATACTTTTCTTTTTTTAGCTTTTCGGAATAGTAAGCCATGTCCCACGGTTGAAGAGTGAATTTGTTTCCCCCTTTATCCGCCAGTTTTTGAAGTTCAGCAACTTCTGTCTTAGCAACTTTTACAGCCGGTTCCCAAAGTTTCATTAAGAAGTCGTAAACTGCTTCGGGATTTTTCGACATATACTCATCTTGCGTAAACGCTGCATGAGATTTATAACCAAGCAGATTGGCTCTTTGCAGACGAAGCTTCACCATCTGCTCAACAACTTTTTTGTTGTCAAACTCATTATCGTGGTTGCACTTAAGTGTATTAGCGAGATACATTTTCTCTCGCAGTTCTCTTTTATCGCTGTATGTCATGAAAGGAGCTAAACTAGGTGCTTGAAGAGTAAAGACCCATTTCCCATCATAACCTTTTCTCTTTGCATCTTCTTTAGCTGCTGTAATTGCTGTTGGCGGCAAGCCGGATAAATCTTTTTCATCCTCAATTACCAGCACAAATGAATTCGTTTCCTGGAGTAAATTATTTCTAAACTTTAAAGAAAGCATCGTTAGTTCTTCATTCAGTTTCCTTAGTTTGGTTTTATCTTCTTCATTTAGATTAGCTCCGCTCTTTACAAAATCGCGGTAATACTTATCTAACAGTGTTTTCTGCTCTGTTGTTAAATTAAGAGAGCCCCTCTTTTCATAAATCTTTTTAATACGCGCAAACAATTTCGGATTTAGATTAATATCATCACCGTGCTGCGAAAGCATCGGGGCCACTTCCGAATATATTTGCTGTAATTCCGGATTTGTATTCGCACCGGTAAGATGATAAAAAACTCCGCCTACATTACTTAACATCTTGCCGCTCTGTTCGAGCGCTTCAATTGTATTTTCAAAAGTTGGTTCTTCCCGGCTGCTTACAATTGCATTTACTTCCTCCTTCTGAAGCTCCATTCCCTCGATAAATGCCGGTTTAAAGTGTTCATTTTTTATTTTATCGAAAGGAGGCGTTTTAAATGGAGTTTTCCATTCCGTGAAGAAAGGATTTGTGTTTTCTTTTTCATTAATAACAGCAAGCAGCATAATTGGTAACCCTAACAAGATTAAGAATATTCTTTTCATAATTATACCTTTTTTAATTTAGAATTTTTACTGCCGTTTGACTAAAACAACTTAGGTTTAGACGGATAGGTGAAGGCTTTGTTTGGAATTAATACATAAGCGGCTGATGAAAGATGCTAGCGGTTAAACAAAACACCACTATAAACTATTTGAAACAATTCTTTAGTAGTTCCTTCATATTGGAATTGTAACAATAAATGTAGTCCCAACTCCCTCAGTTGAATTTACTTCAATCTTTCCATTATGTAACTCTACTGCATGTTTAACTATGGATAACCCAAGTCCGGTACCTTTAATATCAATAGTATTCTTAGATCTATGGAAAGGATCGAAGAGACGTGGAATATCTTCTTGGGGAATTCCAATTCCTTGGTCTTTAATCGTAATTTCTATCTTCTCTAAATCTGAAGCAACACTTAGGTTAACAATTCCACCGTTCGGCGAATACTTAACTGCATTAGAAAGAAGATTGTGAAGGATATGTTCTGCTTGATGATAATCCAGAGTAAATATTTTTTCTTTGCCGACGAACTCGTAAGTGAAATCAATTACTTCGTCAGTACGAAGATGCAATTCTTCAATCACTTCAAGACATAATTCATTAAGATCTATTTTTTCGGGAGTGAAAACAATTTTTCCAGCTTCCGCCTTGTTTACTGTAAGAACATTATCCATCAGTTTTGTTAGATATTCAACCGATCTCTTAATTCTATCTAAATGTTCATCTAATTTTACTTTTTCCCATTTATTATAATAACGCTGTATCAATTCCGTAGAAGTTAAAACCGAAGTCAACGGAGTTCTAAATTCATGAGATGCTGTTGAAATAAATCTGCTTTTTAGATTACTAAGTTCTTTTTCCTTGCTTAGTGCTTCTTGAAGTAACTTCTCTGCTTCTTTTTTTAATTCCATCTCTCTAATTAACTGTTCGTTAATTGTTTCAATCTCTTGAGTACGTTCCTCCACCAAAACTTCCAGATGTTCTTGATATTTGCTTAATTCATATTCAATTTTCTTTTTGTCGGTTATATCGTGAATAATTGAATGCAAAAATACTTTGCCGCCAATAACAATTTTGCTGCTATAATTCTCAACATCACGTATTTCTCCGCTTGCCATTCTGTGCTTAAAAATGAAATTCCCTCTCCCCTCTTTTTGAACAGCGTTCATTTTCTCGGCAATTTCCTCCCGAGAAAGTACGTTTATCCGGGATATATCCATTCCCTTAAGTGTATCAATCGAGTAGCCGTAATATTCGGAAGCAGCTTTATTAGCATCAACTATCTCTCCGCTTTCCGGATTAAGCAAGAGTTCAACTGCTGAGTGATCTTCAAATAAACTTCTAAATTTTTCTTCATTCTCACGGAGGTTTTTGTTTGCAATTACTTCCTTAGTAATATCCTTTGAAGCACCGGTAATAGCAACGGTATTGCCATTTTCATCTTTGATTATAGTTGAGTTCGTTTTTATAAATACAATGTAACCTTCTTTATGCACGAAGCGGTTATTGGCGTCTGCCATAGCGCCCCATTCTATTCGCCCATTACTATCAATAATTATTTGATCCTTAGGAACAAAATCAATAAAATTTTTCCCAATTAGTTCTTCCGGCTCATAACCGTATATTGTTTTTGATGAAGAACTAATTTCTAGGATCTTACCATCCGCATCTAGTGTCCATAGAATGTCATTCGAGTTTTCAACTAAGCGTTTATACTTTTCTTTACTTTCCGATAATGCTGCTTCCACTTTAATTCTATTTTCAATTTCCGATTGCAGATCATCAACGATATTGAGTATCGCCCTTCTTGATTGTTCAATTTCAACATTCTTCTGTGCAAGTTGATTAATTACATCAATGTGCTGAGTAACATCTCTAATTATAGCTATGGCTTCCTTATTGTTCTTTTTGGAAAGCCAACAATCATAATAGCGTAGTGTATCGGCAACTTGCAACCCATAATTAAACTGTTGGGTTTGTCCGCTTTCAAAAAGCAGTTTAATGTTTTCAGCAACTTTCTGTGCTACGTCTACCGGCAACAGTTCGTTTATTTTCTTGCCAAGAAATATTTCGGGTGGAAATAAAAATTTTTGCGGATTGCTGGAATTGTAATCAACAAACACTCCATCTCTATTAATGGTAAAGATTATATCCGGCAAAGCATTAAAAATAGCGATTAGTTTTTCGTCTCTAATTCTTAAAGCATCGAAAGCTTTTCTCACTTCGGATACGTCTCGTGCAATTAGAAGTATTGCGCTTGCTTCCCCATATTGTATCTTTGTTCCAACTATTTCAAGCTCTTTAATTGCTCCGTCCGAACAAATCACATTATGCACCGCAGCCTCTATACTACCTCCCTCTTTCATTAAGCGAGTAATTCTTTCAGCAACACTTTCTATCGAATCGGGATGCAAATAACTCATCACAGACTTTCCAAGCAAGTAACTAGTATTATCCAACTTTAATATTTTGGCCGCCGCATCATTTGCAAATAAAATTTTATCTGCTTGATGTACAATAATAGCATCCGGAGACATCTCCGATAACAACCGATAATTTGTTTCTTCAATATCTAGTTTGACTTTGTAATAGGAGGTTTTTTTATATGTTACAAACAGAACTACCAAACCGATAAAGGCAACCATTAAGTGTACTTGCAAGGAGTCATCTTTTTCAAGGTTACTTTGCAAAAGGTAATTAGAATATGGAAGTGAAATACTTATCCCTCCTCTAACATCGCCCAACTTATATCCTTGCTGCCTATGACATTTTAAGCAAGGCTCTTCAGTAACAAATGGGGCTATGAATCGGAAACTTACTTTGTTACTATCCTTTTCTATTGAGTGGAATTGTTTTACGCCTTTTTCAAATAGTTTGAGTGCTTTGGCTTCCCATACATCCGGGGTATTTGCTGGATTAATCGGATTCAAACTTGTTAAGTGCCCAATCACCATATTGTTTTTTTGTTCTAATTCATGCACCATCCTTGTCATATACGCCGGATTAACTAGCGTAAGTTTCATTCCATCTTTGCTTTCAATATCGCGCAATGGAACATTCAAATATGGGTTTTGCGGGGCTTTGGATGTGGGTACGTAGACTCCCCCTACAATTGCCGCCCATCTTCTGTAAAGTAGATCTTTTTCATAATTAGTTTTGGCTTCACGAAGTGCCAGTTGGTAAATGTTTTCTTCTATCTTCGAAAAATTCCAAACAACTGAAAGGCTAATTAGGCAAATCCAGCAGAAACTCGCAATCAGATAATGGTATAAAGTAAATGTTCTCTTTTGTTTTTGCATAAACGACCTTGTCAATCTAGCAGATTAACTTTCTAACTACTAAATCATTTTACTCAGTGATATTATATTTTGACGGCAATGACATTTTTGTAAGTAATGAGTTTACTTCTTTCTTCAAGTCAATCATCGTTAATTCTCTGCCAACCATATGTTTATTACTTCTTTCAAGCGTAACAAGACTTTCCTTTAATCGCTCTTCGTTCAATTTAAGTTCAGATATATCATGTATTACACCAAAAACCAGACCTTTCTCTTTATCATACTGAGCTTGAGATTTAATATGCTTTATTTCTCCAGTATCTTCAGTTTTTATTTTGAATTCAACGTTATAAGGTATGCCATGAAGAATCAAGTTGTTCATCGCGCTATCAAGAAGTGAGCGGTATTCCTTAAGAGGAATCTCTTTTATAATTTCATAATCAATTTCGTGGGTCTTGATTCCATAAATTTTCAAGGCTCCATCAGAAGCAACAATTTTTTTCGACTTCAAATGCAGTTCCCAATTTCCCGTTTGAGAAATTAACTCTGCAAGTTTAAGTCTGGACTCACTCTCAGTAACTTTTCTAGTGTTCACTCTCTCAGCCGTTTGATCTCTAAACACAAGTACAACACCCAGCAATTTCCCGTCTGCATCAACTATTGGAGAGCCGCTATCAGCTATTGGAATTTTTTCCCCTTCTTTTGAAATAAGCATAGTATGGTTTGCCAGAGATACAATTTTGCCTTCACTTAAAACTTTATCAACCGGACTTTCCACTTTTTGCAATGTTGTTTCATTAATAATTTTGAATACTTCATCAAGATTTAATCCTTTACAAGAACTTTCTAGCCAGCCGGTAAGCTTTTCCGCTACGCTGTTCATGTGTTGAATTTTCCCTTGGGCATCGGTTGTAATAACAGCATCTCCAATACTGTACAATGTTGTTCTGAACAACGAAACCTCTTCTTTGATTCTCTTCAGCGCTATTTTCCCATCCTCTTGATCTAACAGAACCTTACCTATAATCAATGTAATTAAAGGATATGCTGTCATTACTGTTAAAGCTATTGTTTGAAATGTATTAAAAATAGATTTTGAAGGTAAAGAGAACATACACAAAACCATTATGGCGCTTACTATTACACCAAACAAATACAAGTTCAGATTAGTAAGTGATCTCTTGCTGATTAGGAAATTATTACTGTCCTTTTTACTGCGGGAATTGAAGAAGTAGATGCCTATTAAATAAGAACTAATTATTACCAGAGTTCCCATCAATGCACCGCTGCCGCCAAGATAGTTTCTATACGCTAAGGCCATTATAGATGAAATGGCCCCGGAGAGTGGTCCAAAGAAGAGTGTATTTAGACTTATTACAATTGATCTTCCATCGAAAATTATCCCCTCTGAGAAATTGAATGGATAAAGCATACCAACAATTGCAACACTGCCAAAGAGAATTCCTTGAAGTACTTTGCCAATCTTTTGTTTTCTATCAAAACGTGAGTCAACAAAACCGGACAGCACACTTAACGCAACAAGTACAGCTAGATTGTAAATTAGATCAATTACCATGTTTTCCTTAGGTCATAAAAAAGCTTTCTACTTTATAATCGTATTAAATCTGAGTTTTTTGAAATAAAATCTGAACATTATTTCCTTTTCAAGGGGTTCTTAATCAGAATTAAACAACTAACAATAGGGGCTGTGATTTCTACAATTAGTTTTAACGTTCATTTGCATCTTGGATTCCCCCAGAGTTAAATTGAATGGAACCCCATTAATTTCAGTTTTAACTTACTCATAGAAGACAAAATTGTCAAGATTGATTATGGGGAGAGTTTAAGGCACTAACTAAAGATTTATCGTAATAACAGTTGAAAAATAAAGGTAAGTTCTCCGGATATAACACACAAGAAAAGACGATGGATCGTTTACTAATTTGGCATTATGAAAAATCTTTTTATCTAAGCAGCCAATTCATGAATTGTATTCATCAGTAAGTTAAATCTGCTTTTATTTAACTCAGATATTACCGGTTCCATTACATCATAGGAGGTCATCAAGAATCTTCTGTTTATTCTTTCTACCGCCATTTTTTGTAGCTCCTCATCAATTCCGCTATCCTTTTCGAATATTAGCTCGGCAAGTCGAATTGCTGACATTACGTTTAATCTTTGTCCAACATTTGGCAAATTAATAATATTTATTAACTCTTCTGTACTCGCTTCTGAACATAGTGAAATAAGTGCCTTCCCAGCTAAATCAATTAGGTCCTCACTTGTTATAGCCTTTATTTCGGGATCGCATATTATTTCCTTCAGTTTTTGAATTGCTGTATCAACATATGAAGCACTGCTAATCCCTTTTTCCAATTGAATTTTAACACAATTTTTAATTGCCGGAATATATTTTTCCTTAAGTTGTGGATTTTGGAACGGATTATTCTTTATCATATTTTTTATAACAACATAATTTCCATCTTTAACGTGGATATCCAGCGATTCGTTTGCCGGAATGTTTGCGTCAATGTTCTTTAAAGCTGATTTTATTTCCGTTGGTAGTTCTTTCGGATTTTTTTTGAGAAGCGGTTTATGATTTTGCTCAGACTCAGCAGATTGCAAGCCAGAGATTCCGCTGATGCGTCTTTTCCTAAAGTATTCTGCTCTCAACTTATCTTGCGAGTAAACGCTTGATCTTCTTACTTTTTCAATCGTCTCTTTGATTTTTGTCTTATACTCATTGTTAAATGGAAAAATCTGAATTTCATTTGCAATAAGCTTATCAAAGACATCTTGCAACTGACTTTCCGGTATAAAAATGCTTGCAGCTTTTTTATCGAATAATTGACCGATCGTTATTCTTTTGACACTTAAACTTTCGTTTTTTCTAAGCTCCCTTAAGACTGCACGTATATAAAATTCTTCGGATTCTTTGAAAGTTACCAAAACTGATGAGAGCATAATTCAGTACCATATTTTTTAGTAAGTGAATATTGAATTACAATTTTCAGACCAAAATTTTTCCTTACTTTTACACGAAAAAGAGTCCAATAAATTACCTGGCGGTAGTTTTGTCTACCTTAGTTGTGTAAAATTTTCCAGATGAATTAAAGAGACTTAGAAAATTAATGTTAATACTTTATCAACGGGAATCTAGAAAGTTTAAGTCTATCATTAAAACAAAAATTAGAAGCCTTACTATAGTCTTATTAAAAAGCTGATTTGTCAGTGTCTTTTCAAGAAAATTCCGGAAATAAAAAAATGCTTCAAAAGTTGGCAGCGAGTTCTCTTTTAAAACAAATTTTTGTAGGTTTGAAACCTCAAAAATGAAGTAGAAATACTGGAGAGTTGGCAGAGTGGTTGTCATCGCCTTTGGCGAGATCCCGCAAGGAGCGGGAAATGCGGCGGTCTTGAGTAATTGAAGTAGCGAAATAGTAGTAAATATTGGAGAGTTGGCAGAGTGGTTGTCATCGCCTTTGGCGAGATCCCGCAAGAAGCGGGAAATGCGGCGGTCTTGAGTAATTGAAGTAGTAAATATTGGAGAGTTGGCAGAGTGGTTGTCATCGCCTTTGGCGAGATCCCGCAAAGAGCGGGAAATGCGGCGGTCTTGAGTAATTGAAGTAGTAAATATTGGAGAGTTGGCAGAGTGGTTGAATGCGGCGGTCTTGAAAACCGTTAAGGATGTAAGTCCTTCCGGGGTTCGAATCCCTGACTCTCCGCAAAAGGCTTAAAACAAAACGTTTTGAGCCTTTTTTGTTTTAAATAAATATGTCCAGTCAACTCTGTGCCCACTTTCCACCATTGGAAAGGTTTTGGTAATCCTTATATAATTGAAGGCTGATTTCATGAATCGAAATGCATTTGTGGAGAGTAATTTTTTCTATAAACAAAATTTTATTGCAAACAATAATTTCGAAGTTGAACTTCAAATTGCATTCTTGATAATATTACTTCCAATTATTGAATACGATTTTTGAAGTTCTGATACAGAAATTGATAAATTTTAAATCATGGCAAAACTTGACGTGTTCATATCCAGGATGTGAAAATCAACATCTTGCTGTTTAATAGTACTTCCAATGTATTTGCGATTTTGAATACTAACAAAACTCTTCTAGCGCATTTGTATATTCATTAAAAGATTTTTTAGAGCCGGTTATCCAGTTATATCAACGTTAGTTAAACATATAATTTGACATTATGTCTGCTTAAATATATATTTTCCTTACCTCCTTCTTATTTCGAGTTATTATTATTCTACTTTATAACTCTTATATATAGAATTTCTTAAAAGTAAATTGTTTTTGAAGGTGTTTTAACATGTTAACTGAAAAAGATAATTACACGTCAATGCAAAAGCAATTCAAGATACATGGTGAACACCTCTCCGTGAATAAGAATGATGATCTTTTTCTAATCAAAAATTCGGCTAATTGTTTTTATTTGGTTCTGGATGGAAGCATAGATCTTGTTTTGAACATAGATGCCCCAAATACTATTTCGAAGAAAGTTGGCAAGAACGAATTTTTTGGTTTCGAGGAATTGTTAGGGGGAGAAGTTAAAATTAAGTCAGCCGTGGCGGGAGAAAATTCTAATCTGCTTAAACTTGTAATAATAGATCAAGATCTCTCTCAAAAGGAATCTCAAATTCCAAAGATCGACACAGTACATATAAATAAAGATCTTTCACAAACTTCCTTTGACCCAGGCTTAACAAATGTAACCGATATAAGGGGTATTAAAATCATTCATTGCAATTTTCGGAGAGCCAATTTAACTAAAGCCATAGACTTCAAAAATTTTATGCTTGATTTAATACATGCCGGTAATAATCGAATAATTATAGATATGAAAGCATGTAAATTAATTGATTCGACTTTTCTCGGAACTTTAGTTGTTCTAATGAAAAGGCTTTCCGCACACGAAGGGAAATTAAATCTTGTTTGCAACAGCGATATATGTTCTTGGTTATTTGTAATGACCAAAATGGATAAGGTTTTTAATATCTCACAATCTCTAGACGATGCTATGAATGCTATGATATAGCAATAGTACTGGCAAAATACTATTTGGCAACTAATGTAAATATAAAAACAGATGATAGAACAAGAATCAGAAAATACAGTTAATGAACTGCTCGAAGAAAATAATCGTCTTCGTGTTACAATCGAAGAATTATCCATTCTTAATGAAATAGCAACAGCTGTCTCCTCTTCACAATCACTTCAAGAAATAGAATCGCTCATAATAAAAAAATGCCTAAAATACCTTTCTGCCGAAGAAGGCGTAATAATGTTGTTGGAGAAAGATAATTCCAACAAACCTTTTCATACAATTTTGAGGACTCAGAATAGCTCAATTGCTTCGTCAGCTTTTAAACTTGATGATCAAATTCTTGGGTGGGTGATGAAAAACAAAACATCTCTTACTGTAAATAATTTTCAAGAGGATAACCGTTTTAATATAGGCAGTAAAAAGGACCTTTCGCTGAATTCTTTTCTGGCTGTACCGATGTTTGTTAAAAGAAATCTGATAGGTATTATAGTTTTATTTAATAAACATAAGGGCGCATTCACAGAAGGAGATCAGAGACTTCTAGCAATTTGTGCTTCACAATCGGCGCAAGTTATTGAAAGAGCACGTCTTTATAGCCAAGAGCAACATTTTACAAAATTGAAAGAGGAAATGGATCTTGCTGCGCGAATCCAAGTAAATCTCCTACCGAAAGATTCAATATTGTTAAATGGTTTCCAAATCATCGGGCAATCAATCCCGGCACGGGAAGTGGGAGGAGATTTCTTTGATTATGTTCCTTTTTCAGAAAATCTCATTTCAATTTGGCTGGGAGATGTTTCAGGGAAGGGAATTCCCGCCGCTTTACTTATGGCAAATTTACAAGGATTTCTACGTTCACGTAGTTTTACCGACAAAGATTGTAATATAACTGTGCAAGCGTCTAACGATTTTATGGTAAAGAATGATGATAACGGCAAATTTGCGACATTGTTTTATTCTATTCTGAATACAGATACGGGCAAATTGAATTATATAATAGCCGGCCACAATAACATACTACACATTAAACATTCAGGTGAAATAGATATTTACAAATCTTCGGATATACCATTAGGAATTTATAGGGATTACAAATTTGAAGTCAGGACGCTAGGTCTTGAGGCGGGGGATTTTTTGCTTATATATTCCGACGGTATTACAGAAGCCGAGGATAAGAATGAAAATTTTTTCGGTGAAGAGCGATTGAAAGAAATTGTCCGAAAACATTTTAACGATGATCCGAAAACAGTTATAGAATCTATCTATGCTGAAGTAAATTTATTTACAATTGGCAGTCCACAGAATGATGATCAAACTCTGCTTATTATTAAACTGGATTCGAAATGAACTGTACATCTAATAAAGCCGAGTATATTTTACTGACACAGTTTAATTAATTTCATTTTGATGTGAACTAATAAATTGATCTGCATTTATATCATTAACTGTGTGAGAAGTAATTTTCCATTGCACAGAAACAATTTCCGATTACTCCGAAATTCTTTTTACTGTATTAGAAGATAGCCGTCATAATACAAATTCAAAAACAAATAACATTTATATGATGACTTCAAATATCACTCATTTTGAAATTATTGAATCCATTGGGGCCGGTGGAATGGGTGTCGTGTACAAAGCTCTAGATAAAAAATTGAACAGGTCTGTCGCAATAAAATCTTTGGCTAATCATTTATCACATAATCCCGATTTCAGAAAAAGATTTTTAATTGAAGCTCAAGCCGCCGCTTCATTAAATCATCCCAACATTACAACGATATATGAAACAATTGAACTTGATAATGATGCTTTTATTGTAATGGAATTTATTGAAGGCGAAGACCTTTCTAAAAAAATTACACGGACTGGGATGGACATCAAACTTGCATTGGATTATGCAATTCAAATTGCCGAGGGTTTGAAAGAAGCACATTCAAAAGGAATTGTACACCGTGATATAAAATGCGCCAATATTATTGTAACAAATAACGGCCTTTTGAAAATCATGGATTTCGGTCTGGCAAAAATTGCCGGACAATCAATGATGACACAGTTAGGAACTACAATAGGCACAATTAATTACATGTCTCCAGAGCAAGCGCGCGGTGATGAAATTGATTTTCGTACTGATCTATGGGCTTTGGGTATAATTTTGTACGAAATGCTGGCCGGCAGACTTCCATTTAAAGGTGAGTATGAACAGGCAGTTATTTATTCGATACTGAATGAAAAACCAAAATCAATTTTAGGATTCAATAACAAGATCCCGGCAGAACTAGATGATATAATAAACAGACTTCTTTCCAAGCTGCCTGATGAAAGATATTTAAGCACAGATGACTTGCTACAAGATCTAAAATTAATAAAGCAAAGTACCGATACCGGAATTCCAGTTGCTCATTTAAAAACCGGATTGGGCACAGCCGAATACATCAGCAATATTAATGCTGAAAAAAAATCTTCTTCTGTATTCATGAATAAGCGAGTTCTCGCGATTTCTTCAGTCGTTGTTCTCTTTTTTCTTATAATATTTTTAGAAAAAAGTAGTATTCTAAAATTATCCGGAAGCGTGTTGGTTCCGGACGAAAGACACCTTGCCGTGTTACCTTTCGATTTCATTGGGAATGATTCAACAAGCCAAGTATTCTGCAATGGACTGGTCGAAACAATTTCAAGCCAGCTATCACAGTTCGAACAATTTGAAGGTGCGCTCTGGGTTGTACCTTCGAGCGAAATCCGTAAAGGAAAAATTGAAACTGCCGATGATGCACACAAAAAATTTAATGTGAATTTGGTTCTTACCGGAAGTGTTCAAAAAATGAATCAAGGTTACAGACTAGCTTTGAATTTAATAGATGCAGAAAATAAACGGCAGCTTGCTTCGAGAATTATCGACGATCCGATGACAAATAATTCGTACTTGCAGGATGAAGCAATAGTAAAAGTTGCCGACATGTTAAATATCGAACTCAAACCTGAAAATCTTAAAGTGCTTTTGAGCGGAAAAACCTCGAGTGCAGAAGCGAATGAATTATATCTCAAAGGGAAAGGATATTTGCTGAATTTTGACAATATGAATAACGTAAATACGGCAATAGAATATTTTGATAATGCTATAAAGAAAGATACTTTATTCGCACTTGCCTTTGCAGGCCTTGGTGAAGCCAACTTATACAAATACATGAAGACAAAGGAGATATCTTTTATCGAATCTTCTATAAGAAGTTGTACTAAAGCAAATCAGTTAGATGATAGATTGCTTCAGGTGAGATTGACTCTCGGATCGGTATACATCGAACTCGGTAAGTACAATGACGCAAAAGAACAATTTCAGAAAGTATTAGAAATAGATCCTCGCAATTCCGAGGCTTATTACGGAAAAGCAAACGCACTGGTTTCACTCGGTCATTCTTCAGAAGCGGAAGCATCTTATAAAAAAGCGATTGAAATGAAACCCAGCTACTGGGCCGGTTATAACTGGTTTGGAATATTTTATTGGCGTCAAGGCAAATTCCAAGAAGCTGCCGCACAGTTTCAGCGCGTGATAACTTTAACCCCAAATAATTCATTGGGCTACAGTAATCTTGGTTGGATGTACTCCAATCTTAATATGAACGACAAAGCAATTGAGATGTTTAAAAAATCTTTGACTCTTCAGGAAGATTACAGAACATACTCCTACATTGCCGCAATATATTTTCAAATGGGAAATTATGTTGAAGCTGCAAGGCAATATGAAAGTGTTCTTAAATTGAATATGAATGATTACAATATGTGGGGTTATTTGGCAACATGTTATTATTGGATTCCGGCGGAAAAGTATAAAGCTCAAGATGCCGTAAAAAAAGCGCTTTCGTTAAGTGAACCTCAATTAAAAATCAATCCAAACAATATTCGACTTCTTTTAGACATTGCATCATTCTACGGAATGTTGAAAGACCAAAAAAGAACTTCTTCACTCTTAAAAAGAATCGAGATGTTACAACCGGAAGATGTATATGATTTATTTTATATCGGTGATATTTATGAAGAATGGCTGAATGATAGAAAGAATGCTCTAAAATGGATAAACTCTGCTATTGATAAAGGTTATTCCGTAAAAAATATTGAACAATTACCGGGATTAAAAAATCTAGTTGCTGATTCGAGATTTAAACAATTAAGTAAATTTGCTACAAATTAACAGACTGCTTTAAATAAACTGATTTAATCACAAATAGAGGACAAAATAAATGTCAACATACAATATCAACATTTCAGGCGACGGCACAAATTCAACCCCACCTTCCGCAAGTCCATCTGATCTTTCCTTCCAAAAATCCGATTCAGACAGTGTTCATTTTAAAAACAACACATCATTTGAGGTTATAATAACTTTCAATGCTGCATCAGTATTCAATCCGCAACAATTACAGCTTGCACCAAATTCCGCTTCAAATGTTTCTGTAATCGAATCAAGCGAAGATGGCAATTATAATTACGATATCCATTACGATGGAATGCCGGGCTCCGCAAATAAACCCTCTATTTACTTGTCTTCAACTCCAATATTAGGGGGAAATCCAACAGGAGGACCAACAGGAGCTGTAGAACACTAAAAATATTAAAGAGGAATAACTTCAAAACATAATCTTCCCGGAGTAACATAAAACCTCGATTATAGCGAATGAAAGCTGTTTTCGAGGTTTATATAAACGGTTTCACCATACAATATTCAATCCAACTCTAATTTGGACTGAATATTCAGTCAGTTAATTAATGAATCAGTATTGCCATCCCATAAAAGAATTCTTGCTAATCTCATTTTTTACTTCATTTCTGTTCTCAAGAATGACACTCATTTATACCATTCCCCAGCTGTTAGGACATATTTAGGACATTAAGAGAAATGAAGAATTCAATCTAAATATGAATAATTCTCCAATATGGATTACATCTCTACAGGGAAATCAACTGGTTCTTCATTGATTGATTTAATGCTTTTTTCGATTCTAAGAATATCTGGAATGATACTTATCATTATTATAGAAAACTTTCGGAATTAATTAATTCCGCTATCTGTAAATAGAGTGTGTTAGTTGACTATATTTCTTGCCATTCCATTGAAAATAAAATGATGAATTGGAAGAAGCGAATACCAATAAATTCTGCCAAATAAACCACGTGGACGGAAAGTTGCAGTCTGCTGAAGAAAATATTTTTTGTCTATTTCGGTGATCTTAAATTCGAGCCAAGCTTCGCCAGGCAATTTCATCTCTGCATAAAGTAAAAGCCGCATGTTATGTTTATCGGCAGCCATTACACGCCAGAAATCAAGTGTATCTCCCGGATTAATTGTATTAGAATTTGTTCTTCCCCTTCTTAAACCAACGCCACCAAAAAGTTTGTCTATAAATCCGCGCAAATGCCATAACCAATTTCCGTAATACCAACCACGCTTTCCACCAATTGACCAGATATTTTCCAATACGTAACTAACATCAACTAATATTTCCTTCTCACGTCTATCAAAGAAACAACCGTGTACTGGAACATCTAAATGTCCTTGCAAAGAATTTTCACCCGAACTTGAAACCAGAGAATCTTTCCAGCTTGATAAAACTAAGTTTTGTTCAATCTTTTCAAAAGCCATCTTAACTGCTTCTTTGTACGATATCAATTTTATTTTAAGCAGCTTTACTAGAACATCATCTTTGGCGATTATCTCAATTTTCATACTGTTCACTAGATTAACAGCTAGCTTATATGAGGTTGCTGTAACAAAATAAAGCCAATAAGAAGATAGGCGCGGAGTCATTACAGGCACAGCAATTATTAATCTATGTAAGCCACGTACTTCGGCAAACTGTAACAACATTTCCTTATAGGTAATTATGTCTGGTCCGCCGATATCAAAACTAGCATTAAAAGTTTTTTCGTTTAAGAGAACTCCAGTTAAGCATTCAATAACATTTCTAATTGCGATTGGCTGGTGTTTTGTTTTTAACCACTTTGGTGCAATCATCACCGGAAGTTTCTCTACTAGATCTCGTATAATTTCAAATGAAGCACTGCCTGAGCCGACAATTATTCCAGCCTTCAGAATAGTTGAGGCTATATTTCCTTTCTTAAGAATATCCTCAACATTTTTTCGGGAAGCTAAATGGCGGGAAAGTTTACTCTCATTGGTTATTCCACTAAGGAAAATAATTTGCTTAGCTGTGGTCTGTTGTATAAGATTTATAAAATTGTTGGCAGATGTTTCTTCCAGTCTTTCAAAATCACTTATTCCCGAACTCATTGAATGAATGAGATAATAAGCAGCATCAATTCCAGCTAGTAATTCATCATATTCTATTGTGTTTAGAAAGTCTGCTTCGAATAGGGAAATATTTGGATGAGCAAAAAGTCCTTCCGTTGGAAATCTATTCTTATCTCTGATACTACAAACAACACTGTGCCCTTGGTCAAGTAGAACCGGTAATAATCGTTTACCAATATATCCTGTTGCACCTGTTAATAGAATTTTCAAATTATCTCATTTAGTCAGTAGCTTAAAAAGTTATTTATTTTTATCTCTTCTAACAATTATAAGTTCTTTCTTCAAGAATAGCTTCGAAATATTAGATATTAATTCTATCATAAACTCAAGTAATTGAATTGATCTATTAACGTTCCTTTTTTTCATCCTTTTTCCGCTCTCGTTTCACATTGTGATATCTTTTATATATGTCTTTAATATTCACTTTTGGTTCCGGAAATTCGGGAGCTAGTTTATCCAAAGTCTCGACGATAATTTGCGAAATAGCGAGATTGCGAAACCATTTTTTATCGGATGGAATTATGAACCATGGAGCTTGGGTTGTACTGCATTTATTAAAGACTTCTTCGTAGGCGGTTTGATAGTCAGCCCAGTATTCTCTATCTGTATAATCTGTTTCATTTATTTTCCACTGTCGCGTTGGATCTTCAAGTCTTTTTTTGAATCGTCTCATTTGCTCTTTCTTACTAATATGAAGGAAGAATTTTAGAATGTGTGTGCCTTGTGAAATTAGATGTTGCTCGAACTTATTGATTTGTTCGTAGCGAGTCGACCATACTTCTTTGGGAACAAGGTCGTGAACTCGCACAATAAGCACATCCTCATATTGTGAACGATTGAATACAACAACCTCCCCAGAGTTGGGGATATTGTGTTTAATCCGCCACAAGAAATCATGAGCAAGTTCTTTAGGCGTCGGTTGCTTGAAGTTCACAACACGGCAGCCATGTGGATTCATCGAACCAATAACATGTCGAACAACCCCATCTTTCCCACCAGCATCAAGTGCTTGAAGAATAATTAACAACGAGTGTTTATTTTCGGCAAAAAGTCGAGCTTGAATTTCACCCATTTTAGCTTCGAGTTTCTTGGTCTTCTTTATCGTAGATTTTTTCTTTACTTGTTTTTTTGAAAACTGTGTTTCATAATCCTTGAGCTGCACACTGCTGCCCGGCTCTACAATAAATTGTTTGCTGTAGTCCATAAGTTCACTCCCAGACCGACAAATTCGATCTATTATCGTTGTTGTAAATTTTAATTTTCACAGCCGCATCATTATTGATACTTTGATTCATGATTTATAACTATTAATAATTTATTGTTTCCTTCAAAATCTTCTTTATCATTAACATATCTTGTGAATGATGTATCAATAAAAACAAATTCAGAATTGTTTTTGGTAATTGTCATTTATTCCTTTGCAAATTTGATTAGCTCGGAATTAAATTTATCAGTCTCTTCCAAGAATAAGCTGTGACCACTATTTTCAAAAGCAATGATATTTGAATTTTTAATCCCGGCTTTCATTTGTTCAGCGAGGTCAAATGAACATATTTTGTCTTTGCGGCCATGCATAATCAAAGTAGGAATTGAAATTCTTTCCAAATCATTTCTTAGATCTGTATCACGCAAAGCAACTAAACATTGAGCTGTTGCATATGAAGATGCACTTAGGCAAATACCATTCAGCCAACCGCCGATTCCTTCATTCAGTGAGGTTTCGGTTGCGGAGAATATCTTTGCAAAATTTGCTAGCAACTTTGGTCGGTCCATATTGTTCAACTTAATCAGATCATCAACCGCACTTGGGGGAAGGTTGTATGGAAAATCATCACGCTGCGTCCAGCTTGGAGCGGCAGCACCAAACAATGCAAGTTTGGATACGCGCACACCATCATCAACAGATGCATAGCGAATGGCGATTGCTCCGCCCATAGAAAAGCCCCCTAATACGGTATCCTTTAAATCCAGTTTATGAAAAATCTTACTTATGTCGGCAGCATGAACATCATAAGTATAACTGCTATAAGGTTTATCGGATTTTCCAAATCCTCTTAATGTAATACCAATAACCCGGAAATTATTTTTTATAAGATCGCTGTATTGATAGTCGTACATTTCATCGCTCAATGGCCAGCCGGGTATTAACACAATTGGTCTCCCTTCACCAGCATCTGTAACATGAAGTCGAACATTGCGTTCTACTTCTATATATTCTTCTCTGACCGGTTTGGATATAACCGGCATTGCAGTATCGCGACTGCTTCTGCCCGGATGTTTTACGATGTTTGTTCCAGATATTTTCATATTTCTTAATTCTCCATTCTATAGCCAACATGTTTAAAGTTACGAGTATGACTTATTTTATTATATACGACTGATTCATTTACAGTTTCTTTGCTGATGATGTCTGATAAATCGAGGCAAGAAGGTTTTAGACATTCATCCAGTCCTCGGTTAAACCCAATCCTTTTGCTACTGCCGATCCTAATTGATTATCCATGCGAAAGAAATGACTAATCTGCCGTTTGATAATTTCTTCTTTCTTCTCTCCGCAAATGCCAAGCATAGAACCAACGATGTTGTTTACTAAATTATTTCTATCATGTTCTTCCATTGCGTCACGATATAACATGCCGGGTTGTGTAAAGTGGTCGTCATCATTTTCGTTGCGGTCAAACCAATCTGCAATGTTTGATTCCAATGTCATCGCTGGTTCTTTATATTTTTCGTCAGCAACAATTTCATCAAAACTGTTGGGACGGTAATTCGGGTCTGACCCTCCATTATCTCCAACTTGCATTAGTCCATCGCGCTGATAATTTGCGACCGTGTAAGGACATTTGTTTACTGGAATCTGTTCATAGTTAACACCCAACCGATATCTGTGTGCATCCGGATAAGAAAGTAATCGACCTTGCAGTAATTTATCTGGGGAATAACCAATGCCGTCAACAACATGAGCTGGATTAAATGCAGACTGTTCAACATCACGAAAATAGTTTTCGGGAATTTCATTCAGTTCCATAATTCCCACATCAATTAATGGATATTCTCTATGGCTCCAAACTTTTGTAATGTCGAATGGATTCCATTTGAATTTTTTCGCTTGATCATCAGTCATTACCTGAATTTTGAAAGCCCACCTAGGAAAATCTTTTTTCTCAATGGCTTCGGCCAGATCCCGCGTTGCATGGTCGGGATCAACACCCCGCATTTCAATGGCTTCATTTGCAGTAAAATTTTTAATTCCCTGCATTGTTATGAAATGAAATTTCACCCAAATCTTTTCATTGTTTTTGTTGAAAAGGGAAAATGTGTGGCTTCCAAAACCATGCATGTTCCTATATGAAAAAGGAGTTCCGCGGTCGCTCATTAAAATTATTACTTGGTGTAAGCTTTCGGGATTCAAACTGAAAAAATCCCACATCATTGTAGGACTTTTGCAATTTGTTTTTGGATCGCGTTTTTGTGTGTGTATGAAGTGAGAAAACTTTTTTGGGTCCTTTATAAAAAATACCGGTGTGTTGTTGCCTACCAGATCCCAGTTGCCATCTTCAGTATAAAACTTGAGCGCAAAACCGCGGGGATCTCTTTCGGTATCGGCACTTCCTTTTTCTCCGCCAACCTGAGAGAAACGCGCAAACATTTTTGTTTGCTTTCCAATTTCAGAAAATATTTTTGCTTTGGTGTATTGAGTGATGTCATGAGTCACAACAAAAGTTCCGAAAGCCCCGGCTCCTTTTGCATGAACTACTCTTTCGGGAATACGCTCACGATTGAAGTGCGCCATATCTTCATGTAGGAAATAATCCTGTAAAAGAATTGGTCCACGGTTGCCGACAGTCATAGAGTTATCAAACTCGTAATAAGGTCTGCCGCTTGCAGTTGTTAGTTTTTTCTTTTCCATTTTCTTCCTATCCAAAATTTCAAAAATTCATCAGCTTGCTGTACTTTCAGCCTGATTAGCTAGATAATTTTCTATTCCCATCTGCTCAATCTGGGTGTTTTGAATTTCTGCCCAATCAACATGACCCTCTTCCATTTTAAGTATCTTTGTTAACAATTCAACACTTCCTTCATCGGCTACTTCATGTGCAAGTTTAATTGCCTCATTATAAGTGCGCACTGCATCAAGTTCATCGAGATCGTCGTTATGAATCATTTCTAAAACAGTCTTTCCAATTTTGATATTATTAAGCTTTGATACTGTTGGCGCGCCATCTAAAAAAATGATTCGCTCAATGAGCCACTCTGCATGATGCATCTCATCCATTGCCTGTTTTCTAATTGCAAGATGTAGTTTCCCATAACCCCAGTTTTCACACATTTCAGAATGTACCATGTACTGGTTAATGGCAGTAAGTTCATCAGCTAAACGCTCGTTTAACACTTTAATTAATTTTTCATTGCCTTTCGTTTCCATTCTCCGATTATATTTTTTTGATAAATCATGATTTGTTTTTTTTCATTTTTAAAAGGAGCCACCCTATTATGATACCAAACAACAAAAAAAATATGCTAGGGAACCATCTCCAATTGCTACTGCGAATCCATCCATTTCCATATATTCCCTCATTCATGATAGCCCCGCTCCCGAAGTATAAAAAGAGTATCACCAAGACTATAAGCGTGATGACTAAGTATTTATAATCTATTTTCTTCATTATCATTGGTCTGACCTATGATGGACTGCGCAAATAATCAGTCAAGAGTTTATTTTAATTAAATAATCAAGTTATTTAATTCAATGACTGTCTTTTCTAGCTCTGTTTCACTGAAATCTTTTTCTCTGGCCATTTGTTCAAGAGTACCTGTCACAGGGAACTCACATCTTATTCCACAGACACCATTCCTCACCAAGTAATTAAGAATTGCAGGCGAGCTATTTATTAACTCTGCCGCAGGTGTGTTTTTAGTTACTTTGTCTGGCATTTGAATTCCTTTCATTAAACCAATTGTTCATTTTATTTGGTTGGTTAAGTTTTGTGAAATAGTTTTCCTTTCTCCGGAAATTCCACTTGAAATTATTTACTTATTCATTTTACTTTCGCACTCATCATGCAAGGAGTAAGGGAAGAGTATCTTATGCTTTATAATATTATGAAGAGGTTCCTCTTAATTCTATCGGACAACGGAATGAAAAAAGAACTACACCTTTTGGACGAGGTATTGTCCTAAGAAATAATTACGAAATGGGTATTACTGTCTATGAAGTTCCGACATATCAAAATTTCTGCATATTGTGTAACAACCAATGTACCTATCAAGCGATTATTTAGTAGTGTTGGTTTCCGTAAAAGTAAAATCTTTTCATACTTCGGTTTTCTTGTAGAATAGCTGATTTCTAACTATCTTCATCAAGTCTTATTGATATAGATTATTGAAAAGACTCTGTTCTATACTTGAAGGAGCTATGAAGAAGAAGCCAATCTCTAAAAAATCTCCAAACAAAAAGAAAAAAGATCTCATTGAAATATCTTCCACGAAGAGTTCGTTCTATATAGTTGGAATCGGCGCATCTGCGGGCGGTTTAGATGCTCTCGAAAAATTTTTTGGAAATATGCCTGAGAATTCCGGGATGGCTTTTATTGTAGTGACGCATTTAGATCCCGATCATGTTAGCATCATGCCAGAACTAATTCAAAAATCTACTAAGATGAAATTGTTTCAGGCTGAAGATGGAATGGTAGTTCAGCAAAATCATGTTTATGTAGCCCCAGCTAACAGAGATTTAGCAATACTTCACGGAACAATCCAGTTAATAGAGCCTATCGAAGCACATGGCTTTCGGCTACCAATCGATTTTTTCTTTAAATCACTTGCTGCGGACGTAGGGCAAAAAGCCATTTGTATTATTTTATCCGGCATGGCCTCTGACGGAACTTCCGGGCTAAAATCTGTGAAAAGTGAATTAGGGATGGTAATGGTTCAGGATCCACAATCTGCTAAGTTCGATGGGATGCCTACTAGCGCCATTAAAACTGGATTAGTCGATTACACTCTTTCGCCCGAAGAAATGCCCAATCAGCTAATTAAATATTCTTCTTCAAAAGTTAGAGGTGTTTTATTCGAGAAAGAAATTACGGACAGTAAAATTCCAGATGAGTTTCAAAAAATTTTCATACTTCTCAGAACCCGCACCGGTCACGATTTTTCACTTTATAAACAAAATACAATTTACCGGCGCATAGAAAGAAGAATGAATATATCTCAATTAGACACCCTACAAAATTATATTCGTCTGCTACAAGAAAACCCTGAAGAAATAGAAAACCTGTTCAACGAACTTTTAATTGGAGTAACAAATTTTTTCAGAGACCCCGAATCTTTCGAACAATTAAAAAAGGTAATATCACAGATAGTAAAAAGTAAGCCGGATAACAGTCAAATTCGAATTTGGGTGCCCGGATGTTATACAGGAGAGGAAGCTTATTCCATAGCTATTATTTTGCACGAGTGCATGAGTGAAGTCAAAAAATATTTCAATGTGCAAATCTTTGCAACAGATATTGATAGTAAAGCAATCGAAAAGGCCCGTGTTGGTTGTTTTTCGGGAATTGAATCCGATGTAGGAAAAGAACGATTGAAACGATTCTTCACTCCCGAAGGAAATCTTTTTCGTATTCGAAAAGAAATTAGAGAAATGTTAGTCTTTGCACCGCAAAGTATAATTAAAGATCCACCATTCACAAAACTTGATTTAATCTCATGCCGAAATATTTTAATTTATTTTAATACCGAATTACAAAAGAAAATAATTCCACTTTTACATTACAGCCTGAAAGCTAACGGTATTCTTTTTCTAGGATCATCTGAGACTATTGGTAGTTTTGTTGATTTGTTTTCATTGCTGGATAAAAAATGGAAAATATACAAGAGAAGAGATTCTATTTATTCTACACAACCTTATATAGAATTTCCGCTAGCAAGATCGAATGGAAAAGTTTATGAGACTATTATGAAAAAGAATGAAATAAAAAATATTACTCAGCTCGCCGAAAAAATCATTCTTCAAAGCTATTCTCCAGATTGTGTGATAATAACAGAAAATGGAGATATAGTTTATATTCATGGAAGAACAGGCAAATATCTTGAGCTTACACATGGCGAAGCGAAGATGAATATTTTTGAAATGGCTCGTGAAGGATTATATCAAGAACTGCCTTTGCTGGTTAGAAAAGTTTTATTGAGTAAGAAATCTGTGACTGCAGAAGGGATTAAGGTAAAGACTAATGGAAGCAGCCACTGTTTTAATATTAGGATTAAACCAATCAAAGAACCGCCGGAAATGCTTGGGTCACTGTTAGTTATTTTTGAGGAAATAGAGCTTCCGCCAAAATCAACAACTTCAAAAAAGATTCATTATGAAAAGGAATCGGAAAAGGTTATAAAAGAACTAGAACACGAATTAAAAACAACAAAAGAAAATTTGCGATCAACTATTGAGGAATTGGAAACTTCAAACGAAGAACTTAAATCCACAAACGAAGAAATGCAGTCCACAAATGAGGAGATGCAAAGTTCTAATGAAGAATTGGAAACATCCAAAGAAGAATTACAATCGCTGAATGAAGAATTAATTACTGTTAATACTGAGCTGCAAAACAAGAATGAAGAGCTTTTGGTTATAAATAATGATATGAAAAACCTGATGGATAGCGTTGATATACCAACCATCTTTCTTGATAATAATTTGTTGATAAAAAGATTTACGTATTACGCAACTAAGGTTGTAAATTTAATTGCTTCCGATATTGGCAGACCAATAAACCATATTGCAACAAATCTGAAATATGATAATTTTACTGAAGATGCAAAGGAAGTTTTAAGAACATTGGTTTATAAAGTAACAGAAGTACAAACGAAAGATGGCTGTTGGTACCAGATGCGGATTTTACCTTACCGGACTTTTAACAATGTTATAGATGGTGTTGTTATCACTTTTCTAGATATTAACAATTTCAAGATTGCCTCCGATGAGATTAGTAAGCTAAATAAGAATATTCAGCTTGCTCGCCAGTATGCAAACAATATTATTGATACTGTTAGAGAATCCCTTCTAATTCTTGATGAGGATTTGAAAGTACTTTCTGCTAATCAGTCATTCTATAAAACATTTAATACTGTTGCTGAAAAAACCGTCGGCAAGTTTATATATGATCTAGATGAGAAAAACTGGGATATACCTAAGCTGCGCGAGCTTCTTGAACAAATAATTCCCCAGCGCAATTTCTTCGAGGATTATGAGGTTGAATATAATTCTGTACAAGCTGGCAAAAAATTATTACTTCTGAATGCACGTCAGATATTTCACGAGGAAAAGGAAACAAAACTTATTCTTCTTGCAATCGAGTGGAAGAGTATAAAATAACGAGGTTCAAAAATGAAGAGTTCTAAAAATGATTTAGTTAAAACTATTGCTAAAAAGCCTAAGAAGAATATCAAATCCAAAACTAAAAAGCCGGCAGTTGAAAAAATTGAAGATATGAAAAGATTGGTGCAGCTCCTCCAGATTCATCAAATTGAACTGGAACATCAGAACCAAGAACTTAGAATTACACAACAAGAGCTGGAAGTTTCTAGAAATAGATATGTAAATCTCTTCGATTTTTCGCCAATTCCATATTTTACTTTGAACCAGAATGGTGTAATAAAAGAAGTGAATTTTAGTGCAAGTAAAATGTTTGGAATTGATAGAGGTAAACTAATTGGTAAAAAAATTATGGCATATGTCCCTCAAAGTGAAAAGGATTTATTTAATTCTTTTATTATAACGGTTTTTGAAAATACTGGAAAACATGCATGTGAATTGAAGATGATTAACAAGGATAAACGTGTTTATCAAGTTCGGATGGAAGGGCTGGAATTTTCCGACGATTTGGATTCAGAGAAAAAATGCCAGCTGGCATTAATCGATTTAACCGAAATTAAGAAGGTGAAAAATTAGTTGTAAGAATGCAGAACAGCTTAAAGCACTCAATAAAAGATCAAACGATTTAGTAATTAGTTGATCCTCATTTGACCACTTGCTCTGTATTCTTAATGTTCAAGTCTCTCTGTGGGAAAGGCAATTCAATGTTGTTTTCTTTGAATTTTTTGAATATTTCGAAATATAGGTTGCTTTTCAAAATTCCCGGTGTGGTAATAAAGCTGATTGTCCATATTTGCAAAATAAAATTAAGTGAGCTTTCACCAAAATTTTCAAAAAGCACACTAGGTTTCGGGTCTTTCAGAACGCCTTCATTATTATCTGCGACTTCCAGCAAAATTTGCTTTACCTTGTCGGGGTCCTCTTTATATGCAACACCTACCGGTATACTGAATCTGACATTCCGGTCGTTATAGCTCCAGTTAATAACTGTTGAGGAAATAAATTCAGAGTTAGGAACAATCACAGAAATATTATCATTTGTTACAACTATAGTTGCTCTCATAGAAATACTCATAACATCACCAAATACGTCTCCAACCTGAATTCGGTCTCCAACTTTTATTGGTCTTTCAAATAGAATAATTATTCCGCTTACCAAATTATTGGTTACATTCTGCAAACCGAAGCCTATACCAACACCAAGTGCGCCGGCGAGAATAGTAATTGCGCTCAGGTTTATCCCAACGGTCTGTATAACCACCACAAGTCCGAGTATAAGAAAACCGTAACGGATAATTGTGCCGACTGCGAGGCGAACACCAAGTTCTATTTTGCTTTTTGAAAGAACTTTATAGACCATCCATTTTTTGAGTTTTGCAGTAATGAAGAAAAGAAGCCATGCAAGAAAAACAAAGTAAATTAAAGTCCAAAGCGTTATTGATGTATCGCCGATATTCAGAAGACGAATGCTGAGAAAATCTTTCACTTCATAAAAATATTTTAGAGTTTGTGCAAAAAAATCTTTCATTTGATACACCGAGATATACTTTATTAATTATTTGGTTTGACAAATGGAAATGTTAAAAGTTGTGGCATTCCAACTAATATTCTTAGCAATTTGTCATAACTAAGCAATCTTCATATGGAAGTCTATAATTATTTCTAAATACTATTACCGTTTCCATCATGAAGCCCTAGTTATATTCAATCATAAGTATTTCGCTACTCTGATAAACTACTTATAGATAAAAGAATAGTATATACTCCATAGGAACGAAAAGAGAATTACATTATTGAAGAGAGTTGATGCAAGTGAATTAATCGCTGACAGATCAGACAGTACATGCCCATATTCAAAATTAGATCCGGCTAAAATCTTTTTCAGGACTAAGACAAATTCTACTATTATTAGTAGATAGACAAGTACTCAATTAGGAGAGAGGACTAATACTGTGTAGACGGTGTAGTAGAGTGTATTTGTAAGTGAGTTGGTCACAAAATGTTCATCACTTTCAGAAAGTATCGATTATGATACAATTCTCTGACTGGGAAGAATCCCCGACTCCCCGCAAAAAAGAAATTAAGCCTTAGTTCTAAAGAATTAGGGTCTTTCCAATTTACTGGGAGAAATACACCCGTTAAAATACCATTTACCAGTCATCAATTTCTAAGAGT
The DNA here is from genome assembly GCA_041675645.1 of Melioribacteraceae bacterium. Lineage (GTDB taxonomy): Bacteria > Bacteroidota > Ignavibacteria > Ignavibacteriales > Melioribacteraceae > Stygiobacter. The sequence continues at coordinate 63,027 of JBAYTN010000013.1, forward strand.
CGGTAAAATGTTTTTTGAATTAAAATGCGTCATCGTTTCTCATATCAAATGTAATTGATTAATAAAAACTGATATTTTCCTTAAATCGGAGGGCAATATTTACCACTTTTTCATCTGGAATTATTGCGCAGTATTGGGATTTTATGTTAGATTTGCCACGCACTTTTGAAAGTTCTTAAATGCTGGCGTAGCTCAACTGGTAGAGCAGCTGACTTGTAATCAGCAGGTTGCGGGTTCGAGTCCCATCGCCAGCTCTCGAAAAGCCTCAAAACACTTCGTTTTGGGGCTTTTTTGTTTTCTGACCTTAACAAATACCCGATGATTTTCGCTTAGAAATGTATGGACTTTGTATGGACTCCACTCACTCCATGTTAGTTTTTTACTCAAAGAAGCTCCCGAAACTTTGATTTCTTCTAATTATTGATACCAGAAGCTTTTTCATTAATAATATAGTTTTTTGATAAATCAATTTGTAGTGTTTATTTCTTCGGTTTGAGATATATCAAAAACAACAGCAGTAAAAAAGAATGGGGTTTCATCATCAGAAGATACTTCAGCAGAGTTTTCAGACTCTTCTTTTGTTTTGGATGGAACGAAGATATAAAACCCGTGTTCCCCTTTGCGAACAGAACGACCAGACTTTTGCCATTGTCTATATCCACCGACAATTGAAAAGTTTAACTCTGATTGAGCAACTAAAAAACATTGGTTGTGTGCTGTTAATAAATGTCCTTCAACTGTAACGATTCCGAATTTGTCAACGATTGCTTGGCGTTGTTCTTCTGTCATTTCAGATAAGGTTTTACGGATACGGATGATCTTTTCTTTTTTCTCTTGCCGGTATTGCTGCTTTTGTTCTTGTGTAAGCATGACTTACCTCTTTTGTTATTGAATTACTTATTGAAAAGTGAAAACTCTTTTGATTTTGTTTTTTTTGGAGAACGGAGAAAAGCTGAAAGTTTGGAACAGAAGAAGTTGAAAAACTCTGTTGCTTCTGCTTGTGTTGAAAACTGGAAAGGATTTAACTTGCCATTTGGCGCCATTACTTTAACATGGAAATTGTTTTGAAACTCTGATAAAACAACCAACCAGCCACCAATGCGCTTTTTAGCAATGAAAGGAAGTGGCATAACTACACCCTAAAAGAATTTATTGTTTGATTGAAAGCTTGAGCCAAAGCCGACGGAGTAGAGGCGAGAGGAAGAGTTTTTAAGATTTTAGAAACATTATTAACCCGATTGCGAACTTGAACCAAATGACACGAAGGAGTAGAAACGAGATAAAAAGTATAACCGCACTTAGTAACGATGTGTAAAGTTTTGTTTTGCATGAAATTTGCCTTTTTGATGTATAAAAAAAATGTTTTTGCCAGACGCAAAGGATTTGAAAGCGAGCGATAGCGAGATAAAAGCCATAAAGGTGGCAGTACAAGGGCGAAAAAACGCAGCTTTTTAATGAACGAAGAGAATGAAAAAAGCAGATGCGTTTTGAGTTAATAAACCCTTGACGGCCGGATTCCTTTATTGGCTTAAATTGAATAGCGGTATGGCAAAAACAATGCTTTTAGATAACAGCGAAGCTGTGAACCAAAAAGCTTCTCTAGTGAAAAGGTTTGGATGAAAGAACGAAGTGAGTGAAGACAAACTTTTTGCTTAGATGTATGAGTAAATAGTTTAAGCGGTGGATAAATCAAAACAATTACGCGCAAATTATTTACGAATGCTTTTATGCAGTTAATGAAAGTGCGGATTGTGAGTCCCGCATAAGCGGGACGAATCATTACGCGGCTTAGATTTGTGAGCGCATATTTTAAGTGTTGATGAACGAATAGTGAAATGCGAGTGAAGAGACACGCAAATTATGCGGGAATAATTTTGGGTTGCGCGAAAATTGAATAATAATTACATTAATAATGAGTTTAGTAACAGCAATGTTATTAACACTTCAGACCCAGACGTTCCCCCCAGCGTTTGGGTTTTTTATTTTCCGCTTAGGAATTCAACGACGAATGAAGTGAATAAGTATAAAGATTATAAAACATCGTTGAACGGAATGAGGAGTTTATAATATTGACGAGCGCCGAAGGAGGTAAGCCCCGCAAACATGCGGGATAAACTCCGAAGTGCAATAAACAAAAACATATCACTGAAAAACTCCACCCAGATAGAACAGAATGCAGCTGACAGTAATAAAACAAACTACATGCACCACCTAGTGAATTTTAGATACAATGTATAAGTACCGGAGTGGAACCGTGCCTACATTGCTTACATTGTGTTGATTGTCGGGAGAAATGTAAACTACCGATTGCCCGCTTACCCGTTGCTTACCTAAGCCATGTGCTTCAACTTCACCGACACCCTCCAGGATTACAAGTAGTTCTTCATTCTTTCCAGTGTTATGCGAACCGATATTCTCTCCCGGTTGTAGCGTTACTAGTGCAGATTTCATTTGCACGCTTCGTGAAGAATCAAGAATCGGAAATTGCTTGATGCTATCATTCGGAAGAGATAGCACAAACGGAACCGTGATGGTTGAGTAGTTCATGGGTTCTTCGGAAATCGTCTTCATTATTAATCTCTCCGACTCTTAGAATTTGTGCTATAAGGCTCTTTTATTGCAATATTTGCTATATAAATATTTCTTATTCCTTTTTATTATTTTGAAAAAATAACGGCGTTGTTTTAAAGCGCTGCCCATAATAGCAGTGCAACTTTGAAAAACAAGACCAATAATTATTTATAAATTCGTTTTACTAACTACACTAAAAAAGCAACTTACTTTTACAACAGTACTTTACAACGCCACAAATGCCGCAACGTTGCGGGTGGCCTTGAAGAAGTTGTTAGGCGGTTTTCAATGTTCAGTATCTTTTATATTTCTTGGATCATTTCCAGGTTTGATCGTGTCTTTGCTTCTAATTTTGCCATCAAGTCCTTTTGTGGTCAGTTCGCCTCCACCGGAATTATTAAGCATTTCCCTTGCAGCGTTCTCCGCTTCTTTTTGAGTTTTGTGAAGTGAAGATGCTTTTGTGTTCTCATTTTTCTTATTAGCCCAAGTCCCATCGTCTCTTTTGTAAACAATACGGTTATTTTTATTGCTCATTATTAAACTCCTTCAAATAATTTGAATTGTTTATTAAATATTGATTCGGCAATAGATTAAAAACATAGTTAACCAATTTCTGCATATTTCCTAATTTGTTTATGAACTCTACTAATTCCTCATACGAATGAGTTTCTTGTTGCGGGGTAAAGCTACCCATAGATATTTTATTAAGATTAAGTCTTCCAATTTTTCCTTCATTAATCAAATCAGGAGCGAAAAGCCACTGATCGTGGATGAATCTGTTTCTCTTTTCACTAAGTTCAATTGCTTCATCAACAAAGTTATTGATCTTTTTTAGTGCATTCAAATCGTAAACATTCTCTGCTTTCACATCTTTAAGAATTCTGAATTTTTGTTTTAATGTTGTCTTTTCATTTATCGGACTATTTTTGAAATTCTCAAATTTTAGAAGTCTATAAATGACTAGAGTTACAATAAAATCTATTGTTGCAAAAAAAACATTTATATGACCAAATAATTGAAAAAAACTTTCTGTTGTATATTTATTTTGCATTCAATTTATCTGCCTAACGGCACTTTAAGCGCTGCCTAGAACGACAATGCAACACTGAAAAGCCAACACCTATAATTATTTATTAATATGTTTTGTTCACTAAACTTAAAAAGCAATTTATTTTTACAACACAACATTACAATTACACAAAAGCCGCAAAGTTAAAGCAGGCGCTTTGAGTTGCGGGTTATGTTTCAATATTCACAAACCAATCTGTCATAAGTTGAATGATTTCCGGAATTTGAACAACTGCCACGGATTCATGACCATCTTTTTCAATTAACTCATCATATAAAAAAGCTTGAAAATCATTATATGAGTGCCATATTTTATTCCCGCTATCAGCACGCTTAGACTCGGTTGTGACAAACCAATCCCGAACAGCCATAATCACTTTAGCGGGATCATCATCATGATTTTTTATATCTGAACCAGAGAGATCCGATAGAGCTTTCTGATATCTATATTTTTCTTTTTCAAGAATTAATATTTGCTTAGTTGACCAAACACCGTCTCTAAGTTTTTTACATCCATAATCAATTCCTAATTCAAAAGGCATATTCATTCTATAATTTTCATTTTCCTTGGTTGAAACAATTCGTGACAAATCATGGATACCAAATTTTGATTCTTTAATAAGAGTTATAATTTTATCTATCCTTGATTCTGCCGAATCAACTCTTTGTAACGCCATCTTTGGATTATAACCAAGATACTTTAATGTAAATACTATCGGAAGTAATAGCTTACGATAATCATCATCAAATGGACAATTTACGAATACATTTGTTTCAAAATATTCCATGATTATCTTTTGTCTTTTGGAGGATTTGGAGATTTCCCATAACTGTCTTTAGAACGAATCTTTCCATCTTTGTCATGGATATAGAATTCAGTTTTTTGATTTTGAGCGATTTGACGGCCCCACTCAATAGCTTTTTGTTGATTGTCAAAATGTTTGCTAGCTTTTTCACCCCCGCCTTTTTTTACTGACCATCCACCTTTGCTATCTTTAACAACATGGTGTGATTTACTATTCATATCTATCTCCATAAAAAATAACGGCATTGCCGCTAACCCGCAGCCCAGAACAGCAATGACAGTTTTGTCAACGCAACATTTATTTATAAAACATTTTAAATATCTAAATCAACTTTACACAACTAACTAATTCTGAAAAGCCAAACCCTAATGCGACTCAATTAGACCACATCTTTATCGCGGTCACTGTTGAGGCGAGGGTTAGGCAGTATTATATTATGAGAACTGGCTTTATCGCCACTTGTCAAATGATTTTTCTGTTTTTTTACTTGTCCCCTAAAAATTATATCTAAACCACCGAAGAGAATGAGACCAACAAGAGAATAATTTAAACTCGCTAAAACACCTCCCATAATGCACCATAGTATAAATGAGAATATACACGAAACAAATAGTGCAAGTAATGAAGCGGCTCCATCAATATCACTTTTTAAGTAGTATCTTCCAAATTCAATCAATGAGGTCCCAATAATAGCACCGAGAATAAGTTGCACAATATTTGGAAGTGTTAATAATGCATTCTCAATCATTTTTATTGAATCGCTGCTAATTGCCATACCAAATACTAACAAGACTATTGGTAAAAGAGCACCAGTAGACCTCCGAATATAACTCGATGAACCCTTACCGCTTACTATTAAGTAAATTAGAAGACCAAATAGGTAGACCATTATTAGGATGATTAATGCTGGATAAAGAAAGTTAGTAAAAACCATTCTCAACCAATTTCCAATTTCTTCATATTTCATATTGATCACCTTTTAATGCCTAACTATTAATTAATCAGCGAGCAGAAAACACGTCTTGAGAATGTTATCTATCAACATTAATTTAGTTTTTTGATGATTTTCGAATAAGCTTGGAGGTTTGTCATCTCGTATTTTTTTTCATTAATCTATACGTTATTGAATTTCAGTGGTTGTCGGTTCCCCCGAAAAAGATGAATTGAGCGGAGCCCCGTGATTTTGATTTGAAATTAATTTATTAGGATGTTTATGTCAAGGAAAAGAATACAAAGTAAGAAGATAGTGGGACTTAAAAACACAACCATACTAGGGTAGCAAGACCGGCAATAATGCTTGATATACTTCCAAGTGCGATAGAACAAATAGAAATTAAACAGTAATTTCACAAGCATAAACAAAATGGGTAAGTGATGAAGAAATATTTATTGTTAATATTTATGATGCTTGGTGTTGCATTAATAAATGCTCAAGAGAAATACTTGGCAGAAGATGCTGCTAAACATATTGGGGAGAACGCGATTGTTACCGGAGAGGTTGCACAGGTAACTACAATAAAATCCGGAGTTACTTATTTGAATATTGGTGCGAAGTTTCCGGATAATGTTTTTACCGGGGTAATTTTCAAGAAAGATGCACCCGCTTTTGAAAATCTGAAAGAACTTGAAGGTAAGAAAGTTGAGCTTATAGGAATGATTGAGGAATATAAAGGTAAACCACAGATTATTTTGAAGAAACCGGACCAGATTAAGGTTGTGGAATAAAAAAGAGCGGCGAATAGCCGCTCTTTTGTTATGCGGAGATTTTGGAATACGTGGAAGAATTCTGAACAACTTTGCCGGCTGCATCTTTGGATGCTACCGCAAGCAACAAAACTGAATCTTGGTACTTTGCAGCAATGTTAGCTTGAACGATGTTGAAATCAATTTGCAAGTTGTAGTTCTCAGTAAAATTGAAGTTTGCAACTTCTTTGCTAAGCGCAGCGATTTGGAATTCCGGATCTGTTGGGACAGTTGGATTACTGAATACAACTAGAGCATTTGCAGAAAGAGCTGTCTCTTCTGCACCGAAGATTGCAGTTGTATTTAACGCACTGATTGATGCCGTGATCTTATCAGCTGCAACTTCTGCTTCTGTTACCGGCAAAGCAAAACCTTCCGGAGTGAGAATATTCTGTTCGGTTGGTTTTGTAGTTGTTGAGAAGGAGAAGTTAGCTTTGAAGATGGCATTGAAGACAGAAATGCCAGATGCCTTTGTTTTCTTCCAAATCTCTTCTAATGTAGAAAGTGAAAGAACATTCTTTGCAAAGTTTGCTGTTACTGCAAACTTAGAACGGACAGTTAAGGCTGCCGGGTCTTGACTAGCGTTAAAGCTAGAGGGACGAGCTGCAAGAATTGTCTGACCATTAACTGTACGGGCGGAAAGGTTACCCAATCTACCACTAAGATTGCCGATTACGTTTCCAGATACTAAAGCCATAATTACCTCAATTATGATTGTTGAATTATGAATTATGAATTATGAGTTGAGATTAATCTCGGGCGTAATCATATAAGTTAAGAGCAAGGAGATCACTGTAATAATGGGAAAGCAAAATGAATGAAAATTCCATCGGGTCATAAGGCTTGGTAGAGGCTTGTTATAGGCTGGTTAGAGGCTTTCAATAGTTATGAATTATGATCCCGTAAACTGCACGGGACAGGATTATGAATTTTGATACTTCGGCTTCGCTCAGTACAAGGTTAGAACAAAGAATTATTGGGAAATTGATACTGGTTTGTTGGTTCGTTTGCGGAATAGAATTGTATTAATTGCATCGTATGAAAGATGATGCCTTTCGGAGAGTATGAAGATGGATTCAATTTGGTGATGAGTTTTTCGCAACTCAAAGTATTCGGATTTGATTTGCAAATTCCGGAGGACCAATTCATTTATCAAACCATAGGATTGGAATTCTCTGATAAAAGGATTCGATAAAATCTTGGCAATTTTGAGTTGTTTCTTATTCATCGTTCCAAATGCCAAGTTTTTTTCTCATTGCTGTATTTCTGAGATTATAGAATAGAGCATAGTAACGCTTTTCTTTTGTGTAATAACTAATACGTGAAAGGCCATTCTTAAGTAATTCGGCTTGAACGAAAATTGAATCCTTCCCTTTTGAATCAACCAACCAAAC
>JBAYTN010000014.1:0-69822 GCA_041675645.1 Melioribacteraceae bacterium
CCGTACTAATTGCACTTTGAACGCTTGACTATACTTTGATTGATAGGGGCTCATTATTCTTGTTTGCATTGCTTGACTCCTGCTTTTTCTTTTTCAGTAGTCAACTTTTTTCAGGACGTGACATATAAAGAAAAGCCCTCGTATTGCGAGGGCTTTTTGTTGTTACTTCTCGTATATCTTTGTCTGATCAATCAACTTATCAAGATAATCTTTTGAAAGCTTCCCTTGTCCGCCGACTGTGAACTGGATACCATACTTAGGAATTATTACTGTTGTTAAACTCATTTCATCGTAAGCAACAAAAAAATGTTTGAGTCCTTTTCTTTCGTATGTAGTGTAACCCATTTGTTTCATAGTAGATTCTTTAAAGCTTCCGTCATCTTCTCTAGCCATAACATTAACAGTTTTAGTTCCTTTCAAAAACCCGGCTTGGTAAGAATCAGTTTCGTGGCTGAACATTGCAAATTTGTGCCCATCAAGCGTAAGCGGTTTTACCCACTTTTCGAAATCACTCTTTGAAAGTTTGCCAATTTTATTAGGTGTACTTTGTGCAAATGCAATTGATGCTATGATGAATAAAAATAAAATACGTTTCATTTTTTAGCTCCCTTAAAATTTTACAAATTCTACACGTCTGTTATTAGCTTTTCCCTCTGGGGTGTTATTGTCTGCAACCGGTTTTGATTCTCCAAATCCTTTTGATTTTAATCTTGACGAACTAATTCCGAACTCGATTAGTTTATTCATTACGGATTTAGCGCGCGCCTCAGAAAGAGTCACATTGGATTTATCGTCACCGTCACTATCAGTGTGTCCTTCAACAGAGAATTTCAACTCTGGTTTGTCTTTTAATAATGTTGCAATTGTGTTTATAACACCCATGGATTCCGGTTTGATGGTTGACTTGTTAACATTGAACTTAATTCCAGTCGTTACAATTTTACCATCTGTCATAAATTTATCGTACAAGGGAACAGCGCCTTTAGCTAATCTAAAGTTCTTCACGTATCCAACACTTTTTGAAGATGGATTATGAAATCCCAAAGTTATTCCGGTTGGATTATATGCTAAGTTTGGTACGTTCAATACTCTCGCGTCATCAATGTATGCTTTTAACGCACGTTTGTTGAAAGAGATTGAAATATGTCTCCAACCCGGATTGTTTTTTGTGTCTGCACTTGTAAAGCCGGGATAAAAACCTGTACTAATTCCTTTTCCATCAGCAGAGTTTTGATTGAACCGCAAATATTTATCAACAAAATCCATTTTCTTATCTATCTTTTTCTGATTCTTAGAATCAGCCAAAAGTATTCTGTAAGTGTGTCCGTGTTTTTCGTAATAAGCATCAAACTCAATTGTAAACTCATCCGGTAAATAATCTTCGCTGGAATTTTTAAGTAAAGGAACAATACCGCCGCCGCCGTTGATGTTACATTCCTTAAACATGATTACATTTTCTCCATCAACATTAGCGTTTTCGATTGTGCCTTTGGATAAATCCCATTTGGAAGGGAACTCGCCGCTTTGTTCACCCTTTAAATCATCTTCAAAAATCACTACATCACCGGGAACGAAATCGAATTTGTTCCATTGAACTTGGATTGGATTGGTTTCTTGCACCACTTCTGTTTCTTCTTCTTTGATGTTTTTTGTTTTAGCTGATTTTTTTGTGTTCTTAGCGGATGAAGTAGATTCGTCAACTTCTTCACCATCTCCAGCAACTGCATTTGCGGCTTCTTCTTCAGCTTTATCAAAAGCTTTGTCTATTCCTTTATCAACATTTTTTTCAACTCTTTTTTCTGCTTCCTTTTGGATTTTCTTCTTTAGCTTGTCTAAGCTAAGTTGTGCGTTGACGTTTGAAGCAACAAAAATCAATGTTATAAATGCGATTATTATCCTATTCATTATTTCTCCAGCTTAATTTGAACTGTATTTATAAAGCACTTTATGAGATCCGGCTGCCCATCCTTTAGTTTTACTTAAGAAGAAAAGTGTCCGGATTGTTCCGTTCTGGTCGTAATTTTTTAGTGAAGTGTTAGCCCAATTGGCTCCGCTAGTGTTGGAACTAAGCACTCCTTGATTCCAGTTAATTCCACCTTGATTAATATCTACCAATGTTCCAGCAGCAAATCCATTCTGAAAATCAAGGAAATCCACAGCATTAAGAGCAAAATATTTTTCATCATTTGGATTATGAATCACACTCCAGCTTTCACCGCCATTTGTTGTTTTAAGTACAAAGCCGCGGTCGTTAGTTGTACAGTGTCCAACAATCCAGCCATTGTTCTCATCTCCAAAAGACATATCTCTTGGTTCCCATTCGAAAGGAATATTTAACAAAACTTTTTTCCAAGTGTATCCGCCGTCATAACTAATCAAAAGTTGATGCGGGCGTGGAGTAGCAATTGAGTTTAAATCTTTGCCATCGAGTACAACTAATTTTTTGTTGTTAAGATATTTGACTGCTATTGCATCCCCAATATCAATCGAGTTTTCTGGGCCGCCGGGATAAGTTTCAATCCATTTATCGCCGCTTGCAGATGCCGCTTTGATATACATAGAACTGTATCCGGTTACTATTAAGCCTTCGGAAGTAAGATCCATTTTTGTTCCGCCAATACGGGAATGGATTTCACCTTGCGGAATGAATATTTCCCAACTGCTTCCATTGTTTTTAGAGAGAAAAAGATTGTCATGCCGAACTGCGTAAATCTCGCTGGAACTAATGTAAGCGATATCGGTTATCTGCGTGTCCTCATAAGTTGTTAATGAGAGCACTTTTGTCCATGTATTTCCGCCGTCGTTTGTTTTGAGAATTAGCGAGTGATTAATTCCACCGCCAACAGCAAAACCAAGAGTTTCATTTACAAAATGTATTTTATGAATGATATCGGAGCTGCCAAGAACGCTGCTCATATCAATTTTTGTCCAAGTAGGTTTTACCAATTTAATTTTTGCTGTTGATTCAAGTGACTTTGCCGAATAAACAGCAACAGCCTTAATTGTATGTTCACCTTCACTTAATGAAGTTGTGGAAAGTGTGTATTCGTAAGGCTCGAAAGAATCGGTAAACTTTTCAACATCATCTACAAAAAATTTTACTGAAGTTGGTCTTGTTCCGCTATAAAAAGTTGTGAGATTTATAAAATCTCCAACAACGTATGTTTGGTCATTTGTTGGATTTGTAAGTCTAAAACTATCACCGGTACTTCCACTATCACTGTTGTAACGAAACAACTCTTTACTGAAAACTTCCTTGTATGTGTTCAATAATTCCCATCCAAAGAGTTCTACTTGTACTCCGGCATTGCATCTAAACCCGATAGAATAATCGTAAGCTAATTTTGTGTTATTAAGTTTACTTTCAATTTCCGTATAGCCGTCGAATGTTAGATATGGGCCGGCTACACCGTAAAGTTTAATGCTTGCTTGCGGGCCAACGTATGCAGAAAATTTTCCGGCTCCGGCGACTTTTGGAAGTTCTTTTTCCAAAGTAAAATTATCTGCGTTGATAGTACTCCAACCTTTGGCTTCTATATACTTAATTCCATACTCTCCGGTAAAAGATTCCTTAAACCAAGCTTCGGTATTTGCAGATATATTACCATCTGCACCGAGATAAAGAGTAATTTCCGGCACTAGCACTATCGGAATTATTCCAACTGAAAATGTAAGTGGATTAAAAAAAGCTTTTGCAAAAGGAATTTTTACATTTGCCAAATCTTTAGAGAAGTTAGATTTGAAGTTCACGGAAACAGCCTGATTTACTTCTAACGAGGTTTTGAAGTATTCTAAGTCGAAGAAATTTACGGTTAAATCGAAATTGAGATCGAAGTTGAAGGCAATATTCCCTTTTACAGTAACTTTGTTGCTTCCGGATGAAAAAATGTCTTTTTCGTAATCCCAGTTTATGCCAATCATATTGGATTTATTTAACGCCGGATTATTAACCAACTTTGCGCCCTCAATCAATTGGATTGATGCAAGGTTATGTTTTCCAAGCGAGTATTTTTTTAGACTAATGCTTCCTTTCTCAATTACTTCTTTAAGAGTTGCTTGCGATGTAGTTATTGTAGCCTGGTTTCCGCTTTGCTGTATGTTTGTGATCTTTCTTAAAAACCCATAACGGGCTGTGCTAGATGGTTTATCAATTAACACATCGTTTACTTTTAATTTTTTTGATGAAATTAGCGAAGAGGGAATTTGCATCGTAAAAGAAGTTGTATCTAAAATTTTTAAGCTGTTTCTAATTTCATCATCAATGGGTTTGGCGGCATCTGTAATTTTAACTTCACCGTTGGGAATTACTTCTGTGTCGGTTGGGGTTTCTTTTTTACAGCTAATTGTTGTTAATACTAATATTAGGAAGAGAAGCGATCTGATAAATTTCATAAATATCTCCATATATAAAAAACCGGCAAGGTGAATTTGATCTGATTAATACACACTTGCCGGTTTAACCCTCTTAGTTAATAGGGAAAAGAATTCCAGCACCTAAAGAGAAAAATCCCGCACCACTAGCTACATATTTAACTTCGCCAAGTAATTCGAACTTTCCCATTTTCTTGCGGGCACCAGCACCAAGATTTACACCTGTATCTGTTCCGCTAGTTTCAATTTTGCCAAACATTCCCATATCGATAGAAAGATTCCACATAGTCATGTTTAATCCGGCTAATGCATAAACTGTCAAATCGGATTCTTTTACAAAATTGTATTGAGCATTTGCATCAACTACAAACCATGATAAGTCGTTCTTTGGTAAATAGTATGTGCCGGTAAGTCCAACAGAGATATCTTTATTAATAGAATAAACTCCATCTGCACGTAAGCCAATACTGCTGATTTCGCTACCGTAAGAAAGACCGCCGCCAACCTTAATACCTTGAGCGCTGGAAATTCCAACAGCTAAAAAAAGAATTGCGATGATTGAAAGAATAGTGTTCTTCATTGTTGCTCCTATGTTTAGTTAGATTTTTCTGCAAGAAAATTAATTCTTGACAGAGTTAATTGTAGGATGAATTAGAATCCAGCCATGTTGAATTTGAATTTGGCAAGCCCGAAACAGAATTCAGCTCTGTATGGAATTATAGAGACTCGAAATACTTTATTAGAGCTTGCTTTTGCTGATTAGAAACCGGTATCTGCGAGTTGTCGCTCATTACTAAGATACCGCCTTCTTGTTTATTTAGGTGTTGAATGTAATTGAGATTGATAAGGTGAGACTGGTGCACGCGCATAAATCCATGCTCGGAGAGCATCTCTTCATATTTTTTTATAGGCTTTGATACAATAATTTTTTTGCCGCTCAATAGGAAGAATGTTGTATAAGTGTTTTCAGCTTTACAGTGGATAATATCGTTGATGTTTACCACGTGAATTTTATCTGATGTCTTTAACACTATTTTTTTTAGTTCGGGATGTGCAGAATTAAAGTTGGAAAAGATGGCGTCAAACTTTTCCGCATAATTTGATTCGAGAGACTCCTCGATAACCCGGTTTACTGTTGTAATTAACTCGCTTGATTTTAGCGGCTTCAGTATATAATCGAACGCGCTAAACTTAATTGCTTGTATCGCGTAATCATGAAAAGCGGTAATAAAAATTATTTTCATTTTTGAGTAATCAACTGAACGGAGAATATCGAAGCTGGTTCCATCCGGCAAATCAATATCAAGAAAAAGCAGCTCTGGTTTATGCTTCTTTATAACCTCAATTGCGGATTTAACGGAATCAGCTTGTGCTAATATTTTTATACTCTGAAAATTATTTTCAAGAATAGTCGAAACCGCTTCTCGTGAGCTCTGCTCGTCATCAACAATAATCGCTTTTATCATATTACCCTTTCCCGGTGTTTATAAGAGAATTTGGGAAAACAAACTTTACAGATGTTCCTTGTTCGGCGTCTGTCTTATTTAAATTAACAATTTGCAGTTCAATTTTGGCTTTATACATTTTCTCGATTGCGTCAATACGTTCCTTGGTTATTTGGGTTGCATAAGAGACATGTTCTTGCCTCTTTTCAGCAGAGTTGCTTCCAATTCCTTTCCCATTGTCTCTAATTTCTATTTGCAGACTATATTCTTTTTGTTCGAACGAGACTGTTATTCTGCCGGTTCCATCTTCCAATGATCTAACACCATGCTCTACAGCGTTCTCCACAAATGGCTGTATAAGCATTGGGGGAATGGTTAGAGCTTTGGTATCTAGGTGTTCGTCTATGGTAATTTTATAAACAAAAAGATTGTTGAAACGCATTTTTTGAAGACTGAGGTAACATTCCGTTATCGTAATTTCTTCGGCAACAGTAATCCTATCGCTTCTGGATCCGGTTAAAATTAATCTCATGAGAGAAGCAAAATCGGAAAGATAATCAGCGGTTTTGGCAGCATCATTTTTAAATAGAAAATTCTGGATTGCCATCAATGAATTGAAAATAAAATGAGGATTCATTTGCGAGCGAAGCATTTTGTGTTCTGCTTGGATCCGGTTAAGCTCCATTTTTGTTCTGCTCTGCTTATAAAACAGAAATCCTAGCGTTGCAGAAAGTAAAGCAAACAAAATAATTGTTCCAGTAATTATCTTCTGATTAGCCAGTTCTGTTTTCTGGAGTTCGTTTTCTTTATTCAACAGATTAATTCTTACTTGTTTCTTTTCTGTTTCATATTTCCTTTCAATTTCCGCAATCTGTTTCTGCGTTTCAATTCCCATTACCGAATCAATTTTTGTGTTGTATTGTTCATAAAAGTTAAGAGCTTCTGCTGAGTTGCCTAAATTTTTATTAACCAGATACAGTTCTTCAAGTGCTTTTAACTTCTCTTCTGAATTGTTGTGTTTGGTAGCTAAAGCTAATCCCTCATGAAGATAATTTAGCGACGTTGAATAATTACCCAAAACTCTGTTTAACACGCCAAGTTGTATTAGGTTAGAAATTATTCCAGTAATTCGATTTATTTTTCTATCTATTGCCAGAGATCTGCTTGTTGTCTTCTCCGCATTCTTGTAATCACCCTTGCTAATGTAAATAGGAACTAGATTTTTCAGAGCAGAAGAAATTCCATTCTCATAACCTTCCTTAACACTCATATCGTAGAGTTTATTATAATATTCAACAGCTTTATTAAAATTATTTCTTCGTCTGTGGTATTCGCCAAGTTCATTAGCAATTTTTGCCTGTGTAATAAAACTTGAGTAATTGGGATTTGTAGAAAGTTTTTCGGCAAAGAACAAATATTCTTCCCATTTGGCAAAGTCCTTTACAGAAAAGAAAAGCTCGGCTAGTGATAAATAATAATAAGCTATGTTAGAACTGTCTTTTGATTGTTCCTTCAGTTTAATAGCATTCAATTCGGTCTCAATTGCTTTTTTGTAATTGCCGAGAGAGACATACTCAGTTCCGATATTCATTAAAACAGCAGCCATTTTAGGCTTTGCATCTTTTTTCTCAAATGCCATGTATGATTGATGATAAAGTTTGATAGCTTCATTTCGGTTACCCATTTCGCTATATACCGAGGCAAGATAATTTGAGATTCTGCCAATCAACATGAAGTCTTTAATCGCTTGTGAAAGCAATAAACATTTTTTTAGTTCACTTATACATTTAGTTTTTTCACTGTTGTTATCATATAGCTTTGCAATTGCATATGAAGTGGAACAAGCTTCTACGCTGTCTTTTTGTGAAATTTGTTTGCTATAAGCATTTTGAAGAGAATCTATTGTCTTTTTTATTGCTGTATTTGTTTGTGTAAAGAGATTTGTTGATGTGAACAATAGCAGAAATGAGAAAGTTTTAAACATTAACTCCGAACCGAAATAACAAGTGAATTATAGATTCAAAGATAATATTGTTTTACTTGATTATCTTAAGAATGAAATAATAATAAACTATTCGTTGCTCTTTCTCACAATTTCAAGAATTTCCGGAAGAATTTCTCCGGCCTTTCCGAAAATTGAATAATTTACAAAGCGACTTAGCTCAGTCGGTTCAATATTAATTTCCACCAAATATGAGCCGGCGCGTTTCGCACTTTGTGGGATGTAAGCGGCCGGATATACAACAGCGCTTGTTCCAACTACAAAACAAATGTCGCTCCATTCTGCCGCAGTTTCTCCAGCGCTAAATTGATCTTGCGGAAGGTTCTCTCCAAACCAAACTACATCTGGACGAATTAGCCCGCCGCATTTTTCACAGTTGGGGGCTTGGCTTCCTTCAAATAGATGATTGTCGGAAACATACGTACCGCAATCAACGCAGTAATTTCTTTCGATGTTTCCATGGAGTTCGTAAATGGTAGAAGATCCGGCGCGTTTGTGAAGATTATCCACGTTCTGCGTAACAATAGTTACATCAAAGTATTTTTCCAATTCAGCAATAGCTAAATGGGCGGCATTTGGTTCAACTTTGTGGATTATATCTCTTCTGTGTTGATACCATTCCCAGACAAGATTTGGGTTTTTCATGAATGCGTTAAAACTTGCAAGTTCTTCCGGCTTCATTTTATTCCATATTCCATCAGCGCCGCGAAAAGTAGCTATACCGCTTTCAGCGGAAATGCCTGCACCGGTAAAGAAAACGAGTTTTTTAGCAAAAGAAAGTTTTTTGAGGAATTGTTCTTTGAATTGCATATGTCATTTTGAAGAATGAAACGCAGATCGATTAAGATTTTTAACAAATGAAAATCAATCTGCGTTCTAATTTTAGTTATTCGTCTTTAATATCGTTTAAAGTTTTCTTTGCTTCAGCAATACGTTTCTCATCATCTTGATGAGCAATTGGCGCCTTAAGAGCTTTGTTCAGCATTTCCCGAGCAGTTTTATAATCGTCTTCGCGAATAAGAGAATTAGCATAATCAACATAGAACATTACATAATTTGGGTAAAGCTGAATTGCTTTCTTGAATTCTGAAATTGCTATTTCATTATCAGCCCAGCCTAATCCTAAAACAGAACGAGCTGGTTTCCATTTTTCACTTGTCTTTGCGTGTGTGCGTCCTAAAACATAATGCGCTACGGCTTGAATAAAGTTACCGCCATTATTTAATTGAATTGCTTTTTCTGCATCAGCTCTTACGCTGTTAACGATCCCGGCAACAGAAAAAACACCTTTGAAAAGAGCGATCTTTCCATTCGCAATTGCACGGCGAAGAAAACCTATTGAACTTGTTCCATTGGTTTTTACAGCTTTCTCGGCATACTCTAAAGCTTTCTGGTATGTGGCAATCTGTGCGTCTTCTTGCTGACTTGTGCTTGTTGGCATTTTCTCGGCAATATCAACAAGTGTACGAGACATTCTCCAGATTACCTCAAAATTATTTGGTTCGGACTTTTCGGCTTTCTTTAAAACTTCCAGAGCTTTTTCATTATTGAATTGTTTGTAGTATTCATCAACTTCATCCATAAGCTTATCTATCGATTGAGAATAAACTTTTGGTGAAGCGATTACTAATACGAGGAAAATTGCTAACAGTGCTTTAGAGATTTGTTTCATACTGCGGTTCCTCTTTTTATTGAGAGTTTTAGTTTCAGTCCTTTGTGAATTCTTCCGTTATCATTAAGGAAGTGTTTGCAAGCGGTAAATACTTTGTCCACTTGCTGTTTTTGTTTTTCTCGGCTTCAATTGCCGATTTGTAAGCATTTGTCTTTGCACTCAATTCATCTGCTTGATATAGTACAATTGCTTCAATTGTTTTGGGCTCCACCGGAGAAGCGTATTCTAATTTTCCTTGATGGCTTAATACTAGATGAATAAGTCTTTCCTTCAATTCTATTGGAAAATTTTCAATTGAAGAAGCGGCCTTTTCTACTGCCATTGCGCCAATCATAATGTGACCCAGAAGTTTTCCTTTATCGGAATAATCAAATGATGTCTCATATGTAAGTTCTTCGGTTTTACCAAAATCGTGAAGTAGAGCACCGCTGATTAGTAGATCTCTATTTATTTCTTTATGAATTGAACACATTAAATCGCAAATGCGTACTATTTCAAGTGTGTGTTCAAGTAGACCATGAATGTAAGCGTGATGCCAGCCTTTTCCCGCTGGAGTTCTTGTATATTTTCTGAGATTGTCTTCGGTAAAAATATTTTGGAGTAAGCGACGTAAAAAATGATTATTCACAGAATTAATTATCGAATCGAATTCGTCAATCATTTCAGCAAGTGGGCGACGTGATTTGGGAAGGAAATCTTCGGGCGAAACATCATCCTCACTCGTAGCAACACGCCACTTATCAATTTTAATTTGAGGAGCTCCGTTAAACTCTTCTATAGTACCGGCAACTTTTGCAATGCTTCCTTCGCGTAATTTCAAATAGGATGATTCAACATTATCCCAGACTTTTGCGGGAAGTGTTAACGAACGGTCTCTTAGTTCTAAGTTTAGAAACGATTTTCCGTTCTTGCTGGTTTTAACTTCGCTCTTATTCACAACTAAGAAAAGAGTAAAATCATCTCCTATAGTAAATTCATTTAAATCTTTTTGGTCTAACATAATTTGGCTGGTCTTTATTCCATTTCAATTTATTAAACCCAAATCCGTCAACTGACGGATTTGCGCTATGCGCCGCAAATAGTAACTTACTTATATTCAGCGTCGTCACTTTACAAGTCTAAAGTTTATAATGAAAAGTTACTATTTGCGGGGTTACCCCGCAAGTAAAACATACTTTTCTATAGAGCACTTGCGGCCTCCGGCAAAAAATTCAAAATGAATTTTTTGGGTTAAAAATAAACAGAAGGGGAAAGATTAGTTTTGAATAATTTTTATTACGCTATCCAGAGATAGTTTTACGGAAACCGTTCTGTTGAGCAGTTCTATGGATACACAAAGCCATTTTTCTTTATTCATCTCTTTAATACAGCCATCAACTCCGGCAAACGGGCCTTCGGCTATCTTAACATGCTGCCCGACTTCTAATCCGTTCGTAACAAAAACATCGGGTGTTTCCGAAAGCATTTTCTTTATACTATCAATTTGCCATTCGGGTATGTAAGACGGTTTTCCGTTAAAAGAAACTACTTTAACAACCGCATCCTGCTGAACTGCTATAAGCCGTTCCTTCTCATTTACTTTGGCAAACACATATCCGTTAAAAAGGGGAACTTGAATTTTTTTCTTTCTATCGCTCCACCGCCGTAAGGTAATAATTGTAGGCAGGTAGCATTCAATATTTAGGCTTTGAAATTTTTGTGCTGCTTTGAATTCTTGACGTGGTTTGGTATAAAAGGCGACCCACTTCTTTTCAATTGTTTCCGAAAACATTGTTTGATCCATACAGTGAAATTAAAAGGAAGTTAGTATAAACATTCTCGTATAGATTCAACAAGAACTTTCTGCTCGACCGGTTTTGAAAGCAACTTTTCAACACCAAGCTTTAAATACTTCTTGGTAAGTTCATCTGTTAGCTTCGCAGAAATAACAATAATCGGGAAAGCTTTATTTGCTTCCTTTTTGTGAATGGCCTCGACAAGCTGAATTCCATTCATTAAAGGCATGTCGTGATCGGTAATAACTAAGGTCGGTAACAAATCGCGGTAAATATTTATTGCTTCATAACCGTTTTCTGCAAAGCGGACTTCGAAATTGGTTAAAGTATGTTCGATCATTTTTTTATATAATTCTCTAGTTGAATGATCATCTTCAACCAGCAATATCAAGTTCTTGGCTTCCGGAACAGTAAAATGGAATTCGCTTCCTTCTCCAACTTGCGAATAAAACCAAACTTGTCCGTTATGCTTTTCAATAATTTCTTTTACAAGTGTTAAACCTAAGCCGCTTCCTTTTTCACCATCAGTTCCTTGAAGCGAAAACTTTTGATCAATCCTAAAAAGTTTCGACTGATTTTCCTCCGAAATTCCGAGTCCTTCATCTCGTACAACTATCTCAATCAAACCTTCTTTAAAGCGGCTGGCGCTAATGTGAACATCTTTTCCTTCCGGTGTAAACTTGATTGCATTGCTAACCAAATGAAGAATAGCCTGACCGATTAATCTTTCGTCGGCATTAATAGAAAGGTCGGAAGCTATATCAATTTTTACATCAATGTTTTTTCTAACCGCCTCCCCGGTGTATTGAGCAATGGCAGTAGAGATAATCTGTTTTACATTTAATCTAACCGGTTCAACTTTAATTCTGCCGGTTTGCAAACGGCTCCAGTCCAAGAGGCAGTTGATAAGATTTAACTGAGATTTTGAAGCATCGTATATATAACGCAGATATTCATTTCGCTCATCTTCCGAAATATCTTCTTCATTCAACAATATTTCAGAGAAGCCCAGCAGAGTTGTGAATGGAGCGCGAAGATCGTGTGAAATTATGGAGATGAATTTATCTTTTTGAACATTCAAATCTTTAAGAGAGTTATACATAGTCTGTAGAACGGATTCGTTTTTCTTTACTTCAGTAATGTCTACCAAAGTACTATTTCTGAGAATAACCTTGTCGTTTTCTCTTTCAAGATGAATATTGTCTTTTATCCAAACAAGATTGCCGTTTTTCGATACAATTCTATATGATAATTCCGTACTACACTTCTGTGGATTGCTTTCAAACTCAATTAGTGCTCGCTTAACATCAGAGGAATCTTCTTCATATACTAGCGAATAATGATTTTCCGGAAGCTGTATAATTTCTTCTTGAGTATAACCGGTAATGTTAAAGATTGACTCAGAAACGAATGTTCCCGATGATGAACCGGGCAGTTTTACAATGAATGCTAAAGTCCTTGATCCGTTACAGAACTGGCTTAATATCGAATAATCTTTTGTATCGTTGCTCATGCAAAAATTCTCTTTCAACTAAAACGAATATAATAAATTTATGCGAAAAAGCTTCTTTTGTATTTTTTACATTTAGAGAAACTATTTAGAAAGTACCGGTGTTTAGTTTGCAAAACAAATTATAGAAGGGAAATGAAAAATCTTAAACTCATACTTATTCTCTCATTATTTTCGTCAGTATTCTTGTTTGCACAATCAGCAAAGGGAAAAATTATTGGTCAAGTTGTAGACGAAGCTACTAAAGAACCGATTCCGGGAGTGAATATACTTGTGGTAGGAACAACCTATGGCAGTGCGACCGATTTAGATGGTAACTTCTCAATAAGCAATATTGAAGTAGGAAGTTATCAAGTTCGCATAAGCTCGGTTGGTTACAATGCGGTGGTAAAATCGGACGTAATAGTTAACAGTGCAAAGCCCGCAGAATTATTGGTAAACCTTACTCAAGCAGTTATTGAGTTCGAAGGAATAACTGTTCGATCTGATTTTTTCTCGAAAGATCCAAGCGAAATTGGAAGCATTGCTTCGTTTAGCTACGAGGAAATACGTCGCGCACCCGGCGGTTTTGAAGATGTAGTCCGAGCGCTTTCCGTGTTGCCCGGTGTTGCACAAGCAAGTGCCGGCCGAAATGATTTAATTGTAAGAGGAGGAGCGCCATCCGAAAATCTTTATGTTGTAGATGGCTTTGTTGTCCCAAACATCAATCACTTTGGTAGTCAAGGCGCTACCGGCGGACCCTTAAGTTTTGTCAACCTCGATTTTGTTCGAGAAACTTCTTTTTCCACCGGAGGATTTTCTTCGCTTTACGGAGACAAACTTTCCTCTGTGTTAACTATTGATCTTCGTGAAGGTAGAAAAGATAAGTTAGGCGGAAAAGGAACTATTTCTGCTTCACAATTTGGATTAAATCTTGAAGGACCAATCGGAGAAAAAGGAAATATCATTTTTTCAGTGAGAAGAAGTTATCTCGATTTTATTTTCAACGCCGCCGGTTTCAATTTTGTGCCTCAGTACTATGATGCTCTCACTAAGTTTACTTACAATTTAGATGCTAAGAATAGAATCTCATATTTGTTTATTGGCGCATTCGATAATGTCAAATTTAATAACGAAACATCCGAGGATAGATACGATAACTCAAGAATTTTAGGAAGCGATCAGAATACTTATGTAACCGGAGTTTCATTCCGTCATTTATTCGGAAAGGGCTTCTTTAACATTACTTTAGGAAGAAACTTTACCGATTATGATTCTGCTCAAAGAGATTCATTGCTCAATCCTATTTTCTTAAATAAATCTCGCGAAGGAGAAAACGAACTTAAAGGTGATTTGGTTTATAAACTTTCCGAAACATCCGAGCTAAACTTTGGAGCTTCAATAAAGCTTATAAAGTTTTCGGCGGACATAAAACTGCCAAGTTTCTTTACATCATTTGGCGAACAACTTTCTTTAAGTGCGTTGAGCACGAAAAATAATTTCACAAAAATTAATTCCTATCTGCAGTATTCGGATGCTTTCTTTAAAAGATTACGTTTTAGTTTTGGCGCCCGCGCAGATTACTTTGACGGAATTGAAAGCAAACTTTATTTAAGTCCACGTTTGTCTTTTTCTTATATGATAAGCGAACTAGCAACATTAAATTTGAGCATGGGAGTATATCACCAAAGCCCATCTTACATCTGGCTTGCGGCTATTCCAAGCAACAAAAACTTAAAGGCAGTGCAAGTAAATCAGTTGGTTTTAGGTTACGAACGAAATTTGCGCGAAGATATCAGAATGAAACTAGAAGGATTTTACAAAAAATACTCTGATTATCCGGCTAGTTTAACTCGCCCTTATTTAGTTTTAGCTAATACCGGCGCGGGTTTCGGCGGTGGTGATGATAACTTTAGCTCATTCGGATTTGAACCGCTTGTAAGCGAAGGCGAGGGAGATGTTCAAGGAATAGAATTTTCCATGCAAAAGAAATCTTCAGATACTCCACACTATGCACTTTTAAGTGTAACATACAGCCAAGCAAGATTTACCGGCGTGGATGGAGTTGAACGAGCCGGTACCTACGATCAGAGATGGATAATGAATTTAACCGGCGGATATATTTTTAATAAAAAGTGGGAAGCTTCGGTAAAATTCCGCTTCGCAACCGGAAATCCATATACTCCATTTAACAATAACGGAACTCAAAGTGTGGCTAATTACAACACAGCGCGCTTCAAGGAATTTCATTCGCTCGATTTTAGAGTTGATAGACGATGGGATTTTGAAACTTGGACTTTAATCACGTATCTCGATATTCAAAATATTTACAATAATAAGCAATCAAACACTATTCGTTGGGATTATAGAAAAGGGGAGGTAGATCAGCAATCGTCAATCGGACTTTTGCCTTCGATTGGGGTTAGTCTTGAGTTTTAGTTTGCTACGCTTCAATCGGCACTATGCCGATTGAAGCTAGTTTGAATCCTCTGAAATTGTCTTTGTCGGTATTCCCAGCTCATCCATTTTTCTGTACAAAGATGAAAGTCCAATCTCCAAAGCTTTGGCAACTTCCTCTTTGTTGAATTCATACTTCTTGATTGTCTTTGTAATATGATCTTTTTCGAAATTACGTAAAGCTTCCTTCAACGAATCCACATCGCCAAGCTGAGCGGTATTGGTTTTTAAGTAGTCGGCAAGATTGCCGGGATTAATCATTTCCTTGTTGGCAAAAATAACTGCACGTTCTATAACATTTTCTAATTCTCGAACACCACCGCGCCATTCGTGCGATAAAAATATTTTCATCGTTTCATTATCAACACCAAGAATTCTCTTGCCCATTTCTTTGCAGAATTTTTCTATGAAATGATTGACGAGAAGGGGAATATCTTCTTTACGTTCATTCAATGTTGGCAGTTTAATCTCTACTACATTTAGTCTGTAGAAAAGGTCTTCGCGGAATTCGCCGGCTTTTGCTTTCTCCATTAAATCTTGATTTGTCGCTGCTATGATTCTTACATCTGTGCTAACCGGTTTAGTGCCGCCAACGGGAATGAATGCTCTGTCTTCAAGTGCGCGAAGAAGTTTTACTTGCAGATTAAGCGGGAGCTCCGCAATCTCGTCAAGAAACAAAGTACCGCCATCGGCAACTTTGAATAGCCCCATTTTCTCTTCTGTTGCGCCGGTGAAAGATCCTTTTTTGTGACCGAATAATTCGCTCTCGATCAAATTTTCGGAAATAGCTCCGCAGTTAATGGGAAGAAAAATTTTATCCTTCCTTTTGCTGTTTTGATGAATGGCTTTAGCAACCATTTCTTTTCCGGTTCCGCTTTTACCCATAATCAAAACGTTTGTGTTTGTCGGTGCAACTTGACTAATTACATCAAAAACTTTTTTCATCGGCTCACTATTGCCGATCATATTTACAAATCCGGCTTCAAATGAAAGTCTTTGTCGTAATGCGCGGTTTTCGGTAGAAAGATTCTTAAACTCAATAAGTTTCTTTAAACGAAGAATCACATCTTCAAATTCAACCGGCTTAATTAAATAATCGTATGCACCGTGATGTAGTGCATCTATTGCTGTTTTAACTGATGCATAAGCCGTCATAATTATAAAAAATGTGTCCGGCGAAACTTTAGATGCCGCATCAAGGAGCTGAATGCCATCCATCTTAGGCATTTTTATATCGGTGATAACAACATCATAATTTTCAGCTTGTAATTTCTGAAGAGCGTCTTCGCCATCGCTTGCTACAGTTGTAGAAAAACCCTCTTCATCTAAAATCATTTTTAACGAATCGCGAATCGGTCTTTCATCATCTACAATTAAAATTTTTGAAGACATTATTTCTCCTTAGTTTTCTGCAAGTGGAAGTGCTATTGTAAATGTACTGCCTTCGTTTAATTTACTGCTAACTTTAATTTCTCCGCCGAATCGATTTACTATTCCGTAACTGACTGAAAGTCCCAATCCGGTTCCTTTGCCAACTTCTTTAGTTGTAAAGAATGGGTCGAATATTTTTTCCATAGTCAAGCCATCCATACCGCAGCCGTCATCTGTTATATCGATATATATTTTGATCTGGTCATAGCGGGATTTTACTGTAACTATACCGATACCATCTATTGCATCAAGAGCATTTATTAAAACATTTACGGGAACTTTTAGAATCTGGTCTGCGGCAATATTTACACTTGGAAGAAAATCCTTGAGCTCGGTTTCAAACTTTACCTTTCGTACACGTTTATCATATTTCACAATTCCAATTGCGGTTTTAATAATATCGGTAATGTCTTGTAAGTTTGTTTCATAACTTGGCGGACGGCTGAAATCGACGAGTTCTCTTACGATGCGTGTAATGCGATCGATGTTTTCCTTAATGTTTACGAGTTGTTCACTCATAAACGCGTCTTGACTTCTACGCTGCAGAATTTGAACAAGAGCTGAAATTGAAGTTAGCGGATTGCCAATTTCATGAGCAACGCCGGCTGCCATCTGTCCAATTACGGCAAGTTTCTCCGATTGATCTATCTGTGCTTGCAAGCGTTTGTATTCGGTGTGATCTTTAATGATGATAGATCGGCCAACATATTCGCCGGTGGAACTCGGCAATCTTGAAACACTTAACCGTACCGTTATGAACTCGCCATTCTTTTTTATTCTTTCTGTTTCTACAATGCTTGTATGTCCAATCTTGCGGGCATCTTCAATAATTCGGTCTCTTTCTTTAACATATTTTTCTCCGGCGGGAAATAGAATGTAAGATGGTTTTCCAATTATTTCATCTTCACGGTAGCCGAATATTTTCTCGGCGCCTTTATTCCAAGCAATAAATCTTTCATGTTCATCAACAACCATTATAGCCTGATCTGAAGAGATGAGAATACTTTTTAGATATTGTTGATCGAATTCTAGTTTCGAGGCGAGACGGTCACGGTCAAGTTCCAGTTCCTTCATCTTCATTTCTTGATGAAGCATTCCGTAACGAGCGTAAATCTGTTCAATTAAATCATCCAGAAAACCAAGCAGAATTACCGGATCGGTTTCGTTATTCTCTAATTCGATAGAGTTTAGAACAGCAAATCTTCCTTGGCTAAAAATCTGGCTGATCTCGAGTAAGTTCAAATTTGTAGAGGAAAACAAGTTATAGCTTGAAATTAGAAACTGATCGGCTTCTTTGTAATCGGTCTTTCGAATAACATCGATGAAAGTGTTTAAACTGCTGTAAACAAAAGCTTGAATTTGAGTCTCTGTGAGCTTGTCCTTGTATATTGGAATTAAAATATCAATCCACTTATCACTAATCTGTGTATAATATTTTTTGAGGAGTTCAATTAATAGTTTTTTCATTCAAACTTTCTCTTATAGATTTAGAAAGGGAAACGCTCTTTCAAACTTTGATCTAAAAATAAAGAAAGGGCTTTAGTTATGAAAGGAATCCCGTTGTCATATAGATGTTTATTAGCACATAATTTTGCGGAACAGATGAAAGTTCGCTTATGTATAAGATTCAGTTTGCTTAAATTAGAACATCAGATGGAGACAACATGAAGAAAGTATTTCTGGCAATTATAGCAGTTGCATTAATTTCGCAATCCGTTTTTGCTTCGGGCGAAATTATCGTCAAACCAAATTTAACCGGCGTAAAAGTCTTTCTGCGGGGAGCCGAGCTTAAGCAAAATGCTAAAGTGAAGTTAGAAAAAGGTATTAACGAAGTCGTTGTTACGGGAATTGCCGGAAACATAGACCGGAACAGCATCAATGTGTCGGGTAAGGGGGATGGAATAATAATCTCGGTTGTTCAGAGGTTTGATTATCTGCGTTCGCCCGAAAAACATCCGGATATTAAAGCACTCGAAGATTCGCTGGAACTATACAACAAATTTTTGGCTTTGAAGCAAAACGATAGCGATGTTCTTAAATATGAATTGGATTTAATCCTTTCCAATAAAAGTATTGGGAATGAAAAGATTGGTGTATCTGTTAGCGAGCTGCAAAAAATGGCGGATTTCTTCAGAAAGAAAATTGCCGATCTGAAATCTCAAATGCTGCAAGTTTCTATTGAAACAAAGAAGATTCAAAAAAATATTGAACGGATAAACAGACAACTTGCCGAGCGAAACAATCAATTGAACAAGCCCTCTAACGAAGTTGCGGTTTCAATTTCGGCAAAAACTGCCGGAACGTTTGATCTAGATCTCTCTTACATTCTTTACGATGCCGGCTGGGTTCCAACCTACAATATTCGAGTGGATAAGATTAACACTCCGGCACAGCTAAATTATATTGCAAACGTTTACCAGAACAGCGGATTCGCTTGGAACGATGTTGAAATTGTTCTTTCAACAAGAAATCCAAACCGTAACAATACAAAGCCAGAATTGTATCCTTGGTATTTAGATTTTTTTCAGCCAGTAGCTTTACGTGAGTTGAAGGGAGGAGTGATGAAGTCGGCAGCTATGGTTAGCATGGCTCAAGATGCCGCGGCTCCTCAAGTAGAATCTATGGCAAATTATTTTGAATCTGTTGAAACTCAGCTTGCTGTTGAGTTTACTCCATCAATGAAATATTCAATTCCCACCGATAACAAGCAGCATTCGTTAGCAATTAAAGATTATAGTGTAAAAGCCAATTACGAATACTATGCAGTTCCTAAACTTGATAACAACGCTTTCTTGGTGGCGTTACTTACAGATTGGAATGAGTTTAACTTGTTGCCCGGCGAAGCAAATATATACTTTGAAAATTCTTTCGTTGGAAAAACGAACATCAATCCGGAAACAACAAAAGATACTCTTGCTGTTTCGCTTGGTCGCGATGAAAACATAAGCGTAAGCCGTGAGCAGTTGAAAGATTTTACCGAAGATAAATTTTTGAGCAGTGACATAGAAAGAACTTTTGCATACGAAGTAAAAATAAAGAATAACAAAAAAGGATCTGTAAAGCTTACAGTTGAAGAACAGATTCCAATCTCCCAGCAAGAAGATATTGCTGTGAAATTGATTGAAACTTCCGGCGGAAAGTATAATCAAGAAACCGGAGAGCTTAAATGGGATGTAAATATTGATGCCGGTAAATCTATTACAAAGAAATTAGTCTTCAGCGTTCGGCACCCGAAAGACAAACAGATACAAGGCTTATAATTAAATAAAAAAGGCGCCTACAAGGCGCCCTTTTTATAACTGCGAAAGGCATAAGTAAACTGCTTGAAAAAATTTTCGGGGAAGAATGTTTTCAAACCATAATCAGCAGCTTTTTCTTCCGGCAAATAAGCTGTTCCGAACATCCAATCCCAAAAAGCAAACTTGGTTGCAAAATTTCGGTTTCTTCCTTTGCCGGTTGTGTGATGGATCCGATGCATCTCCGGTCCGTTGATAATCTTTTGCAGCCAGCCGGTATTAACGCCAATGTTTGCGTGAATGTACATTCCCCACACAGCACTAATTACTCCTTTATACGCGGCTACTTCCGGCGGTGCACCAAGAAGAACAATCGGTAAAAATTCCACTGTTTGGTTAATTAGGATTTCAAACGCATGAGAACGTGAACCGGAGAGCCAATCAACTTCTTTGGGTGAGTGGTGCGCTTCATGAAGTCGCCACAAGTATTTATTGCTGTGCATAAAACGATGCATCAAGTAAATGTATAAATCGTGAGTGAGTGTAAAGAAAACTAGCTGAAGCCAAATTGGAATGTTTGCAAAGAGATGCAGCCTCGATACACCGGAACTTTCATCAATCCATTTGATGATAAATGTGAAAATGATAATTCCAAGAATATAGCTTTGAGCAATTGTATAGAGCGCGAAGTCATTAAAGAAACCTTTGCGAAGAATTTTCTGTCCTTTATTGTATGGAAAGATTCTTTCCAGTAAGATGAACATAACTGCGGCAAGGATAATTACGATGTAAGAAATGATTTCGTATAAATGTAAACCGAGAATTAATTTTTGATCCATAGTTTGCGAGGACTATTTGTGTTCATTTTCCGATTTAACTCTTCTTAATTTCTGAAGATTGCCCGATTCACTTGCATAAACTTTCTTGATACCATCGCCGAGAGCTTTTTCAATATCGTGAATATCTTTTACTAAGCGCTGAAGTCCAACAATTTCAATAGAGGCTGCTTGGTCCGTTCCCCACAAAGCTCTGTCCAAAGTAATGTGGCGTTCAACAAAAGAAGCGCCGAGAGCAACTGCCGCCAATGTTGGCGCAAGACCGGTTTCGTGTCCGCTATAACCAATCGGAATGTTCGGAAATAATTCGCGATAAGTCTGAATGACACGCAAGTTCAATTCTTCTACAGCACATGGATAAGTTGAAGTAGATTGGGCAAGTAAGATGTTCTCGGAGCCCATAAAAGAAACTGCAGCTTTCACTTCCTCTATTGTTGACATTCCGGTTGAGAGCATTATTGTTCTGCCCGATTTTTTTAGTCGTTGTAGCAAACTAAAATCTGTTAATGAAGCCGATGCAAGTTTGTACATAGGCAGTTTGAATTTTTCTAAAAATTCAACTGCTTCTTCATCCCAAGGAGAAGCGAACCAATCAATTCCTTTTTCTTTGCAGTAGCCGTCTATTTCAAAATACTCTTCGAATCCAAATTCCACTTTCCGACGGTATTCAATGTATTTAATTCTTCCCCAAGGAGTTTCTCTTTCAATATCCCATTGATTTTTAGGAACGCAAAGTTCCGGTGTTCGTTTCTGAAATTTAACAGCATCGCAACCGGCTTTAACGGCACCATCAATCAGCTTCTTTGCGTTTTCCAGAGAACCGTTGTGGTTTATTCCTATTTCTGCAATAATATAAACCGGTTCTCCGTTGCCTATAAACCTATTGCCAATCTGCACTTTCCCCAATTTATTTCCCTTTTTGCTTTTTGGTTTTTGCTTCTATGATTAATTCAGCTAGGTCGCGTAGAGCTCCGTTTCCGCCTTTATTTTCAACAATAACATCAGCAACAGCTTTGGCAAATTTGGTCGCGTCGCTAGGACAAGAACTTAGTCCAACCTGCTTCATAATTTCAACATCTATGGTATCATCTCCCATGTAAGCGACTTCTTCTTCTTTTAGATTTTTTCTAACCAGAATTTCATCCAGCGCTTTTTCTTTTTCCATTACGCCCATATGAAGTTCTGTAATTTTCAATTTAGCCGCTCTGCTTCTAACAATGTCTGTGTTTTCACGAGTCATAATGCCGGTTTCAACATCAGCAAGCTTCCGCAATCTCTCAATTCCCATTCCATCTCTGATTGAATAGCGCTTTAATTCTTCACCGTTAGCAGAATAATAAACGCCGGTATCAGTCAGAACACCGTCAACATCTGCGATAACCAATTTAATTTTTGCTGCTTTTTTCAGAAGCTGCTTTTTGTCTAATTTCTTTTTCATAAATGCCTTGTGCAATTTTACCAAGAAGTCCAGCCGCCGTCAACTATTAAATTTGCCCCGGTCATATAGCTCGATGCATCACTCGCTAGAAAAATTAGAGCGCCTTTGTAATCTGAAGGCTGAGCCATTCTGCCAAGCGGTGTCTTAGAAGAATACTTCTGAATGAAAAAATCGTCTTGAGAGTTTTCTACTCCGCCGGGTGTAAGTGTGTTAACTCGAACGCCCTCTTTTCCCCAATAAGATGCGAGATAGCGTGTAAACATTATGACTGCGCCTTTGGTAGCAGAGTAAGCCGGAGGTTTATAAAATGATTGCGTTCCATCTTCTTTTATATAAAGAGACTGATCTGGAGCGGAAATTCCATATGTGGAAGCTATGTTGATGATGCTGCCCGCTTTTTGTTTTGCCATTTCATAACCAAGAATTTGAGAACAAAGAAAAACTCCGGTTAGGTTTACGTCAATCGACTTTTGCCATAATGCCAGCGGATAATTTTCAAACTTGGATTGCTCTGTTGCAGCCTTTGGGTCTTCGAACATATCGTTTATTGCTGCATTATTAACAAGAATATCAATATGACCGAACAGAGTAAGTACAGTATCGCGTAAACTTTTAATTGAATCCGGATTTGTAACATCAAGAGAAACGCCAACAGATTCTGTCTGTAAAGACTCGGCAAAGTTCTGACTATTAACTTTGTCAATATCAGCGACAATTACGTTTGCGCCCGCTTCGCTTAAGGCTTTGCAATGTTCTTTGCCTATCAAGCCAAGCGCACCGGTTACAATCGCGGTTTTATTTTTGAGGGAGAATATTTCCATTTAACGTTTCTTATTTGATGCAAATCTAATCATTTAGGAGAATTAGAATCATATTTTTAAAACAAAGCACACTAATACAATGAAAAAAATACTTATTTGAAATCTTTTCTTAGTTCTACACTCTACGTTCTTCACTATCTTTTAAAGGGCTTCATATTAAAATTATCAACTTTACGGAACACGGGTTGAACCGGTTCACCTTTGAGCATAGCTTTCAAATTATTTGATTCAACGGCTTGCTTCAAAATAGATAATGATTCTTCCAAAGCCTTCAATGTATACTCAACATCCTCGTTACTGTGGGAATAAGACATATTAAAAAATCCTTGCCAAAGAACACCGCGTTTAATCATTTCTTGCTGCATCAAAGATTTTTGAATAAGCGGATCGCCGGCTTTTTCATCAAAGGTTGCCATTGAACGCCAGTTGTATCCAATCGCTTTTGTAAAGTCTAAACCAAGCTTTTGTGCTATAGAATTATAGCCGTTCTTTAGCTTAGCGCCTTGTTCATCCAAAAACTTAGGGACGTTTTTCTCTTTCAGTTCTTCGATTGTAGCTTTAGTGGCTGCAAGTGAAAGGGCCTCGCCACCAAATGTTGTATAGAAGAAAATGTCTTCGTCAGCGAGCTGCATTATTTCTTTTTTACCGGCAAGTATCGAGATCGGCATTCCGTTGGCAACAGCCTTGGAGTATGTTGCAAGGTCAGCTTTAATTCCGAAATATTCTTGCGCGCCTCCGAGTGCCATTCTGAATCCAGTCCACATCTCATCAAAAATCAGAATCACATTTTTTTCTTTGCATAGCTCGGCAACCTTGTGCAGAAAGTTGTCTTTAGGTTCGTTAAACACTACAGGTTCCAAAATTACAGCGGCAGTATTTTCATCAATAGAATTCTTAAGTGAATTAATATCGTTGTAATTGAATGTGAAAGAATTTGCTTGAACGGATTCCGGTATTCCATTTTTGCGGGCTGTTACCGATATGTACCAATCATGCCAGCCGTGATAACCGCAGCAGAGAATTTTGTCTTTACCGGTGTAAGCGCGCGCAAGACGAACAGCTGCGCTTGTTGCATCTGCGCCGGTTTTGCTGTAACGAACAGCTTCCGCGTTTGGAATTATCTCTCGAATTAGTTCTGCAACTTCAACTTCCAACGGATGCATCATCGAAAAAGTGATTCCATCTTCGAGCTGCTTTCTAATTGCTTCATCAATTTTGGGATAAGCATAACCAAGAGAAAGAGGACCAACACCCATCATGTAATCGATGTATTCGTTGCCGTCAACATCCCAAACGTGAGAGCCTTTTCCTTTTACTAAATATTTTGGTGCAACACCATTAACCCATTGTGTTGGACCTTTAGCAAGAGTTTGGGTTACGGAAGGAATTAATCCAACTGCTCTATTATAAAGCTCGTTTGATTTTTCGATGGATGGAAAATCGTTTGTTAATGAAATTTTGTTAGCCATTTTTACTCCGTTGCTATAAGCAGTAAGTTATAAGCATTAAGCAAGCTTAAGTATTAGATAGTTTTGATTGATATGAATAAATCATTTTCTTTAAATCATTCGCGTTAGTTTCAAGTACTGATACTTTTTCTTCTGAGACATAATTTAGCTCTCGAACTAAGTAAAGTAGATATTGTACTTCACTTAACGAACCAAGAGCAATATTAAGATATCTAGCAAAATCTTTGTTTGATTCCTTTCCGCATCCTTCAGCTATGTTTGTCGGTATAGATACAGAAGCTCTTCGCAACTGTGAAGTAAGTCCATATAGCTCTTCTTTCGGAAATAACTTTGTAATTTCATAAATATTTAAAACTAAAAGATGAGCAAGTTCCCAAATTTTAAGCTTTCTAAAGTCTCTCATTTTCTTCTCTGAACTCTTATAGCTTAAAGCTTACTGCTTATAGCTTTGTAAATTTTTTTGGCGGTAAATCCTTCAAATTCTAAAACATCATTTAGAAGAGCCGGCTTAAACCAAGTTTTCAAAGCAATTGGTAACACGTTTGCAGTCACTCGGTTTTTTAACAACAACTCGCTAACTATGCTATAAAGTCCGCCAGTTATAAAGTGATCTTCGAGAGTAACAATTTGCTTGCATTCTCTTACAGCTTTCAAAACAGCTTCTTCGTCAATCGGTTTCGGTGTGCGAACGTTAATTAATCTAACGGATTTACCTTGTTCTTCTAGTAGTTTCTTAGCCTTAAATGCTTCTCCAAATAGAAATCCATAAACTAAAATTGCGATGTCAGTTCCGTCACCAAATGTTTCAGCTTTTCCAATTTCAAAATCGGAATGTTCAACGAGGGGCTTTGTATTATTATATCTTATGTAGAAAGGGGAGGAGCTTGCAAACACTTTTGGTAGACATCTTAACATATCGTCATCATCGGCCGGACAAAAAACATTCATATTTGGAATTCCGCGCATGAGGGAGACATCTTCTATGGCTTGATGAGTTGGACCGTTTCCATCCGAGAGAAATCCCGGTACTGCTCCAACAATTTTTACTGGCAGATTAGCAATTCCTACATCTGTTCGGATAAACTCAAAGGCGCGCATTGTTAAAAATGTTGCAAGTGCGTGCGTAATCGGAATCCTTCCGCGTAATGCCAGTCCCGCAGCAATTCCAATTTGAGTCTGTTCGGTGATTCCGGTATCAAGAAAATTCTTCTGAATCTTTGCCGGGAGATTTCTAATTGCGGCGCGGTTTTCCGATGTGAGAACAAAATATCGTTCGTCTTTCAAAATCAAGTCGTATAAAAGTTCTTCGTATGTCATGTTATCTCGCAATAATAATTTCTGAAGTTAGCGTAGCTTTATGCTCGCCATGTAATTCTTTTAAGAGTTGTGCAACTTCTTCATCTTTGAAATTCGCAAACCATCTGTCTGCTCGTCTTTCTATACTTGGTAAACCTTTCCCGCGAACTGTTTCTGCAATTAGAACAGAAACTTTTTCTTTTTTGAATGGGAATGAAGCGAGTGCGTTTTCTAGTTCGGTAAAATTGTGTCCGTTAACAATTGAAGCGGCACAGCCAAACGCTTCAAATTTTTTGTCGAGAGGATGTAGTGGTATTAAATCTTCAGTCTGCATGTTTGCTTGAAATTGATTTCGATCAACAACAATCAAAAGATTGTCTAACTTGTAAGCCGATGCAACAAGCAGTGCTTCCCACATCGAACCTTCGTTTAATTCTCCATCACCAACAACAACAACAATTTTGTTGGTTTGATTTTTCAACTTACAATCGTAAGCAACGCCGCATGCTACTGATAAATTATGTCCTAGCGATCCGGAATGAAATTCTACACCGGGGATGTTTCTGTTCGGATGCCAGTAAATTGTGTCGTTGGTCTTGAGGTGATTTTTCAATCGCGATTCTTCAAGCCAGCCCAGTTCAACGTAAGTCCCGTAAAGTGCCGGCACATCGTGGCCTTTTGATAAGAAAAAATAATCCCGGTTTGGATCTTTTAGATTTTGAGGCGAAACATTCAAAAATTCTTTGTAGAGATACAGAATTAAGTCGGCGCATGAAAGTGATGCACCAATAAAACAGCCGCCGTTGCCGCTCATTTTAATAATGTGTTCGCGAACTCTTAATGCCGTTTCTTGCAGCTCAATCAATTTTTCTTTTGTCATTTCTTTTGCTTGTTTTTGTATTCGTCAATGTTAGTTAATTCATCAAGATGATTATCATACCAATATTTGCCAAGGTACTGAGAATTTAATTCTGCTATCTCCGGTTTTAGATCAAGCAGATGCAAAATTTCTTTTATTGAAAATTTTGGATTATAAGGGTAAAGTTCTTCAAAAACTTTCCGTACAAATTCATAATCAGCCGGAAAATCAATTGTCCAGCGGTGTGTGGAAGAAAAATCTAAACCGGTTTCCCACACAACATTTCCAATTTTGAACACATCATCATTTTCCCAAATAAAAGGAGTCGTGTGTTCACGTTCGTATTCTTTCACCGCATCTTTCCAAGCACATTCCAATGAAGCAAAGGACATTATCTCAACATCGTTCCCATCAGGATATGTGGCGGGATGCAGATTGCTTACAAAATCCAGCTCTTCATTCTCAATGTAATACTGAATTACTTTATCGATAATGTTTGGATCGATCAGCGGACAATCGGAAGGAATCTTTACGACAGCATCGGCTTTGTATTTTATTCCGGCTTGATAATGTCGGTCAAGCAGATCGGTTAAATGTCCTCGGAAGCAAACAAGATTATTTTCTACGCAAAGTTTTTCAATTTCGTCATCATCAGAATTAATAGAAGTGGCTATTATAAGCTGACCAATAAGCTGTGCTTTCTGAACGCGTTCAATCATTCTTAACAGCAATGGCTTGCCTAAAACCGGAAGCATTATTTTTCCGGGTAAACGCGTTGAAGACATTCTAGCTTGAATAACTGTTACTATTTTCATGCAGTACTCAAATTATATTTCTTGGTCATCTTTTCATTTACACTTGAGTGTTCATCAATCAATTGTAATCCAACTTTCGCAATTCTTTCCGCTGAAGTTCCATTGTTTTGCCAAGGAAGAAGTTTTTTTAATTCTTCTATATCAAAATAGGAATGGACTTCTTTTCCTAGAGCCAATCCAACAAATGAAACCGAAGAAAATTTTGTAATCAGTACATCGCAATTAGCAATCATATGGTTTGTGTTGCCGCTGGTTAAAACTATAGCTCCGGGTGCGTATTTATTTACTTCTTTTGTTGCCCGGTCAAAATTTTCGTTAGGATGAAGTTTAAAAATCATTAGCCGCCCGTTAGCGGTTTTCACACAGTCTTTAATGAATTTTATTCTGTTTTCTATTTTATAAGTCTCGCGTGCATCGGATGTACAGACTAATACATAATTCTTATGTGGAAAATCATTTTCTAAAAACTGTTTTACATTGTCAAAATTTGGAATACCGGTTATTATTAGTTTGTCAGGATTTACGTTTTTGCGATTAATGAAAAACTCTCTGTAACCCTCTGAAGCGACGCAGAAACAGCTATATCTATGCGACATTCCCATTGTTGACGTGCTTGCAAGCCATCTAGGAAGCTTCAAATATTTGACTAGGTAAAACATGAGAGTTTCCGGGTCGGTCATTCCTTCTTGAACAAGAATTACTTTTTTATCGCGTATGTTTTTGGGGTAGATTAAATCGGCGCAAGTATAAACTAGATCGTAATTGTGGCTCACTCCCCGATAATCCATCTTCAAATTATTTTCGCGGAGGTACCGCTCTGTGTTTCTTCTGAAAGTACCGTTAAGAATTGAAAAGTTAAGATAACCTTTGCTTACAACGTAATTAATTAAACCGTCTGCGTAATAAGGAGTGAAATAACATTCATGCTCATCAAAAAAGAGAGATATCTGGTGCATCATTGAAGTTTGATTCAGAGATCCGCAAATAAAAAGGATTTTTTTCTTGATCATGCCTATCTAATAAAGTGAAACATCTAGCAATTTATGCTTACCAAACTTAGCTTCGAAAGATTATCTAACCGTTAACCAATTGTTAATAAATTGTTAAACATACATGAATAAATTCTTTCAGTAATTCTATTTCGGGTACAAATTTAGTCGATAATACTATAGCAAAAAAGGTAATAGGAATTAATCACTTTCAAATTTATTAACGGCGCATATTTTTAGGTCGATAGTTTGTCCTTCTATCTTTGATTTCTTAAGTCTGTAAAAGCTTTTTCATTATTGAAAAGAATTTTGTTTGATGTTCGGTTCATGTTTAATCTAAGCTTATAAATAATCTAAAAACGCATACTTCGTATACAAAATTGAAAAAAAGTAGATAATGTGGTGGCACGCTTTATGTCAATTCAAGGCGAATGTTCCCAAAAAATTAAGAAAGGTTATGGGTATACTAAAAAGCTCGAACTCATTTAAAGGTGGTGTACATCCTTCCGAACACAAATCTCTTACCGAAAATCTATCTTTTGAAATTATGCCGGTTCCGAAACAAGTTGTAGTTCCAACCTCGCAGCATTTGGGCAAGCCGGCAAAACCGTTGGTAAAAAAAGGAAGTGATGTGAAAGCCGGCGAAGTAATTGCCGAGCAGGATGGATTTATCTCATCTCCGGTTCATAGCCCGGTTTCCGGCAAAGTTATCAAAGTTGCTACAGATTCAAACGTATCCGGATTTCCAAAAGACGCAATCGTAATTCAAACCAACGGAACAGAAGAAACAGTTTTTATGCCTCCTATGGATTTTGAAAAAGTTACACAAGAAGAAATTAGAGAAAGAGTAAAAGCCGCCGGAATAGTTGGTCAAGGCGGTGCCGCTTTTCCAACTTTTGTTAAACTTACTCCGCCGGAAGGAAAACAAATTGATGTTGTGATTCTCAACGGTTGCGAGTGTGAGCCCTACTTAACGCGTGATTATCGTTTTATGATGGAAAGAACCGATGATGTTGTTTCAGGACTAAGATTAATTATGAAAGCACTTGGTGTTAAAAAAGGTGCAATTGGAATTGAAGACAATAAGCCGGAAGCTATCGAAAAGCTAAGGCATTCAGTTAAAAATTATGCCGATGTCTCTGTTGAAGTGCTTAAAACAAAATATCCGCAAGGCGCAGAAAAGATGCTTATCAAAGCTGTAACCGGAAAAGAAGTTCCTCCCGGAAAACTTCCTTTTGATGCCGGTGCGGCAATACAGAACATAGGAACTGCAGTAGCAATTTATGATGCGGTTGTTAAAGGAGAACCTCAACTTACTGCAGCATTAACAGTTTCGGGAAAGGGAATTAAGCAGCCGAAAAATTTAATCGTGAAAGTTGGAACAATACTGAGTGACATTTTAGATTATTGCGGCGGTGTTACTGATGATGCTGTCAAAGTTATTGTGGGCGGACCAATGATGGGCGTAGCTCAATATGATTTTTCTGCTCCGGTTATGAAGGCAACTTCCGGAATTCTTGTTTTAACAGCAAACGAAGTTAACGCACATGAAGAAACTCCTTGTTTAAGATGCGGCAAATGTGTTGATGCTTGTCCGCTCAATCTTACTCCTACAAAACTTGCTCGTTTAACTCAGTTGGAAAAATTGGAAGATGCAGAGCAACTTGGAATTACGGTCTGTATGGAATGCGGAACTTGTACCTATGATTGCCCGGCTAACATTCCACTGGTTCAATGGATTCGTCTTGGTAAACAAAGAGTTTTAGCTTTGCAAAGAGAACGAAAGAGTGCTTAGGTCAGAACAAGATTAAGAGTTGGTAATAAACAATTTCTGTTAACAAATAAAAGTGATATGGAAACAACAACAACAAATCCGACTTACAAATTAGAGCTTTCCACATCGCCTCATGTTCATTCAAAATGGTCAACAAAACAGGCAATGTGGTTTGTTGTGCTGGCATTATTGCCGGCAGTGATTTCTTCGGTAGTGTTTTTTGGTGCATATCAGTTGGTGATTCTATTAACAAGCATTGTATTTTGTGTTGGAACTGAGTTTGCGATAAAAAAAATAAGAAAAAGGAAAATTACTGTTGAAGATGGAAGCGCCGTAATTACCGGTTTGCTTCTAGGTTTAATTTTGCCTCCTAATTTTTCATTGTCATCTACTGCAATCGGCGCGGTGTTTTCAATTGCAATAGGCAAAGAAATTTTTGGCGGATTGGGGTACAATGTTTTTAATCCCGCGCTTGCCGGAAGAGCGTTTTTGCAAGCGGCTTTTCCGGTTGCAATAACTACATGGAAACAGCCAAACTTTGCTGTTGATACAGTTACTTCAGCTACACCATTAGCCGCATTCAAGTTTGATAAAGTAGCATCACAACTCCAACCAATGTTTGTAGGTAATGTAGGCGGTTCTTTAGGGGAAACTTCCGTAATTGCAATTATGATTGGTGGCATATTCTTGATTGCAATTGGAATAGTTAATTACAGAATTCCAGCTGCTATGATTATCGGCATGTTAGTCTTCGGCGGATTATTCTGGGTAATCGATCCGGTAAAATATCCAAGTCCGTTCTTCCAAATTTTTGCCGGAGGATTTTTATTTGGAGCTATGTTTATGGCTACCGACTGGGTTACTTCACCAATTACATCAAAAGGAATGTGGATCTACGGAATTGGTATTTCACTTCTTGTAGTGATGATTCGCTTGTTCGGCGGATTGCCGGAAGGTGTTATGTACGCAATCTTGATTATGAATGCGCTAGTTCCAACAATAAACAGATTTACCCGCCCAAGAATTTTTGGAGAGGCAAAATGAAAACAATTATTCACATGATAGCTACACTTTCGATAATTGGAATTGTAGCCGGCGGATTGCTTGCTGGTGTTAACGGCTGGGCAACACCCTTAATTGAAGCCAACAAAAAAGCTGAAACCGAAAAAGCAATATTTCTTGTTAATCCGGAAGGGAAAAGTTACGAAGCTGTTGCTAATGCCGGATTTCAAATTTATAAAGTTTATAGTGACTCGAAAAGCTTGATTGGCTATTCATTAGTTTATGAGGGAAACGGATTTCAAGGGAAGATAAGAGTAATGTTGGGACTTAGTGAGGATATGAAGAAACTAACCATGTATGAAGTTTTAGAACAGAGTGAAACTCCGGGACTCGGTACTAAAATTTTGGAAGATCCATTTAAGAAACAGTTCAATGGTTTGGTTGCAGAGCCAAATGTGGAATGGGTAAAAGGAAAAGCCCCGAGCAAGCAAAATGAAATTCAGACAATTACCGGAGCTACAATTTCTTCAAAAGCAATTGTAGCAATTATAAATAACGCACTTGAAAAAGCCCGTTCACTTAAAGAGAAGGGGACATTATGAAAAAAGGCAGTTTAACTCACGAATATGTAAAAGGATTGTGGGAAATAAACCCGATCTTCAAACAAATACTCGGTACATGTCCAACACTCGCGGTTACAGTTTCGGTTATGAACGGAATTGCGATGGCACTTGCTACTACATTCGTGCTAGTATTTTCTAGTTTGTTTATTTCATTAGTAAGAAAATTAATTCCTAGTCAGGTTAGAATTGCAGCTTACATTGTTATCATTGCATCGTTTGTAACTATTACAGACTTAGTTATGAAAGCGCAATTTCCGGCCCTATCAAAATCGTTAGGACCTTTCATTCCTTTAATAGTTGTTAATTGTATTATTCTAGGAAGAGCTGAAGCATTTGCATCAAAGAATACTCCGTTTAGATCTGTGCTTGATGCATTGGGTAATGGAACCGGTTTTCTAATTGCTCTAATATTAATGAGCGGAATAAGAGAAATTCTCGGCTCAAGAACTTTTCTTGGAATGCAAGTTTTACCCAACGGCTTTGAACCTTGGACTATAATGATTCTTCCGGCGGGTGCTTTTTTAACTTTTGGATTACTTATGGGATTTTCTAATGCTTACATGGAAAGAAAAAAACGCCTTGAAAGAGAAGATGCAATTAATAAATACAGAAAGAGTTCTGTAACACTAAAAGAACAGGAGGCTTAAGATGGAATTGCTTATAATCTTTATCTCGGCCTCTGTTGTTAACAATTTTGTGCTCTCTTACTTTCTTGGTATTTGCCCGTTTATCGGAGTATCTAACAAAACTTCATCTGCTTTATCGATGGGAATGGCAACAACATTTGTGCTTGTAATGACTGCAGCTGTTGCTTGGCTGCTATGGTCATTTATTCTAGTTCCTTACAAAATGGAGTTCTTACAAATTCCTTCTTTTATTTTAGTAATTGCAGCGCTTGTTCAGTTTGTGGAAATGGTAATTAAAAAAGTAAGTCAGCCTCTTTATCGTGCTCTTGGAATTTTTCTTCCACTTATTACAACAAACTGCGCAATCTTAGGGTTGGCTCTTCTACTTACAATGAGAGAATATGATTTTATGCAAAGCCTTGTTTTTGGTTTTGGTGCGGGCGTTGGTTTTACCCTAGCACTATTTATAATGGCTGGAATTCGTGAAGAACTGGAATTGACTGATGTACCAAAGCCGTTTAGAGGCGCACCTATTACTCTTATTACAGCCGGATTACTGGCGCTTGCTTTTATGGGCTTTGCCGGAATGATTTAATTTCAGAATCCCGCACTAGCGGGACGAAGAATCTCAAGTAAAATAATGTAACGAATGATTCAAGTGAGCAAAAAATATTCCTTTCTCCTTCTTCTGTTTTTTGCAGTTTCTTGTAAAAGCAACGAAGTTGAAACAATAAAGCGTACAACTATTGTAATGGGTTCTACAATAGAAATTCAAGTACGTGAAGATGATGAAGTACATGCTAATAAAGCTATCAGCGCGGCATTTGCAGAATCTAAAAGGCTTGATACGCTTTTCTCCACTTATTTAATAAATAACAATATGTGGAGAATAAATAACAACAATGAGGAAAGATTAGTTGTTGATAATGAAACGTATTTGATGCTTAAGAAATCTGATGAGTTGTGGAAGCAAACAGACGGTGCTTTCGATGTTGCAATCGGAAAAATTATTGACCTTGTTGGGTTTGAAAAAAATTCACCAAGACTTCCATTGTCGCAAGAAGTAATTAAGGCGGTAGAAAATGTAGGATGGAAAAAGATCCGACTCACAGACCCGAATGTTTTGTTCAAGCCGAAAAATGTTAAGATAAGTTTTAACGCTATAGTGCCCGGATACGCGGCAGATAAATGTTCTCAAATTTTAGAGAAGAATGGAATTAAGAATTATCTGGTGAATGTCGGCGGAGAAATATTTGCTAAAGGCAAAGATTGGAAAATTGGGATTCAACATCCGCGCAAACAAAACGAATTACTTGGCGCAATTGTAGCCAATGGATTTGGTGTTTCAACCTCCGGCGATTATCAGCAGTATTTCAAAAAAGATGGAAAGAGGTTCACACATATTTTTAATCCAGTTACCGGATATCCGGCTAATCAGTGCGAAGCAGTTACAATAATTGCTAAAGATGCTTTAACTGCCGATGCGCTTTCTACGGGGATTTTTGTTCTTGGCCCTATAAAGGGAATGAACTTAATCGAAAAACTAAAAGATGTTGAAGGAATAATTATAGACACAACCGGTACGATTCACGAGTCATCCGGTTTTAAAAATTTCTTGGTGAGGTAAAAATGGAATTCGGAATTATTCTTGCAATTGTTACAATGGGCGGACTCGGATTTATCTTTGCGGGTGGTTTAGCATTTGCGGATAGAAAGCTGCGAGTGGAAGAAAATCCTCTCATTGGTGAAATAAACGAAGTTCTGCCAAACGCAAATTGCGGCGGATGCGGAAAAGCCGGCTGTTACGATTTTGCAGTAAATGTTGTTGAAGGTAAATCTCCTGTAACCGGATGCCCAGTTGGCGGAGAAGAGACTGCTAAGAAAATTGCATTAATACTTGGTGTTGAAGCTGGAGAAACAATTAAAAATGTTCCCGTTCTCTTATGTCGCGGCGGAAATAGCGAAGCAGTTCGTTCGATGGCTAGTTATTACGGTCCGTTAAGTTGTAAAGCGATGAGCATTGTATCCGGCGGTGATAAACTTTGTTATTACGGTTGCCTTGGAGGCGGTGATTGCGAAACAGCTTGCCCATTTGGCGCGATGATAATGAACGAAAACGGTTTGCCTGAAGTAATTGAAGAATTATGCACCGGATGCGGAGTTTGTGTAAAAGCTTGCCCGCGTAATGTTTTGGAAATGCATCCCGTTGATAGAAATGTTTTTGTATTCTGCAAGAATCAAGATGATCCGAAACGCTCTAAAGAAGTATGTTCTGTTTCTTGCATAGGATGCGGAATTTGCGCTCGTAAATCCGATGGCGGTGTTGTTATGGAAGGCAGCCTTGGGAAAGTTGTTCATGAATTGTTTGATGAATCCAAAGTGCCCTTTGATAAATGTTCTACTAAGGCAATCGGCTACAAAGTGCCAAACGAGATTTCGGTTAATTAATGAGCAGCGAAGTAATAGTAGAAGAAGGAATTGTAATTTCTGTTGAAAAAGGATTTGCAAATGTTGCCGTTGTGCAAGGTGAAAGTTGCAATGAATGTTCGGCGAAAATTATTTGCAAACCCAAATCGGCTGATGAGAAAATTATTAAAGTAATTGATTCATTTGGAGTTAAGTCTGGCGACAAAATACATTTTGAAGTAAAGGGAGGCGAACTACTTAGCGCTTCATTTTCTCTTTATGGAATTCCATTAATTTTGCTGGTTCTTGGAATTTTATTTGGCTTATCGATTTTTTCTCAATACAAAGCAAAGGAACTGTTTGCATTTCTCTTCGCAGCCGGACTTATTATATTTTATTTCTTCTTAACATTTTGGAAATGGGGGAAAGCAAACAAGCAGATAATGCCCAGAATTATTTCGGTTAACAGCCGAGTAAACTAAACATAGTTTAGTAGCAATTCCTCATCTAA
Source organism: Melioribacteraceae bacterium (assembly GCA_041675645.1). Taxonomy (GTDB): domain Bacteria; phylum Bacteroidota; class Ignavibacteria; order Ignavibacteriales; family Melioribacteraceae; genus Stygiobacter. The sequence goes on from JBAYTN010000014.1 coordinate 35,344, forward strand.
CTAATTCACCATCTTTGTAGTCTGCTTGTTTTATCGGCTTGCCGGTATCATCATAAGAACAACATTTACCGTTAAGCAGATTGTTTTTGTAAATCATGAACTCGGCAATTTGTCCGTTTTCGTAGTAAGATTTTGAAATGCCTTCGCGCAGTCCATCAGAGAATTCTTCTTCTGCTAAAAGTTTTCCGTTTTTGGAAAACCACTTCACAGTTCCAGTTAGCTTGTCGTTTCTATAGTTTCTAACAGATTCAATTTCACCGCTTGGAAAAAATGTTTTCGCTTCTCCATCGCGGATATTATCAGCATAGTTCTCTTCTGAGATTTTGGTACCCCCAATATCAAACTTTTTAGATAAACCGGATTTAATACCGTTTATGTAATTTGCTACTTCAGCAAGTGTTCCGTTGTCGTGATAAAAAATGGCTTCACCTTCAAGCTTATCTGCTTTGTAATTCAATACTGATTTTAAGAATCCATTAGTGTAATATTCCTTAATAGCGCCTTCCAGTTTCCCTTCCCGAAAGTGAAGTTCTTTACTGAATGTACCTTCGTCGTGGAACTCTTCAAAGCTTTCTTCAATTTTATCGAATTTGCCTTGCAAACCATAACGTGTACGCTTTACAATTTGCCCACTTTTGTAAATGTCGATTACTTTTATTGATCCGTCTGGATAGTACAAGTAAGATTCACCTTCAAGCTTATCGTTTACATACTTTGCTTCAAGAGCCAGAACGCCGTAGTCATAATAGACTTTATTTATACCTTCAAGCTTGTCGTCAACATAATTTCGTTCTACTTCAACTCTCCCATTTTCAAAAAATATTTTTGAGAGACCGTTAAGCTTTCCATTTCTATAATTCCAAATAGCTTGCAATTTGCCGCTCTTATAATATGTTTTGCTGAATCCTTCTTGGATATTATTTACATAGTTTGGCTCAGACCAAAGTTCGCCCGATTCGTAATACCATTTTGACACGCCTTCTAGCTTCCCATTACGGTAATTCCACTCCATGCTTTTTGTGCCGTCTTCAAAGTACCATGTAGAAATTCCTTCTTCCTTGCCGTTTACGTAATTCCATTCTTTCCAGAGTTTGCCTGATTCATAAAATTCTTTGTAAATGCCAGTTCGGATTCCGTTTAGGTAAGCACCTTCGGATTTCACCTTTCCATTCTTATAGAATTCACGCTTGATTTCTTGAGCTTGGACAAGAAACGGCAGCAATACCAGAATGCTGTAAAACAATATGTGAATAGCCTTTTTTTGCATCATTCTTAATTTTTTGTGCGGTCAAATTAAACACAAATTAGGTAATGTGAAATGGAGAAGAGTTGTTTAAATTTGTCTTAAGAATAAGAGGATGAAATGTTTTCAGCAAAAGTTAAAGTCTATTTCTACGATGCCGATCCGGCTGGAATAATTTTTTACGCCAGTCTATTCAAGTATGTTCACGCTGCTTATGAAGATTTTCTAAGAAGTCTCTCCCCGGAAAGAAATTTCTTTTTCGATAGAGAGTATATCTTGCCGATTATGCATGCCGAGGCTGATTATGTACGCCCAATTCATGTCGGAGACGAATTGAAGATTGATGTTGTTGTCAGTCTGCTAAAGAGTTCCTCTTTTGAATTAACTTACCGATTCTATCGGGATGACCAGTTTACAGCTATGGCAAAGACTGTTCACGTATGTGTTTTGAAAGAAAAATTTGAGAAGATTGAGTTGCCTAAAGATTTTCACGATCAGCTTAAGCTTCATCAAGGTTAAGAAGATTCATTAGCATCTCGCGTTTTACTTTTCCCATTTCATTGCGGGGAATTTCTGAAAGAGTGAAAAACTGCTTGGGAATTTTGTAACCCGCAAGTTTTCCTTTTAATGTTTGTATTAGACTCGTTTCATCAAATTGAGAAGTTACTACTGCAGCACATAGTTTTTGTCCCCACGTAATGTCAAACACTCCGAATACGACGGCATCCTTTATAGTGTCAATTGATAGTAAAGCTGATTCAACCTCTCTTGCGCTAACATTTTCACCGCCGGAAATTATTATATCCTCGCGTCGCAAATCTATATAGAGATATCCTCCTTCATCAATTCTCCCAAAATCTCCAGTGTTGTAAAAGCCATCAATAAATTTTGCTTTTGTAGCAGATTCGTCATTGAAATATTCTTTGAATAACGAAGGAGATGAAATTAGTATTTCACGACTTTCATTTGCTACTTTGATTTTTATTTCATCTGATAATGCTTTGCCAACCGAATCTGGTTTTAATCCAATCTCTTCTGGTTTAAGTGCTGTTACCATCGAGCATGTTTCTGTTGATCCGTAAACTTTCACAATTTGGTAACCCGCGTCAATTGCTCTTTCGCAAGCTTGTTGTGATAATGGCCCGCCGCCAAGGAATACATATTCCAAATTAGTGTTAGATTCAATCTTTTCATCCAGAATCCGTTGCAAGGTCGTTGAAACCAAAGAGACATGAGAGGGATTGCTTTTTTTCATTTCGCTCAGCAGATCAGCGTGATTCAACGAAGCCGGAAATACAACTTCACTGCCGGTTAAAAGTGCTCTTACTAAGATCATGAATCCGCCGATATGATATAACGGAAGAGAGGCGAGCCATTTGTTGCTTTTGTTCAGATTAAACTTAGAGTCTATTGCTTTTACACTTTCATACATACTATGGAATGTGTGAACAACCGCTTTTGGTTTTCCGGTTGAGCCGGAAGTAAACAGTATGAGCGAAGAACGTAGAGTGTAGAACGTAGAGTGTAAAATACTTGCTTCAACACTAGAATTTGCTTGAAAATCAAAATCATCAAACATAATTTGATTAACATTTTTTGCTTCGTGAGGAGTATTAAGAGTAATTAGATGTTTCGCTTTAACATGATTTATCTGCCAGCTGATTTCCTTTTTTGTGTTTCGAGTATTTAAAGGAACCGGAACAGCGCCTAAAAACCATAACGCATTAACTACTAACCAAAATTCATAGCAATGAGAGGAAAGAATACAAACATTATCTCCTTCATCAATCCCTTTCGAATGTAGTAAAGCAGCCGTTGTAATTGCTTGGTTAAGTAGTTGCTGATAAGAAAAAGTGGTGTTTGGTGCTAGTACAGCAGTTTTATTTTCAAAACACTTCGATTGTTCAATCAGCCAATAATTCGTGTTGGGAATAGTAACCATTAATTTTGTAAGCTAATCTTAGGAGGAAATTCTGAAGCGTTAAAACTGATCTGTGAATTCTTTATTACATACGGATCTTGGCCTAAATCATTTTCGAATAATTCTGAAGTGTCTAAACCGTGGGCAAAAGAATGATTAGTAAGTGAGGCCAGCATTACCAGTGCACTTTTGCCTACCGCACTCTCAAACGAAGAGGAAATAATCGTTTTCTTTCCCATTTGTTTAACAGATTCAATTAAGCGAATTGTGGAAAAAATTCCGCCGGTAATCATGGGCTTAACTACTAGAAACTCAGCTTTGCAATCTGTTATTGTTTTTTTCTCTACTAACATATCTTTAATCGATTCATCGAGTGCAATAGGAATATGCGATTCTTCAATCGTTCTAAAAGTGCTGCAAGTAAACTCGCACGGTTCTTCTACAAATTCAATCACATAATCTTTGAAACGCTCGAGGTATTCAATCGCTTCGTCGGAACTCCATTTTTGGTTTGCATCAAGCCGCAAGATAATATCGTATCCAAATGTGTTTCTAATTAATTCTAACAACTCAAAATCATCATAAGGATTATCGCGGCCTACTTTTATTTTAAAGGTATCGAAACCAAGCTCGATTTTTTTCTCTATTTGTTGGAGAATTTTTTCTGTGGAGTCAAAGCCAAGTACTGCGTTCACCTTTATTTGCGAATTAGACAAAACTGGAATGTTCTTGAGTAAACCGGATTTTTGCTTGAAAACGAGGTCAATTAGTGCTTGTTCGACTGCAAATTTTACGGATGAAAGAGGACTGGGTATTTCAAAGTCTTTGATTGCTTTTGATTGATTCAGAAACTTAACTGTTTCATTTAACGAACTTTCGGCTTCTTCCAGTGTTTCGCTACTAAACCCCGGCAAAGGAGAACATTCGCCGTAACTAATGTTTCCTTGTTGATCTTCTAGTTGTAAGATTAATCCACTTCTTTTAGTAATATCATTTGACGCATTTGTGAATGGGGACTTTAGCTTTAGAGTAAAGGGGAAGTATTTCGCTTCCTTAATGATCATATCAAAATTCCAGCAGCAAATAGAAGTCCGTATAAAGCTGAGAGCTTTGCAGTGAGTTCAAGAGTTTTATTTAATTCACGTCCTCGTAAGGTAAAAATCATTTTTATAAGCTTAATCGAAAGAGGTAATGAAATTAGTGGCAGAAAAACCCAGTAGCTGTTTTTGTATGTGAAAAAAACAACAAACAAAATTGCATAAGAGACTATCATAAAAAACACATACTGCAGTCGGGTAAATGTTTCTCCAAGTAAAACGGCCAATGTGTTCTTTCCATTTGATTGGTCTTCTTCCCGATCGCGATAATTATTTACAACTAAAATGTTTGTTATCAATGCCCCAACCGGAATTGAAGACCAGAATGCGAAAGTAGAAATCTCATTTGCTTGAACGTAGTAGGACCCCACTGTACCGATTAATCCGAAGAACAAAAACGAAGCAATATCGCCAAGACCGTTATAAGCAAGTGGAAAAGGCCCAGCGGTATATGCAATGCCGGCAAGTATAGAGGCTACTCCGAGTAAAAGTATTCCCCAGCCAGCTATATAAACTAAGTACATTCCTAAAAGAAGACTTAATCCAAAAACTGTAATAATTCCTAGCTTCATTTCATTAACCGAAATTAGTCCGGAAGTAACAACGCGCAGTGGACCGATTCTATCTTTCTTATCTGTTCCGTGGAGGAAATCAAAAAGATCATTTACAAAGTTTGTTCCTATCTGAATCAAAATTGCGCAGAAAAGTGCAACAACCGCGGCAAGCGGTTTGAAGGTGTTATCGTGAACTGCAATTGAACTGCCAACCAGAACTGGAACAAGCGCTGCGGGCAAGGTTCTTGGTCTTAATGCCAAAATCCATGCATCAAACTTTGTAATTGTATTTGCACTGTCTTGAATCATAACTAAGGAACTCTTGGAAATTTTTTGAAATCCGGTTTACGTTTTTCGTTATATGCGTTTTTACCTTCTTGCGCTTCTTCACTCATGTAATAAAGTAAAGTTGCATTTCCGGCTAATTCTTGAATTCCAGCTTGTCCGTCTAATTCAGCGTTGAAAGCCGATTTTAGCAAACGAAGTGCAAGAGGGCTCATTTCCAGAATTTCTTTCGCCCACTGAATACCTTCGGCTTCGAGTTGATCTACGGGAACTACTTTGTTTACCAAACCCATTTGCATAGCTTCCTGGGCGTTGTATTGACGGCACAAGTACCAAATTTCACGGGCTTTCTTTTGACCGACAATTCTAGCAAGAAAGCTAGCGCCGAAGCCTCCGTCAAAGCTTCCAACTTTTGGCCCGGTTTGCCCAAATACTGCATTGTCTGCCGCAATAGATAAATCGCATACAACATGAAGTACATGTCCGCCGCCGATAGCATAGCCGGCAACTAAAGCAATTACTGGTTTGGGAATGCTTCTAATTTGTTTTTGCACATCTAGAATGTTTAAGCGAGGAACACCATCTTTACCAACATAACCTTTATTTCCCCGGATAGATTGATCGCCTCCGGAACAGAATGCGTACTTGCCATCTTTTGCCGGACCGGCACCGGTTAAGAGAATTACTCCAACTTCAGAATCTTCGCGTGCATCTGTAAAAGCATCAAACAATTCTTTTGTGGTTTCGGGGCGGAAAGCGTTACGTTTTTCCGGACGGTTAATTGTTATCTTGGCAATTCCATCCATCTTGTCATAAACTATATCTTGATACTCTTTGGCTTTAATCCATTTGAAGCTCATTACTACCTTCAATCTTGTTCAAAAATTCCAAGACTAAATTAGTAAAAAGCTCCGGCTTTTCTAAGTGGGTATTGTGACCGGATTGAGGAATGATTTTATGTTCTGCTTGCTTAATTTTTTTAAGCATTCTTTCATTTATCGAAGTGAACTTATCATCAGATTCGCCGCTGATAAGCAAAACCGGAAAATCTAGTTTATGAAGATCGTTCCAATAACTGTTCATTAATCCGGTTGAAAAACTTGAGAGTGAATTTGCCAGACCTGTAATACTGTTGTTGGTTCTGCCATTTTTAAGATCTTCAAAATCGGGGAGATCTCTTAACGCTGAAAACATTGGCAAATTAAACCAAAAATCTAAAAATGATTCAACTCCTTCACGGCGAATTTTATCCGCCAGAAGAAAGTCATGTTCCACACGGTCTTTTTTAGCTTCAATATCTTCAATGCCGGCTGTTGCACTTTCAAAAATTCCAGCAATAATTCTTTGCGGATTCTTAAGTGAATAGGAAAGCGCAGCTCTTCCGCCCATAGAATAACCGGCGATTACAATCTTCTCAAATCCAAAATGATCAAGAATGCTGCTGATGTGGCGTACTATTGATGTGCAAGTGTATTCATTTTCATCTTCGGGTGAATCGGTTTCGCCGTGACCGATTAAATCGATAGCAAAGGGGAAGTAGTTTGGAGGTAGCTTTGTTAAAACGAAATTCCAATCGTAGGCGCACCCGGTGAAACCATGTAAAAATAGCACGGGAATTTTATCTTTCTGATGAATTGACTCATCAAAAAGAATGTTAAACTGAATTCCGTTTAGCTTTAATTTCATTTATATATAAATCTATTTGTTTCGCAACCGCGCTCCAATATTTTTGCCTTAGTAGTTTAGATTTTTTAGCGTCGGTTTTCACTTCTAGAACGGTAATCTTTCTACTTGCCGATGATAATTTAAGTTCCTTACGTAAATGATTCCAGTTTTTAATTCTTACATACTTACCGGAATATGCTTCAACAAATTTTTTAAAACCGATCGAAAGTGGCGTCAAGAAGTTATTTTTCATTACTTCGCGGTAATCGGAAATTGGAAGCGATTCAAAAATTCCGCCGCCGCTATTATTAACTAAAATAATTGTAATAGGAATATTAAACTTCAGAGAGTTGTGCAAACCATTCATATCGTGGAAAAAGGCGAGATCGCCTACAATTAGATATGTGGGTTCTTTGGAAACTTTTGCAATTCCTAAAGCGGTTGAGTTGATACCATCGATTCCGCTTGCGCCTCTGTTTGTAAAAATAGTTAACCGTTTATTAACTGACGATGCAAAAAAATCTGTATCGCGAATTGGCAAGGAGTTGGAAATAAAGAGATTCGCTTTATCCGGCAATTCTGTAACAATTTCAACCGGAATCCTACCCTCAAACGGAAATAATGATTCCTCTACTAATCCCTTCTTGAGAGCACCGGCAATTAAATTCATCGCGCGCCAGTCATCCAGCCATTGGGATGATATATTTTTTTGTGAATGCACTGCCGTTGTAATTGCCTCACAAAAGTTTTCCGGAATCATTTTGAAAATAGTTTTGGTGGTAAGGGACGGGTCGTTCAGATCGCCATACTCGTTGCAAAGAAGTTTTTCAGCTTTTGAGTTTTTGAAATATTCTAAAAGAACATTTGCCGTTGGTGCGCTTCCAAATTGAATAATGATTTCTGGATCGAAGTTTTGCTGGAAATCTTTCCCTCTAACAAAAGCGGTAAAGTTCTCAATCAGATTATCTTTCTTGTGTATACCGAAGCGAAGCGAAGAGGAACCATCAGCATAAATTGGAAAACCAAACTTTTCTGCAAAGCGCATTACTTGCTTTGGAAAATCCACACCAAAGTTATTGTAGCCTACTAATATTAACCCTTTTTTGCCGTAGAACTTTTTTGACAGTTTTGGAAAATCAATTTTCTTTGTTGACGGCTCTTTCAACTCAAATGCAGAACGAGCGTAAATTTTCTCAAGTAATTTTACATCAACAATATCTGTATGCGATTTTGGCTCAAAAGGTTTCTCGAATTGGAAATTCAAATGAACCGGACCTTTATCTTCAAAAAAAGAAATTCGAACCGCTTCTTCAGCGAATTCTCTAACGTCTGCCAAGTTTTCTAAATATGGTAATCCGATATCTTTAAACCAACGAATATGATTTTTATAAATGTTGTGTTGGTTTATTGTTTGATTAGCTCCGGTGCCGCGCAATTTTCTTGGTCTATCAGCTGTACAAATAATTAATGGTACCCTTTGATAGAACGCTTCAATTATTGCGGGATATAGTTCAGCAACAGCAGTTCCGGAAGTTGTAAGAATAGCAACCGGTGATTTTGTTTTCTTGGCCAAGCCTAAAGCAAAAAAAGCAGAACTCCTTTCATCAACAATTGGGTAAGTTGTGAAAAGCTTATTTGAAGCAAAAGCTAAAGTAAGAGGTGTACTTCGAGAACCGGGAGAGATACAAACGTGCTTAACACCAAGTTCGGCCAAACGATTCGTAAATACATCGCACCAGACAATATTTCTGTTAATTTGTAATTTCATTTTCGAGTAATGACAATATTGGTTTGAATTTAAGTTCTGTTTCTTGAAACTCTAATGCCGGATTCGAGCCTTCTACAATTCCGCAACCGGCATAAGCTGAAAGAGTATTGTCTTTCAATAGTGCGCTCCTTATTCCAACGGAGAATTCGCTTTCGCCCTTCTCGTTATACCATCCTATAACACCAGAATACAATCCTCTATCAAAATATTCTAATTCTTTTATCAATTCCAAAGCTTTTTTCTGAGGTAAACCGCAAACCGCCGGTGTTGGGTGTAATCTTTTAAGAAGTTCTAAAACATCAATTCCATCCTTAAGTGTAGAGCTGATCTTAGTCTGAAGATGTTGAATGTTGCTTAATTTTTTTATTTGCGGCGGTTTATCATAATTAAATGCTTCACAATAATCTACAAGGTTACTTAGAAGAAAACTAAGAACATTGTTGTGCTCGTTAATATCTTTCTGGTTGCTTTGCAACTGTATTTGTTTCTCAAAATCTTCTTCTTGATTTATCCCACGAGCAATTGAACCGGCAAGTGCTTCCGTTTCCATTTTGTTTTTCTGAATCGAAAATAGTTTTTCTGGAGTGGCGCCAAAGAATACCGAGCTTTTTTCTTTATACGCAAAAGTAATACACTCGGGATATTTTTTATTTAGCGTCGAAAGTGCTTTTGAAAAGTTGAAGTTATCATTCAGAGCAAGCTGAATTCTTCTAGCAAGAACTACCTTTTGAATGCTCTGAGAAGATATTTCTAGTAGAGCTTTATTTATTGCTGTAGTCCACTCGTTTATGTCTGTAGCAGAAACTATTTTTTTAATCGAGCAATTATGTTGAGATTTTTCATTTTTCGAACAATTTCTAATAACAGATTCAAGCAAAGACAGTTCCGGATTGTTGCCAAAAAATTGAAAGACCAAATAAGGTTGTTCTTTATTTACTAAAATGAGTATTTGGGGAATAAACCAGTTTGAGTCTTCAAAGTCATTCCAAAGACTTTCACTTTTTTTAAGAGGAAATTTTTCGCTTCCCAAAACAAGGGGAATACTATTTAGCAATTCGGGATCAAAATTTACTGAGACAATAGAATTATTGGAACTTGAATTGCCGTTTGCCGCGGAACTGATGATTTGCGCAGTATGCTGGCTTTTGACTTTTCCGATACCCAGAAAGCTTTTTTCTTCATTTGGCTTAGAATAATAGAACAAGGAAGCCTCAGAATCTCTTAGCGACTCAAAAAGCGCTTCAAGATCAAGAGTCTCAAGTTTATAGGCAAAGCGAATAAGCGAACTATCCGCTTTCGACTTTTGTTTAATAAATAAGCTGATATCTTCTAAAAATGTGTTCAAACAATTCTTTGTTTTTATTGTAAATATAATACGAATTAGGCAAGAAAAGTTTCAAAATGAATGAATGTTGGCTAAATCGAATAGTCTTCGATAATCAATATGTTAAGAATATTAACTTTTTTTTTATAACCAAATAGTATATTTTATATCCGAGGTTGTAAAAGCGTTACGGTTAGGCGTAACAAAAACAAAAGAAAGGTGCGTCGAATGGCAGACAAAAAGCAAGCAGCCTTGGACTTATGGGAGAAGCTTTCGAAAGCTTACGACAAAGTCCGTAAAGTACAATCCAAACAGATGTTTGAGCAAAAATTAACAACACCTCAATTTGGAGTGTTGGAAATTTTGCATAAACTGGGACCCGTTCCGCTGAAGAAAATCAGTGAAGAAATGATGGTTACCGGTGCTAACATTACATGTGTTGTGGATAATCTTGAGAAGGAGGGATTTGTAAAAAGAATTCCTTCGAAGGAAGATAGGCGTGTTATTCATGCTGATCTTACCTCTCAGGGGAGAGTTAAAATTGAGTCGATCTTACCGGCTTACGCAGAAAGCATGGCTTCAGTAGTAGGTTCTTTGAGCGACCACGAACAAAAAGAACTAACTCGCATGCTAGGCAAGCTTCATCAATAATTTAGTTGGATTTGAACACCAGAGCGATCCACTCATCAAGAGCGGATTTCTCTGATATCGTAAATCCTTTTGAAGCATATAAGTCGATAATATCAGTTTCATCAATATCTAAGAGACCGGAAAGTATTAACGTTCCGGTCTTTTTTATTTTTGAACTGATTAGATCGATTATATCTATTAGAATATGTTTGTTAATATTAGCAACTATTAGATCGAACTCACCTTCGGATACATCTTTTAATTCACATTGACGAACTTCAACTTTACTTTCTAAATTGTTGGTTTTTACGTTCTCCACACCATTCATTAAACACCACTCATCGTTATCTATACAAAGCGCACACCTTGAGCCAAGCATTACTGAAGCAATTCCCAAGACACCGGTACCAGAACCAATATCCAAAACTTTCTCATCACCGAAAACATGTTTTTCCAGATGCTGCAAAACGAGTTTTGTTGTTGCATGCTCACCGGTTCCAAAAGACATTTTGGGATCAATAGTAATGATTAACTGATTTGGCTTTGTAGTGTATTCTTTAAATGAAGGTTTGATAACAATTTTATTGGTTACTTCAACTACACGAACATTTTTTTCATACTCTTCATTCCAGTTTTTTTCTTCAAAGGTCTGTTCTTGCGTATGAAAAGATTCCAACAGTTCTTCATCAACAAGATGTTGCAGAATTTCCTCAACATCCTCGCGAGTTGTCTCTTTAGTCTCACTGATGAAAACTGTTAAGTAGTCATCAAACTCATTAATACCGTCAATATCAATCTGCCAGAGCATTCCGCTTACGGTATCTACATCGAATGGAACGGTTGTAATTTTAATTTCTTTGTAAGTTTTCATAACTCTTCAAATAATATTTCGCAAAGTTTGTCTTGAATTTTTCTTGCTTCTGTTGAGCTGCCAACATAATTCTGAACTAAGATTGAAAATGCCAGCCAGTTTTCTTTTTTTGTTTTGATATAGCCGGACAAAGAAGCAACACCGCTTATTGTTCCGGTCTTAGCAAACACATTACCCCTAGCTTGAGAGTTTTTGTAACGGTTGGATAAGGTTCCATCAACACCACCAATTGGTAGAGAATTAAAGAATGCATCGAAAGTAGTATTTTCTTGATTATACATGTAAACGAGCACTTTGGAAAGTAACTCTGCTGTGGTTAGATTATAATATGACAAGCCGGAACCATCTGTTACTCTGTAAACTTTTGGATTAGCTCCGCTAAGAACAATTAAGCTATCAACTAGTTTTTTACCATTTTGCGATGAGGCTTTGCTGGATGAAGCTTTTTTTGCAAGAGCACGAAACAGCAGTTCTGCATTCAAGTTGTCGCTAACTTTATTTGTGTAAGTAACAACCGGCATTATATTTCTTTCAAAAGCAAAAACCTTTCTGGCGTTTTGTGGAAGTGTTAATGTATCAATCTTGCCGGCGAGAGAAATACCGTTTCTCTCTAAACTCTCCTTTGCAAGTGTTAAAAAATAAAACGCCGGATCGAACACATTAAATTCAGCCGAGTCTTTTGGGGCAGATTGTTGAATTGTTCCGCCGACAAAAATGGAGTTTCTTCTTCTTAGCCAATCCCGGTCAATAATAAAATTTGGCTTTCCGGAATCTATTGTTGTTGAACCATTTTCAATCTTGAAAAAACTTGTTTGAGGAAAAAGTTTAATTTTTGCTGGAGTTCCTACTTGCCCCGGCTCGAAAAATACTTTTATCGTATTCTTGTTAATTGTTAATGGCGATAGATAAGGAATGTAAGTTGCCGGATCATCATTCCACATCCAGCCTTCTCCCCAGAACAGAGAATCCATTGAAGAAACATCTGCATAAAGATTTCCGTTGATCTTTTTGATTCCAAACTTTTTTAGTTCGCGAGTTAATGAATCTAAATTGGCAGATGAAAATTCGGGATCAAAACCGCCAACATAGAAAACATCTCCACTGCAAACAGAATCTAAAATCTCTCCAGTATGAAAAAGCGAGGTGGAAAATTTATATTCGGTTCCTAAAAAGATATACGAAGCTGCTGTGGTTAGCAATTTTTGATTTGATGCGGGACGAAAAAGTTTTTTCTCGTTCTGCTGGAAAATTGGCTCCTTTGATTTTAAGTCGATAACAGAAATTCCAGCTTGCGCTGTTGTAAACAAAGGAGATACGAGCACACTGTCAATCCGTTGTACTACTAATGTTTTATTTTGATTGAATGTGGTACAGCCCGAAAAAGAGATTAAGATCAAGAATAAGATCGTGATCAAGAAGATTTTATTTCTCATTATTACCTCTATCAAAAGTATTCCCGTTCTCTAAAATCAACCCCGACTTCTTCAGTTACAAATTTCTTTGCCGCCTCTTTATCAATTTCATTTAATCCAACAATTGATAAAACAACGTGCGTAAAGTTTTTTGCTTTCTTAGCAAAGTCAAGCATCTCTGCGTGCATCGATGGGTCTACACGCATAAGTTTGGCGTATTGTTCCGGATTGGTAGAGTTTAGGCTAATGGATACTGTGTCAATCGTGTCTTTCAACTCTGGAGTAATATCACGTTTATTAATAAAGCTTCCGTGACCATCCGAATTCATTCTGGTTTTACCGTCATTCTCTTTGATGTATTTGGCCACTTGCTTCACAACATCCCAGCGAATAGTGGGCTCGCCATAACCGCAGAAAACAATTTCTTTGTAACGAGTCGGATCGCCGATTTCTTTAATATAAACATCAGCTTCCGGCTCTTGAGATTTTGTCATCTTCAAACTGTAACCATTAATGACTGCCTCACCTTTGCGGTCACAAAAAACGCAATCGGCATTACATCGGTTTGTAACGTTGATATAAAGCGATTGCCCAATCTGATAAGTAAAATGTAATTCGGGTTTCATTCCAATGCCAAAAAGTTTATAAACGTTTGCCGATGTTGTTCTTCCAACATCCTCAACTGTAAGATGATGTACTTCGGCAAATTTTTCTGCTACAAGTTTTACTAAAGCCGGTTCGTTTCTTTCTCCTCTGTGCGGAACGGGAGTCATAAAAGGCGAATCGGTTTCGAGCAGTAAATTTTCAATTGCCACACGACTTAAAACTTGCCGTAAGCTATCCATCTTCTTAAAAGTAACGTTACCGGGGAAAGAAATGTAATGATGCATCTCAACTAACTCACGTGCATTTTCCACCGAACCAGCGAAGCAATGAAACTGTGCCCGCAATCCGGAATCTTTGTAAGAACGAATAATGTTCATTACGTCGTCATTTGCATCGCGGTTATGAACAATTATCGGAAGTTTCAGTTTCTGCGCGAGTTCAATCTGATCTTTGAAAGCAGCAATTTGTTTTTCCTTTGGTGAGAAATCATAGTAATAATCCAAACCGATTTCGCCAATTGCTACCACCTTTTTTTTCTGTGCGAGTTCTTCGAGCTTAGGAATATAGGTTTCATCCCAGTCTTTAGAGTCATGAGGATGCACGCCGACAGCAGCGTAAATGCAATCATATTTTTCTGCAAGCTCAACTGCTTTTACTGAAGTGGCAACATCGGTTCCGGGAACGATCATATAATCTACACCGGCATTCTTTGCGCGCTCAATAACTTGATCGAGATCGTTTTCAAAATTTGGATAAAACAAATGTGCGTGTGTATCAATAAACATATAACCTTTCTTTCTGGGCTTTATTTCTTGATCTTACTCGTGATCTTTATCTCATAGTTAAGCAATCTCTCCAACAACAATTCCTTTTTCTCCAATTGAAGCGGCGACTTCCAAAACTTTATCAACATCTTTAGCGTCGACAATTGCAATTAAACCAATTCCGATATTGAAAACATGACGCATTTCTTCATCTGCAATATTGCCGACTTCTTGAATCAGCTTAAAGATAGCCGGTAGTTCCCATGCATTCCAATTCATCTTAATCTGCAAGTCTTTTGGAACAACTCGTTTGGTGTTGCCAATAATTCCACCGCCAGTGATGTGTGAGAAAGCGTTGATAGAAACTTTTTCTTTAAGCTCAGTAATCAGTTTCAAATAGGATTTATGAACGCTTAGCAATTCCTCACCAAGAGATTGATCGAGCAAATCCGGTTTATCATTAACAGAATACTTTTCTAACAAAACTTTTCTTGCTAAAGAATAGCCATTTGTATGGAGTCCGTTTGAACCAAATCCAACCAGAACATTTCCTTTAGAAACATTTTTCCCATCAATTACTTTGTCACGTTCTACAAGTCCAACAATAGTCCCAGAAATATCATATTCTTCTTCAGAATAAAGGCCGGGCATTTCTGCTGTTTCGCCGCCGATTAACGCCACACCGTTTTCTTTGCAAGCAATTGAAAATCCTTTTATAATCTGTTCTGCTTTATCTGGATTCAACTTTCCGAAAGCCATATAATCCATAAAGTATTGAGGCACCGCGCCGCAAACTGCAATATCATCAACACAATGGTTTACCAAATCTTGTCCAATTGTATCATGCTTATCCATTGCAAAAGCGATTTTCAGTTTTGTACCAACGCCATCTACACTGGAAACAAGTACCGGATTTTTCCAAGCGGTTAAATCAACTTGATAAAACGCACCGAAATGCCCGATGCCGGAAAGAACATTTTTATTAAATGTAGATTTAGCGAGCGATTTAATCCTTTCTACGGTTTCTTCACCGGCTTCAATGTTAACGCCTGCATTTTTATAAGTGTTCGACACAATTACCTCATAATTTCTAGGCAAATATAAGACAAACCGGAAAGAATTTGCGACTTGGCTTTTTGAAATGAAAGAATTAGTTTAAATATGAAAATCGACTTAATAGCTATTTCTGAGGAGTTAAATTGTACTTCGAAATAATTAGTGAGATTGAAGAAATAGATATTATTGCTATTGAAAACGGTATCAGAGAAATTGAAAGACTAAAAAAGAAATTTGGTGAGGGGAGATGGAGAAAATTAAAAGGAACTGCTTTTGTGCGTCTGCTAGATGGAACAGTTGAGAAAGCTGAAATACACTGGTATGAAGCAAATGGAATTGGGAGAAAAGATTTCAAAATAAAAAGATTGTTGAGGTAATTATGAATACACAATTTGTAGTATGTGTTAAAAATAGGGAAAACGAAGCATCGCTTGAGCTTAGAAAAATATACGAAGTTGTTGAAGATGCTTTCGCTGAAGAAAAAAATCTAATTAGAATAATTGATGAGTCCGGCGAGGATTACTTGTTCCCAGCGGATTACTTTGTGCCTATAACTATTCCTCAAGCGGCACAGTTTGTTTTTAACAGTATCTAATTTTTTTGAAAGGAGCTTTTTAGCAAACTAAAATAATATAACGCAGCTATTGCGTTGTTCTTCTTCGAAAACTGGTAATTTTCAAACAATCAAGAACAAGCAAAGAAGGCTGCGTCCAGAGATGGACGCGCTTTCTTATGTCTTTGATTGTAGGCATACCAGTGCCTCGACTCGGGATGTAACGAAAGTTGCGTCCTTTTTTTATTGGAATAACACTTCATAAAACACGGAGGGTCGGGTGGATTCAAAGAGGGTATTATTACGGTTAATAATAATTACTTTGCTTTTATTAGCAACGTCAGGTAATAGTTATGCACAAACATGGTCAGTGCAAACAAGTGGAACATCAAACCAGCTGAGGGGTGTTTTCTTCACCGATGCTATTAATGGGACGGCTGTTGGTGCCTCTGGAACAATTCTCAGAACAACAAACGGCGGAACAAACTGGACTTCTCAAACAAGTGGAACAGTAAACACGTTGTATAGTGTCTCCTTTATCGATGTAAATAATGGGACGGCTGTTGGTGCCTCTGGCACAATTCTCAGAACAACAGATGGCGGAACAAATTGGACTTCTCAAGTAAGTGGGACAACAGACCAACTGAGAGGGGTCTCCTTTACCGATACAAATAACGGGACGGCTGTTACTCCCACGGGTAAAATCCTCAGAACCACAGACGGTGGAACAAACTGGACTTTTCAAACAAGCGGAACAACAAATCCGTTGTTAAGTGTCTCCTTTACCGATGATTATAGGGGGACAATTGTTGGTCAATCCCGCACAATCCTCGGAACCGCAGATGGCGGAACAACTTGGACTTCTCAAATAAGTGAAACTGTAATTCCGTTGTATGGTGTTTCCTTTACAGATGCAAACAACGGGACAACTGTCGGTATTCCCGGTATAATCCTCAGAACCACAGATGGTGGAACAACATGGACTTCTCAAACAAGTGGAATAGCAAATTCTTTGTATGGCGTTTCCTTTACAGATGCAAATAACGGAACTGCAGTTGGTGACGGCGGCACAATCCTCAGAACCACAGATGGCGCATTACCAGTTGAACTGATTTCATTCTCTAGTTAAATAAAGGAAAGCAGTGTAGTTTTAAATTGGCAAACAGCAACAGAAGTAAATAATTACGGCTTTGAGATTGAACGTGCCTCGACTCCGCTCGGCATGACATATCAAAAAATTGCATTTGTTCAAGGTCATGGAAACAGCAATTCGCCAAAAGAATATTCTTTTACAGATACAAATCCACCAAGCGGAAAAATAAAATACCGCTTAAAGCAAATAGATTTTGATGGAAAGTTCGAGTACTCAGATGAAATAGAAGTCAACATAGATTCACCAATAAAATTTGTCTTAGAGCAAAATCATCCAAACCCTTTTAATCCTAGTACAACAATCAACTACAAGGTTCAAACGGCAAGTATAGTAACACTAAAAGTATTTGATGTTCTTGGAAGGGATGTTGCAACGCTAGTTGATGAATATCAGCAGGCCGGTAATTATAATTCTCAATTCTCCATTCGCAATTATCAATTATCCTCTGGAGTTTATTTTTACCGTTTGCAGGCTGGTCAATTTAGTGAAACAAAGAAGTTTGTACTTATTAAGTAAACACATTTTCTATTATAAAGCGGAAGATTCAAAACGTCTTCCGTTTTTACTTTCACTTTTAACCTCAAATGTCTTCAAAGCAACTTTTCCCGCTTTTTAATAACTTTGCGCCGGTGGAATAAGGATTTATGCAAGATTATCAGTTAAAAGACAGAGAAAAGGCGATTCTGCGGTTTGTGATTCATCAGTTTATACTTACTGCAAATCCGGTTGGCTCGCGCAATGTTTCCAAAAAATTTGATTTGGGACTTTCGCCGGCTTCCATCCGTAATGTAATGGCGGATCTTGAAGACATGGGTCTGCTCGGCCATCCGCATACATCTGCCGGAAGAACTCCAACTGATAAAGGCTACAGAATGTATGTGGATTCGCTAATGGATCCGCCGTTGATTGATGCTAAAGCAAAGCAAATTGTTGATATGAATCTGATTTCCGGTCAATCGGAAACTGAGGATCTGCTGCGGGTTACTTCTGCAATCCTTAGTGATTTAACAAATCAGCTTGCGATGGTTACTTATCCAAAATTTGAGCAAGCGATTCTGGAGAAGATTCAGATTGTTCAGCTTTCATCAACACGAATTTTGGTAGTGGTAAGTGTCCAATCCGGAATGATTCGCACAATCACTTTAGAAATAGATGCCGAAGTGAATGAGGCTCAGATTGTTTCTATCCAGCAAATATTAAATGAAAGACTTTGCGGATTGCGCTTTTCAGAAATTCGTACCTCGCTCGAGGACAGAATTAAAGATGTTTCTACGGAAGCTTACAGACCGATCATTCGTGTCTTTCTAGATAGTGTTGATAAAATATTTACAGATGCAAGCTCAGAGAAAACAATCATTGCCGGAACAAAGAACATGCTTGCTCATCCGGAATTTGAAGATCATGAAAAATTCCAGAGTGTGATTGAACTCGTTGAAAATAAAGACATTATAATTCACGTGTTGGATAGCAATAAACAATCATTAGAAAGTGACTTGGCTATTCGCATTGGCGGAGAAAATATTGACGAGAAACTTTCTGAATACAGCATGATTACAAAGGAGTATCAAGTTGGCGGATTAACCGGAACGCTTGGAATAATGGGACCAAAACGAATGGATTATTCTAAAATTATTGCTGCTGTTGTTTATATAGCCGAGCAGCTTGGACAAGAATTAACGAAACAAAGATAAAATATATCTACGGAGATTTAACGTAACATGGAAGAAATGAAAGACAAAAATGAAATGAGCAGCCAAGAAGATAATTCAATACCAATAGAACGTGTTGAAAAGAAAGAAGATCAAGCTCAAGAACAAGAGCATGATCAAGAAAAAATAAATAATGAGGAAATATTGCAAGAAAAAATTGTTGAACTTGAAAAACAAGTTGCCGAATTGAAGGACTCACTGCTAAGAAAAATTGCCGAGTTTGAAAATTTCAAACGCAGAAATGAAAACGACCAGATGAATCTATTGAAATATGCAGCAGAGCCGTTCATCAAAAGCGTGCTTTCTGTTTACGATGATCTAGAACGCTCGCTTTCTCATATTGATGATACTAATAGTTTTGAATCAACAAAAAAAGGCTTGCAGCTGGTGTTTGATAAGTTTTATAAAACACTCGATGCACAAGGTGTAAAAAAGATTGAGGCTAAAGGTCAGCCGTTTGATGTTCATTTTCACGAGGCACTGATGCAACAGCCGGTTGAAGGCGTAGCTCCGCATACCGTGTTGGATGTAATTGAGCCGGGCTATCTTTATAAAGACAAAGTTATTCGTCACGCTAAAGTTATTGTAAGCGCAGAATTAGCTTCGCCGGAAAATGAAAATTCAAATCAAGAAGGGTAAGAAATAATGGCTAAGCGCGATTATTATGAAATTTTAGGTGTTGGAAAAAATGCTTCTGCTGATGAACTCAAGAAAGCTTATAGAAAACTTGCAATGCAGTATCATCCGGATCGTAACCAAGGCGATAAGGAAGCAGAAGAAAAATTTAAGGAAGCAGCAGAAGCTTACGAAGTTTTAAGTAACGCTGATAAAAAAGCAAAGTATGATCGTTACGGACACAGCGGATTACGCGGCGGAGAGGATTTCCATAGCTATCAAAATGTAAATGATATTTTCAGCAACTTCTCAGATATATTCGGCGGAGCGTTCGGTGGCTCATCAATATTTGATGAATTTTTTGGAGGTAGTTCCAGTGGAAGATCACGTCAGCGCAGTCAAGGTCAGCCCGGAGCCGATTTAAAAATCACTTTAAAACTTTCTCTTGAAGAAATAGCTGCCGGAACAACGAAGAAAGTAAAAATTAAAAAATACAATAAGTGTACAACTTGCAGCGGAACCGGTGCTAAGAGTTCTTCAGCTTTCAAAACTTGTTCTGCTTGTAACGGAACCGGGGAAATTAGACAAGTATCCCGTTCTATTTTTGGACAGTTTGTAAATATCGCTCCGTGTAACAATTGTAATGGCACAGGTAAAATTATTGGCGAACCTTGCACAACTTGCAAAGGTGATGGCAGATCTCAAGATGAATCTACAATTAAAATTTCTGTTCCAGCCGGTGTAATGGATGGCAATTATATGACTCTGCGCGGCGAAGGAAATGCCGGCAAGCAAGGAGGACCAGCCGGAGATATCATTGTAATATTCGAAGAAATTCCGCACATTTATTTCACTCGCGACGGCGATAATGTTATTTATGATTTATATATAAGCTATACTGAAGCTGTACTCGGAACAGAAGTTGAAGTTCCAACATTGAATGGCAAAGCAAAATTGAAAATTGAAGCCGGAACTCCAGCTGGAAAATATTTGAAAATGCGTGAGAAGGGAATTCAACATCTTAACAGTCACGGTGCCGGAGATCAGCTTGTAAGAATCAATATTCACGTGCCGAAGAATGTTTCTGCTAAAGAAAAAGAGATGCTTAAAGAATTGGAAAAAATGCCCAACATGCAGCCGGGCAAGTAAATTTTATTAGTGTTCTTTTATTGCTGACGAGATCAAATAGAAACCGCATCCGTTTATAATTAAACGGCTTGCTGGAATTAATTCTTTCATTTCAAAAAATCCCATAATCTATAACGGGGGGAAAATGCGAAAGTGGATTGAAGTAGTTTCGTACAAAATCGGTTTTACAAAAACCGAAATAAAAATTATTCTCTTTTTGCTCTGTGCTTTTCTTTTAGGCTTGCTTGTAAAGCATTTTAAAGATGCTAGCAACGATTCAAGCTATCTTGAGTTTGATTATTCGTTGCAAGACAGTTTGTTTAATGCCGCTGTTGGCAACATTGATTTGGAAGATCCGGTTATTGTTGATACCCTTGAAAAAAGAGTTGCTTCTAAAAACGAACTTTTGGATTTTGGAACAAGCAAAACGGTCAAAATCGAAATTCCTAAGAAGAAAAGTTCTCCTAAAGTTATCAATATTAATACAGCCGGGATGGCAGAACTTACTTCGCTACCGGGAATTGGATTGAAAACAGCACAAAACATAATTGTTTTCAGAAAAGAAAAAGGTAATTTTGTTAAGGCTGAACAACTCTTGAGGATAAAAGGAATAGGCAGCGCCAAACTAGATAAGATTCGAGAGTATATTAAATTCGAGTAAGAATAGAGGAATTGTGTTTAACAATCATGCGGGAATAAATCTTACAGATGCAAAGATGCAAGTTGTGGAAATCAACTCCCGCGATGATTCGTTCTATCTTGAAACAGTTGACCAAATTTACCACGTAGAACATTTCTCGCCCGAACTTCCCGAAGACAAATTAATTGGAATACTTCAAAGCTCTATCGATAAATTAAATAAGCGAAAACCAATCCAATCGAAAAATGTTTCATTCTCATTGCCGAATAATTTTTTTAAGATTTTCGAAATTCCCTTCGATGAATCGCTGGTTAAGAAAGATTTGATTGAACATTTCCGCTGGGAGCTTTCGGTTCTTTATCCCGATAGTAACAGCGAAGATTTCTTTCTTCAGCATATAGAAATTAATAAGAGTGCAATAATTAAAGAAAGAAAAGCAATTGTAATAGCCATAGACCGAAGGCACGTATTCACGCTTAATAAGTTCTGTGAGAAAAACAGTTTGCAGCTAAAGTTCATCGATAATGTTCATCTTGCTTCAAATGCATTTCTTTATCTGGAAAAACCTATCATCGATAATGAAATTTCTTTAAGCATATATATAGATCAAAAGTATTCGTCGGTTTCTGCAATGGATGGAGTTCATCCATTCTATTTCAAAATTCTGGATCCTACTTCGAATAATATTTTCGTGGAATTAACAGAAACTATAAAGAAGATGGAAGACTTTAATCTTTCACTGAATGATTTTAAAAGAGTATTACTTTACGGACAAGATATTACCGAAGAATTTGAACACAAGACAAAAAACTTTTTTGGACTGCCGCTCAAGAAAGTTAATCCGTTCGAACGCTTAAAGGCGGATGAAGTAATACAGAACAATCCCTTTTACAAAATAAAATTCAATTCCTTTACAGCAGCTGCCGGAATTGCAATCCGAATAATCTAATGAGAATAATAGCCGGAAAATTTAAGGGGAGGACTGTAAAATTCCCCAAGTCTAATCTTGTCCGCCCAACAACGGATAAAACGAAAGAATCACTCTTTAATTATCTTGTTCACTCAATGGATTTTGATGGAATAAAAGTCTGCGATATATATGCCGGGTCCGGTTCGCTTGGTTTGGAAGCATTAAGCCGTGGTGCCGGCGAAGTTCACTTCATCGAAAAAGATTTTCATGTTTCGAAAATGCTGGATGAGAATATTGTTTCACTTGATGCGAAGGAAGACTGCAAAATATTCCGGATGGAAGCTGTAAAGTTCTCAAAAATGAGTGAACATGATACCTATGATTTAATTTTAGCCGATCCTCCATTTTTCAAATATGATATTCATGATGCGATGAAAAATCTCATGGAAAGAAACTACTTGAATGAAGATGGCTTGATTATAGTCGAGCGCTCAATTCAAACTAAGAAGGAAGATGAAGAGGCGTTTGGAATTGAAGCATTTAAGAAAATAGGCGATAGTTTAATCTATCAGTTTGAAAAAAGTGCTTCCGAGAATTAATATTTCTTTAACAGTGATTTTTGTATAAAGTATTATATTTCACTGCACACAAAAATTGGAATTGATATGAAGAAGGTAATATATCCCGGTACATTCGATCCCGTAACAAACGGACATATTGATATTGTAAAACGTGCAGTTGATTTGTTTGATGAAATTGTTGTAACCGTCGCAAAAAATCCTACAAAGACACAAGTTTTCTCTGTAGAAGAAAGAGTTGAAATGCTTACAGAAGTGATGAAAGAATTCCCAACTGTAAAAGTAGATTCATTTAATGGCTTAGTTGTTGACCACGCGCGCGCGCTTGGTGCAGTCGGTATTATCCGCGGACTTAGAGCGGTGAGTGATTTTGAATATGAATTTCAGATGGCGTTGATGAATAGAAAACTTGCTGATGACATTGCTACAATTTTGCTTATGCCCCATGCAAGATATACTTATCTAAACTCTACAATTGTTAGAAACTTAGCTGCGTTTCATGGAGATGTTTCCGGATTTGTGCCAACGATAGTTGAAGCCAAGCTTAAAGAGAAATTTCCGAAACCGGAATAGAACTATTCCAATCTGAATGGGAATGTAATTACAACTGACTGAGAAGTTTTTGGTTGTGTTCCGCTAATAGGTTCGAATCGCCATAGTTTTAATGCTTCAATAGAAACTTGTTCCAAACGGCTATCGGCTTTTTTCAAAACAGTAATGTTTCCAACACTTCCATCTGCCAAAATAGAGAAGCGAAGTTTTACATCAATTTCTTTGTAAACGCCTTCCGGATATTTAGGAATGATGTAATTGTAAATTTTTCTAATTCTTCCACCCCAATCAATTCCAAATCCATCACCAAGACCATCGCCAAAACCATTTCCATTACCGTTGCCAATTCCGCTTCCCGTGCCTCTTCCGTTACCAATTCCTTTCCCATCCGGATTGTTGCCGGCTGTTGGTCTAACTACATCAGAAACTTTTGCCGGTTTAATTTTTTCGGGTTTTTCTGTTATGGTAGTAGAAATTTTATCTTCATCATCGTTTGTCCTTGTTGTTACTTCCGGAACTTCAACGTCTTGTTTGTCTTTGTCTTTTTCTTCAACAACTGGTTCGTTAACCGTACTCCCAACATCCATCATAGAAAATTCTTTATCCATAGGACCAAATCCGCCCGAACCGCCGCCCGGTTCGCCGAATCGGATTTCCACAAGATCATCTTGAGAGCTCATCGCGCTTAAAAGTAAGAAGATTGCAAGCACAAGTGCATGAAATCCGATTGAGATTAGCGTAGAAGTTTTTTCGATATTTAATTTTTTAGAAATCAATTCTTAGTCGTTCTTCTTTGTAGCGCCAATCAAAAATTTGGTAACACCGATTTTCTTCAATTCATCTAATAGCTTAATAAAATTCCCATGGAAAACTTCTTTGTCTGCTTTGATCACAACTCCTTGAGTTGGATTGCTCTGAAGTTTCATCTGAATTTGGATCATCAATTCTTGCATTGTTAAATAGCGTCCATTCATATAAAGTTTATTTGCTGAATCAAGGAACACTTCAACGTTTTTATCATTCACAGATTCTGCTGTTGATGCTTCCGGCAGTTTTACTTTTAATGCGCCAACTACAAGAAATGGGCTGGCGATCATAAAAATTAATAGAAGTACAAGAACCACATCTGTAAACGGTGTAATATTTATTTCTGAAAATTCTTTTTCATCAATTCTGTAGCGGCGCATTATGCGGCTCCATTCTTAAGTAGATAAAGGACTTCTTTAATTTCAGTTTCCATAGCGGGGATGCTTTGCTTAATCCGTTTCATGAAGGAGTTATAAAAAATTACTGAAGGGACAGCTACCAAAATACCGGCCGCGGTAGAAATCAAAGCTTCCGAAATTCCGCTCATTACTGTTAGGTAGCTGGAGGCCTCATTTACAGAAAGTCCTTCGAATGAGCGAATAATTCCGAGCACTGTTCCAAACAAACCAATGAAGGGGGAAATGTTTCCGAGCGTTCCAAGAATGCCAACGCCTTTTTCCAATTTAACTAATTCTTGATCCATCTTTGAAAAGGATAGATCCATAAGCTCTTCTTTCTTATATGTAGCATTATTTAACATATATAGAAAAACTGCTGCAAGTGGAGCCGGAACATTGAAGCCCATTCTTTTTACATTACCGACTTTGCAAACATGAAGAGCCATCTTAAAATTTTTCTCGCTGATTGCTTCTTTTACCTTTAAGGATAGTTCTTCCAAATTTTTCGGGTCCAAAGCCTTAAGCGTAATCCATTTCTCTATAATCAACTTGAAAGAGAGGATTGAACACATAATTAGAATGACTAAAGTAAAACCTCCGTGAGTCAGTAATTCCAGAAAACCGTAATTGAACATATTAATAACCTTTATCAGTGAGTTAACAAATTGTTGTACTAAACAAAACCGAGTTTGTTTCTGCTAAATCTGCACGGCAAAATTAAACATTTCTGCGTGGATTTTTACGGTACTAATGGTTCTCCATAAAATAAAGGCGAAATGCAATAATTTAATTGCTTCTAGCAAAGAAGCAGAGTGCAAAAATAAAAAAGGCGATCATTATGATCGCCTCTTTGTAAACCTATTTTGATTGAGACTACATTTCTTTTTCTGCTTCCAAAACCTTGCCTTCTACAAACAAGCCTTTACCGATGTGCAGATTAGTTAAATAAACCACTCCATCTTCACTGTGTGGTTCGCCATAAACAGAGTGACAAGATTTTAATCCACCAAGCCATTTTCTTGTATCGCTTATATAAACTAAATCGCCCGGCTCAGCAGCCATTTTATGCATATCTTTTTTCGAAAATCTAAGTTCGTCTTTTTCACTTTCTACTATTTTAAAATGAACTTTTACGGAATCCCCTTCTCGCTCATTTAGCTTACTGCCCTTGAACCATTCTTTTGATTTGTGAATCGACCAAACGGTTAAGCCGGCAGTTTGAGCCTCAGCATCATATTTTACGTAGTAGGTTGTAACGAAAGCAACCATTAAGCTCATTGCTAATGTCAAAGGCATTAACAAGCCTAGAGGAGCAAAATCAAATTTCATTATTGCGTTAAGAACATCATATGAAGCAACAACCACGCTAAAAACAATCATTGAATACATTAGCACAGAAGGGTTGGACATTCTCTTTACAACGGTTACGTAATGTTTTAGCTGATGCTGTAATAATGTAGCTATAACAGCTACTCCAGTACATACAATCAAATTATAAAGAGCGGCCATATATGTATAAGGATGTGTTGGGTCAAATGGTGTACCGTGAGCAATAGGTCCAATCAATTCACTCGGATATCTGTTACCCAAAAGCATAAGAGAAATTCCACCGATTACTGTTGTAATTAATCCGGCAGGAGTAAATTTTCTCCAGAATGCGCCGAAGAAAATCGCAATCATTAATGGAGGAGTTAGTGTTGCATGAAAAAACGCGTGTGCTTGATATACGGTTGGATACGAATTGAAAGCATATACTGCAAGAATTCCCAACAAAGTAAAGGCTACGGTAGCAATTCGTGCAACGTTCATTGCTCTTGCTTCATCAGTTGCATCGTCTCGTTTAATTTTTTTAAGCCAAATTCTGATTGGCTTATCAACATCATTTACCCAAATAGCAGCAGTAGCATTTAACAAACCGCTAACAGTAGACATTAAAGCTGCGGCAATTGCAGCTATAACAAATCCAAAAACACCGGGTCCAACTAAAATGTGAGAAATATAAACAAAGATTCCGTCCGGGCTAACATCGGCAGGTAACGCACTTGGGTTTTGAACAGAGATTGCTTTAGCAACCCAGCCGCCGCCTCCAACAACAATAGCAGAAATTGGAAGCATGAATAAAATATTTACTGTTGCAGCTTTTCTTCCTTCGTGAACATTCTTGGTTGCCATGAATCTCATGATCAAGCCCATGTTCATAAAGAGGAATCCAACAGAGCCGGCAA
This sequence comes from Melioribacteraceae bacterium, assembly GCA_041675645.1. Taxonomy (GTDB): domain Bacteria; phylum Bacteroidota; class Ignavibacteria; order Ignavibacteriales; family Melioribacteraceae; genus Stygiobacter. The sequence continues at coordinate 61,808 of JBAYTN010000014.1, forward strand.
TAGCATCTTCCCAGAATGCACCTACAGAGTTAAACTCTGCGGGTGAATTAAATCCAGCAAACGGAACTTTCCAAGACGCCGGGAGAAAATCCCAGAATGGCCCCCAACCTCCAACGTAATTTACTCCAAGAAAAAAAACCAAAAGCCCGGCAAAAAGAAGCATTAAGCCTTGAACAAGGTCAGTAAAAATAACAGCGGTTTGCCCACCAAATGTGATATAAATACCGGTAATTACAGCTGTAATCCAAATCAGCCCCATTAAAGTAATATGGAATTGTATTCCTAATATTGTAATGGTCTCCGGCATCAGTGGAAGAATAGCCTTTCCCATTGTAAGGAATCCTATACCAACGTAACCAACCAAATACATTAATTGAAGAATAGTAACGAAGAATCTTGCAGAAGGGGAGAAGCGTCTTTCAAAGTATTCTGGAATAGAACGGATTCTGGAATACACAATTATTGGCAGCCAGCCGAAAAGAAAGAATGGAATAAAAAACCAATCGTTGATGTAAGACATTGAGGAAGAAAAACCATATTTGAAGCCCATAGCAGAGTATTTAACAAAACTATGGCTGCTTATTCCAGTGGCTACAATCGACATAGCAATCAGCCACCAGGTAAATCTTCTACCACCAAAGAAGAAGTCGTTGGTATCTTTGTTGTATTTCGCAAAGTAAGTACCAAATAGCAACATGGCAATCATGTAGATTACCAGCACTATCCAGTCTAATTGAGTTCCGATATTATAAGCTTGGTCCATAATCCTCTCACAAATAAAGTGCGGCAAATGTTAAAATTGCGTGGAAAAGTGCAAAATAGAAATACCCGAAAATCATAACTTTCCACCAGAATCTGTCTTTTTTAAGTCGCATATCAATCGACTTGGCTTTTCTAATCAAAACCATTCCGGCTAGAAAAAACAAACCACCGCCGACATATAGGTAAATGAATGGAAGCCATGAGTTAAAAAAGGTTGGCATATCAAAATCCTAAAAAGTTCGCGCCAAAGTTAGGATAGAGAGTCAAGCCAAGCAAATGAATTTTTGTTTAAAATTGGCAGGAAATGAAGCTAAAAACCCTTCTGAAATAATAATATATCCCTCTATATAAATTGCATTTAAGACGGTGTTAGTCTAAATTTAGCGCCTAAAATTTTAGGTATTTCTAAAGCGGAGGTTGTTTTTTATGGGTATGATGCTCAAAATGAGGAGTATGGCTCCATGGTTTATGCTCACAGTTGGTGGTTTGTTTGTTCTTTTCATGGTTCTTTCAGATTCAAGAGTGTTAGATTTTGCCAGAACGCAAACTCAGAACGTTGGATCGGTTGACGGAGAAGAAATCAGCTATCAAGATTATTCTGCGATGGTTGAACAAGCTAGAAAAAATCAAGAGCAGTCAACCGGACAGCAAATAAATGAAGAGCAAATGGATTACTTCAGAGATCAAGTATGGGACCAAATGGTTACCCTAAAATTGATTGATAAGAAAATTAAAGAGTTCGGCATTGAAGTTTCTGATGAAGAAGTTAGAGATGCAATCCTCGGTTCAAATCCTCCAGAAATGCTCAAAAGACAATTTACAGACTCAACCGGTGTATTTAACCGCCAAGCATACGAAACAGCAATGCGCGACCCGCGTAATAAACAGATCGTAATAGGTGTTGAACAGCAGATCAAACAACAATTGACACAACAGAAACTTCAGAGCTATCTATTCGCTTCAATTGGCGCTACAGAATCTGAAGCTTACGATTCTTTCGTAAAGCAAAACATTAAGATCAAAGCTGATTACGTTAAGATAGATGCAAACTTGGTTCCGGATTCGGAAATTAAAGTTGTTGATGCCGATTTGAAAAAATATTATGATGAACATGCTGAAGATTACAAAGTAGAAAATCAAAGAAAGATAAAATATGTAATGTTCCGCCGTCAAGCTTCTGAAGGCGATTCATCAATGGTTAAGAACAGCTTAAATGAAGTAGTTAAAAAATTAAAAGGCGATACTGCTTCTTTCAAGAGTTACGTACAGAGTTATTCGGAACAGCCATACAGAAGAGATACGGTTGGTTTAGCTTCTTTACCAACAGAAGCTCGCGATCTTTTAGTTAGAGGAAATCCGGGAGAAATTATTGGACCGGTTGCTACTTTTGAAGGTTATGTTATTTACAAATTAGTAAACAAGACGAATGCTAAGACAGAACAAGTAAGAGCTTCTCATATCCTTTTGCGCTTAACCGGAAACGATGCTGAAGACAAGAAAAAAATTGATGCGATTTATGATGAAGTTGCTAAAGGTGCAGACTTTGCCACTGTGGCAAGAACAAAATCTCAAGATGGTAGTGCACCTCAAGGTGGAGATCTTGGATGGTTTGGAAAAGGTCAAATGGTTAAACCATTTGAAGATGCTTGTTTTGGCGGAAAGATTGGTGTTGTTCAGAAACCAATTAAAACACAGTTCGGTTATCACATAATTAAAGTTACCGGAAGATCGAGTCAAGATTTTGTAGTAGAAAAGATTGTTAACAAAATTCAGATTTCTGCTACTACATCAGAAAAAGTTTATCAAGACGCTGCGGATTTTGCATACGTTGCAAAAGAAAACGGATTTGAATCTGAAGCAAAAGTAATGAAGTATGAAGTTATGGATGCTCCACCATTCAACGAAGAAGCTGCAGCTATTGCCGGTTTAGGTATTAATCGTGCACTAGTAAAATGGGCTTTCGAAAGCAGTACTGGCGATATAAGCGATGTATATAAATTTCCGGCTGGTTATGCAGTAGTAACAATTGCAGAAGAAATTAAACCGGGCATGAAACCATTTGAAGAAGTTAAGGATATTATTAAGAGTGCTGTTACTTCTGAGAAGAAACTTGAAAAGGCAATGGCTATTGCTAAACAAATAAGAAATCAGATTGGTGATAATGGTGATGGAAATGCGGCTAAGACAATTTTTGCTTCTGCCGTACTTGATACGACAAACGAGTTTACCACAGCCGGAACAATTAGCATATTGGGTCGAGAGTTTGCTTTCAGTGAAGCTGCCTATAAAGCAGATTTGAATAAGTGGACTCAACCAGTTAAAGGAAGAACGAACGCATATTTGATCAAAGTTAAATCAAGAAACCAGTTCGATCAAAATGCTTACAATGCTGCTAAAGAAGGATTAAAAAAAGAATTAGTTCAGAACAAGAAAAACATTTATCTATCACAATGGCTTGAACAACTTAAGAAGACCTCAGACATTGTTGATAATAGATACATGTTCTATCGATAATAAAGTATATCTAGCGATAACAAAGAACCCCGCCATATGAGCGGGGTTCTTTGTTATTAGTATGTTCTAAATTTTATATAATCAATTAGAAGGCGTTGTTTAAGCTGAATGCAAATTGGCCGGTAAAGCTGGAGTAGTTTAACGTTACTTTAGAGAGAGGACTATTAATTTTTTTATAATCGTTTACGGCTAATACCCCGGCAATATTCCTTGAAACTAATTTTGTCCCATCTTTTAATTCAATCAAAATATCTATGGTGCCGCTTGCTAATGAAGCGGTTGCAAAAGAAATCTTAATGGAATCGGAAACTACTTGGAGATTGTAAACATCTTTTTTAGTATAATTCTTTGCAACTACACTACAACTAAAAGATTCAGCAGTAGAGTTTGTCGCAATTACTGGCGGAGTAGTTTCCTCAAGATCAAGTAATGTTTCACCTTCTTTGTTGCATGAACTGAATAAACAAACAGAAAGCAAAATTACCGTAATCAAACCCAAATACTTTTTCATATCAACTCCTAAAAAACGGGATAGAATTATCTATCCCGCATAAAATAAATTACTTTACAACAGATAAGCGCTTTGGCCCGGCGTTTATTACTTCTTGAGAGCAACCTTTCTCAAACAGTTTAAAGTTCTCGTTGAAGCGTGCGGCTAATGCATCATACTTTTTCCAGTATTCATCTTTGTTGCCCCAAGAAGCTTCCGGATACAAAACATCTTCAGGAACATCGGGACAAGTCATCGGCACTTCGTAGCCAAACAATTTATCTTTTCTGTATTTAACATCATCAAGTTTACCATCTAATGCTGCGTTGAGAAGATTGCGTGTATGGCGAATGCTGATACGTTTACCAACGCCAAATCTTCCGCCGACCCATCCGGTATTCACAAGCCACACATTAGCATCATTCTTCAGAATTCTCTGCTTCAGCATTTCCGAATAATCGAATGGATGACGTACCATAAATGGTCCACCGAAACATGCAGAAAAAGTTATCTGTGGTTCAATGCCTAAACCAATCTCTGTTCCGGCGATCTTCGAAGTGTATCCGCTGATAAAATGGTACTGAGCTTGTTCCGGATTTAAGCGAGCGATAGGAGGCATAACGCCGGAGGCATCGCATGTTAAGAAAATTACATTCTTTGGATGAGTGCGAACATATCCTTCCTTAATTACGTTAGGAATAAAACCAATTGGATACGAGGCACGCGTATTTTCTGTAATTGAATCATCATCAAGATCGATACTTCTTGTTACTGGATCAAAAACAACATTCTCTAATATTGTTCCGAACCGCTTTGTTGTTGCAAAAATTTGCGGTTCATGATCTGAAGAAAGACGAATTACTTTAGCATAACATCCGGCTTCAAAGTTAAATACACCTTGAGAACTCCAGCCATGTTCGTCATCGCCAATAAGCTTGCGTTTTGGATCTGCGGATAAAGTTGTTTTACCGGTTCCGCTTAATCCGAAGAAGAGAGCAACATCGCCGCTATCGCCAACGTTAGCAGAACAGTGCATTGGCAGCACATCTTGATACGTAAGCAAGAAATTCAAAACAGTGAACACAGATTTCTTAATTTCGCCGGCGTAGAGTGTATTTGCAATTATTGCTGTTCGCTGATCGAAGTTTAAGATAATTCCGGTATCGCTTCTTGTCCCGTCGGCAATTGGATCGAGCTTAAAACCCGGCACTGCAATTACTGTAAACTCCGGGATAAAGTTTTTCAATTCTTCTTTGTTTGGAGTTGTGATGAACATATTCCTTGCAAATAAACTATGCCATGCTTTCTCTGTAATGATGCGAACCGGCATTTTATAATCCGGATCTGCTCCGGCATAGCAATCCTGAACAAACATTTCTTCGCCTTGTGCCCATGCGTGAAATCTGCCTACAAGTTGTGACCATTTTTCATGCGCATATGGGCGATTATAGTTTCCCCACCAAATATCTTTCTTGGTGGATTCTTCTTGAACAATAAATTTATCGGAAGCGGCGCGGGCTGTATGTTTGCCTGTGTTAACAATTAAAGCGCCTTCTTTTGCAAGCCTTCCTTCATTTCTAAAAATTATTTCTTCATATAGAGCTTCGTGCGGAAGATTCCAGTACACGCGATCTAGATTTGTGATGCCTTGATTCTTTAATCTAAAATCTGAAGCTAGCTCCATTGCTTGCTTTGTTGCCGGTGTAAAAAATTCTAGATATTTGCTCATGACCAATCCCTCACTAATTTGCGGTCGCCAATATAGAGTTCGTTAGGTGAGTTGGGATCAAGCGCCCATTTCATTCTTTCAATTCCTTCGGTAATATCTTTTATCGTACCGCAATAACTGATGCGTAAGTGACCATCCAAACCAAATTCTTTTCCGGGAACTGTCAGCACCATAACTTTATCAATTAAGTATTGAGAAAGTTTCTGAGAATCTTTTTCGTATGCAGAAAAATCCGCAAAGAGATAGAATGTTCCGTCCGGTACATTAACTTTTACTCCTTCAAAGGAGCGAAGCTGTTCAACCAAAACATTGCGGTTGTTTTCAAGTGTAACACGTAAACCTTCAACACCGGATTGAATTCCGTTTAGTGCACCAACAGCGGCTTTCTGCAAAAGAACAGATGGCCCAGAAGTTTGATGCCCTTGTATGTTAGCCATTGCTTCGATTAGCTTTTTGTTTCCAACAGCCCAGCCAATTCTAAATCCCGTCATAGCATATTGTTTAGAAACGCCGTTGATGATAAGAAGTTTTGATTCTTCAACAGATTTCTTAGTGTAATCGTATGCGCTGATTGGCTTGCGTCCATCAAATACTAAGCGATGATAAATATCATCCATTATTAAATAGATTCCTTTGCGTTCACAGAAGTCTACGATATCTGCTATAAAATCTTCCGAGTACATTGCGCCGGAAGGATTGTTTGGGCTATTGATGATAATTGCTTTTGTGTAACTGCCCACACGCATTTCAATATCTTTTAAGCGGGGATAGAAAGTTCCATCTTCCGGCAATACGGGAACCGGAATCGCGCCGACAAGTTTTGCCATATCTGGATAGCTAACCCAATAAGGGGCGGGGAATAGAACTTCTTCTTGAGGATTAAGAATTGCTTGCAGTGCAACCATAATAGATTGTTTTGCGCCGCTGCTTGCAATAACATTTTCCGGATTAACTTTTCTGTGATAATACTCTTCGGTATAACGAATGATGGATTTTTTTAATTCGGGAATTCCATCTGCGGGTGCATAACGTACTTCGCCGCTGTTTAACATATTCACTGCTGAAAGAAGAGCATCCATTGGGGCCCTGCTCTTGGGTTCACCGCCACCAAGATGAATTACCGGATCTCCCTTCTCTCTTAAGATTGCAGCTTTTTCGTTAAGGGCTAGTGTTGGTGAAGCTTTGATCGATTTTGCGATAAGACTTAAGCTCATAAAGAACCTATAGAAAATTTATAAATAGAATATTAGTGTCTTAAACTTATCGGCTTAAGTTCTGATTCGCAAGAAAATTGTTGTGGGTTTTTTAGTAAAAAGGTGCCTAAGTAACAGAGTACCTAGGCGCCTATGCCAAAGGAATATTGAATCATTTATTTAACTAATTAAATTTTTTCAACACCAAAGATGTTGTTTTAGCACAAGAGAGCTTAGACACACTTGTGTTTATTCGCTTTCCTTAAACATCTTAGAAATATAGTTTAACAAATCTTTCTTTTCGAAAGGCTTGCCTAAAAATCCGTTGAATCCGGCTGCTTGGAATCTTCTTCTATTCGTTTCAGAAACATACCCGGTTAGTGCTATGGCTGGAATATTGGCGTAAGTTTCCATTAAACGAATTTGTTTCAGAACTTCAATTCCGTCCATTCCATGTCCCAAACTAATATCTACCAAAAGTAAATCGAACATGTTTTTTTGAGCTGCTTTAACAGCCGAATTCCCATCGCGAACAGCGGTAACTTCTCCGGTTTTGGCAAGGAAACGTTCAACAACTTCTATGTTCAATGGATTATCTTCAACCAAAAGAATCTTCATGTTTTGATTAGCAGAATCAGCCTTCGCAATTTTATTTATCATGATAGGTTCGGGCATTTCTTTTTCTAGAGGAATTTCGTGCAGCATTGGAATATGGATTGCAAAAGTTGAACCAACTTCATATTCGCTTTCGAACGTTATAAATCCATTTAAATTATGAGACATTCGCTTTGCTAAGCTTAAACCAAGCCCCAATCCCTCAAAATCTCTACGAACTCCTTCGCTAATCTGTCTGAATTCTTTGAATAGAGTTTTTTGTTCTTCTTTTTTAATTCCTATACCAGTATCAATAATATTAATAACAGCATACTCAATTTCTTCTTTTACAATCGGCTCAGCAAGTCGGATTATAATTCCACCTTTGGAGGTAAACTTGATTGCGTTTTCTATTAAGTGAGTTGCAATTCGAAGTAGCCAGCCTTCGTCGCAATATGTAGATTGTACCTCCGCTATCAGATCAACTTCTATGGTTAGATTCTTTGCTTCGGCTTTATCAACAAACAACAATCTTAATTCCTTACAAAAGAATGCCAGATTAACAAGCGAATTCTTTAGTGTTACATCGCCCATTTCGAGTTCTGTTAGCGAAAGTATTTCGGTGAAGGTGCTCGATAATCGCTGAGTGGATTTGATAATTTTTTCGAGCATCTCTTTGCCTTCTTCTTCGGTGATGTAATCCTTTAGCAATTGTGAAAAACCTAATATTCCA
>JBAYTN010000015.1:0-66597 GCA_041675645.1 Melioribacteraceae bacterium
AAGAGCTTCTGGTCTTCCGGCTTTTTTAACAAGCTCATTTACTGCTTTAACTCTTTCCGGCATCAAATCGCCCAAAGCTTTAATTTCAACTCCTTCAATTTTCATCATACGATCAACTGCATCTGGACCGCGCATACCTAAGCCAATAAATCCAATTCTTACTTTGTTGAGCGGTTCGCAAGCTAGTCCAACAACATTTTTATTTTTTGTTGAAGGCGCTTGGAGAGATGTAAGATCATTTCCAATTGTTGGAATGTTTGAAAGACCAATTGCAGCGCCGGTCATAAGTGAAGTTTTTAGAAAATCTCTACGTGAAGTACTCATTATTCTCCTCGTTCTTGTTTGAATATTTTGCCGTCTTTCATTTCAAATACAACATCGCCAAGTTTAATTAACTCGGGATTGTGAGTTACAATTAAAAATGTAGCAGAAAATTTATCCCGCAATTCGAAAATTAATTTATGAAGCATATCGCTGTTTTGCGAATCCAAATTTCCAGTTGGCTCATCAGCAAAAATAATATCCGGGTTGTTTGCAAGTGCTCTCGCAACTGCAACCCGCTGAGCTTCGCCACCGGAAAGTTCAGCCGGTCGGTGAGTAAGCCTTTCTTTTAGTCCAACTAATTCCAGCAATTCTGCTGCTCTTTCTTTCGCTTTGCTGAGGTTTTCTCCAGCAATCATTAACGGAATTGCAACATTTTCTTGTGCATCGAACTCAGGAAGTAAATGATTAAACTGAAAAACAAATCCAATATGTTTATTTCTGAAATTGGAAAGTTTATCATCGTTAAGCGTAAAAATATTTGTTGAAGATATTTCTACGGAGCCGGAATCGGCTTTATCTAATCCGCTGATAATATGAAGTAGTGTGCTTTTACCCGCGCCGGATGCGCCAACAATCATACTAATTTTGCCTTTCTCAATATCAAGCGAAATATTTTGCAACACTTCCAGCTTTTCGCTGTTGGTTTTTGTAAATGACTTGTGAATATTTTTTGCAGAAAGAATTATCTCACTCATAGTTACTCATACTTTATGGAATCTATTACAACTGTTTTAGCAGCACGCTTCGCCGGAAAGTAAGCAGCAAAAAATGCAAGCAATATCGCCATTGAACTAATAGCAAGAATATCGGAAAATCTAACTTGAACCGGTAGCGCGTCGATGATGTATTTCATCGGATCAAGTGGATAGAACTTAAACTCCACTTGCAAATAGCAAATTAAAAGTCCAATAGTTAGTCCAGTTACTGTGCCGGCTATTCCAATCATTAATCCGCTTAACATGAAAATTTTTTGAATTGATTTTTGAGTTACTCCGAGCGATCTCAAAATTCCGATGTCTCGCTTTTTTTCGATCACTGTCATTGTTAAGGATGCAAATATGTTAAAAGTTGCTACTGCAATTATTAAACATAGTATTATATACGCAGCCCACCTCTCAATTAACATAACGTTATAAAGCTGTTTGTGCAAATCATACCAGCTTAGAACCGAAAACATTTTTTTATCGAGAGAGTCTGCAAGATCGGCTTTGATTGATTCAGAGTCGTGGAAGTCTTTTAACCTAATTTCTATTCCGGAAATTTTTTGATTTGCACCTAACAATTGCTGAGCTGTTCTAAGAGAACTAAATGCGTAGCCGGCATCATAGTCTCGGTTACTGGATTCGAATAATCCGCTGATAACTAAATTCATAGTTCGCGGAAGCGAAAGGGTAGTGATAGTTCTTTCAATATTGTAAGCAGATGTTACTGAAATTGTATCTCCGACACGAATCCCAAGTTTTAGCGCAAGTGCTAAACCAATTACTATATTGTTTTCGGAAAGATCAGCTTTCCCGCTAATAATTTTCGAACTAACACTCCATTCTTGTTTCTCCGGAGTAATATCAATGCCTTTAAAATTAACAACTTCGTAAGTCTTACTATTTATAAAAAGAGATTTGCCTTCCATCACTGAATAATATGAACTCATGTTCGGCAGAGACTGGACTGCACTATTAACTTGAGCAAGATTAGAAGGAGAAGCATTATCAAGTAATAATATCTTTATGTGAGGATCGAAGCTGACTAATATTTTCGTAACTATTGACCCGAATCCATTAAAAACGGAGAGTACAATTACTAATGCGGCTACACCGATAGTAATTCCCAGAGTAGATATGACTGAAAGCAAACCTATAAAGTTAAGTTTGTGTTTTGCTCGCGAATATTTTTTTGCGATGAAAAGCTCTATCATCTTAGTCAAATCTTATTGCTGTAATTGGTTTTATTTTAGAAGCTACATAAGCCGGAATTAATGATGAAAAGAAAGCCGCTAAAATTGTAATGAAGGCTACTAAGGCATAATTTTCAAACCGAATTGAGATTGGAACACTCGTTACAAAGTAGACTCCACCCGGCAACGAAATTAAATTAAATTGTTGTTGCAGAATGCTTAAAACGAGAGAAAGTGTAATTCCTAGCAACAATCCCCAAACGATTAAATATAGTGAGTTGCCTAAAAATACTTTCAAAATCGATTTTCGCTTCATCCCGAGCGATCTTAACACGCCTATTGAGTTAGTTTTTTCCAATACAACCATCAGCATTGTTCCTACTATGTTAAATAAAGCCACTATTATGATCAGCCCAAGTACAATTGGGATTGGCTTTTTCTGAAGTTCAATCCATGTAAAAATATTTTGATGAACTTGCTGAATAGTCCTAACATAAAATGGATAGCCGAGATAATCCTGAAGTTGCAAAGAAACTAATGAGGCTCTAGAGAACTCTTTTAATGAAATATTGAAGCCCGAAACTTCATCTACCATTCCGAAAAGTTGCTGAGACTCATGCAAATTAATGAATGCGTTCCCATCGTCATATTCGGAAATTCCGGTTTCAAAAATTCCCTTAACAGTAAATTGTTCAATGGCTGGAGGATTTTCTTGAGAAGGGGGCGAGTTACCTTTTAAGCAGAAAACAGTAATCCTATCGCTGGTACTAATCATTAATCTTTGTGCGAGATTTTTTCCGATTATTATTTCTTTTCCGTCATGCTTGGAAGTGAACATTTCCCCATCAACTAAAAATTTGCTGAATGAACTCTTTGCATAGCTAGTAGTTATACCGGTGAGATTAATTCCATCGGTAACTCGCTTAGATTTAATTATTGCTAATTTGCTGGAAAAAGGATCAACAGAAGAGACATCTTTTCCAAAATTCTCAAGTATTTTTTTTGCAACAAAATCAGATTCCGGAAGATTCCTATTTCCAAATCCAGATACTTTAATTTGCGAACTAAACTCATTTATTTTATCGGATACAACTTTTTCGAAACCATCAAGAATGGTTAAGGCTAAGATGACTACTGTAATTCCAAGGGCAATTCCACTTATTGTAATTTTAGAGACCGAAGAAACCAGACCGGATTCTCTATTCGAATTTAAGAAGCGCCTAGTTAGAAGTAGTAGAAGATGCATCATTCCGGGTAATTGTTGAGATTAAAATAGGAATAATCTAATTGAAGGGGAAACGTATCGTTTTGATTGACATTTCAAAACAGAAAATATATCTTTGAAGCCCGATTTTGAAAAAGATGTTTTCTTCCTTACTCGGGGAGTAGCTCAGCCCGGTAGAGCGCTTGGTTTGGGACCAAGAAGTCGCAGGTTCGAATCCTGTCTCCCCGACAATATCTTGTGTTATTTGACGTTGTGTTATGCGCCCATAGCTCAATTGGATAGAGCATCAGCCTTCTAAGCTGAGGGTCAGTGGTTCGAATCCACTTGGGCGTACGAAAAGTTAATTGCTTTTTCATGGTGATCATAGCTCAGTTTGGTTAGAGCATCTGGTTGTGGCCCAGAAGGTCATGGGTTCAAGTCCCATTGGTCACCCAGAAGTTTTGAAATGCTGGCCCCATCGTCTAACGGTTAGGACACCGCCCTTTCACGGCGGTAATATGGGTTCGAATCCCGTTGGGGTCACAAATCCTCACGCACAACATTTCATCATTTTCTGGCCCCATCGTCTAACGGTTAGGACACCGCCCTTTCACGGCGGTAATATGGGTTCGAATCCCGTTGGGGTCACAAAATCATTTCTTTTTGAATCGCTTTTCTCTTTTTTGTAATTTCCACTTAAAATTGAACATTACACTATGAAAAAACCACTCAAATACGATACCTCATTTTCAGCTTACAATGAATACAAGACAGATGCCTCTAAGCATTCCCCGAAAATGTTTCCCTCATTGTATTATTATTCACTTCTCTTAAAAATTATTTTCAAGAGTAATAATCTTGCTAAAAAAGGATTGTATAACGACGAAGAGTGGTCAAACAGTTCGGTCTATGTTGTCCGAAGCTTGGAAAAAACCGGAATTAAATTTCATTTTCTGGGTACTGACAATTTTAAAAAAGTAAATGGGCCGGTAATTTTTATCTCAAACCACATGAGTACTCTCGAAGTGATGTCGCTTCCTTCTATAATTCAACCTAATAAAAAAGTTGTTTATGTGATTAAACAAGAGCTTGCAGATTATCCTTTGTTTGGACCAGTAGCTCTTGCTCGAGATCCAATTTGTGTTGGAAGAGAAAATCCACGTGAAGATTTAAAGATTGTTATGGAAGAAGGGGCCAAGAGAATTCAGAATGGAAAATCTATAATAATTTTTCCGCAAAAAACTAGAAGCCAATTTTTTGAGGCCTCATCATTTAATTCCTTAGGAGTTAAACTTGCTAAGCGAAATAATGTACCGGTTATACCAGTCGCTGTTTTAACTGACGCGTGGGGCAATGGAAAAAAGATTAAGGATTTTGGCAAGATTGATCCAAGTAAGGAAGTAAACATTTGCTTTGGTGAACCGATTGAAGTTAAAGGAAGTGGGGCAGAAGAACATCAAATGGTTATAGACTTTATTTCCAGCAAATTACTTGAGTGGGGAAGGCCGGAATTGATAGTTAAGTCTTAGCATTATCTTAAAAGTTGTATTTTAGGATGCCGATTCTACCACATGTTTAGCGCAGTTAAGAGAGTTATTCCGATTTCTTAACAATTTATTAACATTAGCTTAACATTGCCTTAACACCAACTTAACTATTTCTTAATAATTTTGATCGCCAAATAAATGGAGATCTTTAATGAAGAAATACGTTCCGCTTAGTCTACTATTTCTAGTTATTTTAACCAAAGTTTCAGCTCAGGAAGATTCAACTCGTGCTAAATCCGAAGAATTGAAGGCAAAGATTGAGGAGCTTCAAGGTCAAGTTGAGGGATTGAACGAATCCTATTTGGAGACCAAAGCCACAGTTGATGCCCTAAAAAAAATTAAACTATCCGGTTACATTCAAACGCAATTCCAATCTGCTGAGATTGATGGCATTTCATCTTTCTCCGGTGGAAATTTCTCTGCCGGAATTCACAATCGATTTCTAGTAAGACGCGGAAGACTAAAAGTAACTTACGATAACGATATCACTAATTACGTTTTGCAGATTGATGCAACGGAAAAAGGTCTCGGTTTGAAGGATGCATACGTATTATTCAAAGAGCCTTGGCTAAAATCATTTGGTCTTAAGGCTGGTGTCTTTGATAGACCTTTCGGCTTTGAAATTAGCTACAGTTCATCTAGCAGAGAAGCTCCGGAAAGATCTAGAATGTTCCAAACGCTTTTTCCGGGTGAAAGAGATTTGGGAGCCAGTTTTGAATATTCCCCATACATTCCTTTCGAAGATTTCCTAAGCTACTTTAACTTTAAAGGCGGACTTTTTGCCGGCAACGGTGTGAATGCTGAGGTAGATAATAAAAAAGATTTTATCGGCCGCCTCGGCTTTTCAGTTCCTTTCTACGAAGAGAACTTAGCAATTGATGGAGGCGTTTCTACTTATATAGGTGGTGTAAAGTTGGCTGCTGGCAAAACAATTTATAAAGTTGATAATCCGACTTTAGCAACAGCAGATACAAAACCAACATACGCCGATAGAAATTATCTTGGTATTGATATGCAAGTTTATTACGCTTTGCCAATTCTTGGCAATTTTACACTACGCGGAGAACTTATTAGTGGAAAGCAGCCGGGTGGAAGTATTTCTAGTTCTTCTTCGCCAACAGCATTACAAACCGGCGATCTTTATCTTAGAAATTTTTCCGGATACTATATTAATTATGTTCAAAACTTAGGTGACAAAAATCAGTTGGTTGTTAAGTATGATGTTTACGATCCCAATACAGATGTTGAAGGAGATCAGATAGGCGCGGCAGCAGCTGCAAAACTAGGAAACGGAGATATAAAATACTCAACATTGGGATTAGGTTTGGTTCACTATTGGGATGATAACATCAAATTCGTTTTCTATTATGATAGTGTAAGCAATGAAACATCTTCAAAACTAACCGGTTTTAATTCCGACTTAAGAGATAATGTTTTCACATTCAGAATTCAGTACAAGTTCTAACAAAACTTAACAGTTTCTTAACATCATGTTAATAATGAAATTATCAACTTTGTAATAGTAAAAGAGGAAAAAATGAAAAAATTAGCTTTAATATTAGTTGTAACAGCAATGGCATTTGGATTTACATACGATAATAAAGTAATTACCATTAAGGGATCGGATACAATGGTGATACTTGCTCAACGTTGGGCAGAAAAATATATGGCATCACATCAAGGTGTTACCATTCAAGTTACCGGCGGTGGATCGGGAGTTGGATTAGCAGCTCTAATAAATGGCTCTACAGATATTGCAAACGCATCCAGACCAATGAAGCCATCTGAAAGAGAAAAGTTAAAGCAGAGATACAATTCACTTGGTGTTGAAGTTAAGACAGCAAAAGATGGTCTGAGTGTTTATCTAAATGACAAAAATAATGTTAAAGAATTGAGCATTCAGCAGATTAAAGACATTTATACCGGCAAGATTACAAATTGGAAAGCTGTGGGTGGTAATGATGCTAAGATAATTGTTTATGGCCGTGAGAACAGCAGTGGCACGTATGTTTATTTCAAAGATAACGTCTTAGGCGGGCAAGATTTTACTTCTACAATGCAAAGTATGCCCGGTACATCTGCAGTTGTTAATGCTGTGGTTAAAGATGCAAACGCAATTGGTTTTGGCGGTGCGGCTTATGCAAAGGGAATTAAATTTGCTGCTGTGAAAAAAGATGCAAATTCTAAATCTTACATCCCAACAGAAGAAAATATTAAAAACGGCAATTATCCTATAACTCGTTTCCTTTATATGTATTTAAAAACAAGACCATCCGGTGATCTAAAGGAATATGTTGACTGGATTCTTAGCGCTGAAGGACAATCAATAGTTTCGAAAGTCGGTTATTTCCCGGTAAAATAAGCAAATGGTAGAAAACGATATTTCCCATAAAAACTCACTACGCCGTAAATTCAGGTTGGGTGAGTTTTTTGCTGAATACGTAATCAAAGGAGTTGCGTTTAGTTCATTTGCAATAATCATTTTGATTTTTGTATTTGTATTTAAAGAAACACTACCAATTTTTTCTCCTCAAGAACAAACTGCAACTAAGACAGAATTTTTGCAATCCGAATCTTATGGCGATGAGCCCGCGACAGAATCCTCTTCAGAAATGAATAATTATTCTTCTTTTACAGATGATAAAAAAGATGTTGCAGATTGGAAAAATCTTGGCGGTAAGGAATGGCAGCCGGTAGGTGAATCTCCTAAATATGGATTAATCTCGTTAATTATTGGTAGTCTAAAAGTTACATTGATTGCAATTTTTATTGGAGCGCCTTTAGCAATTCTTGCTGCTATTTACTCTGCGCTTTTTGCCGGCAAACGAATTAAAGAAGTAATTAAGCCTGTAATAGAATTGCTGGCAAGCTTTCCTTCTGTTGTGGTTGGCTTTTTTGCTTTGGTAACCTTGGCTACATTTTTTCAAAACATTTTTGGATGGACTTTTCGGCTTAACTCATTTGTTGGCGGTGTAGCAATGGCGCTAGCTGTAATCCCAATTGTATACACAGTAACTGAAGATGCTATTGCGGCAATTCCAAAATATATGATGGAAGCGAGTCTTGCTCTAGGTGCTAATAAATGGCAGACAGCATTATTTGTAATTCTACCAGCGGCTACACCGGGTATATTTGCAGCTCTTCTATTAGGCTTTGGCAGAGCATTCGGTGAGACTATGATTGTTTTAATGGCGACGGGAAACGCACCTCTCTCTACATTAAACCCATTTGAGCCTGTTCGAACTCTCTCGGCTACAATTGGTGCAGAAATGGCTGAAGTTGTAGTTGGAGATACTCACTATACAGTTCTATTTCTAATTGGGTCACTTCTTTTTGTTGTTACTTTCATGATCAACGCAATAGCAGAGTTTTATGTGCGCGCCAAACTGATGAAAAGGTTCAGAGGCGAGTGATGAATAATAAATTGCTTGGCAAATCAATTATTGCCTTCTCATTTATTTCGGTAGTATTAATTATTTCAGCATTAATTTTTATGTTGCTCGAAATTTATTTGGGAGGAAGATCATACTTAACATGGGAATTTTTAACACAACCGCCGCGTGAGGGAATGACTGAGGGAGGAATTTTTCCGGCAATAGTTGGTACAGTTCTACTTGTAATCATAATGTCAATTGCATGTATTCCAGTTGGAACAATTACTGCAATTTATTTGAACGAATATGCAAACAAGAACTCTATTTTTACAAAAATGATACGCTTCGCGGTTAATACTTTATCCGGCGTTCCTTCAATTGTATTTGGATTGTTTGGTTTAGGATTCTTCATTCAGTTTATTGGCGCTGGAATGGATAAAATTTTTACACCAGCCGGAGAACTAAATTGGGGACAGCCAAATATTCTTTGGGCAAGTTTAACGATGGCATTTTTAACCATTCCAATAGTAATTGTCTCTGTAGAGGAATCGCTCAAAACTGTTCCGGATGATTTACGTGCCGGAAGTCTTGCCTTAGGTGCAACCAAATGGCAAACTATATGGAAAGTTGTATTACCAAATTCAATTTCCGGAATTCTAACTGGAACCATTTTGGCTATTGGTCGCGGAGCCGGAGAGGTTGCACCAATATTATTTACCGGTGCTGCATATTTTCTTCCCCACCTTCCAACTAAGCTTACCGATCAGTTTATGAACCTAGGCTATCATATTTATGTAATGACAACACAATCGACCGACGTTGAGGCAACCCGAGGAATACAATATGCAACAGCATTTGTTTTATTAGTTTGTACATTCTCTCTATCATTTATAGCTGTTATTGTTCGTTATAGATTTAGAAAAAAAATAATCACTTAGGAATTTTGATGACTGAAACACCTAAAATAATCACAGAAAATCTTAACCTATATTACGGAAAGAAAAAAGCGCTTAATGGAATTTCTCTCTCGATACCGGCTAACCGTGTAACTGCATTAATCGGTCCCTCGGGATGTGGTAAGTCGACATTCCTTCGCTCATTGAACAGAATGAATGATCTAATAGATGGTGTTAAGATTGATGGAAGTGTTTTAATTGATGAAACAAATATTTATTCATCAGCAATCGATGTTGTAGAGCTTAGGAAAAAAGTTGGAATGATTTTTCAAAAATCTAATCCTTTTCCAAAATCTATTTTTGAAAATGTTGCTTTCGGGCCAAAGATTAATGGAATCAAGAACAAAGCTGATTTGGATGAAATTGTAGAAAAAAGTTTAACCCGTGCCGCACTGTGGAATGAAGTTAAGGATGATTTAGGAAAAAGTGGCTTATCACTTAGTGGCGGTCAGCAGCAGCGTTTATGCATTGCACGGGCACTAGCCGTCGATCCGGAAATTCTACTTATGGATGAACCGGCAAGCGCGCTCGATCCTATTTCTACCACTAAAATTGAAGACTTAATTTTCGAGCTAAAAAATAATTACACAATCATTATTGTTACTCACAACATGCAGCAAGCCGCACGCGTTAGCGATTATTGTGCTTTCTTTTACATGGGCGATTTAATCGAATTCACAAATACTAAGAAAATGTTTACTGCTCCGGATAAACAACAAACAGAAGATTACATCCGTGGAAGATTCGGATAAGAGAGGAAAAAATGCAAGAACATTTTAGTCAAGAAATTGAAAACCTAAAAACCAATCTTATAAAGATGGCTTCGGTAGTTGATGAAATGGTTGAAAATGCCATTAAAGCTCTCGAAACCGGTGATGTGGAACTCTGCAAAGGAATCAAAGCTAAAGATCTCGAAGTAGATGCTTACGATAATTTGATTCAAACACAGTGCGAAAACACACTAGCTCTCTTTACACCATTTGCAAGCGATCTTCGTTTTGTAATGTCTGTTCTGATGATCAACAATCAGCTTGAGCGTTGCGGTGATATTGCTGTAAATGTTGCCCAGCGTGTTAAAAAAACAGCCGGTTTCAACGCTCTCATTCAAGAATCACAAATATTGGAAGAAGCAAAGCGCGCACGCGAAATGCTTAGAAAGGCAATTGATTCCTTCATACATAATAATAGTGAGCTTGCGAACGAGGTTCTTACGAGTGATGAAGCGGTTGATAAATTGAATAAACAGAATTTCAAGTTTTTGGTTTCAAAGATGCAAAGCGATAGTTCGGTAATTGAAGCCGGTGCTCATTTAATTATTCTAACTCGCCAAATAGAACGGCTTGCTGATCATGCAACCAATATTGCAGAAAACTTAGTTTTTTACGTTGAAGCAAAAGTTGTCACGCATTTCAAAAAATTAAATAAACCGCAAAAAGAATAGATAACAATAAGTTTGTTGCATTTTACTCAAATTTCATTCTTTTCGAAAGTTTCTACATTTCAATAGTCTAAACTTTTGCTTCCTTGCAGTTCATTTATTATTTTGTGAACAATAACGTTCTAAAGAGAAATGAATGGCAATAGTTAAACCAAAAAAACTAAAACATGGAGAAGTAATTGGTATTATCTCTCCAGCCTCCTCTCCAGATGATCTAACCAGAATAAATCGTGGTGTTACTTACCTAGAAAAACTCGGCTATCGTGTTGAAGTTGGGAAAAATGTTGGATTGAAAGAAGGCTATCTAGCCGGATCTGATAAGCAGCGTTTGGATGATCTGCACGATATGTTTAAAAACAAAAATGTGCGTGCAATCTTCTCCGTTCGAGGCGGTTATGGTTCCGGAAGACTTTTAGACAAAATCGATTACAATCTTATCAAGAAAAATCCAAAAATTTTTGTTGGCTACAGTGATATTAACGCGCTTCAATCTGCGTTCTTTACAAAAACCGGGTTGATTTCTTTTGCCGGACCAATGGTAGCAGTCGATTTTCATGACGAAGTAAGTCCTTTTACGGAAGAAATATTCTGGCGGACGATTACTTCCGATAAAAAAATTGGCAAACTCCATAATCCTCGCAACGAAAAATTCTTTACTCTAAACAAGGGTAGAGGAGCGGGAAGAATTATTGGAGGGAATTTAAGTCTACTTACCTCGCTAATGGGAACTGAGTACTTTCCTAAAATGAAAGACGCAATATTGCTGCTTGAAGATATTGGCGAGGCTCCATATAGAGTTGACCGCATGCTGAATCAATTACGATTAGCGAAATTTTTCAAGCAAATTAAAGGTGTAATACTTGGGCACTTTGTTGATTGCGTTGAAAACGATCCCTCAAAGGCTTCTTTTACTTTAAATGAAGTGATCATTCAATATTTTCCAAGCCAGCTTAAACTGCCGGTGTTGTACAATGTTAAACACGGACATATTAAAGACAACATTACAATCCCTTACGGAGTTAAATGTACTCTAAATGCATCATTAGGGTTTATAGAAATTACGGAAAATGCGGTTAGCTAAGGCTAATCGCATTTCTACTCCACTTTTCCATAATTAGGATAATCCAGTTTAACCTTCTCTTTTTTAAGAAAATCACCTCTCCATTAACCATTTTTAACCCAAATCCAGTTTATTTCACGTGGTATGGTTATTGACGAAATGGTAATGACCTTAATTTTGGATTAAAATGGAATTTATAGACGAGCCCCAGATTTTTTCTCTAATAGATGACTCAAAGCTAAGTAACATCCAATTGCAGAAAGAAATACTGCAAAAATCGCGCGAAGCAAAAGGGCTAACACTTCAAGAAAGTGCTGCTTTACTTAACATCTCTGATCCCGAATTGTTAGAGGAAATGTATCACACGGCGAAGGAAGTAAAAGAAAAGATTTACGGTAATCGGTTGGTCCTTTTCGCTCCACTTTATGTAACAAATCTCTGTGTAAATAATTGCATGTATTGTGCGTTTAGAAGAGATAATAAAGACCTAATTCGCAAGACACTAACCCTTGATGAAGTAAGACAAGAAACTGAATTTTTAGTCGGTCAAGGACATAAACGTGTATTGCTTGTTTGTGGTGAGCATCCAAAGAAAGCAAGCATGGATTTTATAGGCGAATCTGTAAAAACTATTTACGACGTGAATGTGAATGGCGGAAATATCCGCAGAATAAATGTTAACGCTGCACCGATGAGCATTGAGGATTTCAAAACACTTAAAAGCTTTGGCATAGGAACATATCAGTGTTTCCAAGAGACTTATCATTACGAAACTTATATGGCTATGCATCCCGATGGACCAAAACGTGATTACGCTTGGCGCTTATTTGCTATGGATAGAGCATTACAAGCCGGTATAGATGATGTTGGAATTGGTGCTTTATTCGGGTTGACTGATTGGCGTTTTGAAACTTTAGCTTTGCTAAGTCACGCTTTCAATTTAGATGAAAGATTTGGTGTTGGTCCCCATACAATGTCCGTTCCGCGTCTCGAACCGGCATTCAACGCGCCGGCTGCTCACAAACCTCCGTTTGCAGTTGATGACGCTAATTTCAAAAAACTAATTGCGGTAATTCGTTTGGCAGTTCCGTATACCGGAATAATTTTATCTACACGCGAACGTGCTGAACTAAGAAGAGAACTTTTCCATGTAGGAATTTCTCAGATTAGTGCCGGAAGCAGAACTTCTCCGGGCGCATATAAAGAATCGCAAGAAAGTTTGGGCGAGCATGAGATGGAACAGTTTCAGCTTGGCGATCACAGAACGCTTGATGAAGTTGTAAAAGATGTTTGCGACCTTGGCTACATGCCTAGCTTTTGCACCGCGTGTTATAGAAGCGATAGAACCGGTGACAGATTTATGGAGTTTGCGAAATCCGGTACAATTGGAAAAATCTGTGTCCCGAATGCGATTTCAACTTTTCAAGAATACGCAAACGATTTTGCTTCTGAAGCTACTAAAGAAACTGCAAATTCATTTATCAAAAGTGAAATGGAAAAACTTGATGGCGCTACCAAACACAAAACAGAAAAGATGGTAGACCGTGTTAACAATGGCGAAAAGGATGTGTTTTTTTAAGCAATGAATTTGAACGAACTTTTACATAAAGACGAACTGACTCGCGATGAAATTATTTATCTTCTTAATCTAACCAATGAAGAGGATTTGCAGAAGCTTTATAACCGTGCTGATGAAGTACGATTTCAATTTTGCGGCGATGAAGTTCATCTTCGTGGAATAATTGAGATTTCAAATTTTTGTGAGCAGAATTGTGTTTACTGCGGGTTGCGTAATGATAATGATTCTTTAACTCGTTATAGAATGACTCCGGAAGAAGTGATTGAAACTGCGCGAATAATTACTAATCTTGGAATTTCAACTATTGTACTTCAATCTGGAGAAGACGCACATTTTGATTCCGATATTATCTCATATATTATTTATCAGATTAAACAAAAATCCAATGCGGCAATTACATTAAGCCTAGGTGAACGTCCTTTTGATGAATACCGTGCATGGAAGATTGCCGGTGCAGACAGATATTTATTGAAGCATGAAACAGCAAATCCAGTTTTGTATGAATCGTATCATTTGAAACAAAAACTTTCCGAGAGACTAGATCATCTTAGATTTCTGAAATCGATTGGTTACCAGATTGGCTCTGGTAATTTGATCGGACTTCCGATGCAGACTATAGAAGACCTTGCTGACGATATTTTATTATGCAAGGAATTAGATTTGGATATGGCCGCATTCGGTCCCTTTATTCCTTCTCCAAAAACTCCATACCAGAACAAAATAATTGGTACTTCTGAATTGACTTTGAAAGTAACAGCCGTTGCTAGATTAGTTCTAAAGAAAGTGCATATACCGGCAACTACAGCTCTCGATACAATTGACCCCATTGGTCGCGAGCGCGGATTAACTGCCGGTGCAAATGTTGTTATGCCCGATTTAACACCGTTCCCGTATCGCTCACAATATCAAATCTATCCCGATAAAAGAGGCAGCCAGAACGATCCTTTGGAAAGCGCTGCCCAGATCAAAAAAAGAATTGAAGCCCTTGGTAGGAGGATTTCCTATAAAAGGGGAGATTCTCTTAAGCTGGATTCGCAACCTTCAGTTTAGCACTTCTTTGCTTTCTCATTTGATTGTATATTTGCCCCGTAAAAAAAGTTAAAGGGAACAATATGAAAAAAATCTTTCCGGCGCTTCTTATTGCGCTAATTATGATTACTGCATGTAACTCAAATAAAGATATGGAAACATTTAATGCTGCTGAGAAAAAGTATAACGATAAAAAATACTCGGAAGCGTTGATAGATTATAAATTAGTAATAGAAGAGTATTCTTCAAGCGATTATGCTGCAAAGAGCTTAATGAGAGTAGGCTCAATGTATCAGATGTTCCTTGTTCCAAATGTTCAATCTGATGAATCGAACAAAAAAGCAGTTGAATACTACCGCGATCTTTATAAGAACTTTCCAAAATCCGAAGAAGCTCCAAAGGCTCTTTTCATGTCGGGTTTCATTCTTGCCAACAATTTGAACAAACTTGACGAAGCTAAAATGACTTACCAGACTTTTTTAGATAAGTTTCCAAAGCATGAATTAGCTCCACAAATAAAAATTGAATTGGAAAATCTTGGTAAAACTCCGGAAGAAATTTTAGAAAATAAATTATCGTCAAAGTAGTGTCAGTTAAAGCGCAAGACTTCAAAAAATTCCTAGATCCGGCTGTAATTTCCAAACTCAAAACACTTGAGCTGCGCGCACGTATGGTTGTTGAGGGTTTTATGGTAGGATTGCACAAAAGTCCCTACCACGGATTCAGCGTCGAGTTCAGTCAGCATCGGCCATACATGCAAGGAGATTCGCTAAAGAATGTTGATTGGAAAGTTTTTGCCAAAAGTGAAAAGTACTTCATCAAGCAGTTTGAAGAAGAGACAAATCTCATAAGCCACATTTTTGTGGATGTCAGCAAGTCTATGAATTTTAAGTATGATGGTAAAGTAACAAAGCTTGATTATGCTACAAATCTTGCCGCGGCTTTAAGCTACATTATGATTAACCAGCAAGATTCCGTAGGGTTGGTTACATATGCCGATGAAATCCAAAGCTACTTGCCTCCAAAATCCAACCGGATTTACTTAACGAATCTCTTAACCGCACTTGCCAAAGTTAAGCCGGAAGGTAAAACAAATATTTCCCGCTGTCTGGATAGTGTTGCCGAAAAAATTAAGAAGCGGGGACTTACAATTATTATCTCCGATTTCTTTGATGACATCGAAACAACAATTTCAGCGTTGAAACAAATTCACTTTAAGAAGAATGAAGTAATTGTGTTTCAAATTTTGGATCCGATAGAGAAGAGCTTTGGTTTTGACCGCGATGCAATTTTTGTTGATATGGAAACTGAAGAAAAACTTTCCTCCCAACCTCATCATATCCAGAAAGCCTACCAGGAAGCTATGGCGGAATTCCTTGGCAGAATAAAAAAAGAATGTTTGAATCTTGGAATTGAGTACAACTTAATAGAAACAACCCAGCCGTTTGATAAAGCATTGATGAGCTATTTCTCTAAGAGAGCGAAACTGAGCTGAGTAACTGAGTGCCGGAGTGCCTGAGTATAGAGATTAAAAAAGTGATTGTTTTAGTTTTTCCTTCACATTAAGTTGTTATTGTAAATAGGGGCTCACCAAGTGAAAACAGAAAATCAATTCAGACAGTCGTTAGAGGTTCTTAGTAGAATTACTATTCTAATTTTATTCATCATCATGTTGAACTCTTGTAAAGATGTTGGAGTTGACTTCAACGAAACGCTTCCAAATCCAATTATTACTTCTGAAGAACTGAAAATTTATGGAATTGTACTTGAAGAAATAAATACAAATTCTTTAATTGTATTAGCTGATACAACAATGATAATTAATTTTAATGGTGGTTTTGATATACCTTATGATAATTTCATAGATGATTATCTCAAGTTGCATAAGGAAACATTTGATGCTTATTCTAATCCTTTCAGCAAAAAAAGAGTTTTCAAGGAATTTCCTTTCGATACTAAACACAACCTTGTCTTTCTGACGCAACATCCATATCAAATCAATGAACCAGGCGTTCACGGAATTGTGAGATTTTCAAATATTGGATTTAACAAATCCAAAACTCAAGCACTCTTATTAATCAGTGATTTTCTAGCTCCTCTTGCTGGTTATGGATATAATGTGATTTTAGAGAAAGAGAATAATAAATGGAAAATAGTCAAGAAACTTAATTTCTTCATTTCATAAACAATTAAAGTCAGTACAAAAACAATTGAAATGGATTTTATGAAGGTAAAAACTATCACTTGATGTTTCAAACTTAATCCCCGTAATTGTGTCTTTTTTTCGTAAATTTGCCCCCTCAATAAGTGTAATTTTATAAGTAAAGGAGTTTTAGTGAAAGATATACGCAATATTGCAATAATTGCTCACGTTGATCATGGCAAGACCACGCTTGTAGATCAAATTTTGAAACAATGCTCGGTTTTTAGAAGCAACCAGGTTGTTCGTGACTGCTTTTTAGATTCAAACGATCTTGAGCGGGAGCGAGGCATTACAATTTTAGCAAAGAACATCAGTATTCCATATAAAGAATACAAAATCAATGTAATTGACACTCCCGGTCACGCGGATTTTGGCGGGGAAGTAGAACGCGTTCTTAAAA
Organism: Melioribacteraceae bacterium; assembly: GCA_041675645.1. Lineage (GTDB taxonomy): Bacteria > Bacteroidota > Ignavibacteria > Ignavibacteriales > Melioribacteraceae > Stygiobacter. The sequence goes on from JBAYTN010000015.1 coordinate 17,009, forward strand.
TGGCGGATGGAGTTCTTCTACTTGTAGATTCATTTGAAGGACCTATGCCTCAAACACGTTTTGTGCTGGAAAAGGCTCTCAGTCTGCATCTTAAACCTATCGTTGTTATAAATAAAATTGATCGTCCCGATAACCGTCCATTGGAAGTTCTTGATGAAATCTATGATCTATTTATTGAATTAGGCGCTAACGAAGACCAGCTTGATTTTACTTTTGTTTATGCCAGCGGAAGAAATGGCTGGGCTGTAAAGAATTTGGAAGACCCAAGAAAAGATTTAACACCGCTTCTCGAAAAAATTATTAAGAAAATTCCGGCGCCAAAAATTGAAGAAGGTACAGTGCAGATGCAAACTACTTCTTTGGATTACAGCGATTACGTTGGAAGAATTGGTATAGGCCGTGTATTTAGAGGTACACTAAATAAAACTACAAAGCTGGTTATTATTAAGCGCGATGGAACAATTCGTAATACTACAATTAAACAGCTGTTTATTTTTGATGGAGTTGGCAGAGCTGAAGTTGATGAAGTTCAAGCCGGGGATATTTGCGCTGTAGTAGGTGTTGAAGATATTGATATTGGCGATACAATTGCAGACGCTGAAAACCCCGAACCATTGCCGATTATTTCAATCGATGAGCCGACAATCAGCATGACATTCACTGTTAATAATTCACCATTCTATGGCCAAGAAGGAAAGTTGGTTACTTCCCGTCAAATTCGCGATAGATTATACAAAGAGTTAGAGCATAACGTAGCTCTTAGAGTGCAAGATACAAGTTCACCGGATTCGCTAAAAGTATCCGGCAGAGGGCTTTTACATCTTTCTATTCTCATTGAAAATATGAGAAGAGAAGGATTTGAACTCCAAATTAGAGAGCCAAGGGTTATCTATAAGGAAATCAATGGTAAAAAAGCTGAACCAATAGAAATTCTAGTAGTTGATGTTCCGAGTGAATATGCTGGAAAAGTAATTGAGCTGGTTGGACAAAGACGCGGTGTAATTGTGAAGATGGAAAACAAAGGTAATATGCAAAAGTTGGAGTTTCATATCCCTTCACGCGGAATTATGGGATTGAGGACAAAAGTTTTAACCTCAACTGCCGGCGAAGCTGTAATGCACCATAGATTTTTTCAATACGAATACTTTAAAGGTGCAATTGGAGAAAAGAAAAACGGCGCATTGATTTCTATGGATCAAGGACCAAGTACTGCATACTCAATTGATGCTTTACAAGACCGTGGAAAATTCTTTATTGAACCGGGCGATATTGTTTACCGTGGACAAATTATTGGTGAGCACAGCAAAGATATTGATATTGAAGTGAACGTACAGAAAGGTAAAAAACTTTCGAACATGCGCGCCAGCGGCAGCGATAAAGCTGTTAAAATTGTACCGGCTATCAAATTCTCGCTGGAAGAAGCTTTAGAGTATATTCAAGATGATGAAATGGTAGAAGTAACCCCAAAATCTATTCGTCTTCGTAAACTGCATCTCGATCCGAATGAAAGGAAACGTTACAACCTTGCCAAGGCAGAGGAAGAAGGAGATTAAGAACGAAAAAAGGCTGAGAAATCAGCCTTTTTTATTTATTACCGGTTCATTTCCGATTAATAAAACCAATTTCGTTTCGATAATACAAGTACTAAATACTCGAATGGGAATATGAGCCAGAAAACAAAACGTAACGTAGCCGCAATAATTATTCTTTGGATTTTACAGCTAACGATTATTCTTGCACAGAATCCGAATGACATTACTTTAAAATTTACTGCTATCCAGAAAGGTGCAACAACTTTACTTCAATCCGAATGGGATAATATTTCTCTTACTAGTGAAGAAACTCTCTACATCGGTTTTGTTTCTAACAGCAAAGTTTTCTACCGAATATCTCTTGATGGAGTTTTACTAGAACCAAAATTGATTGAGAGTTACTATACTTTAAAAAATCTGCAGAACGGCACTCACATTTTTAAGCTTGTTGCATTTACAGAAAATTTTACAGAATCAGATCCACTTCTTCTCACGTTTACCGTGGAAGACAAAAAAGCCGAGGCGCAGCCAGTTGAGACTGTTCAAGAGAACAAATTTTCAGATCCCATCTATGTTTATGGATTAGCCGGGCTAAGCGCACTCTTGTTGGCTATTGTGGTAATATTACTTATCAAAAAAAGTCCAAGGGAAAAGAAAACTTCAACCCGTTTGGTTGAAGAATTAGCCGATCTAAAATATTCTTATAAGAGAGTTAAAGAGGAACTGAATCAGAAGATTGAAGAAAATGAAAGTCTGAAGAGTAAGATTCAAGAACTTGACTACAATGTTAAGACACTGGAAAAATCTAACGTTCACCTTGTTGAGCAGAAAGAAAAACTCACAGAAGCCAAAGCAAAACTGGAAATCCTTCACATACAAAAGGAAGAATTATTTGCAATGGCTATTCACGATATTAAAAATCCGGCCTCTGCAATCCGAGGTTATATCGAACTGTTGAATTCTTACGAACTGAATGCAAATGAGCAGCAAGAGATAATGGTTTCACTTGTTGCTTCATCCGAAGACATAGTTAAACTTTCTCAAGATATGTGTACAATTATTGCTAAGGCGATGCCGGAACCAAAATTGAAACTTTGTAAGGCTTCGTTAAAAGATTTAGTGGATGATGTATTTAATCAAAATGCTTCTTATGCAAAAGCAAAAAAAATAAAATACTTTAATAAGAACGCTAACGAGCTTCCGGAAGTGAATATGGACACGGAGAAAATTGAAGAAGCTTTAGATAATCTTGTAAACAATGCGATTAAATATGCGCCGCCGGAAACTGTTGTGGAAATAAGAACTTATGTGAAGGATCTAAATAAGAAAACAGTTGTTGTTGAAGTGAAAGATAATGGCGTTGGGCTATCGGATGAAGATCTAAAACGCTCGTTTCAAAAAGGTGCCGTATTAAGTGCTAAGCCAACCGGCTTAGAACAAAGTTCCGGTTTGGGTTTATGGATTGTTAAGAAAATAATTGAAGAACATGGCGGCAAAGTTTGGGTGGAAAGCAAGGAAGGTATTGGCTCTACCTTTGCAATTGAGTTGCCATACGAATAAAAATGTCATGTTGAGCGAAGCGAAACATCTCAATCATAATAGAGAACGAGATTCTTCGCTTCACTAACAATGACAATAATTATATCAGCTCAGAAATCATCTTAAGAGAACCAGAAACATCTTTTCCCAAATCTACTGTAATCAAGCGGCGCTGATTATCAAGTAAAGCTTGTCTATCGCCGAGCGCTTGAGATTTTATCAACACGTTAAATGTCATCGAGGATTTATCATCGCCGGCTTCATCCGGAATAGCAATATCTTCCGCTGAATCATAAATGAACTGAATGAACAAACCGTTGCCCGCATCTCCTTTGTGAAGCTGTCCGGTTGAATGTAAAAAGCGGGGACCAAATCCTACCGTTGTTGCAACTTTATACTTCTCTTGAATTTTGGTTCGCAGTGTCTGCAACAAACCTTCATTCTCTTTGTTCATTGTTAAATATGCTTGAATTGAAACGTAAGGTTTAGGAAGAGAAGCACCTTGCGAGTTCATAGATTCCAAAAACTTTGTAATAAGTCCAGCTAAAGTAGAATCGTTTAGTGCACTTGAGATTTTTATTCCGCTCTCTTCAACGGAATAATTTAGCTCCGGCAGTTTGCCGCTCTCTTTATACTCTTGAACCATTTTGCGCGCAACAATTTTTGCTGATTCAACGTTAGGCTGATCGAACGGCTGAATATTTATTAACCAGCTGGAAACAATTGTCGCAAATTCCCATCTGAAGAATTCAGCGCCCAGTTCATAAACATCATGCAGAACAATTTCTGCAACCGGATGACCGGCATTTTGAAATGCATTTACTTTCTCTCGCAATGAATCATCATCTTTTAATCGGACATAAACAAATAAGCGATCGGTAGAATAACTTTCGGGTGAAAGTATTTCTTCACCAACTACCGGAAGAATTCCTTTACCAATTTTGCCGGTGCTTTCGGCAATTAATTGCTCCACCCACGCACCGAAGTAAGAAAGCTTTTCAGTATTTAGGAAAGTAACTTTATCTATTCCATGTTTTGAGAGTAAGCCCATTACAATACCATTCTGAGCGGAAGGATTTTTCGCAGAGGAATTATCTTTACTTGAATAAGCAAATGCCTCAGCAATTCTTAAAACTTGCGCTACATCAATTCCCATTAATGCAGCCGGAACAATTCCAAAAAGAGAAAGGGCAGAATATCTTCCACCGATATTCGGATCGTTCAAAAAGATTTTTCTATAATTAAGCTGTTTAGCGGTTGATTCAAGTCCGCTTCCCGGATCGGTAATGGCAACAAAATGATTTCCAACTTTTTCTTTACCAACCTTTTCAGCAGTAAGATTGTAGAAATATTTCATGAATGAAAATGTTTCTACTGTTCCGCCCGATTTGGTTGATACGATATATAACGTTTCAGCCGGATCAAATGTTTTTGCAAAGTTTACTACTGCTTGCGGATCAGTACTGTCAAGTACAGATAAATCCAAATAACCGGCTTTAACACCGAATGTTAAGCGGAAAACTTCCGGGGCCAAACTGGAGCCGCCCATTCCTAACAATAATGCTTTCTTAAATCCATCTTTGCGTACGCCTTCAACAAAAGAATTTATTTCTTTTAGATGTGATAAAGAATTTTGCGGACTTGTCAGCCAGCCAAGGCGGTTTGTAATTTCATCCGGTTTATCGCTCCAAACTGTAAAGTCTTTGTTCCAAATTCTTGAAGCAATTTTTTCTGTTTCAAATTGTGCTGCTACTTTTTCAAATTCATTCTGAAATTTTCCAATGCTTAATTTCATTTCGTAAATCACTCCTTTTCGGTTAGTTCGATATTTCTTGAAAATATTTTTCTGCTAATGTTTCTGCGTCTTTTTTGTTTTTTGCTTCTACTATACAGCGAATAATCGGCTCAGTGTTCGATTTGCGGAAGTGAGCCCAATGATCTTCAAAATCAATTCTCAGCCCATCTTCCGTATTTATTTGTTGATCAGAATACTTTTCTATGAGTTTCTTAACTACTTCATCCGGATTTTTATTGCCGATAAGAATTTTCTTTTTAGCGATGAAATATTGAGGCAATACTTTCTTCATATCGCTCATTGTTCCCCCGAACTCAAGCAGATGCTGCAGCATTATTACAGTACCAGTAAGTGAATCTCTACCGAATACAGCCTTAGGTAAAATTACTCCGCCACTTCCTTCTCCGCCAATTACAGCTTTTACTTCTTTCATCTTTTTTACAACGTTAGCTTCCCCAACAGAAGAGCGGAAAACTTTACATCCAAATTCTTTTGCTACATCATCAACAGCGCGGGTTGTGGAAAGGTTAACAACAACGTTTCCTTTTTTCTTGGAAAGCCAAAATCTTGCAGCTTGTGTAATTGTATTTTCTTCACTGAATGGTTCACCTTTGTCGGTAATTAAAACAAGGCGGTCAACATCGGGATCAACAACAATTCCAATATCTGCTTTGTGCTTTTTGACTGCCCTCATTGTTGCTTTTAAGTTTTCCGGAATTGGCTCCGGCAAGCGGGGGAATATTCCGCTCTTTGAACAATATATTTCAATGACTTTACAGCCAAGTTTTTCCAAAAGTTTCGGCATTGAGTAACTACCGGCACCGTTAACACAGTCGAGCAGTACTTTGAATTTTCTTTTCCTAATCTTTGGAACATTTATAAATGGAAGTTTGAGAACAGCTTCAATGTGTGCGTCTAAACCTTTTGTGTAAGAAGTTAGCTTGCCAAGTTTATTCCATGATGAATAACTGCTGTTAGCGCTTTCAATGTTAGAAAGCATCTGACGGTTTTCTTCCGGTGTCATGAACTCGCCGTTCCGGTTCAACAATTTCAACGCATTCCATTCGTTTGGATTATGACTTGCGGAAATTTGTATTCCGCCGACAGCTTTCAAATTTTTTACATTGAATAAAACGGTTGGAGTGGGGCAAATTCCGATATCAACAACATCATTTCCTTTAGCAAGCAATGTTCCAATTACAAGTTTGCTTACCATTTCCCCCGAAATTCGTCCATCGCTACCGATAACTATTTTGCCTTTGCCGCAAAAATCCGCATAAGCCGAAGCGTATTTAACAATTGTCTGCGGATCGAGTCCATCGCCAACTATTCCACGAATTCCGGAAACGCTAACCATTAATGTGGGCATTATTGCTCCATTAAGTTAAAAATGCAGTGCAAATGTAACTATTTCAAATGGAGAATTTAGAATTGAGAATCGAAAATTTTCTGCAGCTGATTTATAAATGCTACTTCAAAAATTTCTTTACTGCTTTATTCAGCTGATCAAATTCAATCAAAAATGCATCATGTCCGTAGACAGATTTGATTTCAAAATATTCCGCATTGGGAATATGTGCTGCAATCTCTTTCTGCTCATTAATCGGATAGAGTAAATCGGTATCAATTCCTATGGAAAGAGTTTTAGCTTTGATTTGTGATAACGCGTTTTGCAGCGAACCTCTTCCGCGGGAAACATCGTGAGAATCCATCGCGCGTGTTATATAGATATATGTGTTCGCGTCGAAACGGGAAACTAATTTATGGCCTTGATAATGCAAGTAGCTTTCCACTTCGTAAAAAGGAGTTCCTTTAATTTCCTCTTTAACATTTCTAGCAAATCTATTCTCAAAGTTTTCATTGCTTCTGTAAGTCATCATTGCAAGCATTCTTGCGGAAGTTAATCCGCGTGAAGGCTGCGATTCATATTCTCCTTCATTCCATTTGGGATCTTCCATTATTGCTTTGCGCTGTATTTCATTCAAACCGATTGCCCATGCCGAATGTCGGGCTCCGCATGCTATTGGAATAATTGATTCAACTAATTCCGGATATAATAAAGCCCACTCAAGAGACTGCATTCCCCCTAACGAACCGCCGGTAACTGCTGCAAGTTTTTTGATACCGAGATGTGTAATCAGTTTATGTTCAAGGTTTACCATATCGCGGACAGTCATTTGAGGAAAACTGAGATTGTATTTTTTATTTGTCGATGGGTTAATAGAAGGGGGACCGCTTGTTCCGTAACAGCTTCCTATAAAGTTGGAACACACGATAAAATACTTTTCGGGATCAAAAGATTTATCCTTTCCAATTACTCCGTCCCACCAGCCTTCTCGTCCTTCCGGATTATTATAACTTGATGCATGAGAATCTCCGGTTAACGCATGACAGATTAGAATGGCGTTAGTCCCATCACTATTAAGTGTCCCGTAAGTTTCATAAGCAATGTTCACATTCGAAATCAGAGTACCCGATTCAAATTGAAAAGGCTCATCGATAAATAACTTCTGATACTCGGTTTCTTCTTCTCGTAAATTATTAATCACTCTAATTTTGTTTTTCATTCTAAGCCACGTTTGCAGTTAGCGAATCTCCGAAAAATGTTTCATGCAATGCTTGAATAACATCTTTCGTATCAGTTTTGTCCATTAAGAAAGAATAATTTTTACCTTCGGTTCCATTTAGATAGGTGAGAGAGCTTATGTCCAAACGTTCTACAGTATCGGAAATCTTCTTAAAGGTTTCCGGCTGGTTGTCGGTCTTGTTGCCTATGATTGTTACCAAACTAATGTTGTTAACCAGACTGAACTTCTTTACATCGTGATGTTCCAGTTCCGGTTTTAACTCTTCTCTCAGTTCTTCAATAAATTCCGAAATTCTCTTGGAGTAAGTTAAGATTGATATAGCTCTGTTTGCAAGTGAATGATTCAAAGATATTATAGGCAGCGAATGCTTATTTAGTTTGTTAATAACTTTTGTTAGAACAGCGTAATTGATTTCTTCTGTAATATCCCCGAGCGAAACTATAGAAAGATTATTCAAGCTGGTAATTGAGATAATCTCGGAAGTAAACTTTCCAAGCTTCTCGTTAATAACTGTTCCTTCAAAATCCGGATTGAAAGTATTGAGAACATATATCGGAATTCGTTTCGCTTTAACCGGTTCCATTGCCTTCGGGAAAATCACTTTTGCGCCTAGGAACGCAAGCTCGGCTGCATCGTTGTAATTTATTTCTTTAATGATTTTCGCTTCGCCTACAATTCTAGGATCGGCGCTTAATATGCCATCAACATCTGTCCATATTTCAACCGAATCAGAATTCAACGCGCCGGCAATAATTGTTGCTGTATAATCGGAGCCGCTTCTTCCAAGTGTTGTAACATATCCGTTGCTATCGGAACCGGTAAAACCATTTACAACCGGAATTGTATAGCGGTCAACCTTTCTAAACTTATCGCGAATGAGTCTGTTTGTTAAATCAAAATTAACTTCGGCGTTGCCGTAAGTTGAATTTGTTTTAATGAACTCAGCAGCTTCAAAATTGGTCGATTTTATTCCGCGAGCGTTAAGCACTGCAACGAGCAGCGTTTTGGAAAGCTGCTCGCCAATGGAAATTATTGCATCGGATTGACGGTTAGTTGTTTCTTCTATTAAGAAAATTCCTTTCAGCTTATCTTCAATCGATTTAAGAAGAGAAGTAATTTGTTCTTGAGTATGATTTGTTTTCCCATTCAAAACTAATTCATCCAAAAACTTGTAATGAATCTTCTCAATGTCATCTATAACTTCTAAGTATTTGGAATTTTTAGCCGATGCTAATTCCACCGCTGAAATTAATTTATCCGTAATACCGCCGATTGCAGAGATAACAACACAGAGCTGGTCTTCCTTAAACTTCTCCGAAATAATTTCCACCACTTTGGAAAAGTTTTCAACTGTTCCAACAGATGTTCCGCCAAATTTCAAAACTTTCATTTTCATTTCTCCATGTTATACAAAAACCACAAATTGTATTCTTTAGAAGCTAATTCTAACAAGTCATTTCGAGCGCAGTCGAAAAATGTACTTTCTTAATTAAATCAGACTTCGACTTCGCTCAGTCTGACATTCTGTGTTAGTAGCTAATAATCATATCTTATTCAATGCTTGTTCAAAATCTTCAATAATATCATCTATATGTTCAATTCCCGGAGATACGCGGATTAATCCCGCAGAAACACCGGCTTGCTTTTGCTCATCTTCCGAAAGCTGGCTGTGAGTTGTAGATGCCGGATGAATTACAAGCGTTTTTGCATCGCCGACATTTGCAAGCAGACTTGCAAGCTTAACATTATTGATTAAAGTCTTTCCGGCTTCAAAACCGCCTTTAACAACGAATGTTAATATTCCGCCATATAGATTTTTACGGAATTGTTCTTTTGCAATTTGATGATCCGGATGTTCTTCGAGTCCCGGATAATTTACGCTTTCTACTTTTGGATGTTTCTGAAGCCACTTGGCAAGAGCTAGTGTATTCTCGCAATGTCTTTCTACTCGAAGAGAAAGTGTTTCCAATCCTTGAATAAATAAAAATGAATTGAACGGAGATAGACTTGGACCGATATCACGAAGCTGTTCAACGCGTGCGCGGATAATGAATGCGATATTTCCGAATGGACCGCCTTCACCGAAAACTTTCCAAAAGTCTAAACCGTGATAAGAGGGACTTGGAGTTGTGAACAATGGAAACTTTCCGTTGCCCCAATTGAATTTTCCCGAATCAATAATTACTCCGCCGATTGATGTTCCATGTCCTCCAATCCATTTAGTTGCTGATTCAACCACAATATCGGCACCATGTTCAATAGGACGAACAATAAAGCCTCCGGCTCCGAATGTGTTGTCAACTATGAGTGGAATATTGTGTTTATGTGCGAGGTCTGCGAATTTTTTGATGTTGGGAATGTTTAAGCCGGGGTTGCCGATTGTTTCGATATAAAGAGCTTTTGTTTTTTCATCAATTACCGCTTCATAATCCTCCGGCTTATTGCTCGTTACAAACTTTACATTTATTCCGAGACGGGGAAAAGTAACTTTGAATTGATTATAAGTTCCTCCGTAAAGAAAACTTGTTGAAACAATATTGTCTCCGGCTTCCGCAATTGTAGAGATAGTAATGAATTGAGCGGCGTGACCGGAAGCTGTTGCAAGTGCTGCAACGCCCCCTTCCAATTTTGCAACTCTCTCTTCAAATACCGCGGTAGTCGGATTCATAATTCTTGTGTAAATATTTCCAAACTCTTTTAAGCCGAATAAATTAGCTGCGTGGTCTGCGTCGTTAAAGGTGTAGGAAGATGTTTGGTAAATAGGTACCGCGCGTGAATTTGTTACGCTGTCCGGTGTATGTCCCGCGTGTAACTGTAATGTTTCGAAGCGATAGTTAGCTGAACTGCTCATATATATTCTCCTTTGTGATTTTTCAATAATAAAAAAGCCCTTCCGGTGTTTCCGTGAAGGGCTTGATGTTTAATTCCTTGTTAACAATCAAGTCTCTTCACGGATAGGGCATAGCATTGCCATCATCTGCATCATTCGCATAATGTTAACGCTGTTGGATATTTGATTGTTCATTTTAGTCCTATAACAAAAAAGCCCTTCGAGATTTCTCAAGAAGGGCTTAGTTTTAATTCTTATCTGAAGTTATATCGCTTCGCCCTTCGTATTTAACGAAATCATCATGCACATCATATCCATCATGATGGTTTTTGCCGGGGCGATATTTATAACTGAATTTTTCATTGTTTAATTTCTGTTGCGAAGATAGTAGCAGAAAAATGAGTTGTCAAGAAGTTTGGGAAATATTTTTTAATTCCGTGCATAATTATACATCATGTCATTCTGATGAGCGAAGCGAAGAAGAATCTCAATGCCACCACAGACTTTAATATTACTTGTTGGTGGCGATACGAAAGCCCCGACACAACGGGAAATTATTTCTATTTATTGGATGCAAAGTTATTATAGTACGTAGTAACTAAGTCTTTCAGTCATCCTATCTTTTCCCTTGATATTATAAACTTCAATAACTAAGTTGCAAAAAGGTGAAAAATCCCATTCTGATTAATGTGGAGTAATAGCATAGACAATTTGAGATTATGAAATCAAGTTAAGTAGATTCAATATCATACGTACTTTAAAAATGTCGCGAAAATAAAATGAAAACATTCTTGATAACTTCTATAATTATTTTAACTCTAGTCATTTGTATTTTAATTCCAATTTTATTTGGTAGTGTTTATGGTCAAGATATAAACCAATCTCTGTCAATTCTTTCTGCCATATCAAGTTTTTTCACACTTATTATTGCATTATTGTTATATAATAAACTTAGTATTGAATCAACAATAGTTGAGAAACAAACTGACGCAGTAATCAATTTACTTTCTGCAATTCGAAAAGTCTCGTTGATTTTTGATCGTGAAGATCATATATCATCTTTTACTATGCATCGTGAGTCAATGAAACAAATTAAAAATAACCCTAAGGTTCAGAATATACCATTATTGTTTTCAATGAGTTATTTTAAGGCTATAAAGGAAGTAAATGATGCGAGTTATAATATATTTCTCCCTAGAATTATAGTTAATTCTAGTAGACAACTAGTCCCAAGTAGAATCTATCAAATAGAAATTGAAACAATAGTAAATGAAAAATACTTAAAAGTAGAAACTATCGAATCCCTTAGTGTCGACGCAGTTAAAAAATATGGGAAAGTACTTGGTGGTGATATTCAAATTCAAGAATTTGTTAAATCATGGGAACTATTAATTAATGACCTTGAAAAGTGGTTAAAAGATAATTCCTCAATTAAAATCGAACTAAATATTTAACACACATTTAGCATTTTAGATAATTTATTTGATAAACTTTAATTGGCATCATGACAATCTAGATCTTTTTCTATATCACCTTATTAACAATTCTACTGTTGTTGTTTCTGTACATTAGTAATTTTGATCCTAACTATATTCTGTAATAAACAATTCGTTTTCATAAGAAGGAATACCCTGTTGGGACAAAAAACAATTAATCATTCCCAACGTCCAAACAAGTGTAGATTAAAACTAAATTGAAGATTATTTACCGCACTATTAGACTTATAAGGAATTGATCAAATGAGTAGGGCGAACACAGACATTTGTTCGGTTGAACTTGCCGGTGGTTTAGATAACCGTTTCCGCCGCTTATTCCAGAATCCGCAGAAAATTCTTTCTCCATATCTAAAAAAAGGTGAAACTGCACTTGATGTTGGCTGCGGTCCCGGTTTTTTTACTTTGGATATGGCAAAGCTTGTTGGAGAAACGGGACGTGTAATCGGCGCCGATCTTCAAGAAGGAATGCTCAACATTGTTAGAGTAAAGATTAAAGGAACTGAACTGGAAAACCGCATTGTTCTTCATAAATGCGGACAAGATAAAATCGGCTTAACAGAAAAAGTTGATTTCGTTTTAATGTTTTACATGGTTCACGAAGTTCCAAATAGGAATAGTCTCTTTGGCGAGATTACAAAACTTCTTAATCCGGATGGAAAAGTACTTCTCGTTGAACCTCCTATACATGTTTCCAAAGCGGCGTTTGCAGAAACATTGATGATTGCGCAGAACTGCGGATTAAAAGTTACTTCGCGGCCAAAAATGTTTCCCGATAAGGTTGCTGTATTAAGCTTTTGAAGAGTTTAACTCGAACCAAATCTGTCATATTGAGTCCCGCTTACAGCGGGGCGAAATATCTCAATTTAGGATTTGATAAGAGTCTTCTATCGCTTCGCTTTTTTGAATAAACATTTCTAAAGTATCCTTACATTTGTGCTAAATAAAAATTCTGCGTATTATTTTCTCAGAATATCGTTTGTATTCAATCCAATAACTAAACAAACAAGAAAGGCATCATCATCATGGCAGAAAGATCTGTTAAACTACATAGAGTATTAACCGCACCGCCGGAAAAAGTTTACCGCGCTTTTGTGGATGGGGATGCGTTATGTAAATGGATTCCTCCATTCGGCTTTACAGCTAAGGTTCATCATCTGGATGTAAAAGTTGGCGGTACATTCAGAATGTCTTTTACTAATTTTTCTTCGGGCAAGAGCAACTCTTTTGGAGGAAAGTATCTTGAGCTAATTCCGAATGAAAAAATTGTACACACAGATGAGTTTGAAGAGCCCGGTATGCCCGGTGTAATGCAAACTACAATTACATTTAAAGAGGTTTTTTGTGGAACCGAGCTTAATATTGTTCAAGAAGGAATACCGGAAATGATTCCTCTTGAAGCTTGCTACCTCGGCTGGCAAGAATCTTTATTCCTTTTGGCAAAAGTAGTAGAGCCGGTAATACCGGATTGAAAAATAACTATAGAGACGGCAAAGAAAGCCGTCTCGTTATTTTGCTATTTCGGGTTATTTATGATGAGTTAATAAGAGCAAAACTTTACGGCGTTTTCATTCTCTTGTCATGGTGGTAACCTAACACACAAATCCAATTTCATATATTAGGGGAAAAGATTAAGAAACATTTCTTATGTCATCCATAAAGAAAATAAATGAACTACTGATAGGACATTTCGGAATTCCCAAAAGGCAGAATCCTTTGCCCGATCCGCTGGATACTCTGATTGCCACAATTCTTTCTCAAAATACAAATGATAACAATTCCTACAAGGCGTTTAATAATCTAAAAAGCGCCTATGCAAATTGGGATGAAGCGGCTGATGCCAAAAGAAGTACAATTGAAAAATTGATTAGAGTAGCCGGTCTGGCTCCCGCAAAATCGAAAGCCATTAAAAACCTTCTTGTTGCTCTAAAAGAAAAGTATGGCAAACTTTCACTCGATTTTGTGAATGAATTAAGCAATGAAGAAACTCTTGCTAAGCTAACTTCTTACGACGGCGTTGGAGTTAAAACCGCTTCTTGCGTTTTACTCTTTGCTATGAACAAAAATATTTGTCCGGTTGATACGCATGTACACCGCACAACAAACCGTATTGGACTAGTAAATGAAAAAACGCCCGATAAAACTTTTTGGGCGCTCAACAAGAATCTTCCGGAAGGAGTTGCGCATTCGTTTCATACCAATTTAATTTTGCTCGGTAGAGAAATCTGTAAACCTACAAATCCAAGCTGCGGTGTTTGTCCTCTTAAAAAAGTTTGTAAGTTTGAACCCAAGAATTTTGAAAAGAAGGAAACAACTTCAAACAAAAGAATACTGCTGTTAGATAATATTGGAATTTAGATAGTTATGAATTTTGAGTTTTGAGTTATGAATTGAAAAGACAAAATGCACAGCACAGAAGCCCGGAACTTGTTTATTAAAACGAATATTAACTTAGAAAGAAAACATTTGACTCATTTAACTCAAAACTCAACACTCAAAACTGTGAACTAATAGAATGTGGCTAATACTCGCGGTACTAAATCCGGTTTCGGAAAGTTTTAGAAGTTTATTTATAAAAAAGGCTTCCAAAGATGTGGATCCTTTGTTAATCTCATGGGCGAATAATGTAATTCCGGTTTTGTTGTTCCCGATAATTCTATTAATTGCGGTAAGTTCTTTTGGTTTGAAACTGGAATTCAATTCAAAATTTATGATTGGATTTGCCGGGTCTGTTACAATTCAAATTATAAATTCTATTTTGTATATGAGGGCAATTGCCAAAGGTGATATTTCTACGGTAATGCCTATGCTTAGTTTTACCCCACTCTTTTTGCTTATCGCTTCTCCAATTTTAATAGGCGAATTTCCAAACGCAATGGGACTTGCGGGAATTGTACTAGTGGTAGCCGGTTCTTACATATTAAATCTTGATTTCAAAAAAATGAGTTTCTTTGCGCCGATTAAAGCCATCTATAAAAATGAAGGGACGCGGTTAATGTTTTTTGTTTCCTTCTTTTGGGGAATATCCGGAGCGTTCGATAAACTTGCCGTAAGTAATTCTTCAGTAATACAATATATAACTTTTCTTAACGTAACAATATTTATTGCGATAACTTCTTTAGTGTTTTATCAGAAAAAATTTAACAAAGTAGGAATGATAGCAGCTAAAAAGAATTTATTTCTTGTGAGCGCATTTACAACCGGCTCATTTTTGTTTCATTACGGAGCTATGGCTTTAACACTTGCAGCTTATGTGGTTTCGGTAAAAAGACTGACCGGAATATTCTCTGTCTTTATCGGCTATTATTTTCTTAACGAAACAAATATCCGGCAGAGACTTCTTGGCGCTACAATAATGTTTATCGGTGTGTTATTTATTGTGTTTGCATAAAAAAGAGACGCGCCTTAGCGCGTCTCTTCATTACATTATTATTTTAGTTTAACCGGGTATGCCGGAACCGGAGGGAAAGTAAAAGGATTCTTTTTAATCTTTTCTTTAATCACTTCAATAGCTTTATCCAACTGAGCATCTTTACCGGCCATAACGGAAGCCGGATCGTTATCAATCAATACATCCGGATCAGCTCCATGATTTTCAACCAGCCATTTACCATCTTTGTTATAGAACGCGTTGTTGCTTTGGTTAACGCTTCCATTATCAATTGTTGTTTGAGCATTAATAATACCTACAAGACCGCCCCAAGTAGGTACGCCTACAACAGTTCCTAATTTTCTTTCTTTGAAATGCTCAATGAAAGCTTCACCATCGCTTCCGGTGTTTTCATTTGCGAGAAGAACAAACTGTCCCGCGCTTATTGGTCCCGGATAACGCATCGGTTCCATTCCGGTAAGAACATTGTAAGCCACAACTTTTCTTTCGAGCTTATCAATCATAAAATATTCGGTCCAGCCGCCGCCGTTTCTTCTGTCGTCAACAATAATTCCTTCTTTAAAACGGAACGCTCGGAAGAATTTATCAAACTCTCCGATGCCGCCGCTTCCCATAGCGTTAATATGCATGTAGCCGACTTTGCCGTCAGTCTCTTTAAGAACTTTATTGATGTTGTCTGTAAGCCATCTAAAGTAGCGAAGGCTGCTGTTGTTTCTTATTGGCGTAATTGTGTAAGTCTTAGCGCCTTCTTTGGTTGGTTTGCTGTTAACAGTAACATTTACTTTTTGATTCTGTGTTACTTGAAGCATCTCAAAATAATCTTGAGGTGCTTTTAAGTCGGTTCCGTTAATTGCTAGAAGATAATCTCCCTCTTTAACATCAATATCGGAACGGGAAAGAGGAGAAGTTAAATCCAAATTATATTCCGAAGGACCATAAATTTTCTCGAACTTATAAAGACCTGAAGATTTATCGGCAATTAAGTCCGCGCCGAGCCAGCCGGTAAATAAATTATTTTGAGGAACGGTTGGTTCAATACCGAAATCTCCTCCACCAACATAAGTATGAGAGACGCAGAGATAACCAACAAGTTGAGAAAGAACCCAGTTCAATTCCGAGCGTGAACTTAACTGCGGTATGTAAGAACGGTATTTTTCTCCGATGGCTTTCCAGTCAATGCCGTGCATGTTTTTATCGTAAAAGAAATCGCGGTACCAGCGCCATGTATCGCTGAATATCTGATTCCATTCATTAACCGGAATTACAGTATAGGACATATTGCTTAAGTTAACTTTCTTTCCAAGTTTTTTAGACTGAGAAATTCCATCGAGGCTTGAAACGAAGTAGTCTTTTTCTTTTTGAGAAATTAACTGTTCGCCGTTAGTTGAGATTTTGAAGTTCGCAATCTTATCGTCAATAACTGTCTCCGATTTGCTTGCAATATCATAAATGTGAAGCGTCCATTTTGTTGCGCCGCTCGGCTTAAAGATGTTTTCATATTCATCTTCCATAAATTTATCTATAGAGCACCAAGCAACTTTTCCTTTACCTGCTTTTAGATAAAAATAATTTCCAGCTTCAACCGGAAGAGGATAGGTTCTTTCTTTTATTCCATCAATATCTATTGTAAGCGCTTTTGCTTTTTCTTTTTTCTCAAGACCGATTGATTCGGCAAACGGGGGAGTTTCGCCTTTGCGCAATTGTACAGCCATTACTTGATAAGGAGTTGTAACTACATGATTATCTTCATAGAAATCCATTTGGATATTGAAGTTTCTACTGGACAAATAATAAAGGTAATCTCCGTTGGCATCGAAAGAAGGATTTAAGTTATCGTAAAAGTCCGATGTTACTTCATATTTTTTATTCTGCTCTAAATTATAAACGAAAATTTGATTGTTACGGTTGAGTCGGGCAAAGCTGTAAGTAATCCATTTACTGTCGGGACTCCAATTGTAATCACTCATTTCCCAATAGAACTCATCATTCTTTAGGAAATTAGATTCATCAACTTTAACAAGCTTTTTAGTTTTTACATCAACATAGAAAATTGAGTATTCCTTATTGCCGAACAAAATCTTTTCACCGTCGGGAGACCATAAGAGATGATAAACCAGCTTGTCCAGCTTATCTGTCAGCTGTGTCCATTCTCCGCCTTCAGCTTTTTGAATATATAATTGGTATTCGCCCGATTTATCCGAGAAGAAAGCAACCCATTTTCCATCCGGAGAAAGCTGCGGATACATTTCTCTCGTTCCGCTTGTATTGGAAAGATTAATGCTCTTGGCGTCATCATTCTGAATAGTGAATACATCTCCGCGCGCTTCGAGTATTGTAGTTTTTCCGTTATCGGAAACAGCGAAGTGATGAACAAAATCTTTTGGATTAACTGTTCTTGTTCGCAAACGCCATTTGTCGGAATTAACTTCAACAGTAATCTTTGCTGTTTTAGCGTTGGCAGTATTAAGCACATTAATGTAACCGTCTTGTATGTAAACAATTTGAGAGCCGTCTGTTTCTGGCCACATAACATCAATAACATCGTAATTAGTTATTTGATCAATTTTCTTTGTGCCAATTTCTTGAACATAAAGATTAGAGACTCCGGTATTTCTATCGGAAACAAAGTACATCTTATTACCAATCCACATTGGATAAGCATTCTTGCCAACATAATCGCTTATTGCTGTAAATTCATTTTTAGAAAAATCGTACATCCATATATCGCAGTATTGACCGCCTTTGTAACGTTTCCAATAATATTCTTCAACACCTCTTCTATTATAAAGCATTTTGGAACCGTCGCTATTAAACGAACAAAGCGTTCCTCTGTCCAATGGAAGTCTTTCCGGTGCAGAACCGTTTTTGTTAACAAAGTATAAACGGGGATCTCTTCCAATTGCATTCTCAAAACCGGAACGGTAAACAATTTTTTCTCCGTCCGGAGTCCAGGCAACAGTTTGAACGCCTCCCGGATTGTAAGTAAGCCTTTTTGGTTCACCGCCGGTAGAAGGAATTAAATAAACATTTGATGAGCCGTCGTAGCTTGCAGTAAAGGCAATCCATTTGCCGTCGGGAGAAAACTTTGCCGCGTATTCGGTTCCAGCTGCTGTTGTTAAGCGCGTTGCCTGTCCGCCGGCGGAATTAACAATCCACAAATCATCTTCGTAAGTAAATACAATTTTATCTTTATAAATATCCGGATAGCGCATAAAACGCCCCTCATTACCGGCAAAAACTTGACAGCTTATTACAACAATTAATAAGAAAGCTTGTAAAATGTTTTTTTTCATATTTGCCTCGCTTTGACGATTTGTTGCGCAAAAATTAAGTAAAACATAAATCTTTTATAAAGGAAAATATTGTTTTTCTACATTCGGAATCTTATTTACAATTTCTTTATCAAATGAACGTTATGAATCAATTACTTGTTAAGACAATAACGTTTTATTTGTTTTAATAGCTACCTTGCATATATTTGAACAAAATTTCAACTCAGATTAGGTGTAATCACGGATGAAGAAATCTTTTGATTTAGCTGTACTGGGAGGCGGACCCGGCGGTTATGTTGCTGCAATCCGCGCCGCACAGCTTGGCTTTAAGACTGTTATAATTGATAAAGATAACCTTGGCGGAATCTGCTTGAATTGGGGCTGTATTCCTACTAAAGCATTGTTAAAAAGTGCCGAAGTATATGATATGATGAAGAATCATTCTGAGGATTATGGAATTAAGGTTGAAGGATTGACTTTTGATTTCGATAAAATCATTTCAAGAAGCCGTGGAATCTCGGACCGAATTACTAAAAATGTTGAAATGCTGATTAAGAAAAATAAGATTGAACGGATTCGCGGATTCGGGAAATTTGTTTCCAAAAATGAAATAGAAATTTTTGATAATGATGGAAAGAGTTTCGATTCTGTTGTAGCCGATAAGATAATTATCGCTACCGGAGCTAGACCAAGAATTTTTCCATCAATTCCGGTTGATAGAAAAAATATTATCACTTCTACCGAAGCAATGAATTTGCCAAAGCAGCCTAAAGACTTAATAGTAATTGGTGCCGGTGCAATAGGTGTTGAGTTCGCTTACTTTTATTCCGTTCTTGGAACGAAAGTAACAATTGTTGAAATGCTTGATAATCTTCTTCCGATTGAAGACAAAGAAGTAAGTGAAACTTTGGAGAAGAGTTTTAAGAAGAGAGGAATTGAGATTTACACTAAAACCAAAGTTGAAAACGCAGTTGCTAAAGATGATTACGTTATTGTAAATGTTGAAAAGGATGGAAAGAAGATTGAGCTGAAAGCAGAAAAAATTTTAAGCGCGATTGGAGTTACCGGAAACGTAGAAGGCTTTGGCTTGGAAGAACTTGGAATTGAAATTGAACGTAATCATATAAAAGTAAATAAAGAGAATTATCAGACAAACATTCCAAACATTTATGCAATTGGAGATGTTATAGGTGCGCCTTGGCTTGCGCATGTTGCTTCTGCAGAAGGAATTCATTGCGTTGAAAAGATGAAAGGTCTGCACGCAAATCCGATTGATTACAATACAATTCCGGGTTGCACTTATTGCCATCCGCAAGTTGCAAGCGTTGGTATGACTGAAAAGAAAGCAAAAGAAGATGGACGCGAAATAAAAATCGGCAAGTTTCCATTCATGGCAAGCGGAAAAGCTTTTGCTGCGGGTGAGCGGGATGGTTTTGTTAAATTAATTTTTGATGCAAAGTATGGAGAACTTCTCGGCGCGCATATTATTGGTCCGGAAGCAACCGAATTAATTTCGGAAATTACTCTTGCTAAATCTATGGAAGCTACATACGAAACAATTGTTAAAACGGTTCATGCTCATCCTACTTTGGCAGAATCAATAATGGAAGCGGCGGCTAACGCGTATGGCGAATCAATCCACATATAGAATTTTTGATTACTGCGATCTAGGCTTTATTGATTATCAGCAAGCGTGGGATTTGCAGAAAGATATATTTGTTAAGCGTACTAAGGATGAAATAAGCGATACCTTTTTCATGCTGGAACATCCTCATACTTATACACTTGGTAAAGTTGCCGAGAAAGAAAATTTAATTAGTTCCGAAAGCCAGTTAAAAGAACTTGGTGTTAGTGTTTATGAAATAGACCGGGGCGGCGATATTACTTATCACGGTCCGGGACAAATTGTTGGTTATCCAATAATAAAACTGAGCGATTGGAAAGAAGATACTCATGAATATTTGCGCGGACTTGAAGAAGTTATAATGAAAGTTTGCGCGGATTACGGATTGGAAACTCACCGTAATACAAAATATACCGGTGTTTGGATTGCAGAAAGAAAAATTGCAGCAATCGGAATTAAAGTAAGCAGATGGACAACGATGCACGGATTTGCTTTCAACGTTAACACCGATTTGAATTACTTTGGAGGAATTATTCCATGCGGAATCCGTGATAAGGAAGTTACTTCTCTTAATCGGGAACTTGGAAAAGAAATATCGATAGATGAAGTAAAAGAAAAACTTGTTGAAAAATTTGCTGAAGTATTTGGTTATCACTCATTCAGCAAGAAGCAAAAAGAAAATTATCTTCAACCAATTTTACAACCCTAACAAAAAGGGAAATGTAATGGCAAAAGAAACAATAGAAGAAACAGTAATAGATAAATCAAACGGAAACGGTCCAACCGGAAAGATAGATTCTTTCGGCGGACTTACTAAAGATGAACTCATGAACGCATTGCGCATAATGAGCATCAGCCGTACGATTGACAACAAAGTTATGACCTTGATAAAACAAGGCAAAGCTACATTTCACATTGCCGGTGCCGGACATGAAGCTATTCAAGTAGCATGCGGACTAGCAATGCACAAAGGCGTTGATTGGGGATTTCCATATTACCGCGATATGTGCTTTACAATTTCGCTTGGCGTAAAACCGGAAGAAATCTTTTTAGGATTTCTTGGCAAAGCAGATGACCCGATGACCGGTGGAAGACAAATGGCTTGTCACTGGGCAACAAAAGAAGGAAATATCCCAACACAGTCGAGTCCAACCGGAACACAGTTTTTGCAAGCTGTTGGTGCTGCTCTTTCGATGAAGAGAAGGGGAATCAATGGAGTTGTTTATGTAAGCAGCGGAGAGGGTACTACATCGCAAGGTGAATTTCATGAAGCTGTTAACTGGGCAAGCAGAGAAAAACTACCGGTAGTATTTGTTATTGAAAATAACAGATGGGCAATTTCCGTTCCGGTTCAAGATCAAAGCGGCGGAAAGAACGCTTCTATTGTAGAGATGATGAAAGGCTACGAGAATCTTTTGCGTCTTGAAGTTGATGGAACCGATTTCTTGCAGTCGAATGCAATTGCGCAAAGCGCTTTTAAGTATGCTCGACAAGGAAAAGGTCCGGCATTAATAGAGGCACAAGTTGTTAGATTGTTTTCTCACTCTTCGAGTGATGATCAGAAAAAATATAGACCAAATGATTCTTTGCTAGCGGATTTGCAAAAAGACCCGATTACACTTTTTTCAAATTATTTAATTAAGAAAGAAGTTCTTACTAAACTTTCTTACGAAGAATTCAAAAAAGAAATTATACAGCATATTAATGAAGCTGCTGACTGGGCATTAAAGCAGCCGGATCCAACTCCGGAAAGCGCAACAAAATTTGTTTTGGATGAATCGGGCAAGCGTAACCGTCTTGAATATGAAAAGCTTACTCATGAAGGGAAACCAATTGTTTTAGTTGATGCCGTGAATCACGCATTGCGCGAAGAGATGGAAAGAAGCGATAAGATTTATGTTTTCGGAGAAGATGTAGCTGATGGTAAAGGTGGTGTGTTTACTGCAACAAAAGGTTTATCTACCGCGTTTGGAAAAGAAAGAGTTTTCAATTCGCCGTTAGCAGAAGCCAGTATTGTAGGTGCTGCTATTGGAATGGCATTAACCGGATTGAAACCTTGTGTTGAAATTCAGTTTGGTGATTACATCTGGCCCGCCTTTATGCAGTACAGAGATGAAATGTCAATGTTCCGTTACCGCTCAAATAATTTGTTTGAAGCTCCGGTTGTTACCCGCGTTGCTGTCGGCGGATACATTCACGGCGGATTATATCACAGTCAAAACATTGAAAGCTTCTTTGCACACATTCCGGGATTGTTAATTGCATATCCTTCAAACGCGGCTGACGCAAAAGGATTATTAAAGACTGCTTTGCGAATCAATGATCCGGTTATGTTTTTAGAACACAAAGGTTTGTATCGTCAAAGTTATGCAACTTCTCCGGAGCCGGATGCTGATTATCTTGTTCCGTTTGGCAAAGCTAAAGTTGTTAAAGAAGGAAATGATCTTACGATAATTTCTTGGGGCGCGTTGGTGCACGAATCCAACTTTGCAATAAAGAAATTGGAAGATGACGGCTACTCTGTTGAACTAATTGATTTAAGAACAATAGCTCCGCTCGATGTTGAAACGATTTATAAGTCAGTAAAAAAAACCGGCAAAGCAATTGTAGTTCACGAGGATACTCTTACCGGTGGATTTGGTGGCGAGATAGCAGCTTTAATTACGGAAAATTGTTTTGAATCGCTTGATGGACCGGTAAAGCGAATAGGTGCGCTTGATACACCAATTCCATTCCATCCAGTTTTGGAAAATACAGTTTTACCAACACGTGAAAGAGTTTATAAAGAAGTTAAAAAATTGCTTGATTATTAATGCTGAATGAAATGAAGCATCTCTTACCAATATGAGTTAGAGATTCTTCTTCCCGCCGATGGCGGGACTCAGAATGACAGAGGAGAGTTATATGAGAGTAAACATAGTAATGCCTCAAATGGGTGAAAGCATTACGGAAGGAACTCTGATTAAGTGGCATAAGAAAAAAGGTGAGTCGGTAAAGAAAGATGAAATTATCTATGAAATTGCCACCGATAAAGTTGATACCGAAATTCCAAGTCCGGAAGATGGTGTTCTTGCAGATATTAATGTGTTTGAACAAGAGACTGTTGTTGTAGGAACCGTTGTAGCAGTGATCGAAACAAATGGGGTTACTGCACGAGATGTGGTAGCTGAAACAAAAGCTGTAGAAACTGATGCAGCTAAAACAGAACCAGCTTCGACTACTCAAGTCGGCGGAGAACTGATAGATGTGCCTATGCCTAAAATGGGCGAGTCGGTTATGGATGGAACGATTATCAAGTGGCATAAAAATATTGGTGATAAAGTTGGACGAGACGAAATAATTTTTGAAATAAGTACTGATAAAGTTGACACTGAAGTTCCCTCTCCGGTGGATGGAGTTATAGTTGAAATTCTTTTCAAAGAAAATGAAACTGTAAATGTAGGTGTTGCTGTTGCCAAGATTAGAACAACAACCGGATTGGTGAAAGAAAAAGTTGAAGCGAAAAAAGATCAAGAGCACGATCAAGATCAAGAAAAGAAAATCTCCAAACCAATCACCAATCACCAATCACCAATAACTAAATCGCAAACATCCAACAAGTTTTATTCACCGTTAGTGTTGAGTATAGCTCGCACGGAAGGAATTTCTTACAACGAACTTGAGATGATTGAAGGCAGCGGCATAGATGGAAGAGTTACAAAGAATGACGTTTTGAATTACTTGCAAAATAAAAAGTCGGGCAAGCTGTATGCACCGGTTTTACCAACAAGTACTTCAGAAAAAACTGAATTTGTGAAAGAAGTGCAGAATGTTTCCGGTCAACAAATTGATTTTATTGCAATGGATAATACCCGTCAGCGTATTATGCAGCATATGGTCAACAGCCGCGATACTTCTGTACATGTCACTGCAGTAATGGAAGTTGATATGAGCAAAATTCATAACTTTGTAGAGAAGAATAGAGAAAGCTTTGCTGCTGAAGGAGTTAAGCTTACTTATTTACCGTTTATTTCTTCTGCTGTAATAAAAGCATTGAAAGAATTTCCGTTGATGAATTCATCCATTGAGGGAAAAAATATTCTCACAAAGAAATTTATCAATTTAGGAATTGCAGTTGCTGTAGAGCCAAACGGTTTGATTGTTCCAAACATTAAAAATGCGGAAGAAAAAAGCATACGCGGATTGGCAAAAGCAATCGCTGATATTGGACTACGCGCACGTACTAAAAAATTAGTACCGGAAGATGTTGTTAATGGCACTTTCTCAATTACAAATTATGGTGTGTTCGGTTCACTGTTTGGTACGCCGATAATTAACCAGCCGGAAGTTGGAATTTTAGGAGTTGGCGCAATAACAAAGAAGCCGGTTGTTATTGATGTAAATGGAAGCGATGCAATTGTTATTAAACCTATGATGTATTTGTCACTCAGTCACGATCACAGACTAATTGATGGAATGCTTGGCGGTAAGTTTTTGAAATCTATTAAAGATACTTTAGAAAATTTTGATACGAGTGCAGTTTAATACTGCACTTAGCGGAAATTATTAAATGAAAATTAATCAGCATCAAAAAGCGTTTAAGGAAGCTACAGAACAGAATAGAGAAGAGTTAGGAAAGCGCCCCGATTGGTTAAAAGTAAGACTTCCTACCGGACATAATTACAAAGAAGTATACGAGCTGATGCGTAAGAGCAAACTGAACACAGTTTGCGAAGAGGCTAAATGTCCTAATCTTGCCGAATGCTGGAACAGAAAAACGGCAACATTTATGATACTTGGCGATACATGCACCCGTTCTTGCGGTTTCTGCAATGTAAAACTTGGCTTGCCAAACGAACTTGATTTGGATGAACCGCGGCGTGTTGCCGAATCTGTTGAAGCATTGGGATTAAAACATGTTGTTATTACATCCGTTAACCGAGATGAATTAAAAGATGGGGGCGCGATTATTTTTAGCGAAAGCGTCCGTTTGATAAAAGAAAAAATGCCCGATACAACAATTGAGATTTTGATTCCCGACTTCAAAGGTGAAGAAGATTCCTTCAAGATTATAATGAACAACCCACCCGATATTCTAAATCATAATCTGGAAACTGTGAAGAGACTGTACCATGCTGTTCGTCCCCAAGCAAAATATGAAAGAAGTCTTGATGTTATTCACTGGTTCAAAGAAAACGGATTAAGAACAAAAAGCGGAATTATGGTTGGCATTGGAGAAACGCAAGAGGAAGTTTTCGAATTGATTCAAGACCTTTACAATGCCGGCTGCGATATAATGACGATCGGACAATACCTTCAGCCGACAAAAAACCATCTTCCGGTTCAGCGCTATGTTACTCTCGAAGAGTTTAAATCCTACAAAGATTTTGGACTGCAGATTGGATTGAAAGCGGTAGAATCTTCTCCGCTGGTAAGAAGTTCATATCATGCTGATAAACATGCCGAATTAGTATAGGCAGTTTTTCATTTCTACATTTTCTCACTTAATAATTACCTTTCTCATTTATGAAAATCCGAGCGTCTATCTTTTAGACGCTTTATTCGTTTAAGAAAAGCGTCTTGGTTTTTAGTAAATAATCACTATTTTTTCATCACTGATTTAAGAATTGGGACGAATAGATTGGCACGTTGTTTTTAATGGGTTAATCACTAATAAGGAAAAACGATGCTTAAAATCATCGCTCAAATTCTACTTAATACAAATTTCAACCGAATAAAGGTTATGGCTCTTGCTATAACCTTTTTGGTTTTAAACCAGAGAGGTCTTAATGGCTAAAGTGAAAGGGGATATCATAATTGATATCGACAAATGCAAAGGATGTGAACTTTGCGCTGCCGCATGCCCGCAAGAATCGTTGGAGTTATCGCGTAAACTCAATTCCAAAGGCTATCATTATATAGTCAAAATTGAAGATAACTGTACGGGGTGTACAAATTGTGCAATGGTTTGCCCGGATGGTATTATTAAAGTTTACCGGAAAACCGAGAAGAAAAAAGAACAAGTTGCTACAATTACAAATGTAACCGGCGATATAACAGTAACGGTGAACTCATGAAAAAAGAATTAAAATTAATGAAGGGAAATGAAGCATTGGCAGAAGCCGCTATACTTGCCGGCTGCGATGCTTACTTTGGTTATCCGATCACTCCTCAATCGGAAGTCTTAGAATATCTCAGCAATGAAGCTACAGCAAGAACCGGAATGGTAGTTCTGCAAGCTGAAAGCGAAGTCGCATCAATTAATATGGTTTATGGCGCAGCCGGAACCGGAAAAAGAGTAATGACTTCTTCTTCAAGTCCCGGAATGAGTTTGATGCAAGAGGGAATTTCTTATATCGCTTGTGCAGAAGTTCCTTGCTTACTTGTAAACGTTCAAAGAGGAGGTCCCGGATTAGGAACAATCCAGCCTGGTCAAGCAGATTATTTTCAAGCTGTTAAAGGGGGCGGACATGGAGATTACAAAGTAATTACACTTGCCCCTTCAACAGTACAAGAAATGGTGGATTTTGTTGGTGAAGGATTTGACCTTGCTTTCAAGTATCGCAATCCGGTTATGATTTTAACTGACGGTGCACTAGGACAAATGATGGAAAAAGTTCTTTTGCCTGAACAAAAACCAAGAAAGACAGAGTTTGAATCTTGGGGAAGCACCGGAAAACCAGCTAACAGAGAAAGAAATATTATTTATACTCTTTCACTGCAAGCCGATGTTATGGAAAAATGGAATCAAAGACTTCAAGCTAAATACAGACAAATAGAAAATGAACTTGTTCGTTCCGAAATGATTGACTGCGAAGATGCAGATTTTGTTTTGGTAGCTTATGGATTGGTTGCCCGCATCTGCCAAAAAGCCGCTCACTTAGCTGCTGAAAAAGGAATTAAAGTTGGTGTTTTTAGACCTATTACACTTTATCCTTTCCCTTATGCCGATTTAAATAAATTAGCTGATAATGTTAAAGGATTTATGAGTGTTGAGATGAATGCCGGACAAATGGTTGAGGATGTTCGCCTTGGCGTGAACGGGAAAAAACCGGTAGAATTTCATGGAAGACAAGGTGGAATAATTCCTTCTCCGGAAGAAATTCTTGCTAAACTTGAAGAAAAATTGGTAGGAGAATTGGTATGAACGAAAAAACTATGACAGCAGAAGATGACTTACACTTTGAGCAAATGATTGCCGAAGAAAGTGTATGTACTAAAGAAAATTTAGTTTATGAAAAACCGGAAACTCTTACTGATGCTACAATGCATTACTGTCCTGGTTGCGGACACGGTGTTGCTCACAGAATCATAGCCGAAGTAATTGATGAATTAGATATTCAGAAAGATACGGTTGGTGTTGCACCGGTTGGATGTTCCGTGCTTGCTTATAATTATTTGAATATTGATATGAATGGCGCTGCACACGGTAGAGCAGCTGCAGTTGCAACGGGAATTAAACGCGTACTTCCGGATAAATATGTTTTCTCATATCAAGGTGATGGTGATTTAGCTGCGATTGGAACCGGTGAAACAATACACGCATGTAACCGCGGCGAAAATATTCTCATTATATTTATTAACAATGGTATTTACGGAATGACCGGCGGTCAAATGGCTCCAACGACTTTACCCGGAATGAAATCTACAACATCACCATTTGGAAGAGATGTAGCAACGATGGGTAATCCGTTAAAGATTACTGAATTAGTTGCTCAGTTACCCGGAACGTATTTTGTAACTAGAACTGCTGTTAATTCTCCGGTAAATGTTCGCAAAGCCAAGGCTGCAATTAAAAAAAGCTTTGAATACCAAAAGCTGAACAAGGGACTTTGTTTTGTTGAGATAGTCACTAATTGTCCTTCGAACTGGAAGATGACTCCGGTTCAATCAAATAAATGGCTGGAAGAAAACATGCTTCCTTATTATCCACTTGGCGATATTAAAAAACCATCTAACTGATTAGGAGATTACAATGACTGAAGAAATTATTATTGCCGGATTTGGCGGACAAGGTGTTCTCTCAATGGGACAAATTCTTTGCTATAGCGGAGTAATGGAAAATAAGGAAGTTAGCTGGATGCCGTCATATGGACCGGAAATGAGGGGCGGTACTGCAAACTGTATAGCAATTATTAGCGATGAAAAAATCAGTTCACCAATACTCACTAAATTTGATACTGTAATCGCATTGAATCAGCCTTCACTGGATAAATTTGAAAGTGCGGTAAAACCGGGCGGACTTCTGATTTATGAAGCCAGTACAATTATTAATCCCCCTACCAGAACGGATATTGAAGTCCTTCCGATTGAAGCTTCCAATGAAGCAGCTAAAATGAAAAATATCAAAATCATGAATATGATTGTACTTGGTTCTTTATTGAAGAAGAAACCTATCATTAAGCTGGAAAGTGCAATTAAAGGATTGGAGAAAGTTCTTCCGGAAAGATATCATCATCTTATTCCTTTGAACAAAGAAGCGATTGAAAAGGGAATGGAGCTGGCTGAAAAAGCTGGTGTAACAGTATAGTTTTTTTTGTAGAGCCGCGTCTAACGTGGCTCTACATTATTAAAAAATCTTCTCGAAATTGTCTTTCATATCATCACGTTCTAAAGCTGCAAAATCATTTAACATTTCTAACAAATACTTCCGATCAATTTTACCTTCATGAAGCTTGCTTATATCGTGCAAATCAGCAAAATCTTTTGGGCGTGTAGCAAAGAGCTTGTAAAGAATCAAATCTTCGACAGTGCAAAATGGTAATTCTAATTTGCCGAAAACTTGGCGTTTACTTCTCGCTATCACTTTAATATCAAACCCGCTCAGTCCGGCAGCAAAGTCTATTCTCATTTTTGTCTTTTTGTCACGAACTGGAAGAACAAAGTTTTTTTGAAAAAAATTGATGGAATCGGGAAAAATTGGTTCAAAATTCTCAATTATCATTTTACCAATAATCTCCATCTTTTCCAATTCAACTAAGAGAGTTATATCAATATCATTTGTGGTTCTTTGTACTTTATGAAAGATGAGAGCAAGCCCGCCAATTATTGAGTATTTAAGCTCATTCATCTTGCAAAAACTATTTACACTGACTAAGGTTTCTTCAAATGGATTCATTCTTGAACAACTCTATAAGTTTTTTTCTTATTTCAGATTTTTCCATTACCTCTTGTTTAATAGTTTCAATATCGGACTGGTAAGTATTTGTTACTTCACGGATAAAACCCATGAACTCTAAAAATTCATTATCAGAAACTTCATTTGAAATCTCGGCAATCCGGTTATATCCTTCGGCTCTGGCTTTATATATTTCTTTGTCTGTCATCAGATTAAGCAATTTTTGTAATGAATATAACTCTTTCGGATGCGAATAGGTATGTAAACTTTTGGAAATCACTCCCTACTTTCCTAATTTTACGCACTTAATTTTGAAATAAAAGGAATAAAAATGGCTTCAAACGAAGGTCTAATTGTTCAGGTAATTGGTCCCGTTGTTGATATTGATTTCCCGGACGGAAACCTCCCCAAAATCTATAATTCAATTCAAATTCCTAGAAAAAATGTTGAAGGGCAAGACGAAATTCTTATTGTTGAAGCTCAACAGCACTTAGGCGAAAATCGTGTTCGTACAGTTGCTATGGATTCTACAGACGGTCTTGTCCGCGGAATGAAAGCAATTGATACCGGCCAGCCAATTTCTGTTCCAGTTGGACCCGAAACTTTAGGCCGTTTGATAAATGTTATTGGTGATGGAATAGACGGACTTGGGACAGAAATTAAAACTGCAAAGCGTTACCCAATTCACCGCCATCCCCCAAAATTTGATAGTTTAACGACTAAGCAAGAAATGTTTGAAACCGGTATAAAGGTTATCGATTTACTTGAACCATATACAAAAGGCGGTAAGACCGGTTTATTCGGCGGTGCCGGTGTTGGTAAAACAGTTATTATTCAAGAATTGATTCACAATATTGCCAAACAACATGGCGGTTATTCTGTGTTTGCCGGTGTAGGTGAAAGAACACGCGAAGGTAATGATCTTTGGCTGGAAATGAAAGAGAGCGGTGTATTAAGTAAAACTGCGTTAGTGTTTGGTCAGATGAATGAGCCTCCGGGAGCTCGTCTTCGTGTTGGTCTTACCGGATTAACTATTGCAGAATATTTCCGTGATGAAGAAGGAAGAGACGTGTTGTTGTTCATCGATAACATTTTCCGTTTTACTCAAGCCGGTTCGGAAGTATCTGCGCTGTTAGGTCGTATGCCTTCTGCTGTGGGTTATCAGCCAAACTTAGCTACTGAAATGGGTGAACTTCAAGAACGTATTACTTCCACTGATAAAGGTTCTATTACTTCAGTACAAGCTATTTATGTACCGGCGGACGATTTAACAGATCCGGCTCCGGCTACAGCATTTTCTCACTTAGATGCTACAACAGTATTAAGCCGTCAGATTTCTGAGCTTGGTATTTATCCAGCAGTTGACCCTCTTGATTCAACATCAAGAATTCTTCAGCCGGATATAGTCGGTGAAGAACATTATTCTGTTGCTAAACGTGTTAAAGAAATTTTACAAGCATATAAAGATTTACAAGACATCATTAATATTCTTGGTATGGATGAGCTTTCTGAAGATGATAAGATCATCGTTCGCCGCGCAAGAAGAATTCAAAGATTCTTAAGCCAGCCATTCAGTGTTGCTGAACAGTTCACCGGATTCCCGGGCAAATATGTTAAGTTGGAAGATACTATCAGAAGCTTTAAAGAAATTCTTGATGGTAAGCATGATGATCTGCCGGAACAAGCATTTATGTATGTTGGTGTTATTGAAGAAGCAGTTGAAAAAGCTAAAAAGATGAATGCAGAAGCCTAATTATGAAAGAACTCAGTCTTGAAATAATTACACCTTCTAAACAAGCATTTAGCGGAAAAGTAAAATCAATTACTGTTCCCGGTACTGCCGGAAGCTTTCAAGTATTATTCAATCACGCACCGCTGTTGAGTACTTTCGAGATTGGAAAAATAAAGCTGGAAGACTTGGAAGGTAAAGAAATTGAATTTGCTACTAGCGGCGGAACAATAGAAGTAAATGAAAATAAGATTTTGATTCTTGCCGATAGTTTGGAAAGTAAAGAAGAAATTGATATTAATCGCGCAAAACAAGCTTATGATAGAGCTAAAGAAAGATTGGCTAATAGAGTAAAGGAAGTTGATTCTATGAGAGCTGAAGGGGCTTTAGCGCGTTCAATTAACAGATTAAAGTTTACCGGTACATCTATCTAAAACAGTAGTGAGTATATAGTAATTAGTACAAATAAAAAACCCTGAGTAAGCTCAGGGTTTTTTATTTTAAAATTCAGAAGATACAATAGGGCAATTACTTCGCTTCAGCGAATCTCTTTGCTACTGCATCCCAATCAACTACATTCCACCAATTTGTAATGTATTCTGGTCTGCGGTTTTGATATTTGAGATAGTAAGCATGTTCCCAAACATCTAAACCAAGAATTGGAAAACCTTTTACATCTGAAATATCCATCAAAGGATTATCTTGATTTGGTGTAGATGATACAACCAATTTACCATCGCTAACACTTAACCAAGCCCAGCCTGAACCGAAGCGAGTTGTTGCAGCAGCGTTAAATGTTTCCTGGAATTTTTCGAATGAACCAAAAGCAGCATTGATTGCATCAGATAAATCGCCGGATGGTTTGCCGCCTTTGTTTGGTCCCATTATATTCCAGAACATTGTGTGATTATAATGTCCGCCGCCATTATTTCTAACAGCTACCGGAGCCTTGGAAATATTCTTGAATAATTCTTCTAAAGATTTTCCTTCAAGTTCTGCATTGCCTTCTACAGCTTTGTTTAAGTTGGCAACATAAGCCGCATGATGTTTTCCATGATGGATTTCCATGGTCTGTGCGTCTACGTATGGTTCTAAAGCATTGTGTGCGTATGGCAATGGTGCTAATTCAAATTTGCTCATTACTAAGTTACTCCCGATTATTTTTTTATTTATTTGATTTGTTATCGCTTCAATTTTTGTTGCACTTCCGGCAGCTGCCAGAATTCCAAGTGATGTTAGAAAGTTTCTTCTTTTCATCTATACTCCGAAAGATTCGCCGCAGCCGCAAGTTTTTGTTGCGTTGGGATTATTAAATACGAATCCTTTACCATTCAAGCCATCGCTAAAATCAAGTACAGTTCCGGCTAAATAAAATAGGCTCTTTCCATCAACTATTAATTTTATTCCATCTTTTTCCAGTACAGTATCGCTGTCTTTAACTTCACCATCGAAGCCCATCTGATAGGTAAGACCGGAACATCCGCCACCCTTTACACCAATTCTTAGTCCATGCGCTTCCGGAATGTTGTTTTCTTCTTTAATTCTCTTTACTTGCTTTATAGCTTTTTCGGTAATATCGATTTCCGATTGTATGCTTACTTGCTCACTCATTTAAAACCCTTATTATTTCTTTGTTACACTTAAATAACACAAGGGAGGGAAAAAAAATTCATTTCTGAAAATATTTTTCTAAAAATTAAATTCTTATTGTGGATGCTTCGGTTGGATATAAAAAATCCCGATTGGAACATTTCCAATCGGGATTTAATAATGAATCTTTCTGAAATTTGTTAAAGAAGACTAAAGGCTACAGTTAATCCGGACATAACAATTGCAACCATGCTCATAAGTTTAATTAGAATATTTAAGCTTGGTCCGGCAGTATCTTTGAAAGGATCGCCAACAGTATCGCCAATTACAGTTGCTTTATGTGCATCAGAGCCTTTTCCGCCATGATGACCTTCTTCTATATATTTCTTTGCGTTATCCCAAGCACCGCCCGCGTTAGCCATAAATACAGCTAAAACGAATCCGCTACCTAAGCCGCCTACTAATAATCCCATTACACCGGCAACACCAAGTACAACACCCATAACTACTGGAATAATAATAGCTAAAAGGGAAGGAAGAACCATTTCTTTTTGTGCTCCCTTTGTAGAGATTTCAACACAGCGTGCATAATCGGGGACCGCTGTACCTTCCAAGATTCCCGGAATTTCTTTGAACTGTCTTCTTACTTCATCAACCATTTTACCGGCTGCACGTCCTACAGCGTTCATAGTTAAACCGGAAAACATGAATGCCATCATTGAACCAATAAAGACACCAATAAGAACTTTTGGATTCATCAAAGTTACATCGTAGTAAGCCATAACTTCTGTTAAGGTTGCGCTTTCGGTTTGAACTACAATGTTGTTTCCTAATTCAAGAGTAGCTTGACCGATACGGACTAAACCAATCTTTATTTCTTCTGCATAAGAAGCTAATAATGCTAAAGCAGTTAGAGCAGCAGAACCGATAGCAAAACCTTTACCGGTAGCGGCAGTTGTATTGCCAAGAGCATCCAATGCATCTGTTTTAACTCTTACTTCTTTACCAAGACCGGCCATTTCTGCATTACCGCCGGCGTTATCTGCAATTGGACCGTAAGCATCTGTAGCCAAAGTAATGCCTAATGTTGAAAGCATACCAACAGCAGCAATACCAATTCCGTATAATCCCATATTGATATTTGTGAAAGAGAAACCGGAAGCAAATAAGTAAGAAAGCAAAATTCCAACTGAAACAGCCATAACTGGAATTGCTGTAGAAAGCATACCTAATCCTAATCCGGAGATAATAACTGTTGCCGGACCGGTTAAACTGTTTCTTGCTACATCTTGTGTAGGCTTGTAAGAGTGTGATGTATAATATTCCGTAGCTTTACCAATAACAATACCGGTTACCAAGCCGGTTACAATAGCAGCCCAAATACCAATGTAATTATCAATATTAAGCACATAAACGATAATAAAAGAGAATACCGCTATTAGAATAGAACTAAAATTAACGCCTCTGCCTAATGCGCCAAGAAGTTCTTTTTGGTTTGCGCCTTCTTTTGTCTTTACAATGAAAATCCCAAGAATTGAAAGTACAATACCAACAGCCGCAATTAACATTGGGGCTAAAACTGCTTTCATTTGAAGTTCAGGAGTTTTCATAAATGCAGCTGCGCCTAAAGCGGCAGTTGCTAAGATAGAACCGCAATAAGATTCATATAAATCGGCACCCATACCGGCAACGTCGCCTACATTATCGCCAACGTTATCTGCAATAGTAGCCGGATTTCTTGGATCGTCTTCCGGAATACCGGCTTCAACTTTACCAACTAAATCTGCTCCAACATCTGCTGCTTTTGTAAAGATACCGCCGCCTACTCTTGCAAATAAAGCTTGAGTTGAAGCGCCCATTCCAAAAGTTAACATTGTAGTTGTAATTATAACTAAGTTATGTCCGTCTGTTAATGAATGAGGGTAGAAATTACTTAGTACTAAGAACCAGATAGATATATCAAGCAAACCTAAACCGACAACAACAAGACCCATAACAGCGCCGGAACGGAATGCAATTCTTAATCCTTTGTTAAGCGATTCTTGTGCACCGAAAGCTGTTCTAGCCGATGCATAAGTAGCTGTTTTCATTCCAAAGAAACCGGCTAAACCGGAGAAGAAACCGCCGGTAATAAAAGCAAAAGGAACCCAAGGGTTCTGAAGATTAAATCCATAAGCGAGAACTGCAAAAATACCAGTGATAATCAAGAAGAACATACCAACAACCTTATATTGTTGTTTTAGGTATGCCATAGCCCCTTTTCTTACGTACAAGGCAATACTTGCCATCTTTTCTGTTCCTTCAGACTCTTTCATCATCTGGGAATAGAAGAAATAAGCAAATGCGAGAGCTGCCACCGAGGAAATAGGTACAATCCAGAATAAATCAGACATGTTGTGCTACTCCATTTTAGTTTATTTTCTAGTTATTTATATAGATACGAACGTTTTTTGCAGTAATTTTCGGCCAAAAAATAACGTTATTATTATTTTTTACCAATTATTATTGAAATAAATTATTATTGATTTAGAAAAACAGATTATCAACGTAACATTATAGGGAAAAATTATGAGTGAGCAATGGAAATTACATGAATTAGAACAAATTGGAGGACATCCTATTACAATTCTCGGTACTCCGGTTGTAGTAAAGGAAGAAGAATCGATTCAATTTGACGGCGTGCATGATGGAATAATAGTCTTAAGCAATCCGCTGAGCGGCGCAGAAAATTTTACACTGGAAGTAATATTTAAGCCGGAAGCTTCCAACGATCCGAATAATGTTGAGCAGCGCTTTGTTCATATACAAAACACTGTAAATGAAAACAGCAGAATGCTGATTGAATTAAGATTGACAAAAGATAATAATTGGTTTTTGGATACGTTTATTAAATCGGATGATTCCGCGTTAACACTTTACGCCGAGAAATTTCCTCATCCGGTAGATAAATGGTACCACGCGGCTTTGGTTTATGAAAATGGAACGATGAAACATTTTGTAAATGGAATTGAAGAAATGTCCGGCAGTGTTGAATATGTACCGATTAATGAAGGACATACATCAATAGGCATGAGAATAAATCAAGTTTCATGGTTCAAGGGAATGATTAAAACTATTAGAGCAACAAAGAGTGCGCTTAAGCCGGAAGAGTTTCTTGGAAAATAGTATTTAGTATTGAGTAGCTAGTAATTAGACAACAAAAAGATTAATCCGACAGAATCAATACGTGATTAAATAAAAAAGATTGTAGAGACGGATCGAATCCGTCTCATACAATAATGAGACGCGTTCGACGCGTCTGTACTAGATATGGCGTTCATTGATTAATTGCTCAAAGTAGTTTATGGCGGCAGTATTATCATCGTATGCAGTCATTATTACACTTGCTCTTCTAAGAAAGATGGAATAGTTTTCTGATTGTATTCAGTTGTTTTTAGTAAAATAAAGAATTGCGGGGTTGTTATGCTAAAGTGGGCAAAATTTCCAGCCATAGGCTTAATCAAAGTAAGTCTCCTTTCTATTTGTATTTTCCTTTTAACAATTAGCTGTGTTGATAGTGTTGAACCAACTGAGTCCAGTACTGACTTCAAGGGATACATTTCTTGCAGTATGGATAATGTTGTGATAAGACCAGATTACAGTGTCTGGAGTATTAATCTTGAATTGGAAGGCGATAAGTTGGTTGTTAATCCCGTTGCAGTTAGAAATAACAAATTTCAACGTGCAGTTGCATATGAAGTGATGGAAGGACTGAATTTATTAGCGCAGCAAAATGGAAATGTTTGGTATTGGGGGCAATGGTTTCTAAGCAGTTGCTTTAACACCGGCAGTGAAACTCCTTCACTAATAACTAAATTGGAAAATGTTCGATCTGAAGTTATTGGCGCCAGTGCTGCCTATTTTTTGGTTAGTGACGGGACGGTCTGGAAAGTAAATATTGAGAGTTGCAACCCGCAGACTTACCAAACACCACAGAAAAAAGAAGAATTAAAAAATATTGTAAAAATTACAAATGCTTTGGCGCTTGATTCTTCCGGTAAAGTTTACCCGATTAATGAGACAGAATCTGACTACGGCGGTTATATACCGGGATTGAATGATGTTGCTGATGTTGAAACTTCTTTGCATAGGTCTTATGTTGTTAAAAGAGATGGCTCCGTTTGTGGCTGGGGAAGGAACTGGTATCTTGATTTAGGAAGCAATGATCCAAATTATATTCAACAAACTCCTTTCCTAATTAATGGTCTTAGTGATGTTATTAAAGTCTCTTCAAATTCTGCATGTAACTTAGCTCTTAAGAAAGATGGTACAGTTTGGTACTGGGGTTATTCCGGCAGAGATCAAAACAATAAACCAATTTATTCTTCTCCTCACAAAATAGATGGACTGGAAAACGTTGTTCTTATGAAGGCCGGAACTGTTTGCTTGTTTATGAAAAGTGATGGAAGTGTTTGGTATTATAATCCTTCTGAAAAGAAACTTGGTCCAATAATATTCCCATAGAGTTCAAGTTGTAAATATTAGAACGAATGAAAAATAAGCTGTTGTGCTAAAGCCCCTTATTATTTTTTTAATAGCCCATGCTTAAGCATGGGGCTATATATCAAGTTACTCCTTCTCGGACTTCAGCCCTACCTTAAGTTAGCTATAAACAAAAATAAAATTAGTAAAATCGGAATAGGTTAAGCTCAATCATTTTATTCTTGCTAATTAATTCAATTAAATTTAGTTTGTAACAGAGATTAAAACATTACCTTTTAACATGCTGTTACTTCGGGGTTAATAAGGGGCACAAATTGATGGCAATTCTTCCGACTAAAAAAAATACTGTAATAAAAAGCCTTCAATGCGATTCATAAAATTCCTACTGCTGTCAATTGTTATTTGAAACTGTTTTTACAAGAATGATTAATAGGTTTTCCTAAAGTAAAACAGTCCGGTATTGCACTATTTCCGGTTTAATAGATTTGAAACAGCAACATGACAAAAAGTTTTACTTTTCCGAAGCGGGAAGCGCCAACGCTTCTCCGATCAATTTTAAACAAACTAAACTGAATAACAAACATTTCTTAGTAATGCCGGGTAAAGCATTTTTACTTCCGGCATAAGGAAGTGTTATAACTGTTTATAACAAACTTTTTTTTGTTCTTTAGAAACTGATGACCAGAGAAAATCTTTTGCCGCTCAAGGTTTTTAAGAGGCGGATGAGAGAAAATATTTGGTGGCTCAAGCATTTAAACGCGTTGCTCATAGAAAATTATTCGCGGATCAGACTTTAGGAAAGGATGCGCAAATAAAATATTAGGCGGATCAAACTTTAGAAAGCGTGGCTCAAGAAATATTTTCCGCCGCTCAGAATTTATAAAAGGTGGATCAAAGAATATTTTTTGCCGATCAGAGTTTTGGAAATGCCGCTCAGAGAAATTTTTGCACGGATTGTTCCCAAAAATTGATAAAACAGCATAAAATAATGGAAAGCTAAAGTTTTGAAGCGGATAATTAATAATTGTATTGGAAGGATGACCCTTTGCTTAAAGTAAGATATTTCGTCCCAATGGAGGGACTTAATATATGCTCTAATTACTCGTTTTAACGCGGGAAACTGTTAGTTAACAATGTATTCATTAATTAGTCTGGAGGGACTATGAATGCAGCAATTAATTATTTGTTAAGAGACAGCAGTGCCGTAAAGGGCACAATTGACCGGAACAGATCCGAGATGAATAGCGGAGGTTTTACAGAAGAACTTTACACTCTTCTGACTAGCAAAACCGAGTACTTAACTACAAAAGAAACTGAGCAGGAAAGAGCAACCAGCGACGCAAAAGATAAAGCCGCTGCTCAGAATGAAATAGTAGATAAAGCCAAAAAGCTTTTAAGCGATGTTAAAAGCGCCGCAAAGAGCGCTTACGGAAACGACAAGAGGAAACTCTCTTTGTTTAAGATAGGTGAATCTTTGCCGAAAGCCGTAAAGGCTTTAATTCCTTTGTGCAATTATTACAACGAGCTTGTAGCCGACTGCAAAGCAGACTTGCTTAAGTATGGATTGATACAAAGCAAAATTGATGGGCTTGCAGAGATGGCTGCGCAGATTATTGAAGCAGATGCTGAACAGGAAAGCAGTCTGAAGATTAGAAAAACTAAAACTATGGAGCGAGACGCGGCGGCTGATGAACTAAAAGACGCTTTAAGCAGAATTAGAAATTTTGCCAAAGTGTGTTTTAGAGATAAGCCGGAAATTCTTGAGCAGTTTAAGCCGATACCGAAAGGAAGAGGGAGCGCGGGAGAAGAGGAGACACCGGCGACACCGGATGCGCCGGATAAGTAGGATTTGGGAATTTGGATTTAAGAATTAATTATAAGATGTGAGCTGAAATGGAGTTGAAGGATGAGGGTTTCGGTTTTAGAACTATTGTTACTCTATACTAATTACTCATTACTAAATGCGACTCTAAACCGGAACCTTGATCCTAGTTATTGAAATCATGATGATTGAAATAGTTTGAGCAAATGGTGAATTGAGGGTTTGACCCGCTTTGGTTACGAAGCGAAGTGATGAATTAATAAGTGTATGAAATAGAAAGATGATTCTATGAATAAAAAAATGTAATAGCGTTATAGAGAATTCAACAGTTTTATAAAAGTCATAAGTCTAAAAAGTGAATTAATAATTGGGAAAAATAATGGCAGATATTAATCTAGTAAGAGAAATTAGAGAGTTAAAAACTCAAGTTTCTTATTCAAAGAATATCGGTTTCTTTTTTGGTGCTGGTACATCTTGTGCTTTGGGAATACCAAACATTGTACAACTGACAGATGAAATAAGACCACAGTTAGGGAGGGATGAACTTGAGACATTTAATAAGATAATTGAAGAACTAAAGACTACTATTAAAGATCGAGAAGTAAATGTAGAAGATATGCTTAACCATATTAGAAAAATCAGAGAACTAACTAATGAACAGAAGGCTAAAGAATACATGGGGATTAACGGTGAATTTGCTAAAAAAACGGATATCCAAATTTGTAAGAAAATTTATCAGGTAATTTTGAAAAAGGAAAAAAGTGCAAATCTAAATTCACCTAAAAAGTTCTTTGCATGGTTAAGCTTGCTTAACCGTGAATTTACCAAAGAAATATTTACAACTAATTATGACCTAATAATTGAAAAATCACTTGAAGCAAATCAAATTCCTTACTTTGATGGCTTCGTTGGGTCTTATGAGCCTTTCTTTTTACAATCAAGCATTAATCACCAATTGCAAAATGCAGAATTAACTAGAAATTGGATTCGGTTATGGAAAATACACGGATCACTTAGTTGGTTTTGGAAGGAAGACACAAAGCTAAAAGCACAAAAGATAGTAAGGATTGGAAAGATTGCGGACATTAATGATTATAAAAACGAACTAGTTATTTATCCTTCAAAGGACAAATATGATAGTTCTAGAAAACAGCCTTTTATAGCTTACTTTGACAGATTAAAAAATTATTTATTGAGTGGTGAGCTTCTTTTCATTTTTACGGGATACTCTTTTTCTGATCAGCACATAAATGAGATTATTTTTAGTTGTCTACGCGAGAATAACCGCTTGTTTGCCATAGTATTTTTTTACAAAGATGAGGAAGTTGAAAAACTCAATAATCTAACATCCTCTTATCTAAATCTAAATGTTTTTGGACCTACAAAAGCTATAATTAATGGTGAATTAGGAGTATGGGCATTTGATAAAAGTAAATTAGATACTAATGAACGGTTTGAACATTTTTGGGATGAAACCAGTAGAAAATTAACACTAGGCGATTTTAATAAACTAGTAGATTTTCTACTTATTAATTCAGGTAGAAAAGAAACAATTGAAAAATCATTATTATGAAAAATGATATTACATATTTGGGCTCAATTATTCGTGTAGATTCTGAAACTATAGAAGTTGAAGTTTCTAATGAAATTCCTTCTGCTGCTCCAATAATCAACGGAAGACTTTATAAGATTGGTCAAATTGGTACATTCGTTAAAATTCCCATTGGCAATATTATCATTTATGGCATTGTCTCATCCGTGGGTAATTCACCAAACAGATTTGATGAAAATATCCGTTATAATGTGGGCACTAGATATTTGACTGTCCAATTGGTAGGTGAAAAAATTGGTGACCGTGAATTTGAAAAAGGGATTGGAACTTACCCTACAATAAATGATGAAGTTCATTTAGTAATCGAAAAAGACCTTTTTGATATATATGGAAAAAAGGATAAAGGAGCCATTGAAATTGGTAAGCATTCTTCGTCAGAAAATCTTTCAGTATATACTGATCTACATAAACTTGTATTGAGACATAGCGCCATTCTGGGCTCTACTGGAAGTGGCAAATCAAATACTACCGTTAGCATTCTTAAAGCAATATTAAACGATTATGACGGTTCAAGAGTAATACTAGTTGATCCTCACGGAGAATATCCAACCGCTTTTCCTAATGCGAAAGTATTTAAAATTAAAGATGAAACAAATCCTTTGTACATACCGTTTTGGCTTATGACATTTGATGAATTGGCATACTTTCTCGTTGGCGCAAAACCATCGGACGATAATAAACCAGAGCATAGACTGTTACGTGAAGTGATTACTAAATTCAAAAAAGAGAACTATAGATTAGGTGCTGGTGAAATTAATCCAAACTTTATAACTGCTGATTCGCCAATTCCATTTAACATCAGGAAATTATGGTATGAAATGAATTGGTGGTTAAATGCGAGCTTTAATTCTTCTACTAAAAAGGATGAGCAAATACGTGAAAATGCAGCTATCGAAGATGAAGGCGATTATGAAAACTTAATTGGTGCTCGATTTACCTCTCACTTAATTAATGGGGCAGTAAATCCACCTTATAAATCAGCACACCAAGAGTTTTATTCATATGAAAAAAAATTACTCACTCGTATTAAAGACA
This sequence comes from Melioribacteraceae bacterium, assembly GCA_041675645.1. Taxonomy (GTDB): domain Bacteria; phylum Bacteroidota; class Ignavibacteria; order Ignavibacteriales; family Melioribacteraceae; genus Stygiobacter. The sequence goes on from JBAYTN010000015.1 coordinate 58,440, forward strand.
GTAGATTTGATTTTTTATTTAATCCTGGTGATTATAAAGATGAAAACTCACCAAAGGATTTACATAATCTTTTAAACCAGTGGATTGGGAGTGAAAGCAAGTTAGCAATACTAGATTTGAGTAATGTTCCTTTTGAAGTGCTTGATATTACAATTGGTTTAATAACAAGGTTTGTTTATGATAGTATGTTTTGGGGAAGGAATGAATCTTACACAGGAAAAAATAGATGTCTTTTATTAGCATTTGAAGAGGCTCATACCTATCTGAACAAGAATGAAAATAATAGCTATTCAAAAGAAGCGGTCGAAAAAATATTCAAAGAGGGTCGTAAATTTGGTCTTGGTGCTTTAGTAATATCTCAAAGGCCCTCCGAAATATCTGAAACTATATTAGCTCAAGTTGGGACATTAATCGCGCTGAGGTTAACAAATTCTGGGGATCAATCAGTTGTCAAAAGTTCTGCCCCAGATAATCTAAATAGTCTTATAAATTTATTACCTGCATTACGTACAGGTGAAGCCATAATTGTTGGAGAAGCGATAAAAATACCTTCTAGAGTCAGAATTTCACTTAACACTCCCAGACCAACAAGTTCAGATCCGGAACTTATTAATGGGTGGAGTATTCAGCACCCGTACAATGCCAATAATTATAAACCAGTTATTAAAAAAATAAGGGAGCAAAGATTCTAATGGAAAGACAATATGTTGATTCCTCTATGGTAGCAAGTGTTGGTTATGAATCCAACACCGCTACGCTTGAAATAGAATTTAAAAATGGTGGTGCCATTTGGCAATATTATGATGTGCCAGAGAGTAACTATTATGAGTTAATATCGGCTAGCTCAATTGGGAAATATTTTTTAAATAACATCAAGGGACAGTATTCAGAAAATAGAATAGGTTGAAAAACGTTCACTATTTAGTGCTATTAATAATTTCAGTTGAGAAATAATCTAAAGTAAGGTCAAAAGACATGAAAGAAATCTATTTCAAAAAATTTTTCTATCATATAATTTACATAACTCTTTACGTCATCTTCTTTGTCTATTTATTTCCTAAGATTTTATCAAGTAGCGCTAATGTTATTGAGGCAAAAAAATACATATTAATAGTAGGTGATTTTAATAATGAGGGGTCGTTTGGTCAGAATGTGTTAGATGGATTTCAAATTGCTTTGAACGAAAAAGGAAAAAACAAGACACTTTTCAGTTATGAAACAATAAGTGTTGATGAAAGAGTTGTCGAAAATGTAAGCGGCTCGATTAATTATGAAACAAAAGAAGTTCATGAGAAATTAAAAAGTGAACTTATTGATCGTATATCATCTAAAAGTGTTTTATGTATTATTTCTGCAAATAATTCCCAGACTCTGCGACCTTGTTTAGAAATTGGGAGAACTTTCAATATTCCAGTATTAATAACAGTAGCTACCAGTGACATTGACAAAGAGTTTAATGACATATTTTGTAGACTGCCAGCCAACAATAAGAAACAAGCTACGTGTATAATTAACTGGATGAATAGAATCGGTGTTACTCCATCATCGTATTTTGGAGTGTTATATTCACCTACTATTTATGGAACTGGATTATTAAGAGAATTGCAAAAACAGGTTGATTTTGAAAAATTGATTCCATTTACTATTAATACAACTACTGACATGGTAGGGACAATAAACTATGGTAATGATATTAAAATAAGTGGTTGGGTTTCTTTATCATATTTAAAGGAAGCAATTGAAATACAACTGAAAAAGGAAAAATTAATTCCTCAAAAGCCAATACTTTTCTCAGATGGGGCTTACGGTTCATGGATAGAAAAAGTAAACAGAAAGAAAGAGGAATTATACTTGTCATTTCCTGAGACTTACCCCGACAAAAATAAAAAAATTGATAAGGTAAATGGATTTGGTGTATTTGGATATGATGCTTATTGGATTATTGATAATTGCTTAAATAATAGTATTGATAAAAGAGCTTTCAATGAAAAACTATTTTTATTTGAAAATATTAGTTCTTCACAACTTATTCAAAAGTACAAATTTAGCAATGGCGAAAATATAAACTCTAAATTTAAGGTATATAAAATCGATGAAGATCTACCCTAGTTACCCAGTTTACTTTATTAGTGAATTTATAAAAACTTATACTTTACGTCATTTGTTTTCCAAATATCAGTTGCTTAAGTTTTTTATAATATCATTAATGTTTGGCTTCTTTATAAGTATAATAGTATTTGGTAAACAATTAAAGCTATTCAATATTTCAGCAACTTATTATGACTATGTCTTAAAATACTGGAATAGTAATCTGCTTATGCTCTTTTTTTTAGTTTTATTTTACGGGCTTTTATTTAGCAATGCATTCCGTGGACAATTCAAAATGTATTTCCAGTATAGGAGTAAGCCTGAATTACTTGATCCACATACTGAAAGAGTTTTTAGTATTGTTAACAAAGTATTTTTAACAATCACTTCCATTATGGCAGTAATTTATGGGTTCCCCATCATCCAACTTACAAATTCAGAATTTATCACGATTATTTCACCAATAATTGCTACAGGTGTTTCAATATTCATAAAATTTCTTTTTCGTAAAAAAGAAAAAAACCACTTAACAGATGCGCTGAATCAATTGAAATATCCAAAGATTTCATACAATTCTGCGTCGATAGGAAATGTATCGGAAGATGTAGCTCAAGAGATTAGTAGTTTTAACAAAATCTATCACCCAAACCCATTTAACGAAGATGTCTCTAACTATTTGCTAGGTAATCGAAGTGAGAATTATAGGGGACATCAATTATTAATTGAGGAGACGCTAAAAGTATTAAACGATGCTGATGGAAATAATGCAGAATATAAAAGATGCTTAATCCTTAGGGAAAGAACCTCTAGTGCAGTTCAACTAATTATAAAAGCATTAAAAGAACACTCGAAAAAAATATATGCTTTTTGCTCGGATGGAGAATACCCATCAATTAAGGAAGCGATCTTAAAAGAGATCACTGACTGTGATGTTATTAAGGTGGATGAAAGTCAGGTGAATGGTACATTCAACGAAGTCGAATTTTTGGAAAAAATGACACGTAAAGCGAAAGCTGTGAAAAGTGATTATGAATACGTACTGATTGTTTTATCGCATGTTTATTACAGAACTGGTTTTGTACTAAACGTGCGAGCGATCATTGAAAGAATGCAAAAAATGTCAAAAAAAATAATATTTATTATTGATGGTGCTCAAGCTGTAGGAAATATAGTAATTGAAAAAGAAATATTAGAAAATGCACACTTTTATGTATTCTGTGGACACAAATGGTTGATGTCATTGCCCAATATTGGTATCGCAATTAATAATAAGAGATTAATTGAAAAGAGTAATCTCGATTTTGAAAAATTCATGCAGACAGATCGATCTTTTTCAACTTATGATTATCAACCTCAAACCGATCATAGAGGTACGATAGACCCATTCCCCTATATTTCTTTATATATGTCATTAAGTGACTTTAATAAGAATAAGATAATGAACATTGAAGAACATAACACGTACCTAAGTAATTATTTTAAGGAATGCCTTAAATCAAATGTTAGCTCAATTCATCCTTTAAATAATTATTCGAGGGGTGGTTTGGTAACAATAAAATCTACTAAGTCTAAAGGACTGAATGAATATTTACTTCATAACTATGATAATTCCTCGGGGTTCCTGCTAGATTCTGATAGAGGCTTGCTTAGATTCACATTTCATTATTATATGAATATCGCACATGTAAATAGGCTTGTATCAGCTATTATGGAATATGACTTAAGAAAAACACGCTTTGTTCTATAATAAGTTAGCTATATATAGCTCTGTAGTAAAATGCACTATAAATAATTAGAGCAAGGACAATTTTGAAGCATAGTTATTCTTCTATATACCACGAGACTTAAAAAACAAAAAATCCCGCCACGGCGGGATTTCATTACTAGCCCAAAATCTATTTCTACATCAATCCTAAAATCTCTAAGCTGTTCTTTGCCCAGTCAACCAAAGGCTGGAAGTAAACGCCAAGAAGAAGAACCGGAACAACAAGCGCTGTGAGAAGTATTTTCTCCGATAAGTTTGGTATAACTGCGGGAGCTTCTTTTTCCGGTTTAACCAGATACATATGCTTAATAACTCTAACGTAGTAATAAAGAGAAACTACAGAGTTTAAGAGAGCAATTATTGCTACAACAAGCATCTTAGCATCTACCAAAGCGATAAACAAATAAAGTTTTCCTATAAAGCCCGCGGTTGGAGGCAAGCCAGTTAATGAGATCAAGAAGATAACCATAGCAATACCGATGTATGGAGAGGAATGACCTAAACCGTTATAATCATCAATATCTTCGGAACCGGTTTTGTTAGCGATAAGCATTACAATTAAGAACGCGCCGAGATTCATTAACAAATAAATTGCGAAGTAAATTAATATTGCGAGCAGACCGCCGTTAGAGAATACAACCAGGCCGAGAAGTAAATAACCGGCATGAGCGATAGAGGAGAACGCGAGCATTCTTTTTAGATTATTCTGCCATAGAGCGGAGAAGTTTCCGAGCGTCATAGATAATATTGAGATTACAATTAGTACAGACTTCCAATCGAATACCGGAAGCAACTGCCAGTTGCCGACCGGATCAACAAAAGAAACATAAGCTGTTTTGAGGAAGCGGATTAACAACGCAAATCCGGCTGCTTTACTAGCAACAGAAAGATAAGCTGTAATAGTAATAGGAGCGCCTTCGTAAACGTCCGGTGTCCAGAAATGGAACGGAGCGGAAGAAATTTTATAACCGATACCTACAAAGATCAAAATGTTGGCAAACGCAAGAGTAAACAAGTTTGCGCTTGGGGATTGAAGCATCATATTAATTACATACAAGTTTGTGCTTCCGGTTAAGCCGTATACGAGAGACATACCGAATAACATTAAGCCGGATGATGCGGAACCGTAGATCAAATATTTAAGAGCGGCTTCGCTGTTGCGGTCGCGCAGTTTTGTGAATCCAGATAATACATAAGAGGAGAGAGACATTAATTCCAAAGAGAGATAAATAAGGATCAAATCCGTAGCAGAAACTATGATAAACATTCCGAGAATCATTCCAAATATAAGCGCGTAATACTCGCCAATGCGGTCGGTAATTTTCTGAATTTCTTCCGAAGAGAAGGAGAAGAAAACAATAAAAATGGAAGTGATTATGATAAGTGCTTTGAAATAAGTTCCAAAACTATCGATTGCGAGGAGGCCAATCTTTCCCATCAGTTCGGACTGAATGAAAGCGAAGCCCGAAGCGCCGGAGTTAATAACAACGAAGATTCCGGTAAGGAGTAAGCTGCCGAGCGCGATGTAAGGGATGAACTTTTTGTTTTTATGGAAAATCAAATCGCATGAAACAAGAACAATCAAAGCGATTGAAAGAATAATTTCCGGACGAATTAGTTCTAATGACTGATATAAATTTGCCATCGTAAAATTTTATCCACTAAAGATTAGAGAACTCTGAAATATTCAGTTTTGTCATATTGAGCAAAGCGAAATATCTCGGTTTATTATCAAATGAGATTCTTCACTTCGTTCAGAATGACAAATGAACAATTTTTCAGATGCCTCGATTAATAAGTAATTTGTTTATAGCTGCGCTACAAACTATTGTAATCAATCTCTGCGTACGCCAACGGCGCTTTGCGTCTTTGCGGTGAGATATACACCGCAGAGGCGCAGAGATCGCAAAGAAAAGCAAAGAACTTTTAAAAAATTATATTCCGTTTACTACAAAGCTTACTAAAGTATTTACAGATGTATTCATAATATTCAACATTGCAGATGGATAAACACCTAAGAAGAAAATGATTACAGTCAAAGGAATAAGCATTGCCAATTCTCTCTTATCAAGATCTGTCATATCAGCCCATTTTTCGTTGAAAGGACCGAAGAAGATTCTTTGGAGAGTCCATAACATATAAGCAGCACCCAATAAAATTCCGAGTGTAGAGATCATAGCAATTGTTCTTGTTGTCTCAACACCAAAAGCACCAACAAATACCAAAGCTTCGGAAACGAAACCGCTCATACTTGGTAAACCGATAGCAGCAAAAAATGCTACAGTTACAAAGCCGGTATAAACCGGAAGTTTAGTAGCGAGACCGCCGAAATCGTAAATGCCTCTTGTATGAGCGCGGTCGTAAACTACGCCTACAATTAAGAAGAGCATTGCAGTAATTGTACCGTGATTGAACATCTGGAAGATAGCGCCGTTAACACCGGTGGTAGTTAAAGAAGCCATTCCGAGCAGAACATAACCCATGTGAGAAACAGAAGAATAAGCGATCATCTTCTTGAAATCTTTTTGTGCGAGAGCTACAAGAGCGCCGTAAATAATATTTACCATACCGAACATTCCAATCCACCACATTAACTGGATTGTAATTTCCGGGAAGATAGGATAGTTAATTCTAAGAATTCCGTAAGTACCCATTTTAAGAAGAACACCGGCAAGAATAACAGAAATTGGAGTTGGTGCTTCAACGTGAGCGTCCGGCAACCAAGTGTGGAAAGGGAACATTGGAATTTTAATAGCGAAGCCTACAAACAAAGCTATGTATGCAATAAGTCTGTAATTGTTTGGATTGAGCAAGGATAGAATTCCATCAGGTGTTGCGTTGGATTTATTCATCATTGCAAGAAGATTGAAAGTAAGAACTTTTGATCCGTCGGCTAAAGTTTCAGTAGTTGAGAAGTATAAGCCGATCATAACTAAAAGAATGAACACGCTTCCGAATAAAGTATAGATGAAGAACTTGATAGCCGCATATTCTTTTCTTGGACCGCCCCAAATACCGATTAGGAAGTACATCGGGAGAAGCATCAATTCCCAGAAAATGTAGAACAAGAAGAAATCGAGAGAAACAAACACGCCCATCATTCCGGTATCCAATAACAAGAACAAAGCAAAGAATCCTTTAACGGATTTTGTGATTGTCCAGGAGGAGATACAAGCGATGAAAGAGATGATAGCGGTTAAGAGTACCATCGGCATGCTTAAACCATCGAGTCCTAAGAAGTAATCTATCTTTACAGTTCCAAGCCAAGTAATGCCGGTGATGTTAATCCAGCGGAATTTCTCGATGAACTGAAATGATTTTTCATCATAAACTCCCGCCATACCGTAATTGTAATTAGCCAGAAGAATGATTGCAAGAACAAGCTGAACAGCAGTAATACCCAAGCTAAGATATTTTACTGTTTTCGGTTGTTCCTTAGGAATAAAGAGAATTAAAATCATTCCCAGTACCGGGAGGAAAGTAATTAACGAAAGAATCGGAAATCCAATCATGTTTACGAACCTATATTTATTTTAGCTATCAGCTGTCGGCAATCTGCTTTCAGCTTATTATTTACATTTTTATATACGGCTTAGTGACTTTGCGGAAAAAGAAACACCGCAAAGGCGCAGAGGCCCGCTTTGATCCCGTATAACGGGACGGGCGAGCACGCAAAGTATTAAAACGGTTTAAAGAGCAATAAAAGTATAATTACAGCAAATACTATGAAAACTATATATGTCTGAACTTTACCGGTCTGCAGTTTTCTAAAAGACAAACCAACAAATCCGCTAAAGAGAGCAGTAAAGTTTACTAAACCATCAACAACGTAAGTATCGAACAAGCCGCTAAGTTTAGAAGTAAATCTTGTTAACCATGCTGTGCCGTTAACCGCGCCGTCAATAACTTTTTGGTCGAACCATGAAAGTCCGTTGCCGGTTTGCAAAGTTCCGTTTATTGCAGTCGCATCATAAACTTCATCCAAATACCATTTGTTAAGGGAGAAGTTGTAGAGCGGTTTAATCTTTTCTGCAAGTTTATCTGCGTCAAGTTTTTTCCATGCATAGAACATGAAAGCGAATAAAATTCCAATACCGGCAACTGCTAAAGAAGCAAACATTGCTTTGTAATGAGCCCAATGCATTGTTTCTGTGTATTCAACAGAATGAGTAATCTCGCCGTGAACTTCAGCTTTCTGTTCTTCGGTGCTAGGTCTCATAAATTCGTAACGGGTTTCGTTAGGAACAACTTGAGCAGGAGTTTTAATCCAGCTGCTTAATACCCAACCGGCATCTGCGCCAATTG
>JBAYTN010000016.1:0-65539 GCA_041675645.1 Melioribacteraceae bacterium
AGTTGTATTCTATGTAAAAGATAATGGTGCCGGGTTCGATATGCATTACGCACATAAATTATTTGGCGTATTTCAAAGACTGCATGGTGCCGATGAATTTGAAGGTACGGGAATTGGCTTAGCGACAGTTAGAAGGATTGTTCATAAACATAATGGAAAAACTTGGGCAGAGGGAGAAGTTGGAAAAGGAGCTACTTTTTTTCTCTCACTTCCGATAGATCTTAGTCTTATTGAAACCTAACGAATTAATAGGCCGTTGTATTTATTGAATAGCCAAATGAATATTCGGAGTAAATAATGAAAAATGTAAAAAGAATTCTTTACGCAGAAGATAATCCAAGGGATAGGGAATTAACATTAACAGCTTTACAAGAACATAAACTTGCCAACGAGTTAATTTGTGTTAGTAATGGTGAAGAGGCGCTCGATTATTTATATAAAAGAGGTAAATATGCCGGCGAGGAAGATTGTCAATTAGCCGCAATTTTGTTGGATATAAAAATGCCCAAAGTAGATGGGATAGAAGTGTTGCGGCAGATTAAAGCGGATGAGAAGCTTAAGCTAATTCCGGTAGTAATGCTTACTTCTTCTCGTGAGGAGAAAGATTTGATTGAAAGCTACCAGCTTGGTGTTAATGCATATGTGGTTAAGCCGATGGAGTTTAGCGAATTTATCGATGCGGTCAAAAATCTTGGCCTATTCTGGGCGTTGATTAACGAGACTATATGAAGGTACAATAAACTTACTTACATAAAAAGGGGCGATTTGTGGATGCCCAAATTAAAATACTTCATTTGGAAGATAATGAACTGGATTCCGAATTATTAGTTTCTACATTAGAAGCTGAGGGAATTAATTGCGATGTTCATCGTGTGGCACATAAACAAGAATTTATTGATGCCGTTACAAGTAATAAATATGATCTGATTCTTTCTGATAATACACTTCCGGATTTTGATGGCATAGATGCCCTCCGTCATGCAAAAAGAATTCAGCCGGCTACACCATTTGTTTTTCTATCCGGTACTTTAGGCGAAGATGTAGCAATTGAAGCGATGAGATGGGGTGCGGCTGATTATGTGCTTAAACATAAGCTTCCAAAGCTTGGCCTTACAATTAAAAGAGTTATACACGAGAACAAACAGAGAAAAGAACTCGACTTAGCAAATGAAAGAATTAAGGAGAGTGAAGAGAAGTACAGAGTAATAACAGAAAACTCTGCCGATGCAATTTTTGTTACTAATACTAAAGGTGAATATGTTTATGTGAATTCGGAAGCCACAAATCTGTTTGGCTATTCTAAAGAAGAATTTTTGAATCTGACAATATCGCATCTGGCACCAAGAGAAAAAATTGAGGAATACCTAACTCATTTCAGAGAAGTAATTAAGAAAGGAAGAGCTTTTTTGGATTTACAGCTAAGGAAAAAAGATGGCACACTGATTCCGGTAGATATTAATGCTGTTGTGCTGCCTAATGGTTTTGTATACGGAAGCTGTCGCGATATTACTCTACGAAAACAAGCTGAACAAGAAATCTTGCAAGCCAAGGAGAAAGCTGAAGAGATGAATAGGATGAAATCCTATTTCCTCTCCAACATGAGTCATGAATTAAGAACTCCTATGATTGCGATTATGGGCTACGCTGAATTATTGGAAGAAGAAATTATGAATCCCGAGCATTTAAAAATGCTTGACGGAATTATTGAAGGCGCCACCAGATTGAACTCTACATTCCACAACATATTGGAATTATCCAGAATCGAATCTGCAAATCTGAATCTTGAAACTTCATCTCTTTCTCTTCATGAGGTTGTTGAGGAGAGCATAAAACCACTTTACAGAATTGCAGCTAAGAAAAATTTGTTTCTGAAACTGGAGGTGCTTGATAAGAGCATTTTAGTTGATATTGATCCGGTTCTCTTTCGTAACGCAATTTTTCAAGTAGTTGATAATGGGATTAAGTTTACAAAAGTCGGTGGAGTTCTAGTTCAAGTCGGTATTCAGAGAATAAATGAACAATTAAAAGCTGCTGTTAAGGTCACCGATACCGGTGTTGGAATTAATCGTGAAGATATTGAAAAAATATTTGGAGAGTTCAGACAGGCAAGCGAAGGAATGAATAGAGCATTCGAAGGGTTGGGGGTTGGGTTAAATATTGCTAAACGAATTGCTGAAATGATGAATGGGGAAATTAGTGTGGAAAGCGAAGCTGGTAAAGGAACAACGATTTCAATTTCACTTCCAATAAAAATGAGCGACGACCAGCTTAGAAAAGAAATTGCCGTAAGACGAAGAACCACTTCTGTAGATGAGTCTTCACTAAAGCTAAAGGACAAACCATCGTTGTTGTTGGTAGAAGATAATCCGTTAAATAGAGATGTAATTAATATCTATTTGAAAGGTAAATACAACATAACCGAAGCTTCGGATGGAATTACAGCTTTAGTAGTTGCCTCTAAAATCAATTTCGACGCGGTTCTGATGGATATAAATCTTGGAGAGGGTATAGATGGAATTGAAACAATGAAAAGATTGCGTACAATAGAGTACAACAAGAATGTTCCTATAATCGCTATTACTGCTTATGTAATGGCCGGTGATAAAGAAAAATTCTTGGGACATGGTTTTGACGGTTATCTCCCAAAACCATTCACGAAGGAAGTAATTAACAAGTACTTAGAAAATGTTCTTCGTTAATGGAGGAGAACGCTTGAGCGCCTTAACAAAACATTAATTACCCGATTTTGGTTTTCTTCATATTCATCTATAAATTTAGTCTTGAAAATGAATCGCGGAATTCTCCAAAATTAACAAACGTATAACTACATTTGTTGACTGTGGAAAAATATCGGAAGGAAAATTTGAACAGGCTGCTCAAGTATATTAAAGTAAATACTGCACATAATAGGAATAATGCTTTAAGATTTTTGAAGAGCAGGCTTGGACACAAAACATTTTTAGTGATGGCAAGTCTTGTGGTCGGTTTATTTTCCGGACTTGCTGCAGTTACGTTAAAAAACCTAGTGCATTTTTTTCAGAAAGAGCCAAAACCCTTCTTGTCAAATATTGGTTTAGACTTTCTGATTCCAACTACTCCTCTTATCGGAATACTGATATCTGTACTTCTAATAAATCTTGTATTCAAAGGGAAATTCACTCGCGGATTAAGCAATCTCATTTATCTTATTGTTAGAAAGCAATCTGATGTTCCTCGTAGAAAAATACTCTCCCATTTACTTACCAGTGCTGCAACAGTTGGCATGGGTGGTTCTGCTGGACTTGAAGCCCCGATAGTTTTGATAGGCGCTTCAGTTGGCTCAAATGTAGCAAAAGACTTACGATTGAATTATCAAACAAGAACTTTGTTGCTTGCTTGCGGATCAGCTGCGGGTATTTCGGCGATTTTCAATAGTCCTATTGCCGGAGTAATTTTTGCGGTAGAAGTACTTCTTCCCGAAATTACAATCAGTTCATTTATTCCACTTCTCATTGCATCGGCATCCTCAGCTGTACTTTCAAAATTTTTATACAGTGGCCAGCTATTCTATTTAGTAACCGAGGGTTGGCATTTGTACGCCATTCCATACTATATACTACTTGGATTGCTTTGTGGTTTTATCTCCCTTTACATGATTAAGACTACTTTCTTTTTAGAGGATAGAATTCGCAAAATTAAACATCAATATATAAGAGCTATTTCTGGCGGAGTGGTTTTATGTGTTCTGATTTTCTTTTTTCCAACACTTTTTGGAGAAGGTTACGGAACAATAATAGATTTACTTAATAAAAATTATGCTGCTTTTCTTAATGGAAGTTTGTTAAACATATTCAACAATTCGAATCTTTCACTATTATTTATACTAGCAATTGTAATCTTGCTTAAAGTAGTCGCAACATCAATTACATTAGGCTCGGGTGGCAACGGCGGCATAATAGCTCCATCATTGTTTACCGGAGCAATAACGGGTTTCTTTCTGGCAAGGTTGATGAGCTATTTGGGGGTTGTAGAAGTAAATCATGCTAACTTTTTAGTAGTTGGAATGGCTGGAATTTTAAGCGGAGTTCTCCACGCTCCGTTAACCGGAATTTTCTTAATAGCGGAAATAACCGGTGGCTATACTTTAATTGTTCCGCTTATGATTGTGGCGGCGCTTTCCTTTTTTATTTCAAAATATTTCCATCCGGATTCAATTTACACTACCACACTTTCCAGAAGGGGAATTAAATTCCGCTCTGAAAAAGAAAAGTATTTTATGCAGCAGACTAACCTTCAAGATTTAGTTGAAAAAGAGTTTGAATGCATAAGCCCAAATTTAAGTTTGAGAGAGCTTGCAAAGAAAATTCCACTTACCAAAAGAAATTTGTTTCCAGTTGTGAATGAAAAGAAACATCTGGTAGGTATAGTAACATTGGATGATATTAGAGAAGTGATGATGAATTCTGAAGTCTATGATGTTATTCTAACTTATGAGATTATGAATACACACTTCCAGTCTGTAGATATCAACACAGATATAAATAAAGTGATGGAGATTTTCGAAAAGAAACAACTTTGGAATATAGCTGTTACTAACAATGGGGAGTATGTTGGATTCATTTCTAAATCCAACATTTTTAATAAGTTTATTTCTGTGTGGGCAGAAGAGCACCGTGAAGAGATCTAGTTATGAGGCTTATTTTACCAGCTTGATAACCTCAGTTCCAGCTAACAAGAAAGCACCAACGCCATAAACTTCGGTCATATCGTAAGTTACTTTTTTAGGTGAAGCACCAATTGGCTGAACCCATCCAAGCTTTCCATCCGGATGTGCGCAATCTACAATTGCCTGCCAGCCTTTTATAACTGCGGGCAAATATTTTCCCGAATCAAGATGTCCGTAGTTAATTCCCCAAGCCATAGCGTAAATGTAGAAACTGCTCGCACTTGTTTCCGGAGTAGGATAACTATCCGGATCCAATAAGCTTGCATGCCAATATCCTTTGCTGTCTTGAAGTGTTAAAAGTTTTTCGCACATCTGTTTATAAATATTTTCAAAGTAACTTCTGCTTGGATAGTTCTTTGGTAATTCTTTTAAGATAGTAGCTAAGCCGGCAACTACCCAGCCGTTACCTCTTCCCCAGAACACTTTTTTACCATTAGCTTCTTTTTGTTCGAAGAATGTATCATCACGAAAGTAAAGATGTTCATCTTTATCATATAAGTATTCAGTTGTAAATCTAAATTCGCTTTCCATAAAATCTAAATATTTTTTCTTGCCGGTAATAGAAGCCAATTTTGTCCACACAGTTGGACCCATAAAAATCGCATCGCACCAGCTCCATCGGTCTGTGCATCGAGTTACAGAATCGCTCTGAAACTTAAGTGATATTTTTGAAGGGTTACCAATTATCCAATCAAAATGGCTCTTAAGCGGATTAATCATTTTATTGTCGCCGTATTTACGAAATAACTCAATATACATTTGAGCAACGCAATGATCATCAGCGTGATAAGTTCTGTTGCCTAACCTCCATCTTGCCTTGTTGCCAATATCGATAAGCCAGTTAAAGTACTTTTCTTCACCGGATATTTTTGCCCATTCTACCATTCCGGCAAATAAAGCGCCGTTAGTCCAGTCGGTTAAATCGTAGTGCAAAGGTTCTTGCAATTGCCAATCGGCAACACTTTTCATAACATTACGAACATCGGCTTGAGTGAATTTATTAGATGGCTTTAGATTTTGTTTGTCGGTTTTAATTCCGGTAGAAAAATTTGTGTAGTGTTCATAATCGCCGTGCATCCACAAAACTCTGGGAGAAATGCTTTCTGGGGCAAAACGTACAACATAAGGACGCACGTTATTTTTCAGCGAATTATGTGTTAGTTGAGTACCGCTCCATGATTTCCCGAAATCACTAGTGGAGTACTTAAAAATTTCGAAAACATCTTTTACCGGTTTGGATAAGTATACATTAGCTGGATTCTGATGATCCAAATAAATTCCACCGGAATAATGAGGCTCCGGATCTCGCTGTTCTTTTGTCAAATTTAATCTTGGGAAACTCTTTCCTGCGTTAGATATAAAATAATTATCCCATGATTTGCCATTGAAGCGGGCATAAAAATATCTATGTAGAGTTTCTTCCGGTAGAAGGGAATAAACTAGAACCGGATTTCCATTATTTTCAAAAGCAACATCCCAAATCCAAGCTCTTACACCATTTCCGGTAGCAGTAAAGTTATGCTGCGCATTAAAAACAACGTCCGTTATTTCATGTTTTATCGGCAAATGACTAGCATCTCCAATTTGAGTCCCATCAGCTTTGAAGAACTTTCCTTTTTTGTATTTCATATAGTAGATGCTGTTGAGAGGCTCGTTTCGTGGATGTCCGTCAGTAAAAGCAAAATGAATTTCGTCAATACCATTTGAAGCAACTTTCATATATGGCCTAATTAAATCGATGTTTTCTGACTGAACTAAAGTTTGTGCATTCGACCAAGTTTTTCCAAAATCATCTGTGAATGAAAATGTTGGTTTATAATTTCCGCCACGCCAGAAAAGGTAGACCCTATTGTTTTCTGCGGAAAGCATAACCGGATTGGTATAACAAAAACTGCTTTTACCAATTGTGTTGGTAGTAATGTCTTTGGCATCTTCCCACTCGGTTATATCTTCCGGATTCCTAGTTGTTAAGTGAATGATTTTATTTCCGGGCACACTATGCGAAGAATAGAATATCATCAATCGTTTGTCCGGAAGAATTAAGAATGAAGGATTGGCATGATCGTCTCTATTGAAATTTGAGTGAAGCACTTTCTGGAATGTCTTTCCAGTCTCCGAATTCATTGAAGCAACAACGATATTTCCTTCTTTGGAAACCCATCCGGTAATAATTTGCTTTTGAATTCCTTCTAAATAAACCGAGCGAGGATCGGAAAACCAGCACCACGCACCATCTTCTGTTAATGTTTGATAGTGGCGTGAAGTTAAAAGTGAATCTTGAGCTAGTAGTTGAACTGCAAATAGAAGTAAAAATTGCAGCAAATGAAATGATGAGCAAACTGATTTCATGTAATCTCCGAAAATTCAATAAACATGGTAAAAGGTCTTTTGGGAACATAAATAATTCGGACTACTATTTCTTTCGAAAAACTCCTTTTGTAATGTTGAATATATGATTAATAGTGTTTCTAAAAGTACTGGAAATCATCATGGTAATGGTAGTTAGCCTTTGTCAGAGGTATTTCAAAATAATAATTACCGGATGGACTATGATCAAAAGCGTTCTGTCGAGTTATTCAGCGTCTTAACTAATAAAAGTTTGTTTAGTAAATTTTTATACGCATTATATTGTAAGAGATTTTAAGTAAACATGATTCAACCAAAGCAAAATTTTGTAATTAAATACTATAAAAGTAGCCGGCACAAGATATTTCTGGTTGCCATGATGGCGGTTTTTCTTTTTGTAGTTGCACTCGCAATTGCGTTTCAGCATTACTATATAATAGATGTAGAGACGGTTCCACGTTTTTCTTTATCGTGGCACATTCCATTCAATATCTTCTACTTTATGATATGGCTTGCCTTTCTTCCGGTGATTCAGTGGAGCGATACAAATCTGCGTAACAAGAAATCAAAAGTAATAAACTGGCTTTTTTTCTATTTGCTATTACCTTTTGTCTTAGTATTTATTCATCAATTAGTTGCTACGTTGGTAATTAATTTGGTTTTGGATTACATGGACTTCTCATCACTCATTTATCAAAGAATGCTTCGGAATCCATGGATCTGGGAAGATTTCGTCATTTACTTTTTACTACTTGCCGTGATTAGTCTAGATAATTATCAAACGAAAAGTGATAATCATTTACTAAAGGTCTCGCAGTTGCAGTCACAATTAACACAAACACATTTGCGTACACTTAAGAGTCAGCTTCATCCTCATTTTCTGTTCAATACTTTGAATACACTTTCTACATTAATTTTGAAGCAAGATAATTCAGAGGCTGAGAGAATGTTGTGTCTACTCGAAAAGTTTTTACAGACAACTTTGAACGAAGAAGAAAAATCGGAAGTTAACCTAAATGAAGAGTTGAAGTTTATCCATCATTATTTAGAAATTGAAAAGGTACGCTTTAAGGATAAGTTGATTGTAGAAGAAAATATTGGATTTGATACGCTGAGCGCAAAAGTACCGGTTTTTGTGCTTCAGCCCCTTGTTGAAAATTCCATTCACCATGCAATTGCGACTAAGACTACAGATGGAGTTCTTAGAATTATATCTCGAAGGGAAAATACTTTTTTGATTTTGATTGTTGAAGACAACGGCCCCGGTATTGTGGAATCTAAAAAGAAAAAAAATAAAGAGGGGGTTGGACTTAGAATTACTAAAGAAAGGTTGCTCCAACTTTACGGAGAAAAGCAAGAGCTGCAACTGTCCCAATCTGATCTTGGCGGATTGCGCGTTACAATTCAAATCCCTTTTATTGAAAATAATGAACCAAGTGAAAGTGAATAGAAAAATTTTTTTAGATACCGATGCTGCTTTGATTTTGCCCATGCTGCTGGTCCTAACACTTGCAGCATTTGTAAATTCATCCCAGTATTTCTTTTTCTTGTTTCAAGGGGATAAAAATTATGTCACATATATCTTAATTGTTTTTAGCAAACTTGTTTACTTTTATTACTTCCTTTTACTTGCAGTTCTACTCTATTTGATTAATCTACGTATTAGATTAAAGGTGAAGAAAATTCTTCTCGGGATTTCCATTCATATCATACTATTGATTGCTTCCTTTTTTGTTCATCAGTCTTTAACACACATTGTGGACAAAGTAATTCTTGGTGAACAATATACGCTAACATTAAGAAATGCATTGTTCAACAATCCCCTAGCGTGGATTGATATTGTTGCTTACATACTGCTACTGGCGGGAATTCTTCTTCTTGATTCTAAACGCTTAAGTAGAGAAAATGAAATTAAATGTGCACAACTTGAAGTTTTGTTAGTGAAATCGAAACTTCAAGAACTTCGAACCAAAATTCATCCTAGGTTTTTATTCAAAACGCTAACTTCGATAAAAGCTCTGATCAGCAAAAATCAAAATCGTAAAGCAAACAATATTCTTACTATGCTTAGCGAATTTCTTAGAACCACAGTTTATAGCAATGAAAAAGAAAAAGTGGAATTGGAACAAGAGCTTCACTTCTTGAGACTTTACCTCGATATTGAAAAAGAGGCTTTTGGCGAAGCAATTACATTTAATGAGAATGTTTCTGAAGAATCACTGACCAAACTTGTCCCTAGTTTTTATTTGCAGCCAATTGTTGAAGCTCTACTATATGAAATTATTGGCGAACCTAATTTTTCATTTGCATTAACGATTGAATCTGATATTTTGAATTATGATCTTCGCTTGAGTCTTAGCTTAAAGCATGAAAGTGAAACTCGGTTGGATGAGAAGATAATTTCTGAGTTGGCTCCTATAAAAGTAGCTCGGGAAAGATTATCTCAACTGTACGATACGAATTATGGATTTGAAATAGCTGAAAATGGTGGTGAACTGAAGTTAATAATTGTGTTTCCAACTATGGAAGAATATAATGAATCGGTTTCTGATTCATTGATGGAGAATTAATGTGATTGCCAGAGTTTTAATTGTTGACGACGAACCACACGCAAGAGAAGGAATTAGGATACGACTCCAAGATTTTCCGGAAATCGAGGTTGTTGGAGAATGTTCATCCGGCAAAGAAGCTATTAATGCAATAGTTAAACTTAAACCGGATATAGTATTTCTCGATATTCAAATGCCGGAAATGAGTGGATTCGAAGTGCTGCAAAATCTTTCTGTTGAATTTATGCCAATCATAATATTTGTTACTGCATTTGATAAATATGCACTAAAGGCTTTCGAGCACCATGCGCTTGATTATCTACTTAAACCGGTAAGTGAAGAGCGATTCAAAGAAACTTTAAAGTATGCGCTTTCTGAAGTTAGCCACCGAAGTCTTGAAGCTTATACCAGCAAGCTAAAATCTGTTGTCAACGATTATCTTAAAGTAGTTGATAAAGAACCGGAGGCTAATCAAGTAGATTTTGTTAGTAATAAAAACATTCTTTCCCGTCTAATGATTAAAACCAAAGATCAGATCTCCATTATTTCTGTAGAAGAGATTGATTGGATTGAAAGTGCCGGAGATTATGTATACATCCATTCCGATAGAAAAAAATATTTGATTCGAGAAACACTCACTGGTCTCGAGCAGAAAATGAATACACAAAAGTTTGTGAGAATTCACCGTTCCTCAATAGTGAATATCGACAAGATAAAAAGTATGCGTCAAAACGAGCATGGCGATTTTGACGTTTTTCTAAACGATGGAACAAAACTTAAGCTTAGTAGAACATATCGTACCAATTTCCAAAACGCGATTGGAGGCCAGCTTTAATTTTCCGGCTTATCGATTGTATTTTGCAACTCGCCGATTCATTCCCCCGATTAACTCATTCCGGTTTTTTAGCAGCGACTTTTCAAATAGTTTGCGCATAATCTTAATTGGAATGTTTTTATCATTAATAGGGAGAAGTAAATGAAAAAGTATTTAACCTTTTTAACAGTTCTTCTTTTATTTTCAGCGTTAGTAAGTTCAAACTTAGCTCAGCAAGCATCAGCAACATGGGCACTTACAAATCCAACAAGTGGCGGAACAGGATTCACTGCCGTTACTTCCGGAACTGTGATTGCTGCAGATGAAAAATTCAAAGGAACAGAAATCAATGGTTACAGCGGAACGAATAGCAGTCAGCGTATTAGAATGGCTGGCACAAACAATTCATGGCCGGCAAACTTAACGGCTAAGATTGATACTGTTTATATTCAGTTTGCTGTTTCTCCAAAAACGGGCTCATCTTTTACAATTTCTAATGTAGCTTTAAGTATTTGCGCTGCGAGCACTCAAACAATGAAAGCAGCGATATTTTATTCTGCCGATCCTACTTTTGCCAATCCAACAGAAATTACTTACACAACCGGCAACGCGAGCAACTATTTATTATCAAACGCACTAACATCTGTTGCCGCGACACCAAATATTACTGTACCCGATGGCGGAACGTTTTACCTACGTGTGTATCCTTGGCATGAATCCGCATCAGTATCTACCGGTAAATATATGTGCTTACAAAACATTGTAATATCCGGAACTTCGGTTGGTGCGGCATCTCCATTTTCTGCTACATGGCCTTACGAAGCTGACGATAAAGTTGTAACCAAAGGAGGAATCACAGCTGACCAAGCATACAACAAAACTATGAAATTTTATGGTTTTACAAATCTTCCAACATTAGATGGAGTTACATTAAAAGTTGGTGCGGTTCAAACGGTATCTCAAACTTGGAAGGCGGAACCGAATCCTACCGATACATTGCATTTTCAATATGCGGTTTCACCAAAAACCGGCGGAACGTTAAATGTAACTTCTGTATCAATGTACTTGGGCGGATGGTTTAGTCAAAACTTACGTGCCGCCGTATATTATTCTAAAGATGCAGCGTTCGCAACAAAAACTTTATTAATTCCAGATACAGCTTTAGCCGGAAGTAAAGTAGCGAAATTTAAATCAGCATTAAATGTTAGTGTAAACAGTGGAGAAACATTTTATCTAAGAGTTTATCCGCACAACAAAGCCGCCGAAGGTTGGGCAAAACTTGTTGTTGTTGATAGCGTTGTTATTTCTGGAACCGGAACTGGAGTAAATGCAGATGTGCCGGCAGTAAAAACAACTGATGCAACTTATATATCCACAACTTTTGTAACTACCGGTGGAACAGTTTCAAACGACGGTGGTGCAGATGTTACGGCACGTGGTGTTTGTTGGAATACAACGGGAATGCCTACGACCTCTGACACAAAACTTGAAGGTGGTAGTGGCGTTGGGCAGTTTGTGAGCAACGTTACCGGATTAACTGCTAATACAAAATATTATTTGCGAGCATATGCGGTTAATAGCGCTGGTACATCTTACGGAACAGAAATAATATTTACAACACTCGCAGAAAAAGTGGTACCAACTGTAACAACAAATGAAGTTTCCAGTATATTGGCAAAAACTGCTACAAGCGGCGGTAATGTTACGGCATGGGGCGGCGATCCGGTAACTGCACGCGGAATCTGCTGGAGTACAAAAAACAATCCAACCATTAATGACGGCAAAACTGTTAACGGTAAAGACCTTGGAACATTTACCGGTATGATGTCGGAACTTAAACCAAATACAGTTTATTTCGTTCGAGCATATGCTACAAATGGAATTGGAACCGGATACGGGAACGAAGTAACCTTTACAACTCAAGCACAAGCGGCAAATGTTAAAAAAGTTGTTGCCTCCGATGGAAGCGGTGATTACAAAACTGTTCAAGCTGCATTTGATGCAATACCGGATAACTATACCGGGACATGGACGGTGTTTGTAAAGAAAGGTACTTATAAAGAAAAAATAATTTTGACATCACTTAAATCCAATGTTGTGCTGGAAGGTGAAAACAGAGACAATACAATTCTTGTTTACGATGATTATTCCGGTCGAGTTGTGAATGGAGTTACGCTAGGGACATCTACATGCCAAACAGTAGCAATTGATGCAAATGATTTTGTTGCTAAGAATATCACTTTCCAAAACACTTCAACAGCTGCTCAGGCGGTTGCTTTAAGAATCCAAGGTGATAGACACGCATACTACAATTGCAAACTTCTAGGTTATCAAGATACATATTACACTTGGGGCGGTAGCGGTGTAGGTAGAGTTTATATGAACAATTGTTACATTGAAGGATCGGTAGATTTTATCTTTGGTCGCGATGTAGTTGTTTTTGATAAATGTACAATCAATGTTAATCGGAATGGTGGAACGCTAACTGCTGCATCTACAGACGCTACAACACTTTTCGGTTATGTTTTCTTGAATTGTAAAATCACAGCCAATGAAATTGGTTTTGATGGAAACGCAATAACCAATTTTGTTTTAGGCAGACCTTGGCAAAGCGCACCGCGTACAGTTTTTATTAAATGTGAAGAACCGGCAACTCTAAGTCCGGCTGGCTGGTCAACTTGGAACGTTACACCCGCTGTTTACGCTGAGTATAAATGTTATGGTGCCGGTTCAGATGCAAAACAAAGACTAGCATCCATTTCCAGACAGTTGACAGATCAAGAAGCGGCAACACATACTGTAGCCAACATTTTTTCCAAAAACACGAGCCCAACATTTAGTTATGATTGGATGCCGGATACCACAGCAGTTACTGCAATAGAAGAAGAGGCTTCTCTAAATGCAATTCCAACCAAGTATGAGTTATATCAGAATTATCCGAATCCGTTTAATCCAGCAACGACTATAAAATATCAATTACCTAAAAGCGGATTAGTGAAAATCGCGGTATATGATATTCTCGGCTCGGAAATTTTGAAACTTGTGAATGAAGAAAAACCCGCCGGTTTCTACGAGGTGAAATTTGATGCGGGTAGATTAGCAAGCGGTGTTTATATCTACAGAATTCAGGCGGCGGATTTTGTTCAGTCTAGAAAAATGCTTTTATTGAAGTGAACTTGAATTATTTAAAGGCGGCTTTTAGGAAAGCCGCTTTTTTATTTTTAAATCAAAAAAGAATAGAGCAGTCCAATTATTTCCTTGACAATTAAGAGCCGATTCAAGAATTTTAGTTAGCGTTTAAGTCATCAATAAAGTAGCCTCGCTATTTTACTATGATTTGATGCAAGTTTAGAAAAATTCTTCTGTCTGTTCGAATAAAAAAGGTGTATTAATGAAAATTAGATTTACCATTATAGTTCTTCTTTTTACCATAAATTTTAGTTTCGCTCAAAAAAGCGCTATTGTTACTTGGAGTTTGTCTTCTACAGATAGTCAAAGAGTTTCTCAATCCGTTGGCGATGTTGAGGCGAAGAAAGAAGTTATTAGTGCTGGCCCTAACGGAATGGTTGTTGCTAGTTATAATGGCAACGGTCAGAGGCTAAACCAAGGTGCTTTAGGATGGAAGCAAGAAACCGTACATGACGACTCGCGTTTTATACAATTTGATGTTTCCCCAAGCGCCGGAAATAATTTAGTTGTATCAAAAGTATCCTTCAATTATGGGTTTGCCGGAAGTACCTCGGCAATGAACTCAAACGTTTTTTATTCAACCGATAATTGGAATACGAGAACTCAAATAAATTCCGATATTGGCGCCCTTATATACGGCAACTCAACCGGCGCAAATTATTCAAAAGATCTTAATGTCACTGTTCCAAATGGAACAACTTTTTCTGTTCGTATATATCCATATTGGGTTATAAACACTACTACAAGTACAACCAAGTATGCAGTGCATAATACTTTTATAATATCCGGATCAACATCTATAGCTCAGCCGGATAATCAACTTTCAGTCTCTACAAATAATGTTGCAGAAATAACAGATGTATCTGCACTTTGCGGAGGGATAATTCTTACCACTGGCGGTAAAGACGTAGTTGAAAAAGGTATCTGCTGGAGTACAAATCCATTGCCAACTGTGAATGAAAATAAAGTTACAGCCGGAATTGGTTTGGGTGGATATAGCATTAAGTTAAATTCATTGCAGCCGAAAACAAAATATTATGTTAGAGCATATGCTACAAATGCTGATGGTACTGTTTATGGAAATGAAGTCTCCTTTAGTACAACTGCTAGTATAATTCCAGCATTTGCCGGCGCAGATGGCTTTGGTAAATTTACTACCGGCGGAAGAGGTGGTGCTGTATACGAAGTAACAAATCTTAGCGATGACAACCTACCGGGCAGTTTTAGATATGCGGTTAATCAAACCGGGATAAGAACAATTGTCTTCAAAACATCCGGAACA
Organism: Melioribacteraceae bacterium; assembly: GCA_041675645.1. GTDB lineage: Bacteria > Bacteroidota > Ignavibacteria > Ignavibacteriales > Melioribacteraceae > Stygiobacter. The sequence goes on from JBAYTN010000016.1 coordinate 14,886, forward strand.
ATTTATTTAAAATCCTCGCTCACTATTAAAAATGGAAATTTAACTATAGCCGGACAGACCGCTCCGGGTGATGGAATTTGTATTGCTGGCTATACTTTAACAGTGAATGCAAGTAATGTTATAATTCGCTACATAAGAACTAGGTTGGGTGATGTAAACCGTCACGATGATGACGCGATGAATGGTCGCAATGTTAATAATCTTATAATTGATCACTGCTCAATAAGCTGGTCTGTTGATGAAGATGCAAGTTTTTATGGACTAACCAATTCAACAATACAATGGTGTTTGATAAGTGAAAGCTTGAATCTTTCCTTGCATGTTGAAGGAGGAGTGTTGCAAGAACATGGTTACGGCGGAATTATGGGAGGGAAGAACACAACGATTCACCATAACATGTTTGCGCATCATAACAGCCGCAATCCTAGATTCTCCGGTGGCGAAACAGATATTTGCGAAAATGCGGATTTCAGAAATAATGTGTTGTACAATTGGGGAAACAACAGCATCTATGGGGGCGAAAAAGGCAAGATCAACATCATTAATAATTATTACAAATATGGCCCGGCAACTTCCTCTAGTAAAAGATACCGCGTTGTAGAACCTTCCGATACTGTTGGTAGATGGTTCGTTGCTGGAAATTATGTTTTTGGAAATCCCACAATTACTGCGAACAATTGGAGCGGCGGCGTTCAAGGTAATTATGTTGCTTATCAAACTAGCAAAAAACCATTGGTAGCTTTTCCATATTTAATTGAAAAGGAAGAAAGTGCCGAGAAAGCTTATGAGAGAGTAATGAAGCATGTAGGTGCAAGTTTTCCTAAAAGAGATCCATTGGATTCAAGAATAATTGAAGAAGCACAAACCGGAACAGCTAAATATGGTACAAGATTCGGCGGCGGTGGAAAGGGAATTATTGATTCACAAAATGATGTAGGCGGATGGCCTGAATTAAAATCAACAGCTGCGCCGGTTGATACTGATAAAGATGGTATGCCTGATGATTGGGAAACTGCAAAAGGACTTAATCCAAATGATAAAACAGATGGTAATAAGCTGAATGCTGAGGGTTACACTATGCTGGAAGTTTATCTGGATGAACTTGTTGCTTCTACATTCACAGAAGTAAAGAAGGATGAAACAATTCCGGTTGGATATAAACTTGAACAGAATTTTCCAAATCCTTTTAATCCGGAAACTACAATAGGCTACAAGGTACAAGCATCCAGCAACGTAAGCCTAAAAGTATATGATGTTCTGGGAAGAGAAGTTGCTACTTTAGTTAATAATTATCATCCGGCTGGAACATACAAGGTTGCATTTAATGTAGATGCGCGCCATGGAGCTTCTTTACAAAGCGGCGTTTACTTTTACAGAATGCAAACCCCAAGTTATACTGAAACAAAGAAAATGTTGTTAGTGAAATAAGTAAATTCATAAAGCGAATTCATTGAGGAGTGAAAGATGAATCAAAAAAATCTTTCTGTTAAACTATTTTTTCTGTCCTTCCTACTTCTTTCCATTCTATTCTCAAATTCAGCAGTTGCGCAAACAAGAAGCAGAATACTTGGAGTAGTAAAAGACTCGCAAAACAAAGAGGCTCTGGTTGGTGTAACCGTTATGGTAAAAGGAACTTACCTTGGCGCTGCAACCGATCTGGATGGAAAATTTATTATTATAAATGTTCCGGTAGGGACTTATGAATTACAAGTTTCTATGATTGGCTATACGGCGAAAACATTGCGGGGTGTTGTTGTTTCGGCTGATCGAGTTACCTCTTTAGCTATCGAACTTGACCCTACAACAATACAAGGGCAAGAAGTTGTTGTAACCGCAAAGGCAGATGAACTTCACAAAGAAGTTTCCAATACGCAGATGGTTGTTTCTTCAGACCAATTGCAAGAAGCTTCCGGTGTTAGACAGATTAACGCATTCTTGCAAAAGATGCCGGGCGTTTCAGAGAGTAACGGATTCTTAACAATACGCGGCGGCTCCGCAGACCAAACCGGAACTATGGTAAACGGGTTAGCTTACAACAATGCTGCTGTAGGAAATGCCGAGACCTCAATTCCGATGAGTGCAGTTGAACAGATTTCTCTGCTTAGCGGAGGATATAACGCTGAATATGGAAACTTCCGTTCCGGTTTAATTAACGTAACCACAAAAAGCGGAACTCAAGATGGTTACCACGGCACATTTTCATATTCAAGAAATAATGAGCATATGAAACGCTTCGGCGATTCCTTTTATGATGCTAATAATGACTTACTGAAACCATTTCTATCTCCGAGCGTTGGTTTTGTTGGAACAAACACAGCTTGGGCGGATGATCCTTACGCACGTTCGCAGCATATCGTTTTCCCGGGATGGATTAGTCAAGCTAAAGCATATAATACCGGTAAGCCGGTAAACCAACAAGCTTCTGCTTATGATATGTTTTTGCTTGCTAACTGGTTACACATGACTGTACCGGATTACAAAGGTCTTTCTAGTCTTTCCGAGGATATGAAAAAGACAATTGGTTATTATGAATTGAGCGAGCAGCAAAAGAAAGCTTTCGAAGATCATCACATGACCGAACAAGGAGTTGACTGGAATTTTGACGGAGGATTCGGCGGACCGATTCCATTTATAGGAAAAGAATTAGGCAATGCAACTTTTTATCTTTCAAATTCATCAACAGAACAATATTATGTTATGCCGGTCGTGCGCAAAAGTCAATTCTCATATACTACTTTAGGAACAATAAAAGCACAGCCGACAGAAAATATTACATTTACATACAACGGATTATGGAAACGTCAGCAAGGTGTTTCTCCGGCAAGGCCGCCGCAAGGTGATGCACCGAATGCCGGAAATTCCGGCGGATTTATGGGCATTGATAATGTTAGGCACGTTGCTACAAGAACAGAGAGCCCATTAAAATATGCTTACGATCCACCTTTCTTCCCGATGCTTGATCAAACAACTATGATGCATGGTGTTACTATTAACCATGTATTAAGTCCAAAAACATTTTACGAATTATCAGTCAGCTACTTAACAATTAAAAACGATTCTCCAATTGGTGATAACAGAGATTCAACTGTTATAAATCAGATTGGGCCATTTCCTCTCACTGAACTTCCTTACGGTAAACTTCAATTTGGTTCGCGTAATGTTCGTGGAACGACTTATCCAATTTATATTGCTTTGCCCGGGTTAACATTTGCGTATGGAAGCAAAGAAGGTGATTTGTATGATAGGACTAAAACTAGTCAAGCAAGAATAAAGTTTGATATAGCTTCTCAGCTGGATGATCATCATTATTTAAAAGGTGGAATCGAGTACAACCATATAAACATTGATCACAATTTCTGGGAAAAGTGGAATACAAATGCTTACAATGCTTACGAATTTAACTTCCAACGAACACCAAGCCAAACCGGTTTATACATTCAAGATCAAATCAACTATAACGAGATAGTTGCTAACATTGGCGTAAGATTAGACTACTACTACAATGGCGGCGGCAAATGGCCAACCGGCGATCCGTTCAACGAATCAATGTTTCGTCCGCAAAAAGTTGATACATCATTGTTTAGATATTTGGTAAGTGGGAAATCATATATCTGGGATATCTGGGAAGCTTACGATAAAGAACATCCGGGATTTCTTGAGCCGATTAAAAACTTCTTAACAATCAGTCCAAGAATAGGTGTATCATTCCCGATTACAACAGAATCTAAATTCTATTTCAATTACGGACAGTTCAGATCAAATCCTCCTTATTACACAATGTACCAGTACAGATACAGATATGATAAGAATGGATTGTATGATATGTCAAATCCAAATTTGGAACCGCCAAGAACTACTTCTTACGAGCTTGGTGTAGCTTATAATTTCTTCGAAAATTATATCATGCAAATTTCCGGTTACTCTAAGGATGTAACTGGTGAAGCCGGAAGAGTTACATATAAAAATTCTGCCGGAACTTTGAATTATAATAACCAAGCAAATAATCGTTATGAAGATATACAAGGCTTAGAAATAAATATTTCTAAGAATGATAACAGTTGGGTTTCCGGCTGGCTGAATTTTAATTACATGATTAAGAAAGACGGTTTATCCGGCAGAAGTTTAATTACAGATGTTACAATTAATAATGATCAAGAAGGCTTGTATGCCGGCAACGAAACTAAATCTTTGCCTCAGCCGGAATTAAATGCCAACATAACATTCCGCACTCCAGATAAATTTGGTCCGGAATTTCTTGATAACCATTTCCTAGGCGGATGGGATGTAACAATCTTTGCTACCTATTCTGCCGGCGATTATTTTACATGGAATCCGCTTGGAAAACTTCACTTTACAAACAATATGCAATGGCAAGATTATTATATGTTGGACCTAAAGATTTCAAAAACGTTTAATCTTGCCGGTTTAAAAACAACTGTCTTTCTAGATGTAAGCAATCTTCTCAATATTAAAGTTGATCAGATGAACAGCGGTTATGCTTTTGCCGATGCAACCGACAGATCGAAATATCTTGCTTCGCTTCACTTACCAATGTATAACTCGGCAGAGTTTGATAATCTTCGTCAAGCAAACCCCGGTTTATATATAGGTGGTGATGATAAAATTGGAGATATGCGTTCCGCAGACAAATCATACATAGATGATCCGAACTATAATTTCTGGTTATATAAACAGCCGCGCGATATTTGGTTTGGCGTTAGAGTAGATTTTTAAGTGTTCATCGAAACAAAATAATTGGAGAATTAAATGAAACTAATTGAAACAAAGAATATAGCAGCAAAAACTCTCTGGCTTTTTTTGTTTGCGTTTTTATTTATGCAGAGCGAGTCTCTGTTTGCTCAGCTTGTTCAGAAAACTGCTGCAATGAAAGTTGGAAGATTTTGGATTGGAATTACCGATAACGGAGATAGAGGAAACTTTACTTATACATCCGGTTTCTTTCCTAATGATTATAACATACTTGGAATTAGAGGTCAGTACGCGCAAGCTAATACGGGCGCTGGTTTTCAGATTGCTACTCTAATGTTTAACAATCCTTACGAAACCAATCCACTTTTAAAAGTTGATACTGTTGCGGTTTATGGATTAACCAATACCTACTTGCCAACTGGAAAAGTAACTGTACCACTTACAAATTACATTCGTTATAAATATCCGCAGCAGACAGTTATAAATCCTACTAAGACCGAGAATGTTACTTTAGCAGATATTGGTACACACGATCCTTCAAAATTTTCCGGCGGAACATATGATCAAATTGTAGAAGTAACCAATGAGTACGTTTATGGAATTACACTTAAAAGAAAAATCTTAGGCTGGGGACAAAATTTTAACGACAACTATGTGGTTTTCGATTACGAGTTCACTAACAATAGTACACAGAATTATGATAGCGTATTTATTCAGATGAATACAAACTTGGATAATGGCGAATTTTCTAATGGAAGGAATCCCGGGCCGCAAGGAAGTGAAATTGGATTTGAGCCTCAGAAATCTTGGCAGCATTATCATGGCGCTCGTCCGACTGATACTCTAAAAACTTTTGTTGGTGGAAAGGTGCCGGGTAAATTACGAGTGTTTTATGAATATGGTGCCGACGATCCGACACGCAATGGTGATAATATGGGCGCGCCCGTGCTTAGCCAAAATGGAAGACTTCTTGGAACCGGAATGCACTTTTATACAATACTTCATGCATCCAAAGAAGCTTATGCAAATGCTGCAGATGATAAAGATGATTTTCTCCAACCCAAGATTACTTATACCGGCAACGGTTCACAAATGCCTTATTCATCAGTAGGCGATCCTTATAGTGATAAAAACTTTTGGGCTATGCGGGGTGGTTTATATAATCTTTCTAAAATAACCGGTGTCGCTTTTTCGGGAACTTCGCATAGTGTTAATAACGATGAGCTTGGTAAAGTGGAATGGTTTAATTATCCGGCTGGTGCTCAATCAGAAAATTTTATGTTCTCTTCATTCGGGCCTTACAAATTATTGCCGGGACAAAAAGTAAGAATCGTTTACGCTTCCGGCTGGGCTGGTCTCGATCCTAAAACAGCTAAGGATATTGGTTACAAATGGTTGAAGGGAACATTGCAAGATCCGCCAAATATGCCGGATGCAAACACCGGATGGCTTCCCTCTAACTTTGCTTTTCCATCCGATGCAACCGCAATAGACAAGAAGAAGGATCGTTGGGTAAGCAGCGGAATTGATTCTGTAATGCTGTCTGCATATCGTGCTAAGTGGAATTTCGAACATGGTTATAAAATTCCTCAAGCTCCGCCACCTCCATCTATGCTAACAATTTCGGCTTATGGCGATGGACCGGAAATTAACTGGGTAGGAACTGAAGCGGAAAATTTTTCCACATTTGCCGGTTACAGAATTATGAGAAGGATTTCCAATCAAGACACAACATTTTATGAAATAGTTTATGATTCGGACAAAAATGATAAAGCGGCTTCTCATACTTTTAAAGATAAAGGTGTTTTAGCTTTAGCACAGTATTATTATTTCATTCAGACTAAAGCGCAGATTGCAGCCAATGATCTTACCGCAGATCCAACAACACGAGGAGAAACTATTTACAGCAGTCGCGTTCTTATACCAAACATTTATTGGGTGAATCCGCCAAGAGCACCGCAAAATGATCTAGCTAAAATTAGAATAGCTCCGAATCCATATAACATTAACGATCCGCTGTTAAAAACATTTGGGGCTACCGATCAGCGCTCAATTAATTTTTATAATCTTCCTTCAACATGCAAAATCCAAATATTTACGGAGAATGGCGATCTTATTAAAAGTGTGAATTTTGATAGCCCGGTTAGAGCCGGTTCATACACATGGGATATGATTACAGAAAGCCAGCAAGTTATTAGCAGCGGCCTTTACATTGCCGTAATCCGGAATCCATCCGGTGAACAAGTATTTTTAAAATTTGTTGTTGTCCGTTAAGATCAAGGAGAAATTAAAATGAAAACTATAAAAATATTTTTTGCATTGATCATCGGACTTCTAACAGTATCTGAGAATCACGCCCAGATCGGTTTAAATAAATTAGCACAGAGTACGATGAATTTTCAGCTGGTTAGTATTTCTCCCAAAGCAAGTGCTATGGGAGAAGCGTTTTATTCAATCGGCACCGGATCTGAAAGTGTGTTCTATAATCCAGCCGGGCTATCAACAACAAAAGCGAAGTTTGATGTTACTCTAAATTATACGCAATGGATTGCTGATATTGCCTACTTAGGCGGATCATTTGCTTACAATATGGGAAACTATGGAACAGTAGCGTTAAGTGTTCTTTCTGTAGATTACGGAACAATATATGCAACTAGTTTAGATCCATCGGCATCAAGTGCTTCCGGGTACATTGAAAATGGAACCTTGAGTAATGTTGGCGCGTATTCGCTCGGCTTAAGTTATGCTAAATCTATTAACGAAAAATTTTCTATAGGTGGAAATATTCGCCTTGTAGGACAAAATCTTGGAACCAACACTTTTGTGGATGGATCAACCGTAGACAACAATGCACAGAAATTAGTTTTTGATGCGGGTGTACTTTACAATACCGGCTATAAAGATTTTCGATTCGGCATGACAATCAGAAATTTCTCATCCAATATTAAACGGGAAGAAATTGATGAACAACTCCCGCTCGCTTTTACAATGGGAGGTGCAGTTAATGTGTTGGCGTTTGTTTTGCCGGAATCAAAAAATGATGTATTAACTCTCGCTGTAGATTTTTTGCATTCGAATTCCTATTCGGAAAGAGTAAACATTGGTGCCGAGTATAAATTTTTAGGAATGGTTGCTTTGCGAGCTGGTTATCAGACTAATAGAGATATTGCATCATGGTCTGCCGGTGCCGGGTTCAATACAGAACTTTCCGGCTTTGATCTGCAAGTGAATTATTCATTCTCAAAGATGGATGTTTTTGATAATGTGAATAGAATTTCTGTGGATTTCGCTTTTTAGATTTTTAGTGAAGAGAGGAGAAATCCTCTCTTTGCATATTTGCCATTCTAAATTCCTAAACAAAATTTTTTTTGGAATTGCTGATGAAAAAATTTCTTTTACTGCTTCTTATTCCCATAATTTCCTCTCACGGTCAAAAAACTAATTCAATAGTAAAAGACACTTCGTTCACGGTTAAATCAACTGCGCTGAAAATTGCTGAAGATTTTCCACATGCAAAAGTTGTTGAAGCGATTGTTTCAGAAGATGTAGCGGCGATTTATAATGCCGTGTATGCAAGTTATGGCTGGCGACAAATGCATGTTGATATTTTTAGTCCAAAGTTACGACCAAAGGAACTGCTTCCGGTTGTAATGATTATGCATGGCGGAGGATGGCGCAGCGGCGATAAAAGTATGGAATGGCCGACGGCAATTCATTTGGCAAAAAATGGTTACATAGCTGTTACAGTTGAATACAGGTTATCTGGTGAAGCAAAATATCCCGCCGCAATTCATGATCTCAAAGAAGCAATTAGATGGATCAGAAAACATGCAAAACAAATGAATGCGGACCCTAATAAAATTGCAGTGAGTGGAACATCTGCGGGAGGAGAACTTGCGGCTTTTCTTGGAACTACCGGAGATTTGAAGCAATTTGAAGGAGTCGCCACTTACAAAAATATTTCAACGAGTGTTCAAGCAGTGATAGATATTGATGGTATTGTAGATTTTTCTCATCCGGCTGAAAGTGGAAAAGATACAGATCTGGCAAAGCCATCCGCGGGCAGAGCGTGGTTTGGCGCAACATATAAAGAGAATCCAAAAATCTGGGAAGAAGCTTCGCCTACTAAATATGTAAGCCAAAAAACTCCCCCAATATTATTTATAAATAGTTCTTTGGATCGTTACCACGCCGGGCGAGATGAACTGATTGCAAAACTTAATAAGCTTAATATATACTCCGAAGTTCACACAATACCAAAAACACCGCATCCATTCTGGTTGTTTCATCCTTGGTTTGATGAGGCAATGTCTTATATGGTTAAATTCTTGGATAAAATTTTCAAAACAAAATAAACGAGCAAGTGGAGTAAAAATGGAATCTAATTCAAAGGAAAACAAAAGAGATTTTTCAAGACGGGATTTTATCAAAGTATCTTCTGCTGCTGGAGCTGGGGTTCTGTTTGGTGGAAATATTTTGGCGAACACTTTCAGTTCACTTAATTCTAAGAAAAGATTTGCAGTAGTTGGAACCGGGCACAGATCGGAATTATGGCAAGGTGCTATTTATAATGAATATAAAGATACATGCGAAGTAGTCGGTTTGTGCGATACAAATTTAGGACGAGGACAGCGCTACCAAGAAATGGCGCAGAAACTGATTGGCAAAACTCCTCCATACTATGATGCCAAAGAATTTGATAAAATGATTTCTGAAACGAAACCGGATACTGTTATTGTTACTACAGTTGACAGCACGCACGATTATTACATTTGTCGTGCAATGGAATTAGGCTGCGATGTAATCACTGAAAAACCAATGACTAACACTGCTGAGCGATGCCAAAGAATAATTGATGCACAAAACAAGTTCGGTAAAACTGTAACTGTAACTTTTAATTACCGCTACTCGCCACCTCGCACGCAAGTTAAGGATTTATTGATGAGCGGAACCATTGGCGATATTCTTTCTGTCGATTTCCATTGGATGCTCAATACTCATCATGGTGCGGATTACTTCCGTCGCTGGCATGGTTTGAAAAAATATTCGAACGGACTTTTGCTTCACAAATCAACTCATCATTTTGATTTGGTAAACTGGTGGATGTCGGCAGTTCCGGTTTCAGTTACTGCAATGGGCAAAAAAGAATTCTACACTCCGGAAACCGCTAAGAGATTGGGATTAAGTAGCTATCATGAACGTTGCCATACTTGTCCCGAAAAAGATAAGTGCGCGTTCGAACTTAGTCTAGCCAAAAACAAACGCTTAAAAGAACTCTATCTTGATCAAGAACATTACGATGGATATTTCAGAGATCGTTGTGTATTCCGTCCAGAAATTGATATTGAAGACACAATGAATGTGATTGCAAAGTATGATAATAATGCAACTCTTAGCTATTCTCTTAATGCCTTTAATGCATGGGAAGGCTACTACATTGTTTTCAATGGAACAAAAGGAAGACTTGAACATAAGATAGAAGAAAAAATTTATGTTGCCGGCGATGGTAGCGAGCAAGGTGGTTCAAAAGAAGGTGGAACAACTACAAGAATCTATCCGCTAAGAGGTGCGCCAAAAGATATTAAAGTTTGGACTGGAGAGGGAGGACATGGAGGCGGCGATGTAGTTATGCTTGATGATATATTTTCGTTAAACAAGAAACCAGATAAATATCTAAGAGCAGCCGATCAAAGAGCCGGAGCGTATTCATTACTATCCGGAGTTGCAGCTAATTTCTCGATGGCCCAAGGCAAAGAAATTATTGTAGCCGATTTAGTGAAGAACATTGGCAGACCGGATTTTTCACAGATGCCAAATCATTCAGAGCCAATTGCCATGCCTCCCAAATAGTTTTTGATTATAAATGTGTTTTAGAAAGCGCCATTTCAGAAAAAGTGAAATGGCTTTTTTTTTGCAACAAAAATGGAAAGTCCGTTCACAACTTTAAAGGACGCTAGCAACTTAATCATTGCAAATTCTACTGTAAATCTATATGTTCATAAGAAGAGCTGAAAGTATGAATTTGCATTTATTAATTCAGCTTCAACAATAATTTGCAAAGGTTTAATATGAGTTTTGAGAAAAAAACTTCGGGAAATATCGATTTCAGCTCGATGAGTCCTTCCGAAATACAGAAAATATTTAGCGATTTGAATGAAAAACTCTCTTCAATGAGCTCACTGTTGAATGAGGCTCAAAGAGCAACTAGCTCCGGTAGTTTTGATTATAATATTGAAACCGAAGTGACGAGCTGGTCAGATCATAATTTTGAAATTCTTGGAGTAAACAAAATAAATGGTGAGTTTAATTTTAGTGAGTTTATTAATCATGTTGCACAAAATGATCAGCAGTATGTAAAAAACACAATAGAGAAAACAATTAAAACGAGTGTTCCATTCGATATTACATATAGATGGAATCGTCCGGATGGAAAGATCCGCTTTATAAACAGTATTGGGGCCATAAATGTTGATGAATCTACCGGAGCCAAATGCTTGGTTGGTACAAACCACGATGTAACAGAAAAAAAAACTATTGAAGAAGAAATCCGAAAAAGCGCTAGAAAACTTCAAGCAATAACTCAAACTACGCATGACGGCTATTTTGTAATAGATAAAACCGGAAAATATCTAGAAACCAATCCGGCCTTTCAAAGAATGATTGGTTACACTAAGAATGAATTGCTTAGAATGCGTATCTCCGATCTTGAAGTAATGGAAACGCATCTCGAAACGAAAGAGCATATTCAAAAGGTGATAGACCAGGGGTGGGATCAGTTTATAACAAAATACAGATGCAAAGATGGAACCATTATAACGGTTGATGTAAGTACTACTTTCATCAGCTTAAATGAACCAAACTTGATTTGCTTTGCAAGAGATATAACAACCGTCAGTATTGAAAAAGAATTACTCGAGGCAAGATTTAGTATAGAAGAATTATCCTACAACTGTTCTTTAGATGAACTATTGCAAAAATGTTTAGATGAAACAGAGTTACTCACCGGTAGCAGTATCGGCTTTTATCACTTTGTTGAAGAAGATCAGGAAAACCTACGTTTGCAAATGTGGTCTACGAACACGATTGAAAATATGTGTACATCTGAAGGTAAAGGATCTCATTACCCAATAAGCAAAGCCGGTGTTTGGGTGGATTGCGTAAAAACTATGAAGCCGGTTATCCATAACGATTACGCCAATCTAAAGCATAAAAAGGGATTGCCCGACGGTCACGCAAAAGTAGTTAGAGAATTAGTTGTACCGGTTATTCGTGGTAATAAAATTAAAGCAATTCTTGGAGTGGGAAATAAGAGAACCAACTACCATTCGGCAGATATTGACGTTGTAAGTAAACTAGCAGATTTAGCATGGGATATTGTAGAAAGAAAAAGGATTGAAGAAGCAATAATAAAAAGCGAATACAAATACCGCTCACTTTTCGAGTCTTTACAGCAAGGTGTTTTTTACCAGGCTTCTGGTGGAAAATTATTAGATGCTAATCCGGCAGCATTAGATATGTTCGGTCTTACTAAAGAGGAATTTGAACAGAGAGATTCATTTCACCCGGATTGGTTTGTTGTTGACGAAAATGGAATGAAACTTGGACCGGAAAAGTATCCTTCAATGATCGCACTTAAAACTGCTAAATCGGTTGATGATTTTCCTCTTGGTATTTACAATCCGGTAAAAAAAGAAATTGTTTGGCTTATTGTTAATGCAATACCCCAATTTTTCACAGATGAAAAAACTCCCTCGCGGGTATTTGTCTCCATGCAAGATATTACGGAAAGGAAAAGAAGCGAAGAAAAATTCAGACAAATATTTGATGAATCACCAATTGGAATTGGTATAAGTGATCTAAGCGGAAAAATTTTACAAGCTAATCGCGCAATGGAAAAGATTTCCGGCTATGATCTTTCTGTAGAGGAGAATCTTAAGGTAACTGATTTGTATGCTAACAATAATGAGAGAGAGTTGTTATTAACAAAGCTACAAAAAGATGGATTTGTTCATGATTATGAAGTTCTGCTTAAAAGAAAAAACGGAGAGAATTTTAATGCTTTACTTAATGTAGATATGATTAAAGTTGGTTCTTCCAATTATTTCATGGCTAACTTGCGCGATATAACTCCACAAAAACTTGCCGAAAATGCCTTAATAGAAAGTGAAGAAAAATTTAGACAGTTAATTGAAAGATCGAACGAAGTTTTTTATCGACAAGATATTGATACTGCCAAATTTGAATACGTAAGCCCAAAAGCAAAAGATGTTTTTGGTTATTCTCCCGAAGAACTTTCCGAAATGGAACACTCTGAACAAAAAGCACGCATCCATCCGGATGATATTCCTAATCTGAACAATTTTAGAGAACAGGTAATTGCTGCTGATGAAAGAGGCGAAAAAAATGTTGAACAAGAATTTCGGCTTAAACATAAAAACGGCGAGTATCGGTGGATACATGGAAATTATTCTCTTGTTCGAGATGCTGAAAACAAACCTAAGTTGATTGTTGGTAGTCTCCGCGATATTACAAAGCAAAAGAACTTCGAAGAAAAACTTAAGAAATCTAACGAAAGCTACCAATTAGCTATTGACGGAGGGGAACTAGGAACCTTTGATGTTGATTTAAAATCGGCTCAGGTAATAGTTAACGAACGCTATTTGTCTATGATCGGGTATGAATTAAATGAGAAAGAAGAATTTAGAACTCATAATTGGCGGGACAAAATTCATCCGGATGATCAGCCCCAGGTTCAGAATCTCATTACGAAAATAGAATCCGGCGAAATTGACGCAATGGAAGTTGAATATAGAATTCAGCATAAAAACGGTGACTGGATTTGGATATCGGATAGATGTAAAGGTTACAATTATGATAACAATGGAAAACCTCAGCGAGCTGCCGGTACCCACAAAGATATAACTGCGCGTAAAAATGCCGAAGATGCTCTTCGCTTAAGTGAGGGAAAGTGGAGAACCTTAGTTAAAGCTTTGCCGGATTATGTTGCGCTGCACACTCCTTCCGGAAAGTATCAATATCTTAATCATTATGCCGAAGGATTTCATGAAGAAGGTGTTTTAGGAAGGCACTATTCGGAATTTTTAACTGAGGCTGCAGTTAAGGTTTATGATGAAACATTCCAATTAGTAAGAACTAAAAAGACAATTCAAGTAAGAGAATACTTAGCACTTGGTAATAAAGGTCTCATCCGAAATTATGAAAGCTATTTTGTTCCGGTTTTCAATGGCGAAAGTCTTGAAAGTATTATGGTTATCGCTAGAGATGTAACTGAAAGATATTCTGCTCAACAACAGCTCAAAATTAGTGAGGCTAAACTTTCGCAAGCAATGGTTGCCGCACGTCTTGGACACTGGGAACATGATTTAGTCTCCGATATCTTCACATTTAATGATGAATTTTACGCTCTGTTCAAAACAGATATTAATAGAGTTGGAACTTATCAGCTTAGCTCAAAACAATATTCCGAAATGTTTGTTCATCCGGAAGATCAAGCTATTGTTCCGGTAGCAATAAAACAAGCCTTGGAAAGTAAAGAGATTAATGAATCGTTTAGGTTTGAGCATAAGGTATTGTTTGGGAATGGTACAACAGGCTATATAGCGGTTCAGTTCAAAGTTATAAAAAATGAAAAAGGAGAATCGGTTAAAACAATTGGTGTGAACCAAGACATTACGGAAAGAAAGTTAAACGAGTATTTATTACGAGCCAGTGAAGAAAAATACCGCTATTTATTTGAGGCTAATAAAGACGCTGTTGCCCTTTTCCCATTCGATGAAACGGGTGTTTTGCACAATTTTTCTCAAGCCAACAAAGCTACAACAGATATACTTGGATACACTAAAACAGAACTATTAAATCTTTCGGGTGCAGATATTGAAGTTGGTCTTACAACAGAAAAAATAAAATATAGAATGGACCAATTGCTTAGTAACGGAGTTACCTCCTTCGAAACGGAAGTGGTGCATAAGAATGGTTCAAAAATTCCAATGGAAATGAAAACCTCAATTGCCATGATTGAGGGGAAAAAATATTTTTTAACCTTTGCCCGCGATATTACAGAAAGGAAAAATACAGAAAAAGCTTTGTTGGAAAGTGAAATCCGCTATAAGAGTATTGTACAAGAGTTATTAGTGGGAATAACTATTCACGTTGATGGGGAGATTGTATTTGTAAACGAGGCAATGAAGAAAATAATGGGAGGCAATAAGAGCGAGGAATTTGTCGGAAGATCAATACTAGAATTTGTTCATCCTGACGATAGGCAAATGGTAATAGATGCAATTACATCTAAACTAAATGCTGCAGAATTATCATCGGAAGAAGGCTCGTTAGTAATTGAAGAACGCTTAGTAAAATTTGACGGTACTGTAATCACAGCTGAGGCATCTGCAATAAGTTTGGATTATTATGGCCAGCAAGCGCTGATGGTAATGATCAACGACATAACGGAAAGAAAACTTGCAGAAAAGTCGCTGGCAGAGAGCGAGCAAAACCTTACCACAATTATTAATGCTACTCCGGATATAATTTGTTTTAAAGATGGATATGGAAGATGGCTTAAGGCGAACGAGGGAATTCTAAATCTTTACGAATTAACAAATGTGGATTATGCGGGCAAAACAGAATGGGAGTTGGCTGAATTTACCGCTCCAATATATAAAGAGGGATTTAGAATATGCGGTGAAACTGATGAGATTGCTTGGACGTATGGGGTTCAAACTAGAACGGAAGAAGTAATTCCAAGAGCTAATGGAGAAGAACGAGTTTATGACGTATTCAAAATTCCATCATTTAATGAGGATGGATCCCGCAAAGCACTTGTTGTTTTTGGACGTGATATAACTGAACGAAAGCAATTAGAAAACACACTGCGCCAGAGCGAAGAAAAATTCAGAAAGAGTTTTATGACTAGTCCGGATTCAATTAATATTAACCGGATGAGCGATGGTATGTATATAGATATTAATGAAGGCTTTACTAAAATGACCGGTTATACCCTTGAAGATGTTAGGGGTAAAACATCTACGGATATTTCCATTTGGGTTGATCTGAATGATAGAAATAAGCTTGTAGCAGAACTACTTGAAAATGGCTCTTGCAGCAATCTTGAAGCTAAGTTTAGGATTAAGGATGGACGCGTTAAAACCGCACTAATGTCGGCCGCCCCACTTATGGTAAATGACGAAAAATGTATTCTGTCGATCACTAGAGATATGACTGAACGAATTGAAGCACTCGAAGCCGTTCGTACAAGTGAAGAAAAATTCCGTCATGCATTTGAATACGCCGCAACTGGTAAATGTACACTGGGAATAGATGGAAAATTTCAAAAAATTAATTCCGCATTCAAAAAAATGCTCGGTTACTCTGAAGAAGAATTGCAATCTCTTCATTTTGATGATGTAACATATCCGGAAGATGTTATTGTTAGCAAAAGTCGATTCTTGAAAATGCTTGATGGGGAAATAGACTCGGTTTCATTTGAGAAAAGATATGTTGCAAAGAACGGCGAAATTATTTGGGGCTCAGTTTCATCATCTTTAATAAGAGATTCGGAGAACCGGCCCCAGTTTTTTATTTCTCAGATAGATAATATTACAGCACGCAGAATGGCGGAAGCATCACTCAAAGAAAGTGAAGAAAGATTCAAATCGTTATTCGAGTTATCACCAGATGCCGTTTTTGTCCATAGAAATGGAACAATTTTATATGCTAATAGAAGTACAATTAAACTTCTCAAATATCCTTCATTAGAAGAATTCAAAAAAGTTAATGCGTATAATCTTGTTCATCCTACTTTTCGAGATATTGTAGAAAAAAGAAATAGCAAAATTCAATTAACCGGTAATGCAGCCCCGGCATTATACGAGCAATATGTTTGCTATGATGGAACAATTATAGATGTTGAAGTTGCTGCAAGCGAATTAATTATAAATTGGGAGAAAACTTTTCAAGTTTTAGCTAGAGATATCTCGGAAAGAGTGAAGGCTGAAAATTTAACTAGACTTCAGCGAGATATGAATTTCGAACTTATTTCTGTCAGAAACCTTCATGAAGCGGCAAAGATAGTTTTTAATTTTGCTTCACAAATTCTGGAAGTTGATAGTGGCGGTATTTATCTAGTCACCGATGAGAAAGATCTAAAACTGTTAGATTCATTCGGGCTATCATCCAAATTCTTGAAGTACATTCAGTTTCATTCGTCCGATTCAAAAAATGCACAAATGGCAAGCTCGGGTAAATCTGTCTTTATTGATTACGAGCGGATAAAAGCTGCCGGCTTTAAGGAAATGATCTCCGAGGGATTAAAATCTGTTGCTGTTGTTCCACTTTCTATCGAAGGGAAAATATTTGCAGTACTAAATCTTGGTTCACATACATTAAATGAGATGTCTGAGTTGGAAAGGGGGAAAATCGAATCATTTGCTTTTCAAATTGGAGCCTACATTGGTAGAATTGTAACCGAACAAGAGCTAAAACAGAGCGAAGAAAAGTTTCGCAAATTCTTTGATGCCGATCTTGCCGGCGACTACAAGAGCATTGTGGATGGAACACTTTTGGATTGCAATCCGGCATTCCTAAAAATTTTAGAGTTTGATTCTAAGGATCAAGCGCTTTCTACTAATATGAAAGAAATCTATCCGAAAGAAATTCACAGAAAGTCTCTATTCGCTAAACTTAAAAGAGAAAAATCTTTGGAGCTAGTAGAGACAAAGCTTGTTACAAGAAAAGGAAGAGAAATTATTGTAATTGAAAGTATGATAGCTGAATTTGATGCCAAAAATAAGTTTGTTGCTGCGTCCGGTTTTATGATAGACGTAACTCAGTTAAAAATTAGTGAAAGAGCTCTAAAGGAAAGTGAAAAAAATTACCGCGAATTATTTAACAGAATGCAAAGCGGCTTTGCTTACCACGAAGTTGTTTGTAATAGGAGTGGACAAGTTGTTGATTATAGATTCTTGGCTGTTAACCCGATGTTTGAAAAATTAACCGGCTTTAAAGCTAAAAATCTATTGGGCAGAACTGTTTTAGAGACAATGCCGGCAACAGAAAAATACTGGATTGAAACATATGGTAAAGTTGCGCTAGGCGGAAAACCGTTACGCTTTGAACAATACTCTGCCGAGGTAGGGAAATATCTAAAAGTACTTGTCTATTCACCGGAAAAGTACAAGTTCGCTACAATTTTTGAAGATATTACAGAAACAAAGAAAACCGAAGAGAAGATTAGGCAGCTTTCCATGGCCGTTGAGCAAAGTTCTGCCATCGTTCTAATTACTAATGTTGATGGAACAATTGAATATGTTAATCCTACCTTTACTAAACTGACCGGCTATAGCTCAGCAGAAGTTATTGGTAAAAATCCAAGAATTCTTAAATCCGGCCATTCTTCCGAACAAGACTATAAATCCTTGTGGCGCAGTATAAAATCTGGTAAAGATTGGAGTGGAATTTTTAACAACCGTAAGAAAAACGGAGAGCTTTATTGGGAAGCTGCAGTTATTAGTCCAATGCGCGACTCAAAAGGCAAGATTACCCACTTCATTGCAATCAAAGAAGATATAACTGAAAAGATAAAAAAAGACAGAGAACTTGAAGCTTATAAACTTGATTTAGAAAAGATGGTTGAACAAAGAACCAAAGAACTAAACCTAAGTAATATTAAACTACATGAAGAAGTAGTAAGACAAAAGAATACTGAAGCTCTACTGAAAGTTTCATTGACAAAAGAAAAAGAACTTAGTGAATTAAAAACTCGATTCATTTCTACTACTTCTCACGAGTTTAGAACTCCGCTTACTTCAATCCTATCCTCTACAGAACTCTTGCAGAAGTATGGTAAAAAATGGAGTGAGGAAAAATTTGCAGAACATGTAGATCGCACAAAGCGCGCGGTTGAATACTTAGTTAAACTTCTTGAAGATGTTCTAACAATAAGTCGTACGGAAAGCGGGAAAATAGGTTTCGATCCGGTAAAAATGAACCTTAAAGACTTCTGCAAAGACATCATTAAAGAAACACAGTCTCAAGCAAAAGAAAATCACAAGCTTATTTTTAAGTATAACCCTAAACATCAAGAATTTTCACTCGATCCTAAATTGCTGAAGTTTATTCTCTTGAACTTAATTGTAAATGCATATAAGTATTCTCCGGCTGGCGGCGAGGTATCGTTCATAGTAACTAGTAATAAGAAGAATGTGAACTTCACAATTTCCGACCACGGTATAGGTATACCAGATGAAGAAAAGCCTTACGTATACGATAACTTCCACAGAAGCAAGAATAGTGTGGATATACCGGGTACCGGACTTGGGCTTGCTATTGTTAAAAGATCCGTGGACATTCATCGCGGAACTATCGGATTCATTTCCAAACTCGCTGTTGGAACAACTTTTAAGGTTTCGCTTCCAATACATTTTCAGAAAGATGAATCTGCTGTTACTCAAATTAAAAGTTCTATTGATTAAAACTGAGAAATCTAATGGGAAGTAATTATAGAAGAAATTTAATTCTACAAGTTGTTGGCACTGTAATAATTTTAGCGGCAGCCGGGTTACTTTATATTTTTTATGAAAGAGAGAGTATCAAAGAAGAAAAATATAATGAACTTGCACTTGTTGCTAATATAAAGTCTTCCGAAATTTCAAAGCATTTTGATGGAGAAATAGAAGATTCAAAATTAATTGCAAGCGATATTTTTTTGTTAGATAGAATTAATAGATATTTAACCGGAGAAGAAAGAAGTAAACTAAATCTTGTTAACAAATTTAAGAGTATTGAAGTACAGCATGATTATCATGATGTATTACTTGGTACGCTAGATGGAAAGTTATTGGCTTCGGGGGAATCAAAAACTCTAAAGATTAATTCAGTATTAGAAAAGTCAATTCGGAATTGTTTAGCTCTAAAGAAGGTCATTTCAACAGACCTTTATAAATCCGCAGATAATAAAAATATTCGGTATGATTTTGTAGCGCCGATTTTAGATGAAAAGAAAGAACCTTTAGCAGTTATAATCTTTAGGAAAGATCCATTTCAAGAACTTTTCCCTATGATTCAAAGCTGGCCGCTTCCTAGTGCTTCCGCAGAAAACTTAATTGTTAGAAAAGATGGAAACGATGTCCTATTCCTAAATGAATTGCGATTTAAGAAGAATGCGGCACTAAATCTTAGAATTCCTCTTACTGAGAAAGGAATTCCCGCTGTAGAAGCTGTGCTTGGAAAATCCGGAATTTATGAGGGTACTGATTATAGAGGCATAACTGTACTTTCCGATATACGACATGTTGCCGGTACAAACTGGTCGTTGATTACCAAAATCGATACGCCTGAGATATACGAAGAACTTAATTACCGAACTGCATTAACAGTAGTGATTGTTTTGATGCTAATATTCTTTGCAGTTGGCGGCTTTGCACTATTTCATTACTACCGCCAAAGAGAGCATTACAAAGAACTGTTTGGTAAAGAAAGAGAAGTACGTACTGCGCAAGAGGAGTTTAGGACAACACTATATAGCATTGGCGATGGTGTAATTACCACAGATAATCGGTCTAGAGTTAAACAGATGAACTATGTTGCTGAAAAACTAACCGGTTGGAAAGAAGATGAAGCTGTTGGTAAAACAATTCAAGATGTGTTTGAAATAATAAATGAAGACTCAAGAAAGACTGTTGAGAATCCGGTAGAAAGAGTATTACGCGAGGGATTGGTTGTCGGACTTGCGAATCATACTCTACTGGTTTCTAAAGATGGAACTGAAACACCAATTGCAGATAGCGGCGCGCCAATCAAACAATCTGGAGGAGAAATTGAAGGTGTTGTTCTGGTTTTCAGAGATCAGATAGAAGAACGGGAAGCAAAACGGCAATTGGAAGAAAAAGAATACTGGTTAAGAGAATCTCAGCGTGTTGGTAGAATAGGCTCTTATGATTTAGATATTTCTAAACAAGAATGGACATCCTCGGAAGTACTTGATGAAATATTTGGTATTAAAAGAGACTCCGAAAAAACTGTTATGAACTGGAATGAGTTAATTCATCCGGATCATAGAGCTGAAATGATGGATTACCTTTTAAATCATGTTATAAAGAATAAACAGCTGTTTGATAAGGAATACAAGATACTTAGGGTTAACGATGGCGAGGTAAGATGGGTGTGGGGACATGGTGAATTGATGTTTGATGAAAATCAAAGCCCGATTAGAATGATCGGCACAATACAAGATATAACTGAAAAGAAGCAAGCAGAAATTGAAAGTGTAAAACTTGCTCGTATTGTAGAAAATTCTTTAAATGAAATTTACGTGTTTGATACAGTTACGTTGAAATTTGAATACGCAAATAATGTTGCACTTCAGAATATTCAACATGATATGGATGAAATGCGACATCTATCGGCATTCGACATAGAACCGGAATTCTCAAAAGAAATGTTTAACGAAACTGTTCGACCGTTGCTTACCGGCGAAAAAGAAATACTAATCTTCGAAACCATTCATAAAAGAAAAGATGGAACGGATTATCCGGTTGAAGTTCATTTGCAAATCTCGAGAGCAGAAGAAAAACCTTTGTTCGTTGCCATTATAAACGATATTTCAATGCGTAAGCAAAGTGAAGAAGCACTTAGAGAAAGCGAGGAACAATTCCGTAAAATGTTTGAAGTTGCATCTGTCGGTATGGTTCAAGCAGTTACAAAAGATGGAAAAATTATCAGATGCAATGACAAGTTTTGCGATATTGTCGGTTATACTCGTGAAGAATTGTTGAATTGCCGGTTTAGTGATTTAACATTTGAAGATGACCGAAAAGGCGACTGGGAAAAATTTAGCGCCGCTGTAAGAGGCGAAACTCCAAGTCACTTAATTGAGAAAAGATATGTTCGCAAAGATGGTTCTCTGGTTTGGGTTAGAGTGAACGCCTCAATTATTCGGGATGATTCCGGAACTCCGATTAAAACAGTAACTGTAGTTGAGGATATTAGTGAAAGAAAGAAAATGGAAGATGCTATTAGACAAAGGATTGTTACTCTCACTGAGCCTATTAGCTCAAATCAGCAAATTTCTTTTGACGATTTATTCAGTATCGAGGACATACAGAAGCTGCAAGACGATTTTTCTAAAGCAACAGGTGTTGCGTCAATAATAACAATGCCGGATGGTACTCCGATAACCAAGCCAAGTAACTTTTGTAGGCTCTGCAGAGATGTAATTAGAAACACTGAAAAAGGTCTTAACAATTGCATGAAGTCGGATTCTGTACTTGGTGACTGTAATCCCCTTGGTCCAACAATACAGCCTTGTCTAAGTGGCGGTCTTTGGGATGCCGGTGCAAGTATTACCGTTGGAGGAAAACATGTTGCTAATTGGCTTATTGGGCAAGTTAGAAATGAAGAAATAAATATTGAGCATGTAATTGCCTATGCCGACGAAATAGGTGTGGACAAAAATATTTTTAGCACTGCACTATCCGAAGTTCCGGTAATGTCTAAGGAAAAATTCACAAGTGTGGCAAATGCACTTTATACTTTTGCTAATGAGCTTTCAACTAAAGCATATCAGAATATTCAACAGGCCCGGTTTATATCTGAACGAGGTATAATAGAAAAAGCTTTGCGCGACCGCGAGCAAAAACTTTCCGTAACACTGCAATCGATTGGAGATGCCGTAATTGCTACAGATGTAAATGGGATAATAATTAATATGAATCATATTGCCGAACGTTTAACGGCTTATTCCCTTGCAGAAGCTCTTAATAAACCGCTTACCGCAGTTTTCAACATTGTTAATGCCCAAACACGGGTTAAAGTTGAAAACCCGGTTGAGCGTGTAATTCGTGAAGGTGAAATTATTGGTTTAGCTAATCATACAATTCTAATTGCAAAGGATGGAACAGAATATCAAATTGCTGATAGTGCGGCACCAATTAAAGAAGTTAATGGTGAAATTACCGGTGTTGTACTTGTGTTTAGGGACCAGACCGAAGAGTATAAAGCCCAGTTAAAGCTGGAAGAAAATGAAAGGAAGTTTAGGACAATCTTTGACACAAGCCCGGACGCAATAACTATCTCACGATTGAAAGATGGAAAGTATGTTGACTTTAACGATGGATTCTGCCGGTTAACCGGTTACACCAGAGAAGAAGCAACAGGCAAATCCGCAGTTGAATTGAACATTTGGTATGACCCGGTTCAAAGAAACGCACTTATTAGCACTCTTCTCGAGAAGCACTACGTTGACAACATGGAAATTATGTTCAGAAAGAAAGATGGAAGAATAATTATTTCCTATACAAGTTCCAGACTAATAACTGTTGAAGGAAACCAATATATACTAGCTGTAAACCGGGATGTTACGGAAAAAGTTGAAAGCGTTAAAGAACTTGAACGATACCGGAACCATTTGGAAGAAATGATTGATTTGCGTACAAACGAGTTGAACGCAGCTAATCAAAAGTTGATGGAAGAAATTGAAAAGGAAAAAGAGGTAGAGGCAAAACTAGAAGAAACTCTCTTGAGAGAGCAAGAACTGAGTCAACTCAAATCTCGATTTATATCCACGACATCTCATGAGTTTAGAACGCCACTTACTACAGTACTTTCATCGGCGGAATTGATACAAAGAAATATAAAAAAGTTAAGCGAAGAAAAAATAATTGAGTATACAACGCGAATTAAAAATTCTGTTGCTTATTTAACTAAATTATTAGAAGACGTTATTACTCTAAATAAAGCGGATTCCGGTAAACTTGCTTACGAACCGAGGAAAATAAACTTGCGGGAACTATGCCACGAAATTCTGGAAACATCTCACATCTTTGCAAAAGATAATCATAAGGTTGTTTTCGATTACTTTCCGGCTGAAACGCATTTTAATTTGGATGAAAAACTAATGAGATTTATTCTATCTAATCTTATGGTGAATGCATATAAATATTCTCCGGAAGGTGGAATTGTAACTTTTTTAGTTGAAAAGAATGAAAAAGAACTTATTTTTAAAATAGAGGATGAGGGAATTGGAATACCGGAAGAAGATAAGCCTCATATGTTTGAACCTTTTCATCGAAGTAGAAATTGCGATGATATTCCGGGTACGGGACTTGGCTTATCAATTGTTAAAAAATCGGTAGAAATCCAAAATGGAAATATTTCATTTGAAAGTGAATTAATGAAAGGAACTCGATTCAAGATAATTATTCCACAAAGCTGATCTGGAGGACTTTTGAAGAAAATTAAAATTCTAGTAATTGAAGATGACCAAGATGTAAGAGAGAATATTCACACGTTACTTGTTGAGGAGGGATACGAAGTTTACTCTTCTGCAAGCGGAGAAGCTGGCGTTGCTCTTGCGAATGAACATTTGCCTAATATAATAGTTTGCGATATTCTGATGAGCGGAATGGATGGTTATGCAGTTCTGAAACAACTTTCAAAATCTAAAAAAACTAAATCAATTCCGTTTATATATCTAACTGCAAAAGTAGAGCGGGAAGATATCCGAAAAGGAATGCAACTTGGTGCCGATGATTATCTTTTCAAACCATTCAAATCTGATGAGTTGTTAAACGCGATTGAAGCTCGACTAAAGAAACGAGCAACCTTGAAAGCCGAATCAATTCAAGATTCTTCTTCGAACAAGAGAAATCCTAAAACAAAATACAGCAACGATGACAAAATCTTTCTAAATATCAGCGGTAAACCTCACATCGTCCCGATAAAAGATATAGTTTACATTGTTGCAGAGAACCAGTATACATCTATGAAGTTGACTGAGAATAAATCGATACTTGTTCGTAAGTCAATTTCGGCATGGGAAGTTGTATTGCCGACTAAAATGTTTTTAAGAATTCATAGGTCCACAATAATCAACACAGATAGTATAGTAAAGATGGAAAAGTGGTATAACTCTTCTTTTCTAGTATATCTTAAAGATGCTAAAGAACCATTTATTATAAGCAAACGATATTCAACCCAACTTAGAAGAAACCAGATATAGTTTGATAATGTACCGGAGACGAATTTGTCGCCGGTACATCCACTTTTTTGCAAGCCAATTCCTACCCACTAACAACAACAATGTGCCTTTTGCAACATTCAACTTAAAAAATTCTCTTTAAACTCGAATATTGGTTGTGAGAAACATGAGGAACGCCTAAATGAAGAAAATCTTGATTGTAGAAGATGAACATGACGTAAGAATTAATTTACAAGATCTGCTGGAATCTGAATCTTACAATGTTGTTACGGCAAAAGATGGACAAGACGGTTATAAAAAAGCAGTTGAGGAATTGCCCGATCTAATACTTAGCGATATAAAAATGCCTAGAATGGATGGTCTTGAACTATTCAAAATGCTTCAAAAAAATTCCGTAACAAATTCAATTCCATTTATTTTCCTAACTGCTAAAGTAGAAATGACCGACTTTAGAGAAGGTATGTCTTTGGGTGCCGATGATTACCTTGTAAAGCCATTCAAAATAGAAGATGTAATAACAGCTATTGAAACCCGGTTGAAAAAACGGGAAGGTTTTGTTGAAGAACTTGAACAACTGCGTGAAAGTCTATTGCATAAAGTCCCACATGAACTAAGAACTCCGCTTGTTGGCATTATAGGATTTTCAGAGCTTATTGAAGAGGACTACGAAAACCTATCGAAAGACGAAGTAATAGATATGATAAGCAAAATTAAAAGATCCGGGAAGAGATTACAGAGGCGTATTGAAAAATTTCTTTCTTATGCAGAGTTGATTTCCAGTGAGACGAAACAACAAACACTTCCGGATATGAAGAAACCGGAATTTGAAATAGATTCCCGTTTAGTTGTTTACCGATTAAAACCAACTATCGAAGATTTTGATAGGAAGAACGATATCCAGATTACTTTTGCTAAGTCAAAAGTTCAAGTAAGCGAAAGATATTTTGATATGATTCTAAAAGAATTGATTGAAAACGCGCTAAAATTTTCGCCGAGAGGAACAAAAATTAATGTTACTGGTGAGAAGAACGGTCAGTATTATATAACAAAGGTTGATGATAACGGATGCGGTATGGCAGAAACATCGATTAAAGAAATTCAAGCATTAAAGCAGTTTGGCGATGAAAAATATCTAAAAGAAGGTGTGGGCTTGGGGCTTGCTCTAGTCCAAAAAATACTAAAGTACAGCGGCGGTTATCTTAAACTTGAGAGCAAGCTTAATGAATCTACATCAATTGAATTTGGAATTCCGTTAGTTAAGGATTTGTAATGGAAGAATTTGAAAATGTTGCGTTTAAGTTTTTTTCAGTTTTACTGAATATGACCGACTATATGGAAAAGAGTTCTGCAAGCTTAATGAATTTGCTGCAAAATTATGAGGCTACAACAGCTCAAGAGTACAAGCAGAAAGATGAATATCATAAAGTTCTTAACGGCATTAATAGTAGAGCGAAAAAAGTGCAAGATGAATTATTATCGCTTGCTCTAAAGAAAACCGTAAATGTTGAAAAGAAATTAATCTCTCAACAATGGTTTAAAAACTTAACCCAAGAGTTAGAAAAACTAAATGTTTTTTCTAAGGATGAGTTATCGAAGAAGTTTTTCATTGACATGAAAGGTAAATTGAATTTTTAGAAGAATATTTTATTGGAAACACTATAAGGAATTACAACATGGCAAGCGCTGTAAACGATAATCTGGATTTGATTCAATTAGTAGGCTTTAAGCTGGGTAACGAAGATTTTGGCGTTGATATAAGCCGCGTGCAAGAAATAAATATGATGATGCACCTTACAAAAATTCCAAACTCTAATAAGTTTATAGAAGGAGTAGTAAATCTACGCGGTAAAATTGTCCCGGTAATTAATCTAAGAGATAGACTCGGACTTTCAAAAAAAGAAGATGATAACAGAACAAAGATTATTGTTTCAGATATAAATAATAAACTAATTGGCTACATAGTAGATGAAGTAAATGAAGTATTGAGAATTTCAAAGTCTATAATAGAACCAGCACCCGAATTAGCTATCGGGATTGAAACCGGACTGATAGAAGGTGTAGCTAAACTTGAAGGGAGATTATTAATTCTATTAAATCTGGATAAGCTTCTAAATGTGAATGAAATAGAACAATTGCACTTAATGGAAGAATGAGGGCGGTTTATCTACATGTTAAAAAAACATAATAATTTTTGTTAGAAAGTTTTAAGAAAGCAACAAATAATTTGCGTTTAACTAATACCTAACTTAGTGACGCAACCTCAAGTCCGCCGCTTAAATTAGCGGCGGATTTTTTTTATGGTTGAAGAAATTTAGAATTAGTAGTCGGCTCAATAACGATATGAAGTTATTAGAATTTTAGAGTTAATGAATATCTTGCCAACAGCCATCTTTGTCCGCTTACAACTCAATAATCCCACTCACATCATTTAAGTCAATAAGCAAGCGCTTCGCTACGATTATGCATGTAGAATTAAGATGTATTAGCACTTAGGGCCTCTGCTCAAAGCAGAGAAATAGAAAACACACATTCTTGATTATAAATAGGGCGCTTTTGTTGGAAAATACGGTACAAAATAATTTTTCAAGCCAAAAAGCATTTAATGAAATTAATAATTACATAAGTGCAATTCGATTAAACGAAGACAAACTACACTTACTATCAAACAGTTCCGAACAAGAATTTCTTCACATCGGTGGTAAACTTCAAGATTATCTTATTTCATCTAAACTACTTGGAGAAGTTGCATCAAAGACAGCATCTTCAGTTTCTGATGAATTACTCAATAAAGATATATCGGAAGTATCGTGGTTGTTAAAAAAGTTTAGCGATTTTCTTGATAACTCATCCTCAGAAATCAAAGCAGATAGAAAAGAACTTTTAACTATTCATCAACGGGTTTCTGTAATTGTGGATGAACTTGATGGTTTTAGAACAATCGTTAAAAAACTTAGAATGCTTGGTGTAGCAACTAAAATTGAAAGCGCTAGACTGGGAACGGACGATAACGGATTTAATGCACTAGCAGAAAACGTTTCCGGACTATCAACTTTGATCAGCGATAAAGTAGAAGTAATTAAAAAGAAATCTTTTCTGTTATTCAGACAAATTGTTCAAACAACTGAAGATTTAGCAAAGCTGGAATTAAAACATGAAGAACAATCTGAAATTATAATCAAAAACACTTCTCTATCACTTAGTGCATTTGAAAAAAAATACAACGAATGTTTCCAAAAGGTTGATAAGATTTCTCTGAACACTCAGAGTGTTACAAAAAGTATTCGAGAAATTGTAACTGCAATTCAGTTTCATGATATAACACGTCAGCAGATTGAACACGTTTGTGAAGCTCTTTCGGAAACCTCAGGCCTGCAAATGACAGATTCAACTGAAGAAGCCTTTAACGTTTCTGCCGCTGTAATTCATGATATATGTGAACTGCAAATAGTGCAATTGAGAAATTCTTTATCGGAATTCGAACAAGCGGTTACGAATATTATAGAAAGTTTAGGCTCGGTAGATGAAAACGTAACTGAAATATTTGCTGAGATAAGTGACTTGTTTAATGCTAGCAGTGTGAATAATGATTCTTCTCTCGAAAACATTAGTGAAGAACTTGTTAAAATTTCGCACAGTTTAATTAAAAATTATGAAATCGAAAAAGAACTATCCAGTTCAGTAATCTCGGTGGTAGGTATTCTGGATGAGCTTTCCGATTACGTTTTACAAATTGAAGATATCGGAACTGAGATTGAAATAATTGCTCTCAATGCGCGGGTAAAATCCGCCAGAACAGGGGAAAACGGCGCGGCGCTTGGTGTGCTGTCAGAAGCTATTCTAACGTTATCGCTTGATGCTAAAAGACATACTAATTCAACAACCATTGCGCTTTCGAATATTGTCGGTGCGTCGAAAAAATTGAAATCCAATCTTGATGAAAACGAAAAAGAAACAACAAAGAAAGAAATTGAAGCTTCCGACAAAAAAATTAATGATGTGATGGAATCATTATTGAAAATGGAATCTGAAACTTCAAGTATGATATCAAAAATGAAAACAGATGTAAATAAGCTTAATTCTGAGATTAATAAAACTATCGAGAGCATCTCTATTCACAAGCATGTGGATTCCGTAGTGGGTGAAGTAATATCAGAACTAAATTCGATCGCTTTCGAATTGAAAAGCAAGGCAGATCTCAAAACTGATCGGGTTAAACACACAAGTAAGTTGTTAGCTAAATATACAATGCAAAGTGAACGAAAAATTCATAAAAGCTTTACGCGCGATTGGTCATATCAGAATGAAAACGAAAACAAAACTGATCCGGATCAAGATTCGCTTGGCGATAATGTTGAATTGTTTTAGGAGAAAAAATGAGTGAAGTAATCTATAATCAAGAACAAGGCTGCGCAACAATTTTGCTTGATGAGCCGATGATGATTCAAAGCGCAACTAAAACTTATGCTTTGTTTACGGATGCAATCGAAAAGTATGAAAAAATATTCATCAGCCAAAAAAATGTTGATGAATTTGATTTAACCTATTTGCAACTTCTAATTTCACTCCACAAAACAGCCGTCGAATCGGGTAAAGAAATTCGGTTTGATGGCCCTCACCCGGAATCGTTTATCGCCCTAATAAATGATTCCGGGTTCCCTTTAAATATTTTTGAAGCAAAAGATAATTTGTTAGTAATTCCGGGAGGCAACAATAATGAGTAAACGAATTATGACGGTTGATGATTCAGCCAGCGTTAGACAGATGGTAAGTTTCACTTTGCGAGAAGCCGGTTACGATGTTGTAGAAGCTTGCGATGGAAAAGATGCTCTTACAAAGATAAATGGTACCCAGCTAAATCTTATTGTAACTGATCTGAATATGCCAAACATGGATGGCATTGAATTGATAAAAAATGTGAGGGCAAGTAGCTCTCATAAATTTGTGCCAATCATCATGCTTACAACCGAATCTCAAGATTCGAAAAAGATGGAAGGCAAGTCTGCT
The DNA here is from genome assembly GCA_041675645.1 of Melioribacteraceae bacterium. Taxonomy (GTDB): domain Bacteria; phylum Bacteroidota; class Ignavibacteria; order Ignavibacteriales; family Melioribacteraceae; genus Stygiobacter. The sequence goes on from JBAYTN010000016.1 coordinate 44,593, forward strand.
GGCGCAACCGGATGGATAGTAAAACCCTTCAGACCCGAACAACTCTTAGCAGTTATTAAAAAGGTGATAGGATGATTGACGCGCACCGTAAAGCCTTTATTGAAGAGGCTACTGAATTACTGAGCGAACTAGAATCTACTCTATTAGAAGTTGAAGAGAGACCGGACGATAAAGAGTTGATAGCCAAAATTTTTAGAGCCCTTCATACTATTAAGGGTTCTTCCGGAATGTTTGGTTACGATGATATTACAATGTTTACACATGATATTGAAAATGTATATGATCGCATTCGAAACGGAGAAATAGGAATAACAAAAGTTATTATCGATCTAACACTCGCTGCTCGCGATCAGATATCGTTAATGCTAATCCATTCAGATGACAAGTCAAAACTAGATGAAAGTGCTACCAAGGATATTTTGGTTGCATTCCGTTCTATTGTTAATGATTACAATGCTAAAGCTAGTAAAGAAGCTCCGGTAGAAGTAAAAATTGATAAAACCAAAAAAGAAGTTGTTCGTGCGGAAGAAAAAATATTTCTTGTTCAGTTCACTCCTTCGCAAGATATTTTTATGAGTGGAACTAATCCGGTTAATTTGCTTAAGGAAATGTGTGAACTTGGAAATTCGATTGTCCTCTCAAGTCTTAATGAAGTGCCAACCTTAAGAGAAATCGAGCCGGAAAAATGTTACACGGCTTGGACGGTAGTTCTTAAAACAACAAAAGGAATAGATGCTATTAAAGATGTTTTCATCTTTGTAGATGACCAGTGCGAAATAAAAATCAAAGAAGTTGAGACAAAAGAAGTACTTAAAGATGAAGAAGGCTTTGCCCAATTTGATATTGTTCTTAAAAAATCAAACTTGTTTGGAATTTCGGAAGTTGAAACGCTCATAAATAAATTTGAAAAATCTGCCGATGTAAAATTAGAAGACAAAGAAAATAAATCCGGGGTTAAGAAAGTTCGAGAAAGTGGAGAGACACATCACGAAGCGGATACAGCTTCAAGCATTCGTGTTAGTGCAGAAAAACTGGATGAACTTGTAAATTTGGTCGGGGAATTAGTAACAATCCAAGCCAGACTAAGTCAGCTAGCAGTAACAAATAATGATGCCGATATGATCTCTGTTTCGGAAGAAGTTGAACGGATTACTTGGTCATTGAGAGATAGCGCGCTTAACATTCGCATGCTTCCAATCGGAACTACTTTCAGCAAATTTAAACGCCTAGTTAGAGACCTTTCTAAAGAACTTGGTAAAGAAGTTGAACTTACCACCGAAGGTGCTGAAACCGAGTTAGATAAAACTGTAATTGAAAAACTTAATGATCCTCTAATTCATATTATAAGAAACTCAATCGATCATGGAGTTGAATCACCCGAAGAGAGAATTGCGGCTGGCAAATCATCATCTGGTTTTGTACACCTTTCAGCTTCGCAATCCGGTGGAAGCGTTTTAATTAGGATTACTGATGATGGTGCCGGACTAGATAAAGACGCTATTAAAGCAAAAGCAATTGCTAACGGACTTATAAGTGAAAATGCAGAATTGAGCGAGTCGGAAATCTATTCTCTCATTTTTGCACCGGGGTTTTCAACAGCTAAAAAAGTAACCAATGTTTCCGGCCGTGGTGTTGGAATGGATGTTGTAAAACGTGCCATTGATGTACTACGCGGAACCGTTGAGGTAAATAGTGAGTTGGGAACCGGAACAACAATAACACTTAAACTGCCTTTAACTCTTGCAATTATTGATGGACTGCTGGTTAAAATTGAAGACGACCATTATGTGCTTCCACTTTCATCGGTTGAAGAATGTCTGGAGTTAAGTCAAGAAGACATTGATAGAACTCATGGAAGACACATCGTTAACGTGAGGGGAGGAATTGTACCTTATATAAGCCTCCGGGAAAGATTCGAAATTACCTCTAATAGACCAAAAATTGAACAGATAGTTGTTGCAAAAATAAATGAACACCGTGTGGGTTTTGTAGTTGATCAAGTATTCGGACAACATCAGACAGTTCTTAAAACGCTTGGCAATTTCTATAAAAATGTAGAGGGAGTTTCCGGTGCTACAATTCTTGGTGATGGAACTGTAGCGTTAATTCTTGATATCAGAAAAATTATGGAAAGAGAAGAATTGCTGGAAAATGAAGCTTAATTATTTCTTAATAAAAATGATGTAGCTGAACAAGCCATTTTTTTTTGAAATGTTAATCTATTTGCTGAATAAATAATGATTGTTAATTAACGGAGGTCTAAATGAGTAGTTCTTTTCTAACCGAAGCTAGACAGTATCTCACGTTCAAACTGAGCGAAGAAGTGTTTGGCGTTGATGTAGCACAGGTGCGGGAAATTCTTGATTACGTTAAAATAACCAAGGTGCCTCAAACTCCCGATTTTATGTGCGGGGTAATTAATTTGCGGGGGAGTGTAGTTCCGGTTGTTGATATGAATATGAAATTCGGAATGGTAAAAACCGAAAGAACTGTAAACACTTGCATTGTTGTTGTTGAAGTTATTCTGAATGATGAAAAAACAATACTAGGCGCACTTGTAGATTCCGTGCAAGAAGTATTTGAAATTGAGCCGGAGAATATTGAACCGGCACCGAAAATTGGTACAAAGCTGAAAACCGAATTTATTAAAGGAATGGGAAAGCGTGAAGATAAGTTCATCATAATTCTCGATATAGATAAGGTCTTTACAAACGAAGAGCTAGAACTGGTGCAAGATACCGGCGTGTACAAACCTGAACTCAGTAACTAAAATTTTAATAAATAAAATGGAGTCTACAATGAAATGGTATTATAACTTAAAAATAAGTACAAAATTGTTAAGCGGCTTTATTCTTGTAGCTTTAATAGCGGGAATAATTGGTTACGTTGGATTAACCAGCCTAAAGCAAGCAGACGACAGCAGTACAAGGCTGTATGAAAAAATGACACTGCCGTTGGCTGATCTAATACAAATCGCACAGTCATTTGAGATTGTCATGCGGGATTTTAGAGATATCGTTCGGGAAAATGATCTTCAAAAAATTGAAGAAATATCAAGGGGGATAGAGGATGCACGCGCAGAGATGAGCAAAGCGAGTGACCACTATAAAACGACTTTAATCAATGAAAAAGATGAAAAGCTATTCGAAAACTTTCTTGATGCAAGAAAAGCTATAGCAAAGGATATCGATGAATTGTACATTCTCGCCCGCGCCAACAAGGACGCAGAAGCTTATGAACTGATTGATGGACGACTTAACGATCATAGCGAGGCTGAAGAATCGATTATTTTTAAAATGGAAGCCTCGAATAAAGAAGCTGCCAAACAGACATCCGAAAACAATACTGTAGCAGCGAATGCTGCCACTAATATGATGACATATATAATGATTGCAGGTGTTCTTATTGCAATTGGCTTGGGAATATTCATTTCGAGGATGATAGTAAATTCACTTAAGAAAGGACTTCGTTTAGCGGAATTAGTAGCCGCCGGTGATTTAACAGAGAGACTTGATATCGATCAAAAAGATGAGATTGGTCTATTGGCCGCAGCACTAAATCAGATGGTAGAAAAACTTAAGGAAGTAGTAGAAAATGTAAAAGCCGCATCTGATAATGTAGCCTCCGGCTCACAAGAATTAAGTTCAAGCTCAGAGAAAATGTCGCAAGGAGCTACAGAACAAGCCGCCGCCGCAGAAGAAGCTTCTTCATCTATGGAACAAATGACATCGAACATTAAACAAAATGCAGATAACGCACAGCAGACTGAAAAGATTGCTTTAAAATCATCTGAAGATGCAAAAGAAGGTGGTAAGGCAGTTTCGGAAACAGCCGATGCAATGAAAGAAATTGCCGGTAAAATTTCAATCATAGAAGAGATTGCAAGACAAACAAATCTCTTAGCATTGAATGCAGCTATTGAAGCGGCACGCGCCGGTGAACATGGTAAAGGATTTGCAGTTGTAGCAAGCGAAGTTAGAAAACTTGCTGAAAGAAGCCAGACCGCAGCAGCAGAAATTAATCAGTTATCAGCTTCAAGCATTAAGGTTGCGGAAAAAGCCGGCGAAATGTTGAAGAAGATTGTTCCGGATATTCAAAGAACATCGGAACTTGTACAAGAAATCACTGCTTCCAGCAATGAGCAAAACAGCGGTGCTGAACAAATTAACAGCGCAATTCAACAATTGAATCAAGTGATTCAACAAAACGCGTCTACTTCGGAAGAAATGGCATCTACTGCCGAAGAACTTTCAAGCCAAGCTGAACAATTGCTTGATACAATGGCATTCTTCAAATTGGATGATAAAAGAACTCATTTAACAAAAAGAGTTAATACATCTGCCCCAAAACCACATGCTCTAGATCATAAAATGTTAAAACCGGCTGTAGCAGCGCAACCCAAAGCAAAGATTAATAAACCGGTAAAAACTAACGGTGTTAATTTGGACTTAGGCAACGGCAGCGATAAACTGGATTATGAATTCGAAAAGTTCTAATAATCAATGGTAGGAATCTGTGCATTTCATCATTAAATGATATGCACAGAAAAACTAAAAATACTTTTATGAAATCGGATAATTGATATGTATAAGGAAAATGGATCCGCAGCTTTATCGGTTAGTGATTTTTCCAGACTGAGTAGTTTTATCTATAACCAATGCGGCATTAAAATGCCCGATTCCAAAAAAATAATGGTAGAGGCACGTCTTAGAAAAAGATTGCGCGATTTGAACATGCAGACTTATGCAGAGTATTGCAACTTTCTCTTTTCTCAGAAGGGCAGTGAAGAAGAAATAACTCATATGGTTGATGTTATAACTACGAACAAAACAGATTTCTTCAGAGAGCCTAAGCAATTCTCATTTCTATCGGATATTGCTCTGCCGGAATTTGTTAATACCGATGGTGCTGGAATTCAACGACCGCTGAAAGTGTGGAGTGCCGGATGTTCAACAGGTGAAGAACCGTATACTCTCTCTATTGTTTTAAACGAATTTGGACAAAAATTTACAAGGTATACGTTCAGTATTCTTGCTACGGATATTTCAACTCGGGTTTTGGAAAAAGCTGCAACCGGAATTTACGAGGAAGAAAAAATAGAACCGATTTCTAAAAGTTTAGTTTATAAATATTTTCTAAGAAGCAAAAGCAAAGAAAAGAAACTAGTAAGAGTTGTTCCACAACTCAGAAGTTCTGTAAAATTTCAGTGGCTAAATTTTATGCAGGATGATTTTGGAATAAGAGAAACGTTCGATCTCATATTTTGCAGAAACGTTATAATATATTTTGATAAACCGACACAAGAAAAATTAATTGAGAAATTGGTAAATCAATTAAAACCGGGAGGTTTCTTTTTTCTTGGCCATTCCGAATCAATTTTTAATACCAATTTGCCATTAGTTCAAGTTGCGGCAAGCACGTATAAGAAAATAAAATGAAACCGGACCTTAGCGGATTAACAAGTATATACCTACAACCCGGAGAGGCATGTTTTAGCAGCAATCCGGTTGTAGTAAATACAGTACTCGGCTCTTGTTTGTCTATTACAATGTTTAGCGAAAAAATAAAGTACGCCGGTATGTCTCACTGCCAATTGCCATACAGCAAACACTGTAACTTGCAGTGCAATGACTGCAAAGAACCATATAAGTTTGTCAAATGTACTATTATTCAAATGATTAAGAAATTTGAAGCAATGCAAATACAACGCAAAGATATTGAGGTGAAAATATTTGGTGGGGCAGATGTTCTTAAAACCACCATTACAGAAGATAGAATTAGCACAGTAGGTAGGCAGAATATTGATATGGCACTTGAAACACTTGCAAATTTTAATATGACCGTAACGGCTAGCGATATTGGCGGGAGATTTGGCCGAAAAATGCATTTCGTTACCGATACCGGAGAAATATTCCTTAATAGGTTAAATAATAATGGATAAAGTAAAAGTCTTAATTGTTGATGATTCAGCAGTAGTTAGGCAAACGCTTGCAGAAATACTTTCATCCGATCCATTCATCGAAGTGATTGCAACAGCCTCCGATCCCTTTGTTGCAGCAGAAAGAATAAGAGAGCAAGTGCCCGATGTGATTACACTTGACATTGAAATGCCACATATGGATGGGCTTACTTTTTTGCAAAAGATAATGAGTCAGCATCCTATACCTGTTGTAATTTGTTCAAGTCTTTCAGAAAAGGGTTCGGCATCCGGAATACGAGCATTAGAATTAGGTGCGGTTGATATTATTACCAAACCCAAAATGGGTACAAAGCAGTTTTTCGAAGAATCAAGAATTTATATCTGTGACGTAGTTAAAGCTGCTTCTATGGTTAATATCAAACGAAACTATATTAAAAAACATGAAGTTGAACCAAAGCTTTCTGCAGACGTAATAATTGCTAAGAACACAAGCAAAGCTATGATTCAAACTACGGAAAAGGTTGTTGTAGTTGGTGCCTCTACGGGCGGAACAGAAGCGCTTAGAATATTTTTAGAATCTTTTCCGCTAGATTCACCGGGAATCGTTATTGTGCAGCACATGCCCGAAAATTTCACAAAGGCGTTTGCTAAAAGGCTAGATAGTATTTGTCGCCTAACTGTAAAAGAAGCCGAGGATGGTGATACGGTTATTAGAGGAAGAGCTTTAATTGCTCCGGGTAACTATCATATGCTGTTAAAGAGAAGCGGGGCTCGCTATTATGTTGAAGTAAAGGAAGGTCCACTCGTTAGCCGCCACAGACCTTCCGTAGATGTATTGTTTCGCTCGGCGTCTAGATATGCCGGCAAGAATGCTGTTGGTGTAATAATGACCGGTATGGGTGATGATGGCGCAAAGGGAATGCTTGAATTAAAAGAGGCTGGCGCCCATACGATTGCACAAGACAAAGAAACATGTGTAGTGTTCGGAATGCCTAATGAAGCAATTAAACTTGGAGCTGTAGAGAAAATTGTTCCTCTCCAGCATATTTCCAGCAGTGTATTAACAATGTGTAACTAGGAAAAGATTATTTTATGGATTTTTTTGAATTGTCCGAAAATGAAAAGTTGGGTATTCAAGTGCTTGATGACCAACATAAAAGATTGATGCAAATAATGGGTAATCTTTATAAAGCATTAATTGATGAAAATGGAAAAAGAGTTGTAAGTTTTATCTTAGACGATTTACTTGAATACACTTATTATCACTTGGAAACAGAAGAAAAGTATATGCATGATATTCAACATCCCGAATATCTTATTCACAAAATTGAGCATGAAGAGTTTGCAGCCAAACTGGAAAAGATCAGAGAAAAAATAAGTGAAGAAGAAGCTAAGCTGACTATTGAATCAGTCACAACTTTGAAAAATTGGTGGAAGCAGCATATCGCAGAATGCGATTTATTGTTAAGGAACACTAACGAAGCTGGGACTAAATAAACAATGGAATCTAAAGCTACAATATTGATATGTGAAGATGATAGAAACATTGCATTCTATTTAAGAAAAAAACTAGAACTGCTGGATTACTATGTCTGTGGTGTTTACCCAACCGGCGAAGAAGTCTTGAACCAATTGGAATTCGTTCGCCCGGATTTGATACTTATGGATATTATGCTGGAAGGAAAGCTCGACGGAATTGATACAGCTATCATTATCAAAGATAAATATCGAATACCGGTTGTATTTGTTACAGCATTATCCAACGAGCGATCTATACAGAGAGCAAAACTTGCCGATCCATACGGCTACTTATTCAAACCGTTTGAAAACAAGGACTTGATTGTAGCTATAGAAATTGCTCTTCACAAAAGAGAATTGGATAGAAGGTTAATGGATAGTGAGCTTTGGTTTCGTGCAACCCTGGGTAGTATTGGCGATGCAGTAATCGCAACAGATAAAAACAATAATGTGAAATTCACCAATGCTGTGTTCGAAAAATTAAGCGGGTATTCCTCAGATGAATGCCTTGGTCAGCCACTTGAAGAAGTATACAAATCTCACATAGATATATCTACAGAAAGCTTGTTGAGTCATTCAAACCAAAGATTAGATCAAAGTTTGGAGCCTCTGCTTCACAGCAAAATATTCGAATCGAGAGATGGTCATCAAACTCCGGTTGAAGAGAATATTTCGACAATATATGACTCAGAAAAAAATGAAATCGGAAAAGTAATTTCACTTAGAGATGTAACTCAACGCCGCGATGCGCAGCTAAAGGCATTTTCTGCAAGAGAACATTATCTAACTTTTTTCGAAAAATTTCCCCATCTAATTTGGCGAACTAATCATGACGGTCACTTTAATTATTTCAATCCCGCATGGTTAGATTTTGTTGGTAGGAATGTTGAATCGCTAATCTATAAAGGCTGGATTCAGTGTGTTCATCCAGACGATCAAAGACTGTTTGAAGAAACTTTTGCGAATAGTATGGCGAAAAGAGAAAGGCTGCAGCTCGAATTTCGAATTCAGGCTAACGATGCCGATTATCATTGGGTGATTTGTACTGCCAATCCTTACAATGATCTTAACGGGAATTTTACCGGTTACCTTGGATTATGTCTTGATATTACAAATCGTAAAATGTTGGAAACAGAGCTAAGGAGTTCAAAAGAATTAGCTGACGCATCAAATAGAGCAAAGAGCACTTTTATTTCTAACATGAGTCACGAAATACGTACTCCGTTAAATGGTGTTATTGGGCTTACAGATTTGCTAATAGATACAAAACTCGATGAAGAGCAGCAAGAATATCTGGAGATGATCAAACAATCCGCATACACTCTTTTAGGATTATTAAACAATCTATTGGACTATTCTAAGATTGAGGATAACAAAATCACAATTAATGAGGGTGAGTTTAATCTAAGAAAAAATCTAAATGAAATAATTATGCCTTACCAGACTCAAGCTAAGCGTACCGGAGTTCAATTAAGCTTTACAATTGATGAAGAAGTACCCGAACTACTGATTGGCGATGAGATGAAAATAAAGCAGATCGTTTCTAATTTGCTGAGCAATTCTGTTAAGTTTACCGAAAGAGGGAGCATTAGTTTGCTGGTGGGAATAGAGAACAGTTTACGCAAGAGATCGATAACAGAGGAAAGATTACTTCTTCATTTTGTTGTCTCTGATACTGGAATTGGTATCCCAAAAGAAAAACAAGAAATGATCTTCGACAGTTTTACGCAAGTTGATAATTCGATGACACGGAAATACTCAGGATCCGGGCTTGGTCTTTCTATTGTTAAAAAAATTGTTGAACTGCTTAAAGGAAAGATCTGGATTGAAAGTGAGTTTGGTAAAGGAACCGACTTTCATTTTGTTTGTGAACTGAAAAGAAAAATTATCGAAAAAGAATTAACAGTTATAAATTAAATAAAGATAAACTAGGAATATAAAATGAGATCATTAGTTGTTGAAGACGATTTTGTTAGCAGAATGATTTTGCAAAAAATTTTACTTCAATTTGGCGTTTGCGATGTTGTAGTTAATGGCAAAGAGGCAGTCCAAGCTTTTTCTATGGCCGTTGCAGAGGGCAATCCTTACGATTTAATTTGCCTAGATATTATGATGCCCGAAATGAATGGGACTGAAGCTTTACATTTAATTCGTCAAAAAGAAATTGAAATGAGTGTACATCCAAAAGATGAAGTCAAAATTGTAATGACAACCGCACTGGATACTGCGAAAGAAGTAATTGATGCTTACTATAAGGGCGGCTGCACGGCTTATCTTGTTAAACCTATCGGCAAGGCAAAAATTATTGAGACAATAAAGGAACTTGGACTTTACGACCAAAACTAACCCTAAAAAAAAATCTTACAGCTTTAAAGAGATGTGTCGATCCATTTCTTTGCCCAATAGTATTCTGCATAATATCTCCGTTTGTGGAGCCGAACATTTCTTTTGGCTTCTATCCGTACATTCTTGATTTATCTATAAACAAACTGCTAACTTAGATTCCAAAAGAAAAATTAGGTTGTATGGAAAATAAATACGATGTTTTTATTATTGGGAGCGGGCCGGGAGGTGAAGGCGCTGCTATGACTTGCGCTAAGCAAGGGAAAAAAGTTGCCGTATGCGATGACTTCTCTCTTGTTGGCGGTAGCAATACTCACAAAGGTACAATTCCAAGTAAAGCGTTAAGACACGCAAGCCAAGTTTTAATTGACAGCAAAGGTATGGAGGGAACAACTTATCAAGAGCTGCTTAGACAGACCGATGTTGTAATTAAGCGACAAGTTGAATTGCGCCGCGGTTTCTACATTCGCAATAATGTTGATTTGTTAATTGGTAAAGCAGCATTACTCGATGCCAACACAATTGAAGTTACTGAAGCTAATGGCTTAAAGAAAAAATATAAAGCAGAATCGATAATTATTGCAACCGGCTCGCGTCCTTATCATCCGCCGGATGTTGATTTTTCACATCCGAGAATTGTAGATAGCGATAAACTTCTTAAGATTAACGACAATCCTAAGACAATAACCATCTATGGTGCCGGTGTAATTGGCTGTGAATACGCTTCAATCTTTAGAGGTTTATCAATCAAAGTAAATTTGATAAACACACGCCATCAGCTTCTTTCATTTTTGGATGATGAAATTATCGATGCACTCGCATATCACCTTCGTGAGAATGGAGTTCTGATTCGCCACAGTGAAGAATATGAAAAAGTAGAGGCGGATGATTGCGGCGTTACTATTTATTTAAAGTCGAACAAGCAAATTAGAAGCGATTACTTGCTGTGGGCACAAGGTAGAACTGGCAATTCACAAAATATGGGATTGGAAGAACTCGGAATAAAAATAGATTCCCGCGGCTCAATTCCGGTTAATCAGTTTTATCAATCATCAGTTACAAGCATTTATGCTGTGGGCGATGTTACCGGATATCCAAGTTTGGCAAGTGCGGCTTACGATCAAGGAAGATTCGCTGCACGTCATTTAATGCTTGGAGAAACAAAAACACTCCGCTTAGAAGATATTCCAACCGGTATTTATACTATTCCGGAGATTAGTTCTATCGGACTGAATGAACGAGAGCTAACAGAGAAAAAAATTCCTTACGAAGTTGGTCATTCATTCTTTAGGCATTTGGCGCGAGCGCAAATAACCGGAAGAACTACCGGAATGTTGAAAATTCTTTTCCATAGAGAGACTTTTGAAATTCTTGGCATACATTGTTTTGGTTACGGTGCTTCGGAGATTATTCATATTGGACAAGCAATCATGTCGCAGAATGGAGAGGGAAACACACTGATGTACTTTATTAACAGTACGTTTAACTATCCTACTATGGCTGAAGCATACCGTGTTGCAGCGTTAAACGGATTCAACCGTGTTGAAATGAGCGAAGTTCACCTTAAACAAAAAACACAATAATGATCAAGAAGAAGAATCCTAAAACTGGTTTTACAAAAGAAGAGTTGAAAGTGTTCGGCAGTTTCAAGAAGCCGCACGATATTCAGTTGTTCTTGAACAACTCAAGATATAATGCTGAAAGCGTAACACGCTCTCCCAAAATGGTTTTAGAACATAAGGCCGCAAACTGTTTTGAAGGAGCTTTGTTTGCCGCAGCTGCGTTAAGAGTACTCGGTTACAAACCATTGATTGTTGATATGATGGCTGTAAACGATGATGATCATGTTATAGCCGTTTTTAAGAAGAATGGTCTTTGGGGAGCTGTTGCGAAATCGAACACAACTGTACTGCGTTTCCGTGAACCGGTTTATAAGACAATTCGTGAACTCGTAATGTCTTACTTCGATTTTTACTTCAACACGCTTGGAGAAAAATCATTAGTTAGTTTTTCGAATGCAGTAGATCTAACAAGTTTTGACAAATACAATTGGATGACTACTGAAGAAGACCTTGAATTTATTGGGGATTATTTGTTCGAAATAAAGCACAATGAGATTTATCCCAAATCTTCCCGCCCGCTAAACCGGGCAGACCAAGACCTTGTAGATTTATGTTTTAATGGAGCTGTAATAGAAGGTTTGTTTGTTCCAAAGAAAATAAAAAGTGAGCGATGATGAATAAGAAGATTTTATTGTTTGTATTACTATCTCTTTCTTTGTTGGGAATCTGTTGTACATCAAAATCCGAAGAAGAGAGTGGAATTAAATTTCGCAATGTTAGCTTTTCCAAAGCTTTTGATAGTTCTAATGTAAAGTCCGAAAATTTCGTTCATGTAAAAGTTGATTACGTTGAATTCACTCAAGCAAGTTCTGCTACGGTAAAAGATTCGTTAAATAAGATTGTTGAAGGCTACATCAACGCACCTATTTTTGAGGAAAAGACTAAAACACTTGAAGAGCTGGCTCAATCACTGATTAATGATTACAAAAAACAGAAGAAGGAATTCCCCGATTTTCCATCAGGATATGAATTGGAGCGAATTGTAGAAGTGTTTTACATTAATGACAAACTGGTATGCGTTAAATTTAACGAGTATTCATTCTTAGGTGGGGCACATCCAAATTCGGTTATGCTTTACACTAATATCGAATTGCAAACCGGAAGAACAATTAAGCTGGATGAATTATTTATAGCCGGGTATAAAGATGAGTTAAATAAAATTGCCGAGAAACATTTTAGAAAAGAAAGAGAGTTGAAACCGGAAGAAAATTTAGAGAATGCCGGTTTTTGGTTTAAGGAAAATAAATTTTCTGTGAATGAAAATTTTGCGATAACAAAATCCGGATTGAGTTTTTTCTTTAATGACTATGAGATTACTTCACACGCTGCTGGTCCAACATTTATTGAAATTCCATTTACAGAGTTAGCTTCAATAGTCAAACCATCAGGTTTCATTTCGAGCAATTAAAGAGCGCCCGGTCTTGAAAAGAACGGGCATTCTCACACCGTTAGAATATTGTATGAACAAAATCACTCTTCGGATAAGACAGCTTGTTAATCGTTAAACTTTCCATTAAAATCATTTGTCGAAGATTCACAAATTGGCAAACAATTAACTTAACTAGGAGAAACAATGAAAGTAAAAGCAATCTTTGCAATAGCAGTAATGTTTGTATTGTCATTAGCTGCAAATTCTTACGCTCAGATGGGCGGCGGAATGAGTCCGGAAGAAAGAATGAAACGTACATTGGAAGAGTACAAAACAAAACTCACATTAACCGATGAGCAAGTTGTAAAAGTAGAAGCAATCTTAAAAGCTCAGACAGAAGAAATGGCAACTATTAGAGCAAATGCCGGCGGCGATAGAGAAGCAATGCGCTCTGCTATTACAGAATTAAGAGCAAAGACAGATAAACAAGTTGAAGAACTTTTAACTGATGAACAAAAAGTTGCCTTCAAGAAACTGCAAGAAGAAAGAGCACAAAGAATGCAAGGAATGGGAAGAGGATAGACTTGATACTAGATTCCGGATGCTGGATTCTTGACGTTACGAGTATCCAGCATCGAGTATCTAGAATCCTTGTATTTATTACAAACTAAAATTCAATCCAACGTAAAGACTTCTGCCAAGTGTTCCATAGAACAAAACTTCCTCATATTTCTTATCGAACAGATTATCAATTCGCGCGTTCAAAGCAAGGTTGTTTAGTAATTGATAACTTGCGGCGAAGTTAACTAACAAGTAATCCGGCATTGTAATTCGTGTAGCCGGATAAGCGCTAAAGTCTTTGTCCTCACGTTTGCCAGCGTATCTAAAAGATAAATTCAGATTTAATGCATCAATCATTTTATAATTTGCATTGACTGAGAGTTGATGCTTTGGTCTTCGCAAAAGTTGTTCTCCAAAATCGGTGCTTAGTTCCGATTCATCCTTCGTTTCGGTAAAAGTATAACTTGCGTTGAAAGATAAATCACTGTTCAACTTTGCAGCTCCGTTAATTTCAACTCCGCTTGTTTTTGCTTTTGCAATATTTATTGTTCTAAAGTTTGCATCAAAGCCGAACATGTCTGTTAAGTCGAGATTGAAATAAGTTATACCCACAAAGTAATTTTGCTTTCCGAAAGATTGTTCAACTCCTAAATCCCAGCCCTTGCTTTTTTCCGGTTTCAAATCTGGATTTCCGAACGCCGGATCGAAAAGATAAAACAAAGATGGCGCTTTAAATCCGTTTCCATAGGTGGCTTTTATTTTTGTATTAGTTGATGCAAAATAGTAAGCTGGCGCAATTCTAAAAGTTGCTATGCTGCCAAACTTTTGATTTTCATCGTAGCGAAAACCAATTGTCGTAAAGAGCGCGTTCTCAATATTGACTTGGTCTTGCAAATAAAAACCTGTGTTACGCATTGATTCGCGCGGGAATACTGTATCAAACGGTCCCCAAGCACTAGTTGAAAAATAACTCGTAGTTGCGCTCTCTATTTCTGTTTCTAATCCAAATGTGATTAAATTATTTGGAATAGCGGAAATGTTATTCTGCCAATCAATTTTGAAGCGGGAAGCATTGTTGAAAGCATCTGAAGAAGTTGAAGGATGCGCCGGATCAACTAAATCCAACGAATTTGTAAATCTTCTTATGTATGTAGCCGATAAATTTTGCTGCCAAACACCCTCGAATGAGAGAACGGCAAGATTTACTTTCCCAATGTGTTCTTCTTGCTTATATGTATTGTTCGGATCGTCACCAAGTTTTTCGTTTTGATCGAGATCAACATTTGCTTTAAGAAATTTATAGATAAAACCAAGCTTCCAATTTGAATCGATGTCTAAATCGAAACGGGAAGAAAAAGCGCTGTTGGAAAAACCATCCTTTTCGCTATTGCTATAGATAGAATTCGCAGCAGAAACTCCGTCGCTTCCGCTCTGCGATGCAACAACTGCATAACTAAGTTTTCCATAACTTCCGAGCGCAGATAGATTACTGCGATAATAATTATTTGCGCCTCCTTCACCTTCAAAACCAAATTGCGGTTTGCCGTTTCCTCTTTTGGTGATGATGTTAATTACTCCAGCAACTGCATCGGAGCCGTAAAGTGTGCTTTGTGGTCCGCGGACGACTTCGATTCTGTCAATCTCTTTAGCATTAAGTGATGAAAAATCAAATGCGTTGTTTGGAGAAGAAGGATCGTTCATTTCAACGCCGTCCAAAATTACCAGTGTATGATTTGAATTAGCTCCACGCATTGTAACGTAAGTCAGTTTTCCCGGTCCGCCTTGTTGAGCAACCGAAATTCCGGGTAGATCGCGCAAAATATCAACAACAGTTTTTAGTTGTTTCTGTTGAATTACTTCCGAAGTGACGACGGAGACTGAACTGCCGATTGCATAATAGGGGGTTGCTGTTTTTGTTGCCGAAACCAGTACTTCATTCAGTGTGGTTTTTACAGAGTCGGTTTGAGAAAAGCTTAACTGCGCCGAAGTAAGCAATATCGCAGTGATTTTAAAAATGTTTTTCATAGAAGTTACTCCTTTGAAAATAGAAATGGGAAATCCATTTCAGATTAGAAGAAATAACTTCGTGGGAGTTTAGGCCGGAATGTGTACGACCGATTTGAAACGAAATGTGTTTGCAAAATTCGTAAATCAAAACCCTACCCGCGAAGGTTAAGCCACATGGCTTTGTTGATTATTTTTTTGCGGCAGGTCTCCTGGCTTGAGACATCGAATAACGCCTTCCCGAATGGATTTACGAATTAAGATATTGGATTTACGATTTGAAAAACATCGTAAATTGTAATTCCTAAATCAAAAATTACTCAGTGGCTTTGTGTTAAACGACTTTTTGCGTCTCTTACAGTTGCGCGTCAGCACCGGATTCTTGGGGGCTGTCGAAAAAGTATTCAAATAAAAATCTGCGAATATCTGTTTAATCAGTTTAATCCGCTTTCTATTCATTATTGGTTAACTTTTTCGGACAGAACCTAACCACCGGTTTCCCTATTAAGTTGTAACACCACAAAATTGTAAAGAACTACGGCGCTAAGTTAGAAAAGGAGTTTAAACATTACAACTAAAGATTTTAGTAGAGTTGAAAAAAGCCGCACCTTTTACGTGCGGCTTTGCTTGAACCTTGTACCTTGCGCCTACTTAGTTAGCAGCAGTTTAATTGATTTGTTAAAACTGCTTGCTTGTATTGCAGCAATGTAAACGCCGCTTGTCAACTTACTTGCATCAAAATCTATTTTATAATAACCGGCGCTTTTATGTCCGTTAACTAAAGTTGCTACTTCTTTTCCAATAATGTCATAAACTTTTATTGTTACCATACCATCTTTTGGCAACTGGTAGTTTATAGTTGTAGTAGGGTTGAATGGATTTGGATAATTTGAGATCGAGTAATTTGTAGGAACCTCATTAGAGGCAACTGGCATTTTATCAGATATTTTTTCCAAGTTGGAAGTTCCATATACAGCTTCATAGGACGGCGAAGAATACCCGCCTGTTACAGTGTTGTGTTCGCGAACATCGTAAAGAATGAGTTTATCCGTATACCCATCAGTTAAAGCATAGGCATAGTCTGTATGTAACTGAACACCTCTTCCAACTGTTGCAATTTTAGTTTCTGGTCCCAGCACACCATTTGATTTAACTCTTCTCCAGATTTCATATTCGGTAATCTGAGTATTTGGATTTTCTGTCCAATAAATTTCTATTGGTTGACCTACAGTTTGTCCATAGAATACTTGCTTGAAGCCGTTGTAAACTGGTCTATTTACATAAACCGGATTTACACTTGAATGAGCGTTGATTAAAACGTTTGGATATAATGGTGTTCCATTAATAGTCCAATGGCTAAAAAACTGCATTTGCCCATTCTGGCTAAAAATCGGATCACATTGGAGACTTGCATTGAACTGATTGCCTTCTACAATTGAAAGAGCTGTAGAATAATAATAAGCTGATCCATTTATATAAATCGGATAGTTACTTGAGCTCACAGTTACATCACATTTTTTCCTTAGATATGCTACTAAGATTGCGTTATTATCCTGACTATTTGTTGTGTACGACGTAGTTGCAGTTTGAGGCGACCATTGAGTTGAAGAACCTCCAAATTTTTCCCACCCGCTTTTTTTGCTTGGAGCTTCTGTATCATTAAAGACCCAGTTATAGTTATATAACATTGGATTATCGTCGTATGCCGATAGATTTATTATATTATTAGCAAATGCTACAAACATAAACGGGCTTGAAACTCTGCTTGCGTTTGCGTTTACACCAACCCCGATTTCGCCTCCGTTATTACCATCCAAATCGTTTCGCACAGTAAGTGTAATTGGTTGAGGTGGAGTAGTGTAGATTACTTTTATTTCTAGATCAACATTTGCATATGAACCAGCAGTAAGCTCAGACTCACTAAATGCACCAAGAATTATATTAAAACTTGAATTAGCATTTATCAGTCCCTGTATTTTACTTTTCAGAGCATCCGATACAAACGATCCGTTGCTATAAGTAATCTCATTTTTGAGGACAGTTCCATCGCCAATTTTGCCCCATTTGTCCTCTGGGCCACCATTAATATTTGCTAAATCAGTTATTGTAAATTTATAAGTAGAGCTAGAATAATCACTCACCGAATAATTAACAGTCACACTAGTGACAGTAGCGTTTGAAGGAATACTGCTAAAATTAGTAACATATGAAGATCTTGCGTAAAATGTTTCTGGGCTAACATAGTATTGACCTATACTATATGAGGAAGTTTACGCATATGTATCGGCAGTGTTTGCTTTACCTATCCGTGCTACAGTTGTTTTTGTTGCACCAGCGGTTGCTTCTTCGGCAAACAAAAATAAAGGTGTACAAAGAAAAAATACGAAAAAAATATAAATGTGCTTTTTTAACATTTTTTACTCCTTAGATTATAGTTAAATTTGTTTAAAAAGAATATTCCCGTAATAAGCATTTGCTTATCAATACAAGGTAGCCAGCCTTAGGGATTTATTCTTTGTTCGTGGGAATAGTGGTGCACCCACTATTCCCATTAATTATTAGCACACCCTCCTGTTATTTTAGTTTACCATGCAACATCATTTGTTTATTATTAACAATATCCATTACGGAAAAGAAAATTTCGTTCCCAAAATCTAAGACTCTACCACGCCAACTGGTAAAATTATTACCAAACTTGTAGAGATATTGAATATCAGTTCCATTATAATGAGCTATACCGTCATACATTCTCAAAAAAAGATCGTTTTTACTTCTTCCGTAAATTGCTTGCCCAAAGTTATAACCATCAAAATTCATGATTTTTCTCACGTAGTTATTTTCAAATTCATATACATCGTTTCCTGCAACTATATATGCTCTATCACCAATTAGATTAACATCTACCCAGCTTATGTTCGTTGCTTCATAGATTTTTTTTAGCGCCTTGTTCGCATAATTATAAACGAAAAATGAATCCGGGTTTGGTTGATTATACTTTACTCCTACAAGGAAAAGATTTTTTGAATCTCCCTGAACACGTATAAATTGTAATTTATTATTTGGAACGACTAATTCTTCACTCCATTTTTGCCCATTATAATGAAGAATAAAAGCTTTAAAATTCTGAAGATCATATACTGTGAGACCAGCGGCATAAATATCGGAACTTGATTTACCCCAAATGTCAGCAACTATTATTGTATAAGTGTTGGCGATTTTATATTCAAAATTTTTACTCCATTTATTACCGTCATATTTCCATATCTCACCATCTCCTCCAACCATCCAAATATTATTTTTGTTACTGCCCCATAAAGCACGCCCCGTAATAAAAATGGGCTCTTTGTTATAGATGCTCCACTTAGCTCCATCAAAATGCCAGAGCCTATCTATTGAAGACGCCCCCGAACCTACTGCCCAAACGTCATTGGGCGCAGAACCCCATAGTCCAAACAGTACGTTAAATGGAGATTTTAAAGTATCAACCGTCCACACATAATCTCTTCTTCCTGCTGAATGTTCCGGGTTGGTTATGCTGTCTTTACAAGAAAGGGTTATTAGAGCTGCCGTTAATGAAAAGATTAAGAAGAAGTAGGGTTTCATATCTCCCCCGAGTTTTTAGTTATTCAGAATGTTTGTAATTAACTGTTTGTAAGTTAATGTTTTTTTTTTATCGCAATCAAGCAGTGTTAAAAATTTTACACCAACTTAATTCTGGAAAATTCGTTTTTATCTGGTTGGCGATGTTTCAAGTTCGTGTTGCTAAATGGTTAAAGGCAAAGTAAAAAATATTTTCTTTGTTAATTAGCTTGTTGGAAAAAATATCTAATAGCTTTATTTTACTTCAAGAATAAATGTATGCTGATATCGTGAAGATTCTGAAACAATTTACTTATATAACGACTCGCATTGCAGCAACCAAAATACTTTTCTACTAATCCACTTAATATAGGAGTACTTTAATGAGCTGGTTTACTAAAGCTTTGAACTCATCTATTGGGAAAAAGTTTGTAATGGCTCTAACCGGCATTTGTTTGATCTTATTCTTGATCATTCACATGGTTAATAATTTAACATTATTTGCCGGACCAGAGCTATTCAACACTGTTGTAAAAAACTTGGACGGCATAAAGCCGTTGGTACGCGTAATTGAGGTTATCTTAGCTTCAATTTTTGTTTTACATATTTTTAACGGCTTTAGGCTTTGGCTAGAAAACAAGAAAGCCAGACCTGATCAGTACGCAGTAAACGCTTCTTCAAAAAACTCTACTGCTTTTTCAAGAACAATGATCTGGAGCGGAAGCATAGTTTTCATTTTCTTGGTAATTCACTTAAGTACAATGTGGTTTTATTTCAATTTTGGCGGTGATTATACAGAACTCAAAAATTCACACCAGTATTATGAAATAATTGTGACCGCATTCAGTAATCCGATCTATTCTATGTTTTACATAACCGCTATGATTCTCCTTGGCTTCCATCTCAATCATGGCTTCCAGAGCGCGTTTCAAACATTTGGCTGGAATAACAAAAAATATTTTCCAATGATTGAAAAGATTGGATTTTTCTACGCTTGGATAACAGCAATACTCTTCGCAGCAATTCCGGTTTACTTTTCATTTTTCTACGGAGGTAACGTATGATAAAGCTTGATGCTAAAATTCCGGAAGGACCAATTAAAGATAAATGGACGAATCACAAGTTCAATATGAAGCTTGTGAATCCCGCCAACAAAAGAAAGTATGATATTATAGTTGTTGGCAGCGGACTTGCCGGCGCTTCTGCCGCAGCTAGTTTAGGCGAACTTGGCTACAATGTTAAAGTGATAACATTTCACGATAGCCCGCGCCGTGCGCATAGCATTGCAGCACAAGGTGGAATCAACGCCGCGAAAAATTATCAGAACGATGGCGATTCAGTTTATAGATTGTTTTACGATACAGTTAAGGGCGGCGACTTCCGCGCACGCGAAGCAAATGTTTACCGTTTAGCAGAAGTAAGCAATAACATTATAGATCAATGCGTTGCGCAAGGTGTTCCATTCGCTCGCGATTACGGCGGATTGCTCGATAACCGCTCATTTGGCGGCGCGCTTGTTTCAAGAACATTCTATGCAAAAGGACAAACCGGACAGCAATTGCTACTCGGCGCTTATAGTGCGATGAACAGACAGATTGCTTTAGGAAAAGTTAAAGTTTACGCACGCAGAGAAATGCTTGATGTTGTTGTTGTTGATGGAGTTGCAAAAGGTGTTGTTTGCAGAAATCTGCTTAACGGCGAAATTGAAAAATATTCTGCTCACGCGGTTGTACTTGCAACCGGCGGTTATGCGAATGTTTTCTTCCTTTCTACCAACGCGATGAACTGCAACACAACAGCCATTTGGCGTGCGCACAAAAAGGGCGCTGCTTTTGCTAATCCTTGCTACACACAAATTCACCCAACTTGTTTGCCGGTTCATGGAGAAAATCAATCCAAGCTTACATTAATGAGCGAAAGCTTGCGTAATGATGGAAGAATTTGGGTTTCGAAAATAAAAGGTGATATGCGCAAACCGAATGATATTCCGGAAGAGGAGCGCGATTATTATCTCGAAAGAAAATATCCAAC